>JABDLD010000025.1 GCA_013001885.1 Lysobacterales bacterium
ATCTGGACCTGGTTATCAGCGGTCCGCAGTCTGGTAAAGGTGCGCGCATGACGTGGCGGGGAGATCCGCGCCTGGTCGGCGCCGGCACGCAGGAAATCATTGAAAGCACGCCCTGGACCCTGGTCCGAACCCGCATGAAAATCGAGCAAATGGGTGAAGCGGAAAGCTATTTCCAGATTATTCGAACGTCAGACGGGGTCAGGCTGGTCCGCGGCTTTGACGCGAACCTGGTTGAAAACCTGGGCTTTTTTGCCGGTTTGCTGAATCGCTATTTCGGCTTGTTCTTCGATCGCTGGATCGGCGGGGATTACGAGCAGGGGCTTGTACGTCTTAAAGCACTGGCCGAGTCTCTACCGGCGGCGGATTTTTCCGGCCTTGAGGTGGACCGGGTCCAGGTTGAGCCTCAGGCGATTCTGTATGTGGCCATTGGCGGCAGGGATTCCGGCGAAAATCTATCGGCGAAGCCGGCCGGAGCCTACCGGAAAATTACAGCATTGATGGAAGAATACTCGCTGAACATGGCATCACAACCCATGGCGATCACCCGGCATGGCGATCCGGGCCCATACGAGTTCCTCGCCGCCATACCGGTCGAAAGTACAGGCGTTCCGCTCAGCGGCGATGTTCGTGCCGGAGTGTCACCCGCCGGTGTGGCCGTCAAAGTGATCCATCAAGGCCCATATGGCCAGTTGGGGTCCAGCTATGACAAACTGGCTGCGTATATGGCCGCTCATGGCATTCAGGAGGGTCGGGTGTCCTGGGAACACTACATCTCCGATCCCGGCCGGACGGCGCCGCAGGAAGCGATCACCCACATTTATTACCTGGTAGAGGAGACTCCGCCAGCTGGAGCCCCATAAATGGCGTCGAAAATCAATATTATTGGATGCGGCCAGGCCGCCGGCAGCCTGGCCAGGCTGTGGGTTGAAACCGGAGCCGTAAACGTGGGTTGTGTGCTCAATCGCAGCGAGTCGAGTACCCGCGCGGCGGTTGGCCGCGTGGGTGCCGGAAAACCGGTGACTGCATTTTCGGATATGGAGGCTGCTGATTTCTGGCTGATTGGCACCAACGACGACCAGATAAAGCCGGTTGCGAAACTGCTCCGTGAACGGAGAGTGAATCGGGAGGGTGCCCTGGTTTTTCATCTTGCCGGCCGTTTCGGACTGGATGTGCTCGCTTCCCTCGATGACGGAAAAACGCTATTGGCCGCATTGCATCCGGTTCGCTCACTGACCCATGCCGCGCTTTCGCTGGAAGATTTCGCCGCAACGGCGTGTGTCGCTGAGGGCGATCCCGCGGCGCTTGCGGCGCTGCAGCCGCTGGTAACGTCCATTGGAGGAACTTGGCTGCCCGTCGCGTCCATCGATCGAGGGCTCTACCACGCGTCGGTGAGTATCATCAGCAACATCACCAAGGCGGTGGCGTGGAAGGCGCAGAAATGGCAAAAAAAGGCCGGTCTGCCGGAAGAGACGGCGGCGACCGTCACCCACCAGCTGCTGGCCAGCACGATGGATGACCTGTTTCGCTCCGGAGCACGCCAGTCGATCACGGGCCCGGTGGTGAGGGGAGACACCCGGACCATCGAGGCACACATCCAGGCGATCAACACCAGCCATCCGGAGGATCTCGAAGTGTACCGGGTGCTCGCGCGAACAGTGTTGGAGCTGGCGCAGGAAAGAGGGGACCTGGATGAACAGGCGCTGCGCCGTTTTGAATTTCTGCTGGGGCGGTGATTGCGCTGGCGATTCGTCCTACCAGCGCTTGTCGGGCTTGAAGCGTGTCAGCCAGCTTTGTTCCGGCCGGTCGTCCTCCGTCAGTTTTTGCAGCAAATCTTCAAACTGCCGGCGAGATAACTGTTCCGCCCCCATGCGGTACAGGTGGGGGTTCCCGACCTGGCAGTCCAGCAACCCATAGCCCCATTCCTGTAACTGCCGGCACAACGCAACCAGTGCAATCTTGCTCGCATCCGATTGGCGGCTGAACATGGATTCGCCAAAAAACACCGAACCGATCGACAGTCCGTAGATGCCGCCAGTCAGCCTGTCATTTTCCCAGACCTCGACGGAATGGGCGTGGCCGGCCTGGTGCAGATCAGTATAGGCGTGCAGCATTTCCGGGGTGATCCAGGTCCCGTTGTCGTCGCCCCGGGGTTCGGCGCAGGCTGACATGACCGCAGCGAAAGCCGTATCGGCGGTAAGATGATAAACGCCGCTGTTGTAACGGCGGCGCGTGCGCCGGGAGAGATGAACCTCGGCTGGGAACAGGACGCAACGCGGGGCAGGGCTCCACCAGAGAATCGGCTGTCCTTCCGAATACCACGGGAAAATTCCGGCGCGATAGGCTTTCAGCACCCTTGTCGGTTGCAGGTCACCGCCCCAGGCCAGCAAGCCGTTGGGCGACGCGAGCGCTTTGGTGGTTGGCGGGAACGGTGCATCGGCGTCGCTCCCGAGACGGGGCAGTTCGAAGCTGTTCATCCGGCCAGATCCTGACGGTAGGGGTCGTGTTGCAGCAATTCTGCACGGTATTCCTCGAGCCAGCCTTTTTCCCTGGACAAAAATGTGCCGATCGCTTCGCGGAAAGCCTCGTTTCGGATGAAGTGGCTCGAGCGGGTCCTCTCCGGCATGAACCCCCGGCTGACTTTATGTTCGCCCTGCGCGCCGGACTCGAACACGTCGATTCGATTGCGAATGCAGAATTCGATTCCCTGGTAGTAGGCGGCTTCGAAATGCAGTCCGGGAATTTCCTCGAGGCAGCCCCAGTAGCGCCCGTAAAGCCGTCCGCCGCCATGCAAAAAAAGACTCATGGCCAGCCGTTCGCCCTCGCGGCTGGCGAAACAGACCTGTAAGCCGTCGCCCAGGCCGCCCGCTACCCGGGTGAAGAAACTCTCTTCCAACACCGGGTGATTGTTGTACGCGTCGAAGGTGCTGGTGTAACAC
>JABDLD010000028.1 GCA_013001885.1 Lysobacterales bacterium
CGCCTCCCCGGGGCCGCGCCCGGTCAGGTGCCGGGAATAGTTCTCGATGCCGTTGCAATAGCCCAGTTCCAGCATCATCTCCAGGTCGAATCGCGTGCGCTGCTCCAGCCGCTGGGCTTCAACCAGCTTTTTCTGATCGCGCAGCACTTCCAGGCGCTCTTTCAGCTCGTCGCCGATGGACTGAACCGCGTCCAGCACCACCTGCCTGGGCGTTACGTAGTGGGACTTTGGAAAAATCGTGATGCGCGGCACCTTGCGCAGCATCTCACCGGTCAGGGGATCCAGCACACAGATCGAGTCCACTTCCTCATCGAACAGCTCGACCCGGATGGCCTGCGCTTCCTCGTCACCCGGAAAGATGTCAATGATGTCGCCACGCACGCGGTAGGTACCGCGGCGCAGTTCCATGTCGTTGCGGCTGTACTGCATCTCGGCCAGGCGCCGCAGGATAGCCCGCTGGTCCACCTGGTCGCCGCGCGACAGGTGCAGCACCATGCTCAGGTACTGGCTCGGGTCGCCCAGGCCGTAAATCGCCGAAACGGTCGCCACGATAATCGTGTCGGGGCGCTCCAGCAGAGCCTTGGTGGCCGACAGGCGCATCTGCTCGATGTGCTCGTTGATCGAGGCGTCTTTCTCGATGTAGGTGTCCGAGGACGGTACATAGGCTTCGGGCTGGTAGTAGTCGTAGTAGGAAACGAAATACTCGACCGCGTTTTCCGGGAAAAACTCCCTGAATTCGCCATACAGCTGGGCAGCCAGCGTTTTATTCGGCGCCAGCACCAGCGTCGGCCGTTGCAAATGCCGGATGACGTTCGCGATCGTGAACGTTTTGCCGCTGCCGGTCACCCCCAGCAGGGTCTGGTACGCGAGGCCGCTTTCGAGCCCGTCAATCAGGCTTGCAATGGCGGCCGGCTGGTCGCCGGCCGGTTTGAAACCGCTTCGCAAGACGAAGGGTTTCGGCTTCCGTTCAGACATGCAGATCGATTCCCAAAACTTGTTATTATACGTGCATGCACACCTCAATCGCGCTGTTACCTTTTCCGCTGCCAGCGCAGTTTTGACGGAATAAGAAAAATGCCCCGAATCTCGGTAAAAGTCGAACAGATCAGACCCTCTGCCACCATCACGGTCAGCGCCGAAGCCATGCGGCTGAAGGCGGAAGGCAGGGATATTGTCTCGCTGAGCGCCGGTGAGCCGGATTTCGACACCCCGAAGCACATTTGCGAGGCCGCCGTCGCCGCCATCCACGCCGGCCAGACGCGCTACACCCAGGTGGACGGAACACCGGAGCTGAAGGCCGCCATCGCGCAAAAACTTCGCGCACAGAATGAGCTGGAATACGAGCCCGATCAGATCATTGCGTCCAACGGGGCCAAGCAAAGCCTGTTCAACCTGATGATGGCTGTGCTGAACCGGGGCGACGAGGTCATCGTGCCCGCCCCCTACTGGGTGTCCTACCCGGACATGGTCAAGCTGGCCGACGCAAGGCCGGCCATCCTGTCGGCGACAGCTGAAAACGACTACAAGATCACGCCGCGGGAACTGGCGAATTCGCTGAATGACGACACCCGCATGGTGATACTGAACTCACCCTCGAATCCTACCGGCAAGGTCTACTCCGGGGATGAATACCGCGGGCTCGGCGAAGTCCTGCTGGAGCATCCCAAGGTCTTCATCGCCTGCGACGACATTTACGAACACATCTACTGGGGCGATGGCCCGTTTCGCACTTTTTTGAATGCCTGCCCGGAACTGGCGGACCGCACGGTTCTGATCAACGGCGTTTCCAAGGGTTACGCGATGACGGGCTGGCGGCTGGGCTACCTGGCCGGCCCGGCCGACCTGGTCGCGGCCATGCGCAAGATCCAGGGCCAGAGCACTTCGTGCCCCAGCTCGATTTCCCAGGCCGCTGCCGTTGCGGCTCTGACCGGACCGCAGGCCTGCATAGAGGAAATGCGCCAGGCTTTCGAACAGCGCTACCGTTATATCCGCGAGACGCTGAACACGATAGACGGGGTTGAATGCCCTGAATGCGACGGCGCGTTCTACGCTTTTCCGTCGTTCCAGGCGGTGATTGACCGGATGGACGCGGTGCGCGACGACGTCGAACTGGCGACCTGGCTGCTCAACGAGGCCGGCGTTGCGACGGTGCCGGGCACGGCGTTCGGCGCACCGGGCCACCTGCGCCTTTCGTTCGCTTCCAGCATGGAAGAACTCGAAGATGCCATCAGCCGAATCCGCAACGCGCTGAGCGGTTTGTAGAGCACATCAACCGGAGCGGGATTTGCCGCCGAGAGCGTGGGGGGCCGGATATCTGCCCACCGGACACGCTCGAGACATCCCTGTGCGCTCGTCATTTGTTCCCGACAAATGACGGTCCTGCAGGCAGATACCCGCCCCCCTGCCGAACCTTGCCAACATCTGTTCCTACAACTTTTCCATCCTGATGCTTACATGCCAGGATCCGGGATCGCGGCACACTGTGGCTTATGCTTATTCACGGTCACGGTACAGGTTGCAGAAACGTCCCGGGTTTCACTGTTTTGGAACTTATGGTCACGGTCGCCATTGCCGGAATTTTGCTGGTCACCGGCGCGCCGGCGCTGCAGAATTTCAGCCGGCTGCAGCAGATGAAGGCGGCTGTCAATACCCTACAAAATGACCTGATGATGAGCCGCAGTTCGGCCGTGCATCTGAATACCCGCGTGGTGGCTTGCCCCGGCACGCCGGGAGCGGGGTGTTCCGACAGCACGGACTGGAGTGGCGGTTGGATTGTTTTTGCCGACAATAATGCAGACCGGCAGCGGCAGGCAGGGGAAAACCTGATCCGGCGGGGGCAGCAAACTGAACAGATGCTTATCCTGAGCAATGCAGGCAGGACCCGGATTCGTTTCCTGCCGGACGGCAGCGCACCCGGCAGTAACAGCAGTATCACGTTTTGCGGGCCGGGCGGCCCGGCTCAAGCCCGTAAACTCGTCATCTCCAACGTCGGACGTATCCGCAGGGACGCCGCGCCAACCCTTGATCTGTCGCTTTGCCCCACTTAATCCTTGACTCCCCACACCAAAGAAACGAAAATACCGCGCCTCAAACAATTCCCCAGTAGCTCAGCTGGTTAGAGCGGGTGACTGTTAATCACTAGGTCCGCGGTTCGAGTCCGTGCTGGGGAGCCAAATACCAAAAAGAGCCCGTCGCAAAACGGGCTCCTTTTTTATTCAGAGCATGGTCAGTGATAGCGCTCGCCCATATGCTCAACCCAGCCATCCTCGCCACCCGGCCTGTCATCGCGATTGGTCCAGCGCAGGGTTCCACCGGTTTCATTCCTGTAATTACGCCGTTTTACGGATTTCTGCTCTCAAACGGTCGCGGATGTTGACAATCTGCCAGGCTCCGACCACCAGGAAAAAGCCGATGACCGAGGAGAATTTCGCAACGCTACTGAGTGTTTCGTACTGATGTTCGACGAACAGGCCGATGATCGGAAGCAGATATAACAGCGAGACCACCCCTGCACCGTAAATAACCAGGAAGCGAAACAGGTTCAGAAAACTATCCCATCTTTTTTCACTTTGCCTTCTCATGTCGATGACTCCTCTAGAAAAAGGGGGCAGTTTCCTGCCCCTCAAGGCACACTTTTAGGAGAGATCCAGACCTTGCTTCAGGCTGGAGATTTAGTGTACCGGTCTGCCCTGAAAGGGTCTTGTCCAGACCCGCAGTTCAGTTGACAGTTTTGCAAGCCTGAATTCGGCAAGAGCCAGTGCCTGCTTCATACGTTCAATGCTGTCGGGTGACTGGCTGTCCGGGCAGGCCTCGATCAAATCCTGCCAGAAGCTGATTTCTGCTCGAAGCATTGCCACCTCAGGTTGTGCATCGCAGCCGCCGGTATTCTGCCGGTTACATTCGTCGCGGTCGTTGCTGGCCATTCAATATTCCTATAGTTCCAAACTGCGCCCACGCGGCACGTCGGCTACGGCAGGCATGATATTGCGCCACCGCCACCACCGCTTGACCGCAACGGACGGGCAGTTGACTGGACCGGATCAGCCCGCCAGAATGCAGGCTCAAAGAGAATTCAACCAAAGGCCTTTTCATGTCCGTTTTTGCTCCGGCACTGGGTGCGATCTGGAAACAACTGGAGGATTACGGAATTGATCCTGCTCCGGTTTTCAAGGCCGAAGGTGTCGATCCGGAAATCCTGTACGACGCAGGCGCCCGCGTGCCGGTCGATCGTTATCAGCGTCTGGACGTCAGGGCCGCCGAATTATCCAGAGACCCTTTTTTCGGCCTCAAAGGGTCCCGGTATTTCAGGCCCGCGCACCTGGGCGCCCTGGGTTTCGCCTGGCTGGCGAGTTCCAGCCTGCGCACGGCTTTTCAGCGCCTGAGCCGCTATTCCCGAATCATCCAGGAAAAGCTCATCATCGAGATCGATGAGAATGGCGAGATGTTTTTTGTAAAGGTGGACGCGCGACTGCCCGACCTCGGTGCGAAAATCCGGGAAGAGGGCCAACTCGCGGCGCTGGTCAAGTTTTGCCGAGTCATAGCTGGTGACGGTTTCAAACCCGCCAAAATTTGCTTCCGGCAAAAAGAGCCGGCTGACACCAGTTACCATTACGAGTTGTTCCGCTGCCCGATCGAATTTGGCGCCACCGACACCCTTTTCGTGGTCAGTCAGCAGGACGTCGACAAGCGCCTGACCGGCTCGAACGACGAACTGGCGAAGCTCAACGAACATATCGTGGTGAGGTACCTGGCGCACAATGCCAAGGAGGATGTGGTCAACCGCGTCAAGGCTGCGATTATCGACGGCCTGGCTAACGGTACGGTCACCGAGGCCATGATCGCGGATCAACTCCACACCACGCCGCGAAACATGCATCGGAAGCTGCAAAAGGAACAGACCTCGTTCAAACAACTGCTTACTGACGTGCGCAAGGACCTGGCGAAGCAATACATCCAGGACCGGAGCAAGACGCTGACTGAAATCTCGTTCATGCTGGGATTTTCCGAGGTCAGCTCGTTTTCACGGGCATTCAAAAACTGGACCGGAAAACCGCCCAGCGAAGCCCGCCAGGATGTAGCATAGTTGCCCGAAATGTGATTAACTTTGACAGATGTCCACAGTTCCTTCCTTCTAGGGTTGCTACCTAACTGACCTACCAGGCCGCCGAGCCGGCCGCTCATACAGGAGAACACCATGCGTAAATTTTTGCTTCTCGCGTTGACCGCACTTTTTATTACTTCAACTGGCTCCCTGTGGGCCTTCGAACCGGACACCAGCGACGAGCTTCAGTTGTCCGTCGCCAAGGCCATTCTGGACATCAAGAAAGACGATCCCGGAATCGAGAGGTTCTTCAATGATTCAGCCGGCTACGCCGTTTTTCCGAAAGTCGGAAAAGGTGGTATTGGTGTTGGCGGCGCCCGCGGCAAGGGCATGGTCATCGCCAATGACAAGGCCATTGGCCGGTCAACGCTGACCCAGCTCACGGTCGGATTCCAGCTGGGCGGCCAGGTCTATGCCCAGTTCATCTTTTTCAAAGACGAAACCGCTCTGGGCCACTTCCAGCGCGGTAATTATGAAATGGGCGCGCAGGCGTCGGCAGTCGCCGTTACGCTCGGAGCCTCCGCTGATGCAGATTACGACAAAGGCGTCGCCGTGTTTACCAATGTCGGCGGCGGCCTGATGTACGAGGCATCGATCGGTGGACAGAAGTTTTCATACGACCCCCTCTAAACAGCGATAAAAAAGGAATTTTTTAATGCGAAAATTGATTGCAAGCCTGGCGGCCCTGGTGCTGGCAGTATCCATCGTGCCGGCGCTGGCTTTCGAACCGGACGTTAACGACAGTTTTGAACTGGATGTCCAGAAAGCCATCATCGCCATCAAGAAAGCCGACCCCGGAATCGAAACGTTTTTCGATAACGCAGCCGGCTTTGCCGTTTTTCCGAGCGTCGGCAAAGGCGGAATCGTGATCGGCGGCGCTTACGGCAAGGGGCTGGTCATTGCCGGCAAAAAAGCCGTGGGCTACACGACCATGACCCAGGGCACGATCGGCCTGCAGCTGGGCGGCCAGAATTATTCGCAATTCATTTTCTTCCGAGACAACACCGCCATCGATCACTTCAAGCGCGGCAATTTCGAATTCGGCGCCCAGGCGTCTGCTGTCGCCGTTACGGCGGGTGCATCAGCCGATGCCGCCTATGATTCCGGTGTCGCCATCTTCACCCTCGCAAGAGGCGGTTTGATGATCGAGGGATCGGTCGGCGGCCAGCGCTTCACTTACCAGGCGAAGCCATAAACTTTTTCGGGGCCGGGTTCATCCGCGACAGGATGAGCCCGTTCCGGGGAATCACTTCACCCGGGTCGTCGTCACCGAATACAGGTGGAATCCCTCCCCGGTGCGTTTCAGACGGACCAGCGTCCAGCCGGATGCTTCGGCCTGCAGCGCGACCAGGAGGCGCCTCGGCGCGGCATTTTCGTCCAAGAACTCCTGCGCCCCCGCCTCGGTCATAACGGTGTAGCTGCCGCCGCCCTTGCCGCTGACGGCAAAATCCAGCAGGTAACTTCCGCCCTCCTCCACGTTAAGCCTGACACCCAGGACTGCGGCGGCGTCGTTGTCAAAAACGATGGAAGATTCGGGGTGCACAATCGCCGGCCGGGAAAGCGTCAAATAGCCTTTTCCCTCGAGATAAAGATGTTTCGAATCGAGAATGAAGCCCTCTCCCCCGGCTTGTCCCTCCAGGCTCTGCAGAATTTCACCCAGGCGCTCTTCACCGAGTGGCCCGGGCGGCTGAGGAACCTGCGCCTGGGGTGGAAGAATGGCCAATACGCGGCTCGATGGCGCCACGTTGAACGTCTGCAGTTCCTGCGCAACGGCGGCATGGCAAAACAATAAAGCCAGCAACGGCAATCGGTATAGGGACCTGGGTAACATGCTCGCTTTCCTCCTGACGGTAGCCTAAGATTATCCACCAACAACAAGGACTACTGCCATGCTTTCTGACACAGAAATCGCCGCAAAAGCCAAAAAAGAACCCATCGAAGAGATCGCCGCGAAACTTGGCATAGTCAAGGAAGATCTTATCCCCTATGGTGACGGTATCGCAAAAGTTCGCCTTAGCGCGATGTCGCGCCCCCGGCCGAGGCCCGGTTCCGGAAAGCTGATTCTCGTCTCCGCAACCACGCCCACCTCGGCAGGAGAAGGTAAAACAACCACATCCATTGGTCTTGGCCAGGCTTTTACACGGCTCGAAAAATCGGTCTGCGTCGCGTTGCGGGAGCCGTCACTGGGCCCTTGCCTGGGCGTAAAGGGCGGCGCCACCGGCGGCGGTTATGCCCAGGTTGTGCCGGCGAACCGCATCAACCTGCATTTCACCGGTGATTTCCACGCCATCACGACCGCCAATAACCTGATCTCCGCTGCGATCGACAACCATCTTTACTGGGGCAACGAACTGCAGCTCGATCCCCGCATGGTTGTCTGGCGGCGTGTGATGGACATGAATGACCGCAGTCTGCGTAACATCGTTCTCGGTCTCGGCGGCCGCTTCCAGGGCATCCCCCGCGAAGGCGGTTTTGACATAACCGCGGCCTCGGAGATCATGGCAATCCTGTGCCTGGCCAACGACATGGAAGACCTGCGGGCCCGGCTGAACCGAATCCTAATTGGATCAACTTACGGTGGCGAGGCCATTTTCCTGAGTGACCTGGGAATCACCGACGCGCTTTTGGCATTGCTGCGCGATGCGGTCCACCCGAACCTGGTGCAGACCCTTGAGGGTACGCCTGTGCTCATGCACGGCGGCCCTTTCGCCAACATCGCCCACGGCTGCAACAGCGTATTTGCAACACGTATGGCGATGCATTTCGCTGACTGGGCTATTACCGAGGCCGGGTTCGGTTTTGACCTGGGCGCGGAAAAGTTCTTCGACATAAAATGCCGTTCGGCCGGACTGAATCCCGACGCGGTCGTCCTGGTTACCACCATTCGCGCGCTCAAGCTGCATGGCGGTAAAGACGCTTTGCTGCTGGAGCAGCCCGACGTCGATGCGGTCAGCCGGGGGCTGGAAAACCTCGACAAGCACATCGAAAGCGTCGCCCAGTTCAACAAACAACCGGTCGTCGCCTTGAACCGTTTTCATTCCGACAGCGACGATGAAATCAGGCTGGTGCAGGAGCGCGCACTAGGTCACGGCGTTCGGTTTGCCGAGTCGCGCCACTTTGCCGAGGGCGGCGCCGGCGCCACCGACCTGGCGCGAGAAGTCATGGCAGCAGCAGAAAACGGTTCGGTTTACAAACCTTTGTACGACCTGGACATCCCGGTGGTGGAAAAAGTCAAGGCCGTCAGCCGAGGGATGTACGGCGCGCATGACGTGGCCTTCACCAAGGAGGCGGAAAAAGACCTCAGGCGGATCGAAGACCTGGGGTTCAGCGGGCTTCCCATCTGCATCGCAAAAGCACCCAGTTCCCTGTCGGACGACCCCGCACTGCACGGCCGGCCGCGCGATTTCCAGGTGACCGTCCGGAACATTCAGATCAATTCCGGCGCCGGCTTCCTGGTGGTACTGACCGGCGCCATCATGCGCATGCCCGGCCTGCCCCGGCGGCCGCTGGCTGTCGACGTCAAATACCGGCCTGACGGAACGGTTGAGGGGTTCGGTTAAGCCGGGGCAAAAATTTCCAGGTCCCGGTGCAGGCAGGTGATGGTCGCCGGTGTGCGGCCGCTGAGTTCGCCATCGGGCGCCAGCACCAGGCCCGCCGGCGCCGTGATTCGGATTTCTTTCGCCCTGTAAGTGCTGATCTCCGGGTAACGGACGTGGCGACCCTTGTAGATGGTCGGAAAAAGACGCAGCAACCGGAGCCGCGAAAGCCGGTCCAGCAGGGTCACATCCAGCAATCCGTCATCCAGTTTCGCGCCGGGCGCGATCAGGAAGGATGTTCCGGTATAACGCGTATTGGACACCTCGACGAACATGCTGTCGCGGTGCAGGGTCTGGCCGTCCATTTCTATCACCAGAGGATAGCTTCTGAGTTTCATTGCACGCCAGAGGGTCGCGAACGTGTAGGCGGTATTGCCGATGAACTTGATCCTGGCCGCTGTTTTCATGGCGTCAACGGGCAACCCGGCGCCGACAATATTGAGAAAGAAATAGCGCTCCGCGCCGGTCTCGACCTGCCCGACGTCCACTTCACGCAGCTGATCCGCCCTGACCAGTTCCACCGCCTTTTGCCAGTCGCCGGGCAGTAATCCCAGGTCCCGGGCAAACGCGTTTCCCGTACCGACCGGCACCAGGCCCAGTGGAACCCGGCTTGATCGTTGGTGGTGATACAGGCCGTTGAGAACCTCGAACAGCGTGCCGTCACCGCCGGCTGCAATCAGCCCGTCGTATCCGGCAAGTTCGGCCGCGGCAACCAGGCGCACCGCGTCCCCGGCCGCAGCGGTCTGCAGCACGTCGATCCGGGCGAAACGCTCCAGCGCTTCCTGAACACGGGGCAGCAGGCGAGCCGCCCGGCCGCTGGCTGCGCTTGGATTAAAAACGAGCAGTAATCTCACGTGGCGTGTTTCCCGATGAAATAACGGGCATGATACCTTTGAATCCGTTGATATACTGAGTGTGGAGGACAGCAAAATGCCAACCAGGATCATCAACGGAACAGAAATCTACTACGAGGAATCCGGCTCCGGGCCTGAAACCATCGTTTTCTCGCACGGACTGCTGATGAGCGGCGAGATGTTCAGCGAACAGGTAAAAGCGTTCAGCAGCCATTATCGCTGCGTCAGCTACGATCACCGCGGCCAGTGCCGCAGCGCCGTTGCCGAAAGCGGTTACGACATGGATACGCTGACCGAGGACGCCGCGGCCCTGATTCGGGAACTCGATTGCGCCCCCTGCCATTTCGCCGGATTATCGATGGGCGGGTTCGTCGGGATGCGACTGGCGATTCGCCATCCGGAACTGCTCCGCTCGCTGGTGCTGATGGATACCACAGCCGATCCGGAACCGGAGCAGAACAAGGGGCCGTACCGCCGAATGGCGTTCATCGGGCGCTGGCTCAGCTTCCGGCTGGTCATCAAGCCGCTGATGAAGATCATGTTTGGCCGCTCCTTTCTGGAAGACCCGGCCAAATCGGAGGTGTGTTCCAAATGGCACCAGCACCTGATGGGCCTGAATCGCAAGGGCACCAGCCTGGCTGCACACGGTGTGATTGATCGCGATGGCGTTTACGATCAACTTGGCAAAATAAACACCCCTACACTGATCATTGTCGGAAAAGAAGACGTGGCCACGCCTCCGGCCAAGTCAGAGCGGATGCACAAGGCCATCGAGGGATCCGTGTTACGCGTGCTGCCCCGCGGCGGGCACTCGGCCTGCATCGAGGAACCGGAAGACGTCACGCGGGCCATGCGGGACTTCTTCGCTCAAAACTTATAAGCCAGGGAAGAGTTGAATCCGTAGTCGCTGTTCTCGGCGTTGATAGACAGCGGATCACTGTCGTAACTGGCATACGAACTCAGTACCCAGAACAGGTCTGACAGCATTTCCCAGCGGAAACTGGTGGAAAAATCGGCGCGCCAGCGTCCGAAGTCTGTCAGGCTGGGAAAAACGGTCAGGCTCACATCGAACTTTCGCTCCGGACTGGCGTACCTGTAATATTCATAACTCAGCATGCCTACAGCTTCCAGGTTCGTTTCTCCCGCACCGTCCATCGGAATTTCACGATTCACGGCCAGTCCGCCCGCCAGGGAGAACCAGTTGCGGTTCGAGCGGACGGGCACCCAGCCAATACCGGCGCCGATCAGCGCCCTGAGATCGATACCCAGTTCGTCATTCTGTTCCAGGTTGCCAAAGTAGGGAATGAATTTCTTGTTTTCCCTGAACACCATGTGACTGGCGCTCAGCACGGCCCGGGATGTGTCGTCCCTGCCCTGCTGTGTCGTAATTTCCGTTGTGAACCTCGCCCGGGTAATGAATTTTGGATCACGGTATTCGGCATCCAGCCCGAAACTGTATTTACCGACGCTACTGCCTTTGTCCCAGGCAAAACCCAGCTGAGCGCTGAGATCAAGACGGTTCCAGAAACCTGATTCCACCGGGTACATCGACACTACATCCATCGTACTGACACCAATTGCGCCCAGCGGGGTCGCAACCATCAGCATGTCACTGTTTTCCGGCTTGGCCAGCGGACCGTAAAAACGCTGGCCGTTGGTCAACTCGACCGACTGCCCGGTCTGGCTGATAATTTCCTCGATATCCTCCCATTCAATCAGCACGGTGCCCATGTGGTCGGTCTTGAACTCGAGCATGCCGCGCTCCAGGCTTTTGACTTCACCGGTGACACGATCTCCGTTATTCAGGAAAACCACGTCGGTCTTCGCCGCCCATGCGGGAAAGGATGAGAAAAACAAGAGGACCAGGACAAACAGTCTTGACTTAGAAATCGGCATGGGAAACCCTGAAATATGAACGTTTAGCTGCGGATGATTCTATACTGTTGACTCGAATAGAGACACCTGAAGATGACCACTAAACTCGTTTCCTTACTGACTCTGCTGTTACTTACGGGCTGCGAGCCGGCTGCCGCTCCGGCGCCGGGCGAAGCGACCCTGCCGCGATTTCAGGTCATCGGCAAGCTGCAGTCAGAAAAAATAGACGAAGCCAGCGGTATCCAGGCCGGAAACGGCGGCGTTTATTTCGTTCACAACGATGAAGGAACGCGGATCTATGCCGTTGACGAGGGGGGGCGTGACCTGGGCGATATTAAAATCAAGGGCGCCTCCAACAGGGACTGGGAGGACATCACCCGTGTAATCGGTGATGAGGGTCCGCTGCTGGTGATCGCCGATGTCGGGGACAATCTGCAAAGCCGGAAAAAAGTAAGCCTGTACTTCATTCGCGAGCCTGCAGCCGGCTCGTATTCCGGCAAGCAGAATCCCGCCCACCGGGTTGATGTGCGCTATCCCGACGGCCCGCGCGACGTGGAAGCGGTTGCCTATGACTCGTTCAACGACATGATCCTGTTCATGTCCAAGCGTGATCAACCGCCCCGGCTCTACGGCGTTCCGCTTGACCTCGCTCTGTGGGAACAGGAAGTCGAGGCCATATTTCTGGCGGAGGTGCCGGTATTCAGGCCGCCCACTCGGCTGGACATCCTGCGCAACCCAAAGCGGGGAATGTGGGTTTCCCAGCCCACGGGAATGGACATTTCAGCTGACGGGCGGACCGCTGCCGTGATCACTTACCGCAGCCTGTACCTGTTCGAAAGAAAGAGCGGTGAGAGCTGGGCCGAGGCGTTTCAACGGACTCCGGTCGAATACCCGGGACCGCCTGGCTTGCAGGAAGAGGCGGTCGCATTCGGGCACGAACCCGGCAGCATCATCGTGACCACCGAGGGCCGGCCCGCGCCGGTCTACAAGCTGGAGCCGTAGGACTCCAGCAGGCGGTTAAATGCCGCTTCGTCGATGACTTCCACCCCCAGTTTTTTCGCCTTGCGCAACTTCGAACCGGCGGCCTCACCGGCGAGCACCACCGAAGTTTTCGCAGAGACACTGCCGGATACACGCGCACCCAGGGCTTCGAGCAGGTTTTTGGCCCGCGCGCGGGGCATGCCCAGCGTTCCGGTCAGCACCCAGGTTTGTCCGTCCAGTGGCTGCTCCCCGCCCGCTGACTCGACCGCTTGCCAGCGCACACCGGCCGCCTCCAGCTGTGCGATGACATCGGTGTTGTGAGGCTCCCGAAAAAACGAATGGACGTGGCCGGCAACGACGGGGCCAATATCGGGAACATCCAGCAGCTCTTCCTCGTTCGCCTGCATGATTTTATCGAGTGACTTGAAATGCAGGGCGAGTGAGCGCGCCGTGACTTCGCCGACGTCGCGGATTCCGAGCGCATACAGCAGGCGGTCCAGGTCCGGTGTCTTGCTCCTGTCCAGCTCGGCCAGCAGATTGTCCGCTGATTTTTCGCCCATCCTTTCCAGCCCGGTCAGCTGTTCCCGCGTGAGCATGTAGATATCCGCAACAGAGTGCACCAGGCCGGATTCCACCAGCTGCACCACCAGTTTTTCTCCGAGCCCCTCGATGTCCAGCGCCTTGCGCGATACGAAATGCTGGATACTGCGGGTTCTCTGGGCCGCACAAAACAGCCCGCCGGTGCAGCGGAATGCAGCCTCGCCTTCATCACGCTCGACCGCAGACCCGCACACCGGACAGTGTTCCGGCATCTGGAATTCAGCCGGATCCCCTTCCCGGCGCTCGATGACCACCCGCGCCACCTCCGGAATGACGTCCCCTGCCCGCCGCACCACGACCCAGTCGCCGGCGCGCACATCCTTGCGCCGGATCTCATCGAGATTGTGCAACGTGGCGTTGGTGACCGTTACGCCTCCGACGAAGACCGGCTGCAGGCGCGCAACCGGCGTAATGGTTCCGGTCCTTCCCACCTGCACGTCGATTTCCAGCAGGCGGGTTATCTCTTCCTGTGCGGGAAACTTCTGGGCAATCGCCCAACGCGGTGCGCGGCTGACGAATCCGAGCGTGGATTGCTGCTCACGGTCGTCCAGTTTGAACACGACACCATCGATGTCGTAAGGCAGATTCGGGCGTTTCTCCGCCATCGCGCGGTAATAGGCAAGGCATCCGACGGCGTCACGCACGCGCTGGATTTCCGGATTGACCGGGAAACCCCAGCGTTTCAGTAACGCAAGCGCTTCAAAATGGCTTTCCGGCATGCCTTCAGCCGCCACCATGCTGTAGGCGTAAAAGGCCAGCGGCCGCTGGGCTGTTAGCCGCGGATCCAGTTGCCGCAGGCTTCCGGCCGCCGCGTTTCTCGGGTTGACCAGTTCCTTGCCGCCGTCTTTTTTCAGTTTTTCGTTGTACTGTATGAAGCCCGCCAGCGGCATGTAAATTTCACCCCGGACTTCCAGTGTGGCCGGCCAGGCGGGGGCTACCCGTGGAGTTCGCAGCTGCAGCGGAATCGCTGCAATGGTGCGTACATTGGACGTGACGTCCTCGCCGGTGACGCCGTCACCGCGGGTGGCGGCCTGCTGCAGGCGGCCGTCCCGGTAACGCAGGGCGATGGCGACGCCGTCCAGCTTCGGCTCGGCGACGTAATCAGCATGTTCGGTTTCCAGCCCACGCAGAACCCGGTCGTGAAACTGATGAATTTCTTCTTCGCTGAACGCGTTGGCCAGCGACAGCATGGGCGTCTCGTGGCGAACCTCGGCGAAGCCCTCCAGGGGCTCGCCGCCGACCCTTTGGGTGGGCGATTCAGCGCTCGAAAATTCGGGATAGTCATGCTCGAGCGCCTGCAGCTCGCGCATCAGCCGGTCGTACTCGGCATCGGGAACGGACGGTGCGTCCAGCACATAATAGCGGTAATCATGCTGGTCAATTTCGGCGCGCAGCTCGTTTATCCGCCGTTCCGCCTGCGCTTTGTTCATGCCGGTTGCACCATGGCTTTCAGGACTTCTTCCGGTCGTATTCCCTCATTTCCTCGCGCAGCTGGGCCTCGCGTTGCCGGGTGAAGGTGTTGCGCTCGCCGTCCAAAAGATCGGTATGCAGAATTTCGCTGATCCTTCGCGCAGTGGCCAGCATCGAGTCCCAGGCGTCCAGTCCGTTGACCGGCCCCGGCAGCGCCATGAAGAGGGCCAGTCCGCCAGTTTCAAAGGTGTTCCATTCGTCGCGCTCGAAGTATCCGGGCTTGGCCGCATTGGCCAGGCTGAAGACGGGTTGTTCAGATCCTTCGGGCAGGCGATGAAAAATATTCATGTCACCAAAGTCCATCCCGGTGCTGACCGTGGCCTGCAGCAATTCGGCGCCGGTAATCACGCGGTTGTCCGAGGCCAGTAAATACAGGGTGACGATTTTCTCCGGCGGTGGTCCAGCCGGTTTTCGTGGCGGCGCAGATTTCGCGGGCGCGTCGCTGCGGTCGATCTTCAGTTCCTGCTGGGCGGCGATCTCACCTTCCCCGTCCAGCCCCTCGAACTTTAGATCCCGTGTCTCGCGGTCTTCTTCGGTCCCATCCAGTGTGGGTTCGCGCCGGTCGGACAAATCCGCCGGCTTCCGGCGGGAAGCCTTGGGCTTTCGCTTCCTGTCGGGATTTCCAAACAGAAAAATCGAGCCCACGATGATGAGCCCGACAACGATCAGTATCCAGCGCAGTGTTGATGCTTCCACAATCTACCTCTACCCGTCTCTGGTCCGTTCAGCTGGCCGCCAGCCTGGCGGCCTCGTCGATATCCACCTGCACCAGGCGTGAAACGCCCGGCTCCCTCATCGTAACACCGCTCATCTGGTACGCCATTTCCATCGTGATCTTGTTGTGGGTGACGTAAATGAACTGCACCGACTCCGACATTTCGCGGACCATGGTGGAAAAGCGCACGACGTTGGCGTCGTCCAGCGGCGCATCGACTTCGTCCAGCAGGCAGAAAGGTGCTGGATTCAGCCGGAAAATGGAAAACACGAACGATACCGCGGTCAAAGCTTTTTCCCCGCCTGAAAGCAGGTGCAGACTGCTGATGCGTTTACCCGGCGGCTGCGCCATGATGCTGACGCCGGTGGTCAAAAGGTCCTCGCCGGTCAACTCGAGGTAGGCATGCCCGCCGCCGAACAGCCGCGGAAAAAGTTCCTGTACGCCCTTGTTCACCCGCTCGAAGGTCTCCTTGAAGCGGGTGCGCGTTTTGCGGTCGATCTTGGCAATGGCGTTTTCCAGCGTGGTCAGCGCCGAGCACAGGTCATCGTTTTGTGCGTCGAGGTATTCCTTGCGTTTCTGTTCTTCCTCGAATTCCTGGATCGCGGCCAGATTGACCGGCTCGAGCCGTGTGATCTTGAGCTGGAGCTGCTCGAGTTTTTCTTTCCAGTCCCCGGATTCCGCATCTTCGGGAACGGATTCCGCCAGCGCCGCCACGTCCTCTCCAAGTTCATCGACCTGGCGCTGGATAGCGCGCGCACTGAGCTCAAGTTCCTGCTGCTTTAACCGGGCCCGTTCAAGCCCCTGGCGAATATCATCGCATTGCTGGATCGCCTGCTGCCGCTGCCCGTCCTTATCCCGGTATTCGTTTTCCAACCCCTGCAGGTGGGCGCGGGCCGAAGCGAGCCGGGTTTCGGTCTCGACTCTGCGGCCCAGCAGCGCATCCATTTCGCCGGCGTGCAGTTGTTCCGGCTGGTCGACTTTCGCCAGCTGTTCGCTCAAGCCGATGTAGCGCTGCTGCAACTGGCTTAACTGCGTGTCCATACGCTCCAGCGATTGCTGCAATGAATCCAGGCTGGCCCTTCGCGATTCGGCTTTAAGGGCGAGTTCATGTCGGCTGTCCCTGGCCGACGCCAACCCGTTTCGGGCCTGGTCTCTGCGCGCCATCAAAGCACTGCGCTGCGCATCCAGGGCGTCGCGCTCTTCTTTCAGGCCGGCCATGCGGGACAGGATACCTTCCAGCCCGCCACGCGCCGAGCGTACCTCGGCCTGGTCCTGTTCTACCTGTTGCCTGAGCTTGACCGATTCTTCGGTCACAGACTGCTGACGGCCGGTCATCAATTTGATACTGGACTGCCGGCTCTCGAGCTGGCCGTCGACTTCGTTGCGTTTCCGATGCAGTGAATTCACATCGGACTGTGCCGCCTGGATGCGGCTCTCCGTCTGTTTCACCGCGTCGCGCGATTCGGTAATCTCCGCCGAAAGCCCGCTTGCGTCAGCGGACAATTGGCTGACTTCTTTTCGCAGCCGCGCAATTATTTTTTCACGCGCAAGCATACTGTCCTGTTCCGTCTGGCCCCGGGCAACGCGAACCCAGCTTTTGCCAATCCACTCTCCCGCCGGCGTAATCAGGGATCCGGAGTCATCCAGACCACCGCGTGCGGACCAGGCCTGATCGAGCGAAGCGACCGTGGTGATTTCGTTGAGCCAGCTGATGACTGCGTCGGGCGCCTTGACCTTGTCGGCCAGGCTGCCTTTGCGCGGTTCTACGCCGCCGGAACGATTTTCGATGAAATCCAGCGAAGTGTTTTCCAGCCCGTCCAGCGCCCGGTCGTAGTGACTGTCCTGACCGACCAGCACTGACTGCAGCCAGTGACCCAGGGCCACTTCAACGGCAGCTTCCCAGCCGGACTCGACCTTGATCGCCTTGGCCAGCCGGGGCGCATCGGACAAGCCCTGCGCCCGCAGCCATTGTTCGCCGTCCCGGTCCTCCAGAGCAGCTTGCTGCAGGGCTTCGAGAGACTGCAATCGGCCTTCCCGGGTGTGCAGGTCCCGCTGAACCGAGCCAAACCGCTCTTCGGCAGAACGAAGTCCGGTTTGCATTTTTTCAATTTCTTTCCGCAGCTTATCGAGTTCCTGCTGCTGCGCGCGCTCCTGTTTCGCCAGAACTTGCGATTCTTTCTCCAGGCTGTCCAACTCGCCCTGCATGCCGGAGGTATTGATCGAGCCTGCTTCGAGATCCAGCGCCTCGATCCGCTGCGCGGCCTGCAGCAGCCGCTGGTCGAGCACTTCGATCCTGGACCGCGCCTGGTCGCCCTCCCGGTTACTGTCGGTGCTTTTCAGGTGGTGCTGTTCAAACTGCTTCTGCCATTCAGCGACCGCGCTTTCGGCCTGGGCCATTTCCTCGCTTGCGGCGTCTTCGCTTTTTCTGGCGGCCGCCAGTGCCGGTTCCACTTCGGCCAGCGCCCGGGTCAGTTGCTCGACCTGGGCCTTGTCCAGAACCTTGTGTTTTTCCAGGTCCTGCAGCGCGGCTTCTGTCTCCTCGAATTCCGTCTTCTGCCGTTCCTGCAGTTCGCGGGCATGCTGGATGGTCTGCTCCAGCCGCGCAATGTCGCTGCCCACCGCATACAACTCGCCCTGAACCTCATTGAAAGACTCGCTGGCCTGGCCCTGGTCCTGGTGCAGTTTTTCCAGTGCCGCCTCGGCCGCACGCTGCAGCGCAATGCTTTCCTGCAGAGCGGTTTCGCGTTTGGCAAGGTCCTGCTTTCCTTTATCGGCCTGGGACATCAGGTCCTTCCACTGCAGGGTCATCAGGCGGGACTCCAGTTCGCGCTTCTCCTGCTTGAACTTGCGGTAGCGCACGGCAGCCCTGGCCTGGCGCTTGAGCCTGCTGAGATGCTTGCCAACTTCATCGCGCAAATCCGCCAGTCGCGACAGGTTATCCCGCGTGTGCTGGATGCGGCGTTCGGTTTCGCGGCGCCGTTCCTTGTATTTGGAAATCCCGGCCGCCTCTTCCAGGTGTGCGCGAATTTCTTCCGGCCGGGCATCGACGATCTCTGAGATCATGCCCTGCTCGATAATCGAGTAACTGCGAGAACCCAGGCCGGTGCCGAGAAACAGGTCCCGCACGTCTTTGCGCCTGCAGCGTGTACCGTTCAGGTAGTAAACGGACACCCCGTCCCGGGACACCTGGCGCTTGACGGAAATTTCGTTGTAGCCGGCGAATTGGCCGGCAATGCGGCCCTCGGTATTGTCAAAAATCAACTCGACGGTGGCGGTTCCCACCGGTTTGCGCGTAGATGACCCGGAAAAAATCACGTCGGCCATGGATTCTCCGCGCAGGACCTTGGCCGAGCCTTCTCCCATGACCCACCGCACACCGTCAATGATGTTCGATTTGCCGCAGCCGTTGGGTCCGACGATTCCGGTCAGGTTGGTGGGCGCCTGGAACGTGGTCGGGTCCACGAACGACTTGAAACCGGCGAGTTTGATTGCGGAAAGCCTCATCCGCGGGCGCCTCTGTGCAAACCTGTCTTGACTGTCGCGTAACGCAACATTGATGTTTTATTCATTTAATAGCTAAACTGCCTGATTTTCTAATTGTGTGGCCCGTTAATTTTGTTTCGGGCTAATCTACAGGGAAATTTCCGGAGTTGCCATGAGCACGTTACCGAGCAAAGAACTAGATGTATTTCCGAACCCCAAACCGTCGCGGAATTATACCATCCGTATCGATTCACCAGAATTCACCTGTCTCTGCCCGAAGACCGGTCAACCGGACTTCGCGACGATCAAGCTGGAGTATATTCCGGACGCGTCCTGCGTTGAACTGAAATCCTGGAAACTCTACTTGTGGAGCTTTCGCGAAACGGGTGCTTTTCACGAGGCGGTGACCAATGCGATCCTGGATGACCTGGTCGCGGCGATCAATCCCCGTTATGCCCGCCTTGAAGCCATATTCAACGTCCGCGGCGGCGTCTACACGACGGTGGTGGCGGAGCACGGGGGGCGCTGACCGGCCACGTACGGCGGCTTAACGGTCGAGTTCGTCGGGCGACCAGGCGTCGATCGCGAGCGCGTGGATATCCAGCCGCATCATGTCGTCGAGGACCCGGTAAATCATCCGGTGCCGCTCGATCATGGACTTTCCTTCGAACGCCTCGGCGATAATCAGTACGCGGAAATGGCCGCGGCCGTCCTTCGCGCCTTCATGCCCTTCGTGAAGATAGCTTTCATCTTCCACGCCGAGGGATTCGGGCGTGAAAGCGTCGCTGAGCAGCCGGTGGATTTCACCTTTTCTGAGATTGGGATTCATAGCGGCATGACCCGTTTGAACGGAGTGACCTCGACCGACTCGTAGACCCCGGAGGCGACGTAGGGATCTTCGTCGGCCCATTGGCGGGCATCATCGAGAGAATCAAACTGCGCGACGACCAGCGAACCCGCAAATCCCGCGGGGCCCGGATCCTCTGCATCGATGGCGGGACGCGGGCCAGCCAGCAGCAACCGGCCCTGCTCCAGCAGAGACTTGAGCCGATCAACGTGCGCCGGGCGGGCCGCCAGGCGAGCCGCCAGGGAGTCGGGACAATCTTGTGCATAAATGACGTACCACATGCGCAAAGCTTACGTGCTGAGCGACGCCGGGTAAAGATCGTTTCACAGCGGTGTTACCGCGCCGCCATGTGCATTAGAATAGCGCGGTTGTTAACGGGGTTTTCGGCACAGAAATGAGTGAACGGATCGAAATCAGGGCCACCGGGCCCAAACCCAGGCTGATCGAAAATGTCGTCGCCGTTCTGGTGCGCGGCGGTCTGATCGCCTATCCCACCGATTCCGGCTATGCGCTTGGCTGGCGGGCAGGCAACCGCAAGGCCCAGGACCGGGTGATCCGGCTGCGCCAGCTGAACCGCAAGGACCACTTTACCTATTGCTGCCGCTCCCTGTCCGATGTCAGCCGTTTTGCAAAAGTAAGCAACTGGGCCCACCGGCTGATCCGGCGACTGGCGCCCGGCCCTTATACGTTCATTCTGCCCGCAACCAGTAATGTGCCGAAGCACCACGGACAGAAACGGCCTTCGGAAATCGGTATCCGCATACCCGATCATGAAATTGTCCAGGCTATCCTGGAGTCGATCGATGAACCCATCTTCAGCTCATCGCTGATTCTGCCCGGTATGGAGGATGAAATCCTCGATACGGAAGACCTCTACGACGCCGTGCACCGCGACGTCGATCTGTTTGTGGATTCCGGGTACTGTCCGCTGGAACCCACGACACTGCTGGATCTGACCGATAATACGCCTCGCGTGCTTCGGCAGGGACAGGGCGTGGTAGACTTCTAGCCACCTCATGGTCGCCACCACCGAACAACCGGATACGGATAACAACCCCCCTGCACAACAGGCGGAAATGCCGTTCGCGATTGTTCAGGGCCAGCCCCTTACTCAACTGCCAAAAGATCTCTATATCCCGCCGGATGCACTCGAGGTTTTCCTGGAGGCGTTCGAGGGTCCGCTCGACTTGCTGCTGTACCTGATCCGGCGACAGAATCTCGATATCCTCGACATTCCTATCGCGGACATCACCAGGCAGTACATGGGTTACATCGCGTTGCTGGAAGACCTGCAGTTCGAACTCGCGGCCGAATACCTGGTCATGGCCGCCATCCTGGCGGAGATCAAGTCACGCATGCTGCTGCCGAGGCCGCCGGGTGACGATGAAGACGAGCAGGACCCGCGCGCAGAGCTGGTGCGCCGGCTGCAGGAGTACGAACGCTTCAAGCAGGCAGCGGAGAACCTGGACGACCTGCCGCGTGACGGCCGCGATTTCGTCGTCGCCAGCGCTTTCGTGCAGGACCAGCACGTGGTGCAGATTCCTCCCGAAGTGGATCTTGGCGAAATGCTCGATGCCCTGCGTGACGTATTGACACGGGCCGACCTGTTTGTCAGCCTCCAGGTGCAGATGGAACCGCTGTCGGTGCGTGAGCGGATGACTTCGATTATCGACCGGCTGCGCAAGAATCCTTACATGGAGTTCCAGTACTTTTTTACGCCCGAGGAAGGACGCATGGGAGTGGTCGTGACTTTTCTCGCACTGATGGAACTTACCCGTGAACGGATTGTGGATATCATTCAGAATGAGCCCATGGGTCAAATTTACGTGAAACGGCCGGAATAAAGGAACGACCATGGCTCGCATTGGCGATACACCCAGATCTTCGTTGAAATGCATACTGGAAGCGGTTTTGCTGGCGGCCGATGAACCGGTCAGCCTGGCCACGCTGTCGCGCGTATTCAAGGAGGAGGAACGCCCTTCCGATAACGATCTGGGCAAGGCGCTGGAAGAACTGGGCGAAGATTACGCGGAGCGCGGCCTGGAACTGAAGGAAGTCGCCAGCGGGTTCCGTATCCAGGCCCGGGAAGATGTCAACCAATGGGTCTCGCGGCTGTGGGAACAGCGGCCTCAGCGGTACTCCCGCGCACTGCTGGAAACCCTGGCGCTGATCGCTTACCGCCAGCCGATCACGCGCGGCGATATTGAAGAAGTGCGCGGCGTGTCGGTGCGGACCAATATCATCAGGACGCTGCAGGAACGCGAGTGGATCCGGGTTGTCGGTCACCGGGACGTGCCCGGCAAGCCCGCCCTGTTTGGAACCACCAAAGCGTTCCTCGACTATTTCAACCTCACCAGCCTAGATGATCTGCCTTCACTGGCCGAAATCAAGGACATGGACAGCATCGAGCCGGAGCTGGAACTTGAAACCGCCGAAGACGACTCCTGAACGGCTGCAGAAACTGATGGCCGCTGCCGGTCTCGGTTCGCGGCGAGGGCTGGAAAAGCAGATCGCCGAGGGCAACGTTCGGGTCAACGGCGAAAAAGCAGAGCTCGGACGGACCGTTACGACCGGCGACACCATCGCGTTTGACGATAAAAGCTGGCGCGTGGTCTCCGAACCGGTGCTGCATCGCACGCTGATTTACAACAAGCCCGAGGGGGAATTGACTTCCCGCTCAGACCCGGAGGGCCGGAAGACCGTATTCGACCGCTTGCCGCGCGTTAAAAACGCCCGCTGGGTCGCAATCGGGCGGCTGGACATGAACACGACCGGCCTGCTGTTGCTGACCACCGACGGCGAACTCGCCCACGCGATGATGCATCCTTCCAGCAACGTTGACCGTGAATACGCCTGCCGGATTCGTGGCAAAGCGAGTGAAGAACAGCTGCAGCATCTGAAAGACGGCGTGGAGCTCGACGACGGCCCGGCCAGCTTCAGCGACATCCAGGAAGCCGGCGGCACCGGCGAGAATTACTGGTATCACGTGACCATCATGGAGGGGCGTAACCGCGAAGTCCGGCGACTGTGGGAATCGCAGGGTCTGACCGTGAGCCGGCTCAAGCGGGTGCGCTACGGCGCTGCCTTCCTGCCCAAGCGCCTGCGCATGGGCCAGTGGTCTGAACTCTCGCCCCGGGATCACGAAGTGCTTCGAAGCGATATCGGCCTGCCCGCCGCCCCCAGCGGCCTGTCACTGAAGCAGCCCCCCGGCAGCGGACGCGGTAAGCCAGGCCGGGCCGGCAGACCCGATTCACGGAAGAAAAAGCAGCCCAGGCACCGCAAGCCACGCAACCAGCGCAGACGGTGACGCTAACGGAGCTGCAGCGGGCCTGCCTTGAGTTCCTGGGAACCATGACCCCGGCTGACGCCGCACACGACCTCAGCCATGTTAAAAGAGTAGTTAAGAATTGTGCCTATCTAACTGATATTGAAGATGCAAATGCGTTCATTACCGTGCCCGCAGCCTGGTTGCATGACTGCGTAGCGGTTGCCAAGGACAGCCCTCAGCGGGCCCTCGGTTCGCGCCTGGCGGCCGCTGCAGCCGTCGACTTCCTGTCCGGCACGCACTATCCCGCAGAGCAGTTGCCCGACGTCTATCACGCCATCGAAGCACACAGTTACAGCGCGGACATCAAACCCCGCAGCCTGGAGGCGAAGGTTGTGCAGGACGCCGACCGCCTTGACTCGCTGGGCGCCATCGGCATCGCCCGCTGCCTGCTGGTCGGCGGCCACCTGCGCCGCCCTCTGTTCGATCTGGAAGATCCTTTTTGCGATCAGCGCGAACCGGATGATTCCTTGTACACGATCGATCATTTCTACGCCAAGCTGTTCAAACTGCCCGCTACTATGCAGACGGCGGCCGGGCGTGAAGAGGCGCACCGCCGGGCCGAATTGATGCAGGAATATCTGGAAAATCTTCGCTCCGAAATCGCCTGAGTTCAGCACATCCCGCCCCCCCTTTTCGCGGCGCCGCCTTACACAACGCCCGCCTGCCAACGCGGTTCCGCCTGGAAGCCTATTCAGGCGCTTGCTTGACGACGGTCAATACCAGCGGGATGAATTGGGTAGACAGTAAAATGGTGAGGCAGGCGAATCTACTGCCCATCCACCGGCACGCTGCGGCGCGCCCGTGGTGAAACTGAACCTGAGTTGGAGGATCAGTCATGAAAGTTCTTTCTTCTAACTACTGGGTGCTCGTCGCGGACAGCGGCAACGCCCGAATTCTCGAGATGCGCAGAAAACCCTATCAATTTCGTGAAGTGCAGAAGCTGACTTCAGAGGCGCTGCACAAGCGCAGCAGGGACCTGGTGTCGGACGGCAGCGGCCGTTCGTTTCACGCTCAGGGGCCGGCCAGCCACTCCAAGAAACAGCGTTCCGACGCCCAGGACCTGGCGGAGCAGGCTTTTACCCGCAAACTGATCAAAAAGCTCGAACAGGCGGCGAACCGGAAATCATTTGAGCACCTGGTTTTGGTCGCCGATCCAAAAACGCTTGGACGGCTGCGTGCTCAAATGAGCAAGAGCCTGAAATCAGAAGTTGTCGATGAATTAAACCTGGACCTGGTGGGCGCGCCGCTGGAGTCGCTCGAGAAGCGCGTGAAGGAAAGGCTCAACTGGCCGACACCGTAACCCGCCGGTCAGTCTTCGAAACTGACGGTTTTCTGGCGCTTGCGGTTGACTTTGAGGCGGGTCACGTCGGGGCGCGAGTAATGCCCGGCCGGATCGAAATTCTGGCGCTCGCGGGCGACTGCTTCGATTGAAACCTCGGCGAAATACAGACTTTCCTCACCGACCTGGGGCTCCAGCACCCAGTTACCGTCCGGACCGGCAACACAGGACCCGCCATCTGTCAGCCAGCCGTCGGATTCAGTTGGAATACCCGCCCGGATCAAGTCTGCATGCGGAACCTCGTCCGGAATCCAGTCACGGTGCATCAGGGCGCTGACCGAAACCACGTAAGACCGCGATTCCCGGGCAATGAACCGGGTGATGTCTTCGGTATTTCGGCGGCTGCCGGGCCACACGGCCACGTGCAGGTTTTCGCCCTGCCCGTACAGCGCCGCGCGCGGCAACGGCATCCAGTTTTCCCAGCAGTTGAGGCCGCCGACGGTAAACTCCCCGAGTTGATGCACCCGTAGCCCGTTGCCGTCGCCGGGCGACCAAACCAGGCGTTCCTCGTAGGTCGGCATCAATTTACGGTGGGAAGAGCCCATCGTGCCGTCGGGCGCGATGTAAACCAGCGTGGCAAACAGGCTGAAACCGCCGCGCTGGGCGGAACGTTCGATCAGGCCCACGTACATTGCAATCCCGAGCCTGGCGGCCGTAGCGCAAAGCTCATCGAGCTGACCACGCTGCAAATCGACAGCGTTGGCTGCGTAATGCGCGAAAATATCTTTCTGAACCGCGCTGTTGAACTGCGCGCCGCCCGTGAGCTCCGGCCACAGTGGGTAGCCGGGAACCAGCGCCTCGCCAAAAACGACCAGGTCTGCGCCCTCTGCGGCGGCCTTTTCGGCCTGCTTCGAGACTTTAGCCAGCGTCGCCTCGCGGTCCAGCCAGACCGGGGCAATTTGCGCAAGTGCAATTTTCAGGGTCATGATTCGCCTCGGCTATTTTCAGGGTGATAGATTGCGCCGGAACGGCTGGCGTAACGCGCCAGCACCCGGGCGGCTTCCCGGCGCAGGACTCCGCCCCGGGTGGTGATCCCTCGGCGTTCGAGTGACTCTTGCCAGTCCGCCGGCTTATCGCCCTCATCGAAACCGGCCGCCTCGGCATCTTCCCTGCACGCTCCCCAGACAATACTGCGAACCCCGGACCAGGGCACGGCGCCGAAGCACATGGCGCAGGGCTCGCACGAAGTCACAAGCTGGACCTCTTTGCCGGCGCCGAGATTCCAGTGGCCGGACGCACCCTGAGCGAGGCTGACGGCGACCATTTCGGCATGCGCCATGGAAAGCTCAACCGCGGTCACGAGGTTGACGCCGACGCCCAACAGGCGGTTGCTGTGCTCCTCGATTACGATCGCCCCGAACGGCCCGCCGGTGTGGTGCTTCACGTTCTCGGCCGCCAGTGCCACCGCCAGTGCCATACGCTGCTCGGCGCTTGCCAGCGGCGCGTCCCAGCCGGCAACGAACGGTTCCAGCCAGCCGGGGAGCGTGAAGCTGCATGTTGTGTTGAGAGCCATCAGCCCCGGCGCTGCCTGACGACCTCGTAGAGACAGACCGCCGTGGCTACCGATACGTTCAGGCTGCTGACCGAGCCCTGCATCGGGATGCACAGGTGAAAATCACACAGTTCGGACGTCAGGCGCCGCATGCCTTTGCCCTCGCTGCCCATGACCAGGCCGACCGGACCGGACAGATCCGCGTCAAACAGACTTTGGCCAGCCTGGTCGCTGGTTCCGGCCAGCCAGATCCCGCGCTCTTTAAGCCGCCGCAGTACGCGCGCCATGTTGGTCACAAACAGGATCGGCAGCACTTCGGCAGCACCGGACGCCGAGCGGCGTGCGGCCGGCGTCAGGCCGGCGGAGCGGTCTTTGGGGAGGATCACCAGGTTAACCCCGGCAGCCTCCGCTGTGCGCAGGCAGGCGCCCAGGTTGTGCGGATCCTGCACACCGTCCAGCACCAGCACCAGCGGCGTGGTGTCAATCGCGTCCAGCATGCCATCGAGGTCTTTTTCAACGCCGGTATTGGCAGGAATGAATTCTGCAATGATGTCCTGGTGGCGCTCGTCTTCGCTTCTGCGATCCAGCACGGCACGGGCCTGTGTTTCAACCCCGATGCCGGCTTCTCGGGCCCGTCGGGCCAGTTCCTGCACCCGCGGATTGCGGCATTCTTCCGCGACCGTCAATCCCTGCAGTTGCTGCGGCGCCCGGGTGAGCGCGGAATCGACCGAGTGAATCCCTATCAGCAGGCTTGAGGACGGCGTCCGGCTCATCGCACCAGTTCGAAGTCGATTTTGCGATCATCGACGCTGACCGCCATGACCTTTACCGTCACTTTCTGTGCGAGCTGGAAAACCTTGCCGGTTCGATCGCCGGTCAGGCGGTGAACGACGGGGTCGAAATGATAATAGTCATTGGGCAAGGAGGTGATGTGCACCAGCCCGCTGACGTGATTCTTCGTCAGTTCGACGAATAAACCGAATGACGTCACTCCGGTCACCTGACCCTTGAATTCGTCGCCGATATGCTGCTCCATGAAATACGCTTTCAGGCGCTCGTCCACACCCCGTTCCGCCTCCTCGGCGCGGCGCGAAAGGTGGGAACATCTTTCGCAGAGTTTGTCCATCTGCTCCCTCGACCAGGGATACCCCTTGCTGCCGTGATGCTCTATCGTGTAGCGGATAGCCCGGTGTACCAGCAGATCCGGGTAGCGCCGGATCGGGGAAGTAAAATGTGAGTATGCTTCCAGGGCCAGGCCGAAATGGCCCGTATTGGCGGGCTGGTAAGTGGCCAGGCTCTGTGCGCGCAGCAGCACGGCCATGATCAGCGGTTTGTCCTCCCTGCCCTTCACCTGCTGAACTATTTTCTCGAAGTCGCGTGGTTCCGGACGGCCTTTCCACGGCACCCGGATGCCCAGGCCGCGCAGAAACTGCTCAAGGGTCTCGAGCCGGTCAGGCTGCGGCGGCTCGTGCGCCCGGAACGGGGCCGCCAACTCGTTACGCAACAGGAACTGGGCCGCCTGGACATTGGCCGTGATCATGCATTCCTCGATCAGCATGTGGGCATCGTTACGCTCATAGGGCACGATATCCGCCACCGCCCCGCGCTCATCGAACTGAAACTGAACTTCGGTGCTTTCGAAGTCGATCGCACCGCGTTTTGACCGGGCCCGGCGAAAAGCCTTGTACAGTCCGTAAAGATCCTTCAGTGACTCCGATACCGCGGCGGCGCCCGGCCTGATTTCAGCGCTTCCACTGACCAGCCAGTCCCAGACCTGTTCATAGGTCAAACGCGCCTGCGAGCGCATCACCGCAAGGTCAAAGCGGGAGCGAGTGACCTGCCCGGAGTCGTTGATCGACATGTCACAGACCACGCACAGGCGGTCCACCTCCGGTTTCAGCGAGCATAGCCCGTTGGAGAGCGCCTCGGGCAGCATCGGGATGACCCGGCCGGGGAAATAGACCGAGGTAGCACGGTTCAGCGCTTCTTCGTCCAGCCGGCTGCCCGGCGTTACGTAGGAAGAAACGTCAGCGATCGCGACCACCAGGCGCCAGCCGTTCTTGCGGCGCTGGGCATAGACGGCGTCGTCAAAATCCCGAGCGTCGGCCCCGTCGATCGTCACCAGCGGCAGATCGCGCAAATCCCGCCGGCCCTCGCACATGGACGCGGTAACGGTTTCGCCGAAAGCGTCTGCTTCGCGCTCCACCCCGTCCGGCCATTCCCAGGGCAGGTCGAAATTCCGTATGGCGATCTCTGTCGCCATGCCCGGAGCCCCGCTTTTGCCCAGGATTTCAACGATACGCCCGACCGGTGGCTGACGCGGACCGGGCTGCTGCAGGATCTCCGCCACCACGACCTGGCCGGGGCGCGCGCCGCCGGTGTCCTTGACGGCGACCAGGACGTCCTGGTTGATGCGCGGATCATCCGGCACGACCAGCGCAATGCCGCTCTCTTCAACGAAACGACCGACCACCCTCTGATGGGCCCGCTCGAGGATTTCCCGCACCGCGCCTTCCCTGCGTCCCCGAGCGTCGACGCCGATTACCGACGCCAGCACGCGGTCGCCGTGAAGCACACTGCGCATCTCCCGGGATGAAAGGTAAAGGTCCGACTCACCGTCATCAGGCAACACAAATCCGAAACCGTCACGATGGGCGCTGATCCGGCCGGCGATCAGGTCCATCTTGGCCGGCAAACCAAAGGCATTGCGGCGGTTTTTTACCAACTGCCCATCGCGCACCATGGCCTGCAGACGCCGCCGCAGGATTTCCCGGCTGTCGTCCGAAACCACGTCGAGGCGCTCGACAATTTCGCGCCTTTGCATGGGCCTGCCCCGTTCGGCAAGCAGGTCCAGAATATCCTTTCGCTCCGGCGCCTCCGCGTCGATGCGCTGGCCGTGGCCAGTTTGTTTTCTTTTTTTGCTCATAGGCACATTGTAGCGCCAATTGGAGAGGCCAATACGCCTAAAAACGGCATTCTGGTGCAATCAGAATCCGCCGAGTTTTTAGTTGACTTTGGCCCTCTTAATTACTACAGTACGCACCGGTTTGCAGGTTCCCCCTTTTTCCTGTGAATCGACCCCCAGGCGGAGGTTCCCCCCTTTTCCTCCGCCTTTTTTAATGCCCAGGTGGCGGAATTGGTAGACGCGCTGGCTTCAGGTGCCAGTGAGCAATTAGCTCGTGGAGGTTCAAGTCCTCTCCTGGGCACCAGTTTCACAATACTAATAACGATCAAGAATCAAGAAATGACCAGCCCCGCTTGCGGGGCTTTTTTTTAGTTTGGACTTGCCCTTAGCTTGCCCCGGGGTAAAATCAGTCATTCATTATTCTTCCAGGAAACCCCTCCATGCTCGATAAGCTCAGTGCCGTCCCACCCGATCCCATCCTGGGAATCATTTCCGCCCACGCCGCTGACCCCAGCCCGAAAAAAATCGACCTGGGCATCGGTGTCTACCGTAACGAAGACGGCGGCACCCCGATTCTGAAGTGCGTGAAAGAGGCGGAAAAAATCCTGAACAGCACCGAGACGACCAAGTCCTACCTGGGCCCTCCCGGTGTTGCCGGCTTCAACAGCGCGATGACGGACCTGATTTTTGGCGAGGACAGCGCGGTGAACAGCGAGCAGCGTGTGCATACGATCCAGACGCCCGGCGGCACCGGCGCCCTGCGCCTGGGCGCCGACCTGATCAAGGCGGCCGCTCCGGATGCGACGGTCTGGGCCAGCGACCCGACCTGGGCCAACCACGATGCGATTTTTCCGGCTGCCGGATTGCGGTTGGAAAACTACCCTTATTTCGACCGGCAAAAAAGTGACCTGCGGTTCGACGCGATGATGGAATCACTGCGTAGCAAAGGGCCGGGCGACGTGGTGTTGTTCCATGCCTGCTGCCACAATCCCTGCGGCGTCAGCCCCAACGAGGATCAGTGGCGAGAGATCACGGACCTGACCGCCGAAAAAGGCTTCCTGCCGATGATCGACCTGGCCTACATGGGGTTTGAGCGCGGCATCGAAGAGGATACTGTATCCGTCAGGCTGTTTACCGAAAAATGCCCGGAGGTCCTGGTAGCCAGTTCCTGCTCCAAGAATTTTGCGGTGTACCGCGAACGTGTCGGCGCCATTTCCGCGGTCTGCGACAATCCTCAGAAGGCCTCGGACGTCGTCACGGTGATCAATTCCCTGACCCGTAAAAACTACTCCATGCCGCCCACCCACGGCACCGGAATCATCGACATCATCCTCCATTCCGACGAACTGACCGCTCTGTGGCGGGAAGAAGTGGCAGACATGCGCAACCGCATTAACGGTCTGCGCAACATACTGTCGGAAAAAATCGCGAACGCCGGGATCGAGAGGGACTTCTCCTTCCTGCAGCGCCAGTCCGGGATGTTTTCGTTCCTCGGACTGTCGGTTGACCAGATTCGCCGATTGCGGGAAGAGTTCTCGATTTACACGGTAGACTCAGCCCGCGTCAACATCGCCTCGTTCAACGACAGCAATATGGACTACTTCGTCGACGCGCTTAAAACCGTCCTGTAGGAGCGGTTTTGCCCGCTCCTTAACCGCACCCCCCGCTGGTCGGCGCACGCTTCAGCTCCAGTTTGACCTTCGGTTCGAACTCGATCTCGAACGCATGTGGATTCGGTTCAGCCGCCGATTGTCTGGAGCCCAGGGCCGCATCAAAACGGAATGCCGGCTGATCATTCTCGCGGTTGCGCAGAAAATGTTCCTGTACGAACCAGTCTTCGCCATAAGTTCGCAGCCAGTTGTTCACGCCGCCTTCGAGAATGTAGACGTTAGGCAGGCTCTCCGCCTTCAGCATTTTCCAGGTTTCAGTCGCTGCGGTTTCGTCGTTGCCCATGGTGACAAACACGGTATTGGCCGGTTCGAACATCAGCTCGCGTGTGGCATCAACCACCTGTTCCTGCGGCAGGCGCCTGGCGCCGTGGATATGGAACTGGTTGAAGTAGCGCTCGTCACGCACATCGAGCAGGACCGCCTTGATCTGTGAATCGTTGATCAGGCTGAGCAGTTCCGCCGGCGAGATCTGCACCTCGCGGCCGTCCAGCAGGGCAGCCTGTTCCGCCTCGATCATTTTCCAGCGATCCGTGTTGTCCGGCTGGCCAACGGCCAGGTTGACGGCGGCCAGCGCCACCAGTGCCGCTGAAGCCGGAACAGCCCAACGCGGCGCTTTCTGCGCCGTCTCGCCGCCGACTGCCGACTCCACTTTTTCTGCACCCCAGAACATCAGCAGGGCCATGACCACGACGGCCAGCATGACCGTGCCGTAATCCAGGCCGAGCAGTTCCGGCAAGGTGAACCGGCCCATGTAGGAGCTCTCGAAAAAGATATCGAAATTGCTGACCGTTTCACCAAACAGGAAGATGCCGGATAAAACGCCCAGCACGAAAAACACGCCGTCAATTTTACCGGTCGCCATCGCCACCAGTGACGTGCCCGGGCAGAATCCGCCGACGATGAAGCCGACACCCATGATCAGGCCGCCGACGATGCCGGGCCACAGGTAGGTTGGCGGCACCCAGACCAGGTTGTAATCGAGCAAACCCAGAGCCGATGAGAGGAATATCAGGGTTCCGGCCACGATGATGGCGGTGAACATGACCTTGAAAACGGTCAGGTCCTTGAAATAAAACTGCGCGGCCAGTTTTTTCGAGTTTCCGAAGCCGGCGGTTTCGAGCGTGGCGCCAAACGCCAGGCCGACCAGCAGGTAAACCACGTAGGATCCATAGTGACCAAACAGCTCACCAAGGGGTAAGGGAAATGAAGTCATGGTCCTTCCTCCTAGTTCCAGAAGCGCCGCAGGAAATATGCAAATGCATAAGCCCCGGCGAACACCGCAAACATGAAGGCCCAACTGCCGACCGACAGCACGGCGCCGCCGGAAAGCGCCTGCCCCGACGTGCAGCCGCGCGCGAGGCGGGCTCCGTAGCCCATCAGGATCCCGCCAAGGAAAGCCATCATCCAGCGGGTCTTGTTGCCAATCCGCGGCCCCTTGTTGGTTTCAATCTTGACCCGCTTGCCCCACAGACCGGACAGAAGACCGCCCAGGATCGTGCCGACCGTCAGGTAAACGATCCAGCTGTCCAGCGGATTCAGGCTGCCGCCGGCCATTTTGAGCAGATACGGAACCTGGTTGATGTGTTCGGGCACGGCCAGGTTCTGGAAAAACACCAGCATGCGGTTCAACCCGCCCGAAGCGCCCAGCCCCGTGCCGGTGATGAAGAACGCAAGGAACAAAACGATACCAAGCAAGATACCTGCAAGGTACGGGTTCATATAAGCTTTAGGCATTGACGGCCTCCTTGGCGTCTGTTTTGGTCAATGAATCGTGCACTTCCACATCTTCCCAGCCACTGATCATCGACTTGATACCGGCACCGGCTGTTTCACCCGCGGCGGTAGTGAGATAGACGTGCATGACGATGAAGGCGGCAAAAGCCCAGGCCAGGAAGGTGTGCAGCGGGGCCAATACCGGCAGGCCGCCGAGATTCTGCGCCAGCACCGGCCACTCCTGCATGCCCCAGATGAGCACACCGGTGACCACCTGGGCCGGCAGCAGCACGTTCAGGATCATCAGGTAAGTTACCTGCTGCAGCGGATTCAGACGGTGCTCCCGGGTCTTCTCCAGCGGATGCGGCTGACCGGCGAAGATTCCGCGGGTGTAATACATGGTCTGCGCCATCGCCCGTCCGAAAAAGCCCTTGGGCGCCGGCAGGAACCGTTTGATCGTGCCGCTGGCCACGGTGTAGAACAGCGCCAGGGCGGCGTTGATCAGCAGGATAAAGCCGAGCACGTTGTGTATCTGCACCACGTAGGCAAAACTGAACATGCCGAAAAAGTGGGGCTTGTGAATGACCAGACCGGTAAAAATCAGCATCAGAATGACGCCGGCCTGCAGCCAGTGCCAGAGCCTCTCGTAGGCGTCATACATGTAAACACGCCGGGTGGCGGCCTGATGGCGCGGGCGCCGGCGGTTGGCCAGGTAGCGGCCGATCGCATGAATCGTCACACCGAACGCAACGCCGAGAAACATCAATAGTCCCAGCAGATCGATCCAGGCATGGCCGTCCAACCCGATGATGTAATAGCCGGCGCTGCTGTTGTCCGCCACGAAAGTCGCGCCGCCGCCCGGCCCGGCCGTCACCACGCCGCTGAGTACAACCTGGTCCTGATGGGTAGCCGCCGGCAGCATTCCGCCCGGCAGGTGCCCGGACAGGGGAAAGGCCGCCGCCAGGATTGAGTCAGCGCCGTGGCAGCTGTCGCATTGGCGCGTCACCCACTCACCGTTAACGACACTGTGGCTGATCGAATACGGCTGAATTTCGGCCGTCATCCGCACCTGCCCGAGCCCCGAGGCCTGCAACAGTTTGCGAACAGCTTCCGACTGCTCCGGTGAATCCAGCTTCATTTCCCCGTTACCGATGCTGCCGTCTGCATCCCTGTCGAGCAGAGCGGCCAGCTCAGGATGCAGCCGGCCGCCGGGATAAAGCGCCTGCACCAGCTCGTCAGCCGTCACTCTGCGCGCCGGCTCACCGGTTACCCAGTACCAGCTGCTGACCAGGTTGAACGGCGCAAGCTTACGTTCTCCGCCCACGTTTTCGCGCGGCAGCATCACCGGCCGGAAACCGTGAATCAGGCTGTCGGCAGTAGCCGGATCACCTTCCACTGCACGATACTGGCGCAGCGGCTCACCGTCCGGATCGACCAGAGTCCAGTCGACGGCCTGCAGAGCCGGGCCATACAACCGGGGTACGTGACAGGATTCACAAGCCAGTGAATCGAAATGGCGCTTCTTGTACGGCAGCCATGCATGTACGCTTTCCGCCTGGTGGCAGGATTCGCAGCGGCGCATGCTGTTCTCGCTCTGCAATGAATCCAGACCATGGATCGAACTGCCCTTGGCAATCTGGTGCAGCGGCCGGACCAGGTAATCGGAGAGCGTGAGGCGCCGCGGGTCAAAATCAAGGTGCGGCGGGCGGCTCTCCTCCCGCTGCTGAAAATAGACCGGATTGTTCAGCGAATAATGGCAGTTCACGCAGCCAACGACACGATCGGCGTGAACATCGAATGGGTGAGCCAACTGCTCCTTGCCGGCGATATTGAGTCCGCTGTTGGAGACCTTTTGCGGCGAGATAATCTGGCCGGTCGTGTCGGTCATCTGGCGCGCCTGGAGATCAGCGCTGATGATCAGCGGTGTATCCAGACTGTTGTCGACGATACCGTGGCACTGGGCGCAGTTTTCATCCTTGGGCTTGTGGACGTTCAGCATTCCCTCGGCCAGCACGCCGTCAGCTCTGAAAGCGCTGCTCTCCCATTCTCGATCGACACCGACATCGCCATGGCAAAGCAAGCAGTCCATTGCATTGTCTTCAAACACTCCGGCCGCCGCATGATCACTGGTCTGCTCGATGAACGTTGCATCGTGACAGGCTCCGCAAGTCAGACGGGGCGACAGGGGCTCGCCCGAGTTCACCAGCAACTCGCCGGTGTCGTCCCGCAGCGGAACCTCGGGGTGGAAATCGTTGGCCAAAACGTCACCGGCGCAAAGCAGCGCGAGCAGCATCAGCGGTAAATGGCTTTTCATTATTGTGCTCCCGCCCGAGAGACCACCGGGTCACCCGCGTGGGTTCGTTCACGGCTGCCCCACTTGAGGGGATCACCCGGATACCCCAACGCCTCCCAATCCATCCTTCCGCCTTCGGAATGGCAGGCCTGGCACTGCAACGCTTGCGTTTTGGGCGCGACCATGTGGGTCTGCGGCCAGAACATCGTGGTCTTGGCGAAGCCGTATTCCCCGCTGTAGGGCAAGTCGGTAATTTCCGAGCCCAGGCGCAGCGCCTGGTCCCAGTCGAATTCTTTCCAGAATCCGCCCTCCCCCGAGGTTACCGGCTGCAGCAGATGGTTCAGGCGGGCATCATAGGGCTGCGTGGCGCGGTGCACTTTGAACGGCCAGATCCGTGCATCGGGATCGTGAATATTTCCTTTGGGCGGATTGAGGGGGGTCTCTTCACCCACGGCCAGCGGATCACCGAGGAGGTAGCGATCCGCCAGGCCGTTGTACCAGAAATACTCGGGTTCCAGGTTTTTCTGGTAGATGAAACTGCCCTTGATCTTCAGATATTCATGGGTGTCTTCTTCGCGGCTGCCATCGCCCGCTGATGCCCAGTCCCAATGGGTCTTGGTAGCCTGTTTGACAGCCGTCTCGGGGATATGGCAGGTCTGACAAGCCACGGTTTCCACGTGCGCGTTGATACGGGCGTCTGCGTGCAGGTTCGGCTGATGGCAATCGATGCAGGCGATCTGATTTTCATTATCGACGCTGACGGAGATGGAACGGCCGCCGATGACATGATCTTTGGTCTGGTGGCAATCAACACACTGGAAATCATAGCGGCCCATGTGGACGTCAATTTCATCGCTCGGAAAATACAGGCTTTCATCCAGGTCGCCGTGCTTGACCGCGTTGCCGCCGCCGCCCCGAAAGTGGCAGCCGCCGCAATTCTCACGCTTCGGCAGGCCGACACTCTTTGCCGACGCCAGCAGGTCCACGCCTTCCAGCGGCTGACCGCTCTTGCCTTTCTTGTAGCCCCCGCTGCCGTCATGACATACGAGGCAGTCGATATTCGAAGTGTCGCTGAAATCAAAATTCTCGTTTTCCCAGCCATAGCCGGCGTGACAGGCTGTGCAACTGGCCCAGTTTCCCTGGATGCCGATACAGAAGTTGTTGATCGCGTTTTTTTTGCCGACCGATACCGGCTGGTCACGGCCCTCGATCATCACCGGTTCGGATTGCCAGCGCCAGTGCGCCGTATGGATGACCTGCTCAGCGGATTCCTCGTGGCACGACAGGCAGGCTTCGGTGACTTGCTGCCCGGTTTCAAAAGGTCCCTCGAACAGGTCCTTGTGATTAACCGGCTCCGCCCTGCGCGGCATGTTGGCCCAGGGATCATCGACCATGACCGGACCGGCTACCGCCTCGGGCCTTGCGAAATACCAGACCGGAACCAATACGATCAACAGCAGGAATATCAGACCGGCGATCACGCCTTTTCTTGAGTCCTTCATTTGCTCACCAATGCTCCGGAATACGGGTTTTCTTTTATTATATTAGTATAACCTAAATTAGGTTTTTATAGTATAGATTTGCAGGAGCAAACACATGATCAAGATCAAGCGGAAAGGGATTGTTTTTTACAGGTCGAAAGGGTACTTGATGATGATGTTTTCGGACCGGTCCGGGCCGGTCGAAACGATATGCACCGGCGCGCCGCAAAGCTCTTCCATTGCCTGCAAATAGCTGCGGGCATTGGCCGGCAAGTCGTCCATCGAAGTCGCGCCCCGGGATAACTCGGTCCATCCTGGAAAGCTCTCGTAGACCGGTTCCAGGTCGGCCCAGTTGGCCGAGTCCAGCGGCGGAGCGTCCAGTAACTCACCCTTCAGCCGATAGGCCGTGCAGATCTTTATTTCTTCGAGACCATCGAGCACGTCCAGCTTGGTCACGCAGAAACCGCTGACGCCATTCAGCCTGACCATGCGCCGCAGGGCAACCGCATCCAGCCAGCCGCAGCGCCTGGGGCGTCCGGTGGTGGCTCCGAACTCATCTCCGCGCCGGGCCAGGCGAGCGCCGTTGTCGTCGAACAGTTCGGTCGGGAAAGGCCCTCCGCCTACCCTGGTGACGTAGGCCTTGGTGATACCCAGTACGTAATCGATTGCGTTGGGTCCGATGCCGGCCCCGGTGCAGACACCGCCAATCGTGGTGTTAGAGGAAGTGACGTACGGATAGGTGCCGTGATCGATATCCAGCAGGCTGCCCTGCGCGCCCTCGAACATGACGCGCTTACCCTGGTCGCGCAGTTCATACAAGCGTCCGCTGACATCCGCTACCTGGTCTGCAAAATAGGCTCCAAGTTCCAAAGCCTCGTCCACCATTTCCTGAACGGAAAGCGCCTTCTGGCCGAACCGCTGGACGAGCACGAAGTTATGAAAATCCAGCACGTGTTCAATTTTTTCAGGTAACGCATCCGGATTGAGCAGATCGGAGGTGCGCAGGCCGCGGCGCGCGACCTTGTCCTCGTACGCAGGCCCGATACCGCGACAGGTCGTGCCGATGGCGCGGTCGCCGCGTGCTTCCTCGCGCGCACGATCCAGCATTTCGTGCCAGGGCATGATGATCGCGCAACTGGGCGAAATACGCACACGTGATTTGACCTCGAGCCCCCTGGCTTCCAGTTCCCGAATCTCGTCGCGCAACGCTTTAAGCGACAGAACCACACCGTTGCCGATGAAGCACTCGACCCCGGCCTGCAGTATTCCCGAGGGGATCAGGTGCAGTACGGTTTTTTGCCCGTCAATGACCAGCGTGTGACCGGCATTGTGACCGCCTTGAAAACGCACGACGGCGTCGGCGTCCCGGCTGAGCAAATCGACAATTTTTCCCTTTCCCTCGTCTCCCCACTGGGTACCGAGAACTACGATGCTTTTATTCATGTTGGCTCAATTCAGAATTTGTAACAGAAACGCGCCGGCCAGCATACTGACGATGCCGCCGACGCGTATTGCCCTGGGATTGAACTGTGACAGGTCCCGCATGGCCTTTTGCCAAAACTGCGGAGCAGCGAACGGCAGCAGCCCCTCGATAATCAGCACGAGGGCGAAAGCCGTCATCAGGTCCTGCATCAGCACGCTAGCACATTACTATTTCGGTACAGTCAAGTCGCTGCCGAAGTATTCGAAAAACTCCGAAGACGGATCGATGACCATCACGTCACTGCTACCGCCAAACGCGTTTCCGTAGGCCTGCAGGCTGCGGTAAAACGCGTAGAATTCCTGGTCCTGGCCATAGGCCAACGCGTAGATTTCTGTCGAGCGGGCGTCGCCCTCACCACGCAGGGTCTGGCCGTCACGCTGAGCTTCCGCGAGAATGACCTGGGCCTGACGGTCGGCTTCAGCACGGATTCTCTCGGCCGATTCACGGCCCTCGAAACGGTACAGATTAGCCTCTTTCTGCCGGTCGGCCGCCATTCTGCGGAACACCGATTCACGTACGTCATCCGGCAGCTCGATCGCCTTGATCCGGACATCAACCACCTCGATACCAAATTCGGCAGCGGCCTGGTTCGCGGCCTTGGTGATATCCTGCATGGTCGATACGCGCTGCTCGGAAATCACCTCCTTCAGGGTCCGGCTCGCGATCTGGTTACGAATACGGTCCTTGACGATACTGTCCAGGCGGTTCAGCGCGACCCTCTCGTTGCCCTGGGTCGAAGTATAGAACCTGGCCACGTCCGTGATATGCCACTTAACGAACGAATCCACCGCGACAAACTTCTGCTCGGAGGTGAGCATTTGCTCTGCGTTGGTGTCGAGCGTCAGCAGGCGGTTGTCGTACTTGCGCACGTTGTTCACAAACGGCAGCTTGATGTGGATTCCGGGCTGGTAGTCGGTCTTCACGATCCGGCCCAGCTGGAACTTGATCGCATACTCTGTCTCGGTGACGATAAACAGGCTGGAGACGCCCAGCACACCCAAAATAACGATTAGTATAAGAAGTACGGGGCGCATCATTGCCGGCCCTCCCTGCGTGATGTACGGCTGGATGCCTGATTCTCGCCTACCGGACCGGAGTCGGGCGTCAGCACCGGCGGCAGTAAAGCCTGGCCGGAATTGGCGCCACCCAGCTGGTTCAGCGGCAGATATAGAATGTTGCCGCCGCTTTGGGCGTCGAGCAGTACCTTCTGAGAGCGCGCGAACACGTTCTCCATGGTCTGCAGATACAGGCGTTTGCGGGTGATTTCCGGCGCTTTCAGGTACTCAAGCAGCAGCAGGTTGAAGCGCCTGGCCTCACCTTCGGCCAGCGCCACCGTGGATGCCTTGTAACCCTCGCCCTCCTCGATGACTCGGGCTGCCTGGCCGCGGGCCTCGGGCACCACGCTGTTGGCGTGCACCCGCGCCTCTTCTATGAAGCGCTCGCGGTCCTCACGGGCCCGGATTACGTCCGAGTAAGCTTCCCTGACCTGGGCCGGAACGTTTACGTCCTCCAGGTTGAACTCGTTAATCATGATCCCAGCCGCATAACGGTCCAGCGTCTCCTGCAATACGCGCTGCGTTTCAATTCGGATGGTCTCGCGCTGCGTACCCTCCAGAATCGCATCGAGCCGGTTGGTGCCGACCGATTCACGCAGAGCACTCTCCGCCGCCTGTTTCACGGTCAATTCCGGATCGCGCACGTTGAACAGGAAATCTTGCGCGATGGCCACCCGGTATTGCACCTTGTAGACGAACTCCACCAGGTTTTCATCTTCAGTCAGCATGTTGCCGCGGTCTTCCAATGAACGCACGCTGCTGACATTGACCGTGGTCATCGTTTCAAACGGGCGCGGCAGGGTCAGGTTGATGCCGGGCGAAAGCGTACGGTTGTATTTGCCAAATCTCAGCACCACACCCTGCTCGGCTTCGTCGACGATATGCACCGAGTCAAAGCCAGCCCATAACACGAGGGCCACCAGCACGATACCGAAAATTCCGCCGGAACCGCTGGAGTCGGATTTACGCTTGCCGCCTCCGCCGCCGCCAAAAATAGAGCGCAGGCGATTGTTCACGTTACGAAACACTTCCTCCAGGTCGGGGGGCTGTTGGCCTCCTGAATTCCAGGGATCCTTGTCACCCTTACCGGGTTCTTTCCAGGGCATGTATATCTCCTGATGTTTATCTCTTCAATCAATTTGGGCTTAGCGCCCGCAATTATCAAGGTGCAAGCAACTGGGCTTTTGCGACCTCACCTTCCGACCCGGGCAAGCGAGCCAGCCGCTCGGCGGTTTCCAGGGGTACGTCCACGTGCAAAATCCACGAACCATTTTCCGCTATTCGCTCTTCACTGACCACACCCAATTGAAATAATTGCGCACGGAGCTTGCCGTCCTTTCCTTTCAGTTCGATCCAGCGGTTGATCCGCTCGCTGGATAATCGTTCGCTGATGACTTCACGAAGTTCCTCGATGCCGTCACCGTCTCGGGCCGAAATGCTGACACTCACCGGCACGCCCTTATCGTCTCGCTGAACGGCCACTTTCCGCCCGCTACGGTCGATTTTGTTGGACACGCTGATCACCGGAATCCTCTCGGCGCCAATGGATTCGATCACGTCTTCCACATCGCTCTGACGCTCCTTGCGGTATGGGTCGGACACGTCCGTTACGTGCAGCAGCAAATCGGCTTCACGCGCCTCTTGCAGCGTTGCACGAAAAGCGGCAATCAACTCGTGCGGCAGATCGCTGACGAAGCCCACCGTGTCCGCCAGCAGTACTTCCCCGCAGTGCATTCCCTGCATGCGCCTCACGGTCGGGTCCAGCGTGGCGAACAGCATGTCCTCCTCACCCACCGAGGCGCCGGTCAACCGGTTGAACAGGGTCGATTTGCCGGCGTTGGTGTACCCCACCAGCGCAACCAGCGGGGCTCGTGAGCGTATACGCTGGCGCCTGCTCTGCTCACGCTGCCGGGCCACCTTCTCGAGCCGGGCGTTGAGCTGCCTGATGCGAACGCCGATCAGGCGGCGGTCCGTTTCCAGCTGGGTTTCACCCGGCCCGCGCAGCCCGATACCGCCCTTCTGCCGTTCCAGGTGGGTCCAGCCGCGTATCAGGCGGGTGGACAGATGTCTCAGTTGCGCCAGTTCGACCTGCAGCTTGCCTTCATAAGACTGGGCGCGCTGGGCAAAAATATCGAGAATCAGCGTGGCCCGATCCAGCACGCGGCAGCCGCAGGCCTTCTCGATGTTGCGCTCCTGGACGGCGCTTAGCGACTGGCTGACCAGGATCAGGTCAGCGCCGGTGTCTTCCACCCGCTCCGCCAGTTCCTCAATCTTGCCTTTACCGACAAAAAAACGGGCATCAGGACGCTCTCTGGCTGCAGTAACGATATCTTCGATCTCCGCCCCTGCGGAGCGGGCGAGTTCCTGGAACTCATCGAGGGCATCCGGTCCGGTCAACCTGAATTCAGGGTGAAGGATAATGGCGCGGTCGCCGCGCTCAGCGCGGTCAAACAATATCAGGCCTCATGCGAAAACCGGTAAGGATCGGGCGAAATGCCGCTGCTCAGGCAAGAATTCAGTCATCTTCCTCTTCGAACACACGAACATTGCGCGCAGGAACCACGGTTGAAATCGCGTGTTTATAGATCATCTGGCTGACTGAATTTTTCAGCAGCACGACGAATTGGTCGAAAGACTCGATCTGGCCCTGCAGCTTAATGCCGTTGACCAGGTAAATGGACACAGGCACGCGCTCCCGGCGCAGTGCATTCAGGAATGGTTCTTGTAAAGACTGACCTTTTGACATGTCCGTTCTCCAATTATTTTTGCGGCACCCGCGTTTCCAGCCAAGTAATCACGAGTTGCACTTTATCTTGGTTCAGCGGGATCAGATTTCAAGGAATTTCCCTACTTCTTTGCACACCGCATCCTGAGCTGTTCCCGCTGTCAAATCATACCACAGAGCGCTGGTTTCCCGCCTCAACCAGGTGAGTTGCCGCTTGGCCAACTGCCGGGTCGCCGCCACCGCCCGCCGGACCATTTCTTCCTGGTCGATTTCTCCCTCCAGAAAACTCCACGCCTGCCGGTATCCGACGCAGCGCATCGAAGGCATTTCACGGGCCAGTCCGGGGCGTTTTCTCAGCGTTTTCATTTCATCCAGGAATCCCTGCTGCAGCATCAGGCCGAAACGCTGCTCGATGCGCTCGTGCAATACGGCTCGCGGCTCCGGACACACGACCAGCCTCAACACCCGGTAGGACAAAGGCTGCTGTTTTTGCTCCCGCTGCAACTCGCTGAGTTTCCGCCCAGTGAGCTCGATGACTTCCAGTGCCCGGGAAATTCGCTGCGGATCGTTGGGGTGGATACGCCGGGCCGCTTCAGGATCGAGTTCAGCCAGGCGGGAGTGCATCGCAGGCCAGCCGGCGTCCAGCGCCTGCTGTTCGATCGATTTCCTGACCGCCGCATCCGCGGAGGGTAGCACCGCGAGTCCCCGGGCCAGCGCTTTGAAGTAAAGCATGGTGCCACCGGCCAGTAGCGGAATTCTGCCGCGGCTGCTTATTTTTTCCATTTTCGCCAGTGCGTCCTGCCTGAAATCCGCCGCCGAGTAGGCTTCCTCTGGCTCGCGGATATCGATCAGGGCATGCGGCGCCTGCCGCAAAGTCCCGGCGTCCGGCTTGGCGGTGCCGATATCCATTCCCCGGTACACCAGGGCGGAGTCCACGCTGATGATATCCACCGGAAACCGCTTGCACAGTTCGATCGCCAACTGCGTTTTTCCCGAAGCGGTAGGACCCATCAGGAAAATCGCGGGAGGCTGCTGCGGTGCGCCCGGCATCAGCGTCCCCGTAGAAACAGCCGGTCCAGCGTGGGCATATCCAGCTGAATCCAGGTCGGCCGTCCGTGGTTGCAGTGGCCGGAGCGCTCGGTGCGCTCCATATCCCGCAGCAAAGCGTCCATTTCCGGCAGGGTCAGGCTGCGATTCGCCCGCACCGAGCCGTGACACGCCATGGTCGAGAGAATTTCATTGGCCTGACTTTCCACCCTTGCGCTCTGGCCGTCACGGCCCAGGTCCGCCAGGACATCACGCAATAGCTGGGCCGCATCAGACTGCGCCAGCAATGCCGGCACCTCGCGCAAGACCAGACTTTCCGGACCCGACCGGTCTGCCGCCAGTCCGAGGCTTTGCAGTTCAGCGCTTGTTTCCTCGGCGAGATCCGCTTCAGCCTCGCTGAGCTGCACATCCAGCGGGACCAGTAAACGCTGACCCTTGATGCCTTCTCCGGAATAACGCGACTTCAGGCGCTCATAGGTGATCCGTTCATGCGCCGCGTGCATGTCCGTCAGCACCAGTCCCGCTGCGTTCTGGGACAATATATACACGCCGTGCAGCTGGGCCAGCGCGTAACCGAGCAGAGGGATGTCAGCCTGCGTCTGGTCGCCGGTTTCAGGATCCTCCCGGCGCCGTGCCTCGCCGGCACTGCCGACTCCCAGCACGCTGGCGTAGGCGCTGACCTGGTCCCGGACCGCCAGGGGGATTCCCGACTGGAAATTCCTGTCACCGGACCATGCCGGTCCGCCCGCGGGGGCCGTCCCGACGGCTGCCTGCAGGCCCGGTTCCAGGCCAGAACCTGGACGCGGCGCGCCGGAGCCCACAGCAGAAAGCGCCCGGCGCAGGGAGGAAAACAGAAAGTCATGCACCGCGCGGGTATCGCGGAACCGCACTTCGTGTTTTTGGGGATGCACGTTTACATCGACCATCTCCGGCGGCATGTTGAGGTAGAGCACGAACGCCGGGTGGCGGCCGTGGAACAGAACGTCCTGGAACGCGGACCGGACGGCATGCGCGATCACCCGGTCCTGCACCGCCCTGCCGTTGACAAAGAAAAACTGCCGGTCGGATCTGGCGCGATTGTAGCGCGGCTCCGCCGCCCAGCCTGCGAGAGCGATCGCACCACGTTCCTCGTCAATCCTGATCACGTGATCGATAAAATCCCGGCCCATCACCCGGCGCAACCGCCGGGTCTGTTCAGCTTCATCCCGGGCGGGCGGAAGTGCACTGACCGTCTTGCCGTTGTGCTCCAGCTCAAAACCCACATCGAAGCGCGCCAGCGCAAAACGCCGCAGCAACTGGTCCACGTGGCTGAATTCAGTGCGTTCTGCGCGTAAAAATTTCCGCCTTGCGGGTACGTTGTAAAAAAGATCTTCCACGCAGACCCGGGTCCCGGTCCGGACCGGGTCGGGTTGCGGTTCGGAGATATCTCCGCGCCTGACCTGTACCATCCACCCGTGCTCGTCGGAGGGATGCCGCGAAGACAGGTCCAGCCTTGCGACGGAGGCAATGCTGGGCAGCGCCTCACCCCTGAAGCCCATCGTTGCGACCTGCTCGAGGTCATCGAGGCTGGCTATTTTGCTGGTGGCGTGGCGCTGCAAGGCCGCGGCCAGTTCCTCCTTTTGCATTCCCAGGCCGTCATCGGTTACCCGAATCGCGCGCCTGCCGCCCTGTTCCAACTGAACCTTGATGCGGCCGGCACCAGCATCGAGGCTGTTTTCCACCAGTTCCTTGACCACGGATGAAGGACGGTCGACCACTTCGCCAGCGGCAATCTGGTTGATCAGGTGGTCTGGAAGCAGTTGGATCGTCATGCGGGGTAGTGTAACCAAAATCGCCCGCCGCGCGGACAGGCAGTTTCGTCCCGCAGTAGTGGATCAGGTGGTTGGGATGAGCAGTTCGGAGCCGACCCGGATGTTGTCTGTCTTGAGCTGGTTGACCCGGCGCAGGCTGTACAGGCTGACCCGGTAACGGTTGGCAATTTCACCCAGCGTATCGCCCCGAACAACCTGGTGTCGCACCGGTTGCCGGTTTGCTGCAATCCAGGTTCCCGGCGGCGGACTCATGTAGAAGTAATTCTGTATTCCGTCGGTAATGGCACGGGCTGTTCTGCGCTGCCAGCCACGGTCCTTTAGGCGCTTTTCTTCGGACGGATTGCTGATGAACGCCGTTTCGACCAGGATGGAGGGCACATCAGGCGATTTCAACACCATGAAATTGGCGTGCTCGACATGGTTCTTGTGGGTCTTGCCCATAACCTTGAGCGAGCCGAAAACACTGTCGGCCACCGCGTGGCTGGCCTCCATTGTCGCGCTTTGTGACAGGTCCAGCAGCACCGAGGCCAGCATGTCGTCCTTGTCGTTGAGCGTGACACCGCCGATGAGATCGGAACTGTTTTCGCTGGCGGCCAGCCGGCGTGCAAACTCACTGCTCGCGCCCTTGCTGGAGAGCACGAACACCGAACTGCCCGAGACCTTGCGATTTTTGAAGGCATCTGCGTGAATCGAGACGAACAGGTCAGCACGGTACTTGCGGGCTTTCTCGAAGCGGTCACGCAGCGGAATGTAATAATCCCCGTTGCGGGTCAGCACGGCGGTCATTCCGGGCTGCGCATCGATCGATTTTTTCAATTCCCTGGCGATCGCCAGCACCACGTCTTTCTCGCGTGTCCGGTTCTTGCCGGTCGCCCCCGGATCCTCGCCGCCGTGCCCGGCATCGATTGCGACCACCACGTCGCGGCTGGACGCCTGCATCGCGGAAACATGTTTCAAAGCGGTCTTACGGTTACCGGAGTTCTTCGGAAACAGATCAACGACGAGGCGGTAACCGTATGCCCCGGTGGGTTCGAGCAGGAAACTTTTGACTTCACTCTGATTGGCGAGGTCGAGCACAACCCGAAGGGTATTCTTGTCCGGCGCTCCGTGGCGCACGCCGCTGATCACACCAGCATGTTCCGGAACCAGGTCCAGTGAGTGACCGAGGCTGGACTTATCCAGGTCAATAACGACCCGGGGGGGACTGTCGAGAGTGAACAACTGGTATTCGGTGCGCTCATCGAGATCAAGCACGGCACGTGTTTTTTCGGGATCGGTCCAGACGCGAAATCCGTCGACATCCGCGGCGAAAACCGGGACGGCAGCCATTGCCAGAATCCATGCCAGAGCCAAACGAATCGCCATCGAAATGATCAACCTCCATTGTCGATGTCTCAATAATGAATTGAGAATCATGAAATTGCAAGAGTTTTCTATATAAAACCGCAAGATAGCTTTCTAAACTAGAAACAGGGTATCAGCTGGCCTGTCTGACTTTCCTGGCCAGTCCCCGGCCGTTTTCTGAACAGACGGTGCAAACAACGAATCGAACTTCGTCTTTTTCACCAAATTCCAGCACCAGGTCGGGGGCGGGCAGATAATGTTCGCCGCGATCCGGCCACTCGACCAACAACACCGCCGTCTCGTCAAACAGGTCCCGAATGGCCAGATATTCCAGTTCCTCGGGATCCTCGATCCGGTACAGGTCGAGGTGGAGCACATTCTGACCGCCGGCCTTGTAGGTCTCGAGCAGGCCGTAGCTGGGGCTTTTGACGTAACCCTGGAAACCCAGCGCATGGATATAAGCGCGTGCGAAAGTGGTTTTTCCTGCACCCAGGTCACCGCGGAGATACATTACGGCGGGCGGCTGCAGCACAGCAGCGAATTGTTTGGCCAATTCACCCACCGCCTGTTCAGAGGCAACCGTCCTGGTCCAGGCAATCTCCTGTCGGGGTGCGTTCACAGGGCCGGGCTCATACAGCTGGATTCACGGGGCGGGGTTCAGCACGCGCGGCAGCCGGCTGCTGATATCGGAGGCCAGCATGCCCCGCTCTCCCAGCTCTGCCGCCGCCAGGTCCCCGGCCAACGCATGGGCTAGCACGCCGGCCAGCGCAGCCCGCCACAGATCGCCGGGACATTGGGCGATAACAGCGCCGATGACTCCGGCCAGCACATCACCGGTTCCGGCGGTCGCCATGCCCGGGTTGCCAAACGGACAGATAGCGTAGCGCCCGTCCGGGGCAGCCACGACGGTTCCACAGCCTTTCAGCACGATGACAGCGCGATAGCGTTGCGCGAGTTCCAGGGCTGATCCGACGCGATCGGACTGGACGTCGCGCGACTTGCAGCCGAGCAAACGTGCCGCTTCCGCCGGATGCGGTGTCAGTATCCAATTTTCTGCCGGCGTGTCGCCTGGGTTGGGCTGCATTCGCGCCAGCAGATTCAATCCATCCGCGTCGACGACGACGGGCGCCGCGCCGGCCAGGCAGGCCTCAAGCATCCTGGCGGACCAGGCGGTTTGCCCGAGACCGGTGCCGGTGACCACCACGTCAACCACCCCAACCAGGTCGTCCAGCTCAGAACGGTCATCCACGCCACGGACCATCAGCTCCGGGCAGGCCAGGTTAACCAGGGCCGAATGGTCGCGCCGGGTCGCCAGTGTCACTTTGCCGGCCCCGCTGCGGAGTGCGGCTTCGCCGGCCAGACTAACGGCTCCGCTCATGCCGGTATTGCCACCGACTCCGAGCATCCAGCCGTAGCTACCCTTGTGCGAGTTGCGACGCCGGGGAGGAAACATTTCAACGATTAGAGAATCCGGAATCAAATTTCCGTATTCCGGCTCTGAATCCTGCACGGTTACTGGAGTTTCAAGACTGGAAAAACTGACTGTTCCTGCGTGATCAGGGCCATCGGCAGTGAACAGGCCCCGCTTGTTGCCGATGAAAGTCACCGTCAGGTCAGCCCGCACCGCCCGGCCCATCGCCACGCCCGTATCGGCATTGAGTCCGGAGGGAATGTCAACGGCGATAACGGGCTTGCCGCAACCGTTGATCCGGTCCACTGCAGCCCCGTAGTCTCCGGCGGGTTCGCGGTCCAGACCGGTTCCGAGCAGCGCGTCAAAAACCAGGTCACAATCTGTCTCTGACCCATCAGGCCAGGCATGTGCGATGCCCCCCGCTTCGAGCCAAAGCTGCGCGGCCGTCGCGGCATCACCCCGTAAATCACCGGAGTCCCGCAACGCACATACCGTCACTTCGAGGCCCGCTTCCAGCGCCAGGCGGGCCACAATATAGCCGTCGCCGCCGTTGTTTCCACCGCCGCAGAACACCTGGTAATTCCGGGCGTCAGGAAACCGGGCCCGGGCTTCCTTGAAAGTACTGCGCCCGGCCCGTTCCATCAGGTCCATACCCGGTATGCCGTGGCCCTGGATCGCGCATGCATCAAGGCGCCGGACCTGCTCCGCAGTGTATAATCTGGTCGCCTGGTCTGCCATCAAACAATTATAGCGGTGATGAACAACTCCGGTACACAGAACAGCCTTACCGATGCGCAGTTGCTTGAGCTCGCGGAGCTGATCAAGCTGTGGGGAAAAGAACTCGGTTTCCAGCAACTGGGCATCACCGATACCGATCTGGGCGGCCATGAACACCTGCTGAACAACTGGCTTGAAAAGGGTTTTCACGGCTCGATGGACTACATGGCCCGGCACGGTACCCGCCGCAGCCGGCCGGCCGAACTGGTCCCCGGCACGGTGCGAGTCATATCCGTGCGGATGGACTACCTTACTGCTGACGCGAGACCTGCAAACGAGCTGCTGGAGGAGCCGGAGACCGCGCTGGTTTCGCGCTATGCGCTGGGGCGTGACTATCACAAGGTTCTGCGCAACCGCCTGCAGAAACTGGCCAGCCGGATCACAAGGGAAATCGGCACTTTCGGCTACCGGGTTTTTGTTGATTCCGCCCCGGTGCTGGAAAAGGCTCTGGCTGAAAAAGCCGGCCTGGGCTGGATCGGCAAGCACAGCAACCTGCTGAACATGCGCGAGGGCAGCTGGTTTTTTCTCGGCGAGGTCTATACCGACCTGCCTCTGCCGCTGGACACGCCGTCGGAAAACCACTGCGGGGACTGTGTGCGCTGCATCAAGGCCTGCCCGACCGGCGCCATCGTCGGCCCGTACCAGGTGGACGCCCGCAAATGCATCTCCTATCTGACGATCGAATTTAAGGGTTCCATTCCGCTGGAATTGCGTCCGCTGATGGGCAACCGTATATTCGGTTGCGATGACTGCCAGCTGGTCTGCCCGTGGAACCGGTTTGCGCAGATGACGGAGGAAAACGACTTCCTGCCGCGCAACGGTCTCGATTCAGAAACGCTGGTGAAGCTGTTCAGCTGGTCGGAAGCGGAGTTCCTGGAGCGCACCGAGGGCAGCCCGATCCGGCGCACGGGCTACACCGGATGGCTGCGCAACATCGCCGTTGCCCTGGGCAATATCGACCTCGATTCCGCCGCCGACCCCCAGGCCGTGACGGCCGCGCTGACGCAGCGCAAAACCCACGAATCAGAACGGGTTCGGGAACACGTGCAATGGGCTCTTGATCGTCATTCACAGGGTTGATTTGGGTTCTAAACACCCCCTTCCCTGTGGTATTCTCACATCACCATTTCGCAGCCAGCGATGCAGGATCAGGGAGCACTTGATGTCCATGTTCGAACTATTGAATGAAATGCGAAACCACGGCGGGCCCGCCCTTACCGGCGGCCTTTCCGACGAGGTTCTTGAGCGTTTTGAGAAGAGTGATCACAGCCTGGCCGACGCCGTCCGGGAGGCGCACGGTACGTTCAGGCAACTGCTGGTTGACGAACCCGAATTACTGGCCATGGATGAAACAGGCCAGATCAACGAAATTCAGAACGGCTACACCAATTTTTACGCTGAGGATGCGATCAACCCTTACGTCGCCCTGGCCGGCAACGGTCCGTGGGTTGTTTCCATGAAAGGCGCCGTCATCTACGACACCGGCGGCTACGGCATGCTGGGATTCGGACACAATCCCGCCGCGGTCCTGGACGGCATGAACCAGCGGCACGTGATGGCCAACATCATGACGCCCAACCTGAGCCAGAGACGCCTGATGGCGTTGCTGCGCAAAGAAATCGGCCACACGCGCGGAGCCTGCCCATACAACCGTTTTTTGTGCGTGAACAGCGGTTCTGAATCGGTTACCGTCGGCGCCCGCCTGTCCGACATCAACGCCAAACTGATGACGGATCCCGGCGGCCGCCACGCCAACAAGTCCATCAAGCTGCTCAGCCTCAAGCACAGCTTCCACGGACGGACCCAGCGGCCGGCCCAGTTTTCCGACTCGACGCGCCAGAATTACTGCAAACACCTGGCGAGTTTCCGTGACCACGACCACCTGATAACGGTCGACCCGAACGATGTCGAGCAGTTGAAGCAGGTGTTCAGCTGGGCCGATGCCAATAACGTATTTTTTGAAGCGTTTTTCTTCGAGCCGGTCATGGGCGAGGGAAACCCGGGCAAGGCGATCACGCCAGAGTTCTACGCAGAAGCCCGCCGCCTGACCCGGGAACACGGCGCGCTGATGCTGATCGACTCCATCCAGGCAGGACTGCGCTCCCACGGCGTGCTGTCCGTCATCGACTACCCGGGCTTCGAAAACCTGGAAGCGCCGGACATGGAAACATACTCCAAGGCGCTGAACGCAGGACAGTACCCCCTGTCCGTCCTGGCCATGAACGAGCGCGCATCGAGTCTGTATCAGAAAGGTATTTACGGCAACACGATGACGACCAATCCGCGGGCGCTCGATGTCGCCTGCGCCGTGCTGCAGGGCATCACGCCGGAACTGCGTCAGAACATTCGCGACCGGGGCGTCGAACTGGTGGCCAAGCTGAAAGCCGTGCAAAAGGAGACAGGCGGCCGCATCACGGCTGTCCAGGGCACCGGGCTGCTGGTCAGCGCCGAACTCGACGGCAGCCGGTACAAGAGCTACGGCGCGGGGTCCACCGAAGAATACATGAGATACCACGGCCTTAACGTGATTCACGGCGGCCAGAACTCGCTGCGGTTCACCCCGGCATTCGGCCTGACCAGTGAAGAGGTGGACCTGATAGTGGAATCAACACGGCAAGCCGTGCTCAGCGGTCCGGTTAGAGAGAGCGCCAAGTCGGCCGTGGCCGCCTGAGCTGATGGCGCACCTGGAACCGCTGCCGCCGGAAACTACCCCGGAACTCGAAGAAGATTTCGCGATTTTTGAACGCATCCTGGGCTTTGTGCCCAACAGCCTGCTGACCATGCAGCGGATGCCCGCCATGGTGCGGGGATTCGGTGAACTGACCAAGGCCGTGATGGACCCCAACGGATCGGTCGATCTCGGTTTCATGCGCCTGGTCGCGCATTTCTCCAGCCGGGCGGCCGGCTGCCAGTACTGCGAAGCACACTCACTGGTCGCCGCGAAAATTCACGGCATCAGCCAGGAAAAACTGGACGCCCTGTGGGAATACCGTGACAACCCGCTGTACACCGAGGCCGAGCGCGTTGCGCTGGACTACGCGCTGGCGGCAGGCTCCGTGCCAAACGCTGTAGACGACGGGCTGATGGAACAAATGAAACAGCACTGGAACGAGGAGCAGATCGTGCAAATCCTCGGGGCAGTGTGCCTGTATGGATTTCTGAACCGCTGGAACGATTCGATGGCCACGGATCTCGAAGCGTCTCCGGCAGCCATGGGCGATCGCGTGCTGGCGCAAGGTGGCTGGACCGGCGGAAAACACCGCCGCTGATTTCAGCCGGGCATCAACCGAGCATCAGCAGCTGCATCAACTGGACGGAGAACCAGCACGCGGCGAACATCGCGCCGCAACCAACGGTATTTGCCAGCACGCTCGCGCCAAATCTCAAAGACCCCCTGTTCCGTTTCACGCCGCGCCTGGTCAGTGGTTCCGCCGGCCGGACAACGGCAGGTGGCGAGATTGGCCTGGCCTGCGGCGCTTGCGCGGGCGCGAGAAACATCAGGAAACTTTGGATCATGGCTGGTTCTCCTTCCAGTGACGGTTACAGGAGAACACGCGGCGTTCTCAAACCATGAGAATCGATTGAGTTTCGCTTCCCTGCTCCCGCCTACGGCGGAAGGCGGCTGCACGCACGACGGCATTCGAGCGGTACTTTTTTGCCTGCGGCAAAATCGCTCCACTCTCATTGCCTGTGCTCAACGGCGTGGTCTGAGTCGCCTGCGGCTTGGTTTTCAGGAATACATTGCCGAGGTTTTGGCGGCCTCGGCGGCTACTGCTTCGCGCAGGAAATCGGGCGCCAGCACTTCCACGTCGGCGCCGTAGCGCAGCACGTCCATGATCAGCTCGCGCGAATTGCTGAACGGCAGTTGCAGCAGCCAGGAACCGTCCTGGTCAAACGCACCCTGCTGATCGGGGTGCCAGTTCTCCTCGGAGATCCATCGCGCCATCTCGGGCGTGAAGCGCAGTTCCGCCACGTATTCCGCCGGGCCTGAGAAGATACCGTAAGACTGGTCGAAGTGGGCCGACAAAACCGAGGAACTGACCTCCTTCGCTGCCTCGTCGACCCGCTGCTGTTCGCGTATCCGTTCCAGCGCAAAGCTGCGCAGGCCTTCCGCCTGGTGACACCAGGCGTCGAGATACCACGAGTTGCGGTACTGGGTCAGGCGCTGCGGGGAAATCACGCGCTCGCTTTCCTCGTCCTTGCGCCGCCCGTGGTAGCGGATATTCAGTTGCTGCCGGCGGATCAACGCGCCCAGCACGTCCTGGAACATGCGGGCCGGAACCGCCCTGCCCGCCACGTGCTGGAGATGGATGCGGGACTCGCCGCTCTCGGGCTCCACCCCTTTTTTCTGCAGCAGCGAGGTTATCCGGCCCTGCAATGATTCCAGTTCGCCCTCGAGCAATCCGGGCTGCACGTTGGCCAATACCTGGCGGGCGGTCAGCAAGGCCTGCAGTTCGCCCGGGCTGATCCAGATTCCGGGTAAATCAAAGGGCTGCTCGTAACTGCGGTCATAGTAGAAACCGCGCGTTTCCGGATCCTGCTCGATCGGCGCGCCCAGGAAGTCCCTGAGTTCACCAACCAGGCGGTACAGCGTGGCCTGCGAACATTCGAGACGCTCCATCAGGTCCTGGCGGGAAATCGGCGTTCTGCGCTGATTCAGGATGTTATGCAGGTGATAGAGGCGTTCGACTTTTGACATTTTTAATCGCGAATGAATTCGCTCCTAGGTGGCCGCGGCCCGGGCCATCACGTATTCCAGCGCACGCCGGATGCGCGCCAGGCTTCGTTCTCGCCCGGTCAGCCACAGGGTCTTGTCGATCGAAGGCGAAATTGCCGTTCCGGTCAGCGCCACCCGCAGCGGTTGCGCGATCTTGCCCATGCCCACTTCCAGCTCTTCGGCGGCCAGGCGTACCGTCTCGTTCAGGCTCTCCGGATTCCAGTCGTCCAGTTCAGCCAGCCGGCTGCCGACGACCCGCAGCGGTTCCTCCGCGACCGGGCGCAGGTGCTTCTTGGCCGCGCCGGCGTCAAATTCCTGCAGGTCTTCATAGAACACCCGGCTCTGATCGGTCATCTCCCTCAGGGTTTTCACGCGGTCTGCCTGAACCGGCACCAGGTCTTCGAGACCCGGGCCCTGCCGCGGATCGATGCCGGCTTTTTCGAAATACCAGGAAAGGTGGTCCGCGACTTCCTTGGCGGGCAGGTTTTTCATATAGTGCTGATTAAGCCAGTCCAATTTCTCGGTGTTGAAAGCCGAGGCCTTGCGGTTGACGTCGCGGATATCGAACAGGTCGATCATTTCCTTCAGGCTGAACACTTCCTGGTCGCCGTGAGACCAACCGAGGCGAACCAGGTAGTTCAGCAAAGCCTGCGGCAGGTAGCCGTCCTCGCGGTACTGCATCACGCCGACGGCGCCGTGGCGCTTGCTCAGGCGCGCGCCGTCGTCACCCAGTATCATCGGCACGTGCGCGAAATCCGGAAGCTCCGCGCCCAGGGCCCGGTAAATGTTGATCTGCCGGGGTGTGTTGTTGATGTGGTCATCACCGCGAATCACCTGGGTGACGGCCATGTCCACATCGTCGACGACCACCGTGAAGTTGTAAGTCGGCGAGCCGTCGGGACGGGCGATGACCAGGTCATCCAACTCGGTGTTCGAAATGCTGATGCGGCCGCGCACGAGGTCGTCGAACACCACTCCACCCTCACGCGGATTGCGGAAACGCACGACCGGCTTGACGCCGGCCACCGGCTCGGCACCGTCCCTGCAGTGGCCGTCATAACGGGGCTTGAGGCCGGCCTTCATCTGTTCCTCGCGCAGCGCTTCGATGCGTTCCTTGCTGCAGTAGCAGTGATAGGCCTTCCCTTCTTCCAGCAGTTGCCGAATAACCTCGGCGTAGCGGTCGAATCGGTGGGTCTGGTAAATCGGCCCTTCATCATAATCCAAGCCCAGCCACTCCATGCCGTCCAGGATGGCCTGGACGGATTCCGGCGTCGAGCGTTGCAGGTCGGTGTCCTCGATGCGAAGGATGAATACGCCGCCGCTGGCGCGGGCCTGGAGGTAGCAAAACAGCGCCGTGCGGGCGCCGCCCACGTGAAGGTAGCCCGTCGGGCTGGGGGCAAACCGGGTTCTCATGAATTCTGTTCCCAAATAAAAAGCCGCCTCGGCTAAAGGCGGCATTTTATCAGACCGGGCCGTGCGGGCACGACCCCTGTAGGGAAATATCGAAAATCAGTTGCAGGAATCGCGCTTGATCACGATATTGGCATCCAGCAATTGTTGGTCCGGCAAATCGAACCGGGTCCAGTTGTTTTCACGGTTTGTGCCGCTGTGTTCAGTGCCGTGAACGGTCAGACCCGCAGCGCAAGCCACCAGAACCTGGTTTGGCTTGAAGTAATTACTTACCTTCAGGCGCGGATTGACGGCTTCTGCTTCGATCACACATTCGTAACCCGTATTGGTCCGGTCACACGCCGCACCGGAAGCCTCGATCTCGACATCGGCCGCCTTGACTCCGGGAATGGCGGATGTGATGCTTCCCGACACGATAATACCCGAGAGCGGCGGCGGTGTGCTGAAATCCTGGGCCAGCGCGTAAAGGTTGTAGCTTTCCTCTTCACTGGTGTACCAGGGATCGATCGGGTCGGTGCCCGTCAGGCCGAGATTGCCGGTATGCACCGCCGAACTGATGGTCGAGAATCCAAACCCGAGTTGCAATGTGGCAATGCCCCGGTCATGGGAATTGTCATCGGCGATCGCCTCGTTGGTCACGTCGATTGGATTGTTGTTGGGTGTCTCGTTCCAGCGCGATAGCCAGGTCAGCTGAACATCGTAAAACGGAATGATTTCGAGCGCTGAATTTACGTCAGGCACCTCGCAATCGTCCCCGGTGCCGCCGGCATCCAGGCAGTTGATCCGAGTACGCAGAGTATCACTCAGATAGTCGAGATAGATTCCGCGCGCCCGCAACTGCTGCTCGATGGTTCCGCTGGATGCAAAATTCGTCGGGTTGGCCAGCGTGCTGGCCGGGAATATCACCGGAGTCGCCATGTCTGCGGGCCGGGTCAGCGACGGCGGATTGAGCTCGTACAGGTCAGTGGCGCCCACTGCCGCCTCATAGGCGCTGACGGCCGCGGTCACGTAATCTGAATATTCACCCACTTCCTCCGGCGAATCCAGGTGGTCGCCAGGGAATGAGTTCAGGCCTTCCTGGCGCAGGTCCTGGGCGATCCGCCAGAAGCCGTCTTTACGCACCATGCGGCAGGCTTCGACATAGGTCGCACCGTCGGTGTCGGCCAGTGTCAGTTCGCCGGTAGTGCCGCGGTTGTAATGTTTGTGGTCACCGTCCAGCGCACCGTCGGCATGGTAGTCGCCTGCGGATCGGAAAGGGGCGTATAGAGAGCGCCCGGGATCGTTCGGATCGTCATTTTCACCGGTGCCGCCGTCATGGTGATCGCGACAGCAGATGTCACAATACTGGCTTTGCTGGTTGTTGGCGCTGGTGCCGTAAGGTTTTGAGACAAATTCCCCCTCGGTGTAATCATATCCGTCCCATATCGTGGGCCTCAATCCGCCTTCGTCACTGGATGAAGGAATCTCCAGCGTGCACACGCAGCTGACCGCGCGAAACTCCTCGCGGCGCAGGAAGGTCGCGCCCGTATCGCTCTGTGAATAAGTCACGACGTCGAACGTGGTTTCCACCAGCTCATCCGTACGGATCACGTCCGGCAACGGCGTGGTTGACTCCTTGAACTTATTGTCACCGAGCTGGATGGAGATGATGTCCGGATTGGCGCCCGGATTATAGTTAACCGGAGGTGTATAGGAACTGTTGCCGGCAGAACCGATAATCGCTTTTCCGCCCGCCGCGGAAGTTATGGAGGAGACTACATCACTGATCCTGACACTGCCGCTGCCCAGCCGGCCGCTGGTGGTCGTGGTCGCATCCACCTTGAATTCCTGTCCCGAGTTCCAGGTGACGGTCAGGTCGATCCGTTTGAAATCAGACCTGCCGGCACTGGCGGGCACCGTGGTCGTAAACGCCCCGGAACCTGCATCCCAATAGTAGTCCGTCACGTCGGTGACGACCGTGTAATTGTTGCCCGCCCGGGTGATGCTGTCCGTGCTGTCGATGATGTCGTTGTAGGCTGCGTTGGTGCCGTCAGAGGTGATCTGCCCAAAAACCCGTGCACGCTCGATAATTTCCTCAGCAATATTTGTGGCCACCGTCCGGGCGTTCGAGTCGCCGCTGTTGCGGGCCAGGTGTCCCTGAAGCTGGGCCAGGGCCATCATTCCCAGGGCAAAAATCAGGATACCGATCAGGACTTCAATCAGGGTGAAGCCCCGGTTTCCGTGCGTCCTTATGCTTGAATTCATCATGGTTTTTCCTATTGCCAATCACTGTGGAAGTCTGACCAGCCACCGGGGACCGAACCGAGTCCGCCGCCAGCACCCGCCAGTCTTGCTGTATTCTCGTTCCAGACCACCTGGAAGGTGCCCTGGTAGCTGCCCAACGTGCCGTCAACGATGGTGGAGCCATAGACCGTGTTGGTGCCGTTGGACTGCAACTCTGCATTGCTGTCCTCTACATCGGTAATGAACAGCGTCCCGTAAAGTTTCGCTCCGCCGTTAAAACGGGTGAGTCCGGCCGCCGAAATCAGCATCACCGGCGCCTTGGGCGAGCCGACCTGGGTATTTGCGTTAACGCGGCACTCGCTGCCGCTGACCCAGTAGATTCCGGACGAGGTTGGGCCCAGAGAATCGCAGTTGGAGATGATTTGCGAATAACCCTTGACGATCTCGTAACTGCTGCGCGGCACGCCAAAATAGAACTGGAACAGATCGCAGGGAAATGCGGGGTCCTGCACCAGGTCGATGCCCAACGTGTCATTAACGGCCTGGGTATAACTGATCGACTCCTCCGCGGCGCAACTGCAATTGCCCGGGCAGGCATAATCGTCCGGCAGAATGTCCGTCCCGTACCACTCGTGCATTTCACAAGTGGCCCAGGAACCGCTACTTGGGTCGATGGCAGACCCATCGACACTGCAGCTGGAGTTGCCGTTCATCCAGACCGAAATCGGCACACCCACGCCCCCGGCGTTGGGATTCGGCACCACCTCGGCGGTACCGGACGGGGGAAAACTGCTCCGGGTCGTCAGCGGCACACCGGGCGGACTGCCGCCACCGGCCGCGCCGAAGTTGGAGACCTGTTCACTCACCAGGGCCTCGGCAACGCAGTTTCCGCCGTTACAGTCGGCGCCGCCGCGCGCCAGCAGGGTTACCATGTAATACGTTCCGTCGGCCACCCCGACCGCGGTGGTTGGATCAGTGCTGCAACCCTGAACTGGTATCGCCTCGTTGATGTCTACATCCAGCACACACAGCAGGGCCTCGACGGCTACGGTTTCCGCCGTTCCTGGCAACACGGAGTCCGTGTCCACCGGTAGCGCCGTTGATCCGTTGAAGGAGTAGAAATAGGTATTGGGCCTGACTGCGGGCACCGACTCGCCGTAACAGGGATGGCCGCCGCTGCCGTTCAGATCGAGACCCACGACGTCCGAGCATTTCTGCCAGCGCTTTTGCGCGGTCTCTGCCAGCCAGCCGTCAACCGTGCCGGTCCAGATATCCTCTTCAGTAGAGGCAACCAGCGGGGCGTGCTGACGTATGTATTCCTTGGCGT
>JABDLD010000036.1 GCA_013001885.1 Lysobacterales bacterium
GATATACTTGTCGATGGTGCCCAGGGACTCGTGCACGATACGCGTCATCGGCGTCAGGTATTCGTCCATCAGGTCGGACAACTCGCCCGCGTCCAGTCCCTCTGAAATGGTGGTGAAGCCGCGGATATCGGTGAACAGCACGCTCAGCTCACGTTTTTGCGAGGCCAGCGAATAGTTTTCCGGGTCGCGGCTCATTTCCTTCACCAGGTCAGGCGGGACGTACTGGCCGAACAGGCTGTCCATGTGCGAGCGGCTGCGGGTCTCGAAGAAATAGCCGAACAGCATGTTGATGGTGTAAATGGCGAACAGCGTGTACAGCGTCATCGCCAATGGCAGCACGTGCTGCACCACGTCCCACATGTAGAAGTTCACGGCCAGCGCCGCGAGGCCCAGCACGGCGGTAACCAGCGTGGAGATGACCGGCGACAGCAGCGGCAGCAACAGCGCGCTGAGCAGGCCGAACGCGGCCACGGTGATCATCTCCGCCGCCGCCGTGTAGGCCGGCTCCCAGCGGAAGCTGTTGTCCAGGATTCCGGCAATGACGTTGGCGTGCACCTCCACCCCGGGGTAAATCGAGCCGAACGGCGTGGTACGCAAATCCTCCATGCCGGGCGCAGTACCCCCGATCAGCGCGATGCGGCCGTCGAACACGCCAGGGTCCTCGACGGTGCCGCTGATCACGTCGCCGATCGAGACGTATGGAAAGCTGCCCGCCGGGCCGCGGAACGGCACCAGCACCGCACCTTGCGGGTCGATCGGAATGCGGGCGCCGGTGCCGGCGATCTCCAGGCCTTCCAGCGGCGGGTAGTCGCCCATCCAGGTCGAGGCGTCGACGAACACCGGAATCGAGATATCGTTCATGAAGGTGGCGGCCGTGGCCAGCGACAGCGACTCGTATACGCCCAGCTCGAATTCATGCAGCAGCGGCGTGCGGCGCACCACGCCGTCCGGATCGATCAGCGGGTTGTTGATGAAACCGGCCGTGTAGGCCGAATCCATCAGCACCGGCAGGGTTGAACTGAAGCCGGCGCCGCGCGGCAGGTAGACACTTTCCATCATCGACTCGTGCAACTCGAAGCCCGGGAAAGGCAATTGGCCGGTCTCGAACGCCGTTTCCTCGTTGGAATCGAAGTAATAACCCAGGATGGTCGGGCCGTTCTGCATCGACTCGGCGAACAGCCGGTCGCGATCGATCAGCGGCTCGAATGCATCCAGCTTCTGGCGAAATGCTTCGTCGCCCTCCTGTTCCGCCAGCACGCGCAGCAGGTCGACATCGGCGCTTTCATCGCGTTCGGCGAACAGCACATCGAAGGCCACCACGGCGGTGCCGTAGTCCCACAAGTTGTTCATCATGTCGGCGAACTTCTCGCGCGTGAACGGCCAGTGCCCATGCGCTTGCAAACTGGCCTCGTCGATGGCGACGATCACGATGCGGTCGTCCGTGCCGCCGGGCGCGGTCAGGCGCACGCGGGTGTCGTACAGCAGGTTTTCGATCTGGTCGATGTACGGCACTTCGTACATGCCGGCAACGTGGCCCAGGACGCCCAGGGTCGTCAGGATGGCCAAAGAGGCCCGCGCCAGGTAGCGTTTGAAGCCGACGTGGCTAAAGATGGAAAATGAAAGTTTCAGCGCCACTCGTTTATTTCAGCGAACCACGCATCCTGTCTTTCAGTACTTCCCAGTCCATGTTCGACGATTTGTCGATGCGCTCGGCGTCGACACCGTCCGGCCACGGATAGTAACCGCTGACCAGGCCGCCGTCGGTCCAGTGATGCAGCGTCGGCGGCACCGGCATCGGGTCGAACGACGGCGCGATATCGATCACCCGCCCGGCAATCAACTGGTGCGCGATGGCGCCGGCCATCTGCACCGGCACGTCACCGATCATGCCGCTGAGGTCGAAGTGGCCGTGGCCGCAGATCACCTTCAGCACCTGCGGGTGCTCGGCCAGCAACTCGCCGATGCCCTGGTACCAGTCCGGGCCGACCATGTCGATGAACCCCACGCCGGTGGTCATTGGCGGATGATGAATCGCGACCAGCGTGGGCTGATCGGAGCTTTCCAGTTCGTAGCGCAGCCACTGCAGGCGGCGCTCGCCGAAACACGGCAGTTCGCTGCCGTCCAGGTGGCTGTTGAGCATCAATGTGCGGAAATCCGGACCCTCGATGGCGTACTGGTAATGCGGCGCCTCCCCCGGGAACATCTCGGTGTCGCCGAAAAACTCGGCCATGTAGTACGGGTTGTCGTGGTTGCCGGGCATCAGGTAAACCGGCATCGCGAGCGGCGCGATCAGGTCCCTGAAATGACTGTAGGTCCTGGCGCCCGGATGCTCTACCAGGTCGCCGGTAATCAGCACCAGGTCCGGCCGCGGGCGCATCGAGTTGATCTGCGAAACCGCCTCCGCCAGATGCCGGGCGGTATCGGCCATGCCGTAGAGCAGAGTCCCCCTCTCCACCACGTGCGTGTCTGAAATCTGAACCAGCAATGTCAATTGATTCTCCCTTTTACACTAATTATTCTAGCTGAGAATTTCTTTCCGGTCAGGTTTGTAGTGATTTCTTGACTGGCGCTTGTCCCTGAAAGCGTCCAGCTGGTTATCAATTCCGGCCTGGATGGCGCGCTGCAGGGTCCATGCCGCTTCGAACCGGTTCAGGTAAACATAGTCCGCTCCAGCCTCGTAAACCTTGTGGATTTCGTCAGTTGCAATCGCATTCGCGATGATCTCGGCATTGGGCGCCATTTCGCGCACCACGTGCACCAGGCCCTTGTTGTCGATGCCGCGCAAAAGATCGTCCGGAATCGTACAGACGATGACCTGGCAATGGTTCAAACCAAGATGATGCAGGGTCTCCGGATTGGCCAGGTCGCCATATTTAACGGTGGCGCCGGTCTGGCGGATGCCCTCGTGCAGCGCGACGTTGAAATCGATTACCAGCGTTTCTTTGACCAATTCCGGATCAGCCTGGGTCAGGTTATACAGCAGAGACGAGGCGTCGCGATGGAAGCCCAGTAGCGCCAGCTTGTATCCCTTGCCCTCTTCCCGCGACAGTTCCGGCGGCGCCTTGAAGCCGACTTTTTCCAGCAGCGGCCGGATCCAGCCGTGGATCTCGTAGGCGCGGCCGTACATGACCGGCGTGGCCAGCGCGGTGATCACGAACGCGAAAATCACCGAACTGGTCAACGCCGGGCTCAGGTGCCCCAGCTTGACACCGAGGAACGCGATGACCAGGCCGAATTCAGAAATCTGCGCCAGGCGGATCGAGCTGACCTGGGCGTTACGCTGGTCGACCCCGGTGAAATAGAACAGCGGAAAGAAGATGAACTGGCGGGCCAGGATGGCGAGCACGGCCAGCACCACCGCGATCACGATCACGTCGATGCCTTCCGGCATCGGGATGCTGATGCCCAGGGCCACGAAGAACAGCGTGATGAAAAAGTCTTTCACAGTGGCGACCTTGGTGATGATCTCGGTCGAGGAAGGCAGGTTGGCGATACTGGCGCCGGCGATCAGCGCCGCCATGCCGGAACCCACGGCCATGTGGAAGTTCTTGCCGTAGGTCGCCATGAATATATTGTCCAGGTTGACGCCGAGAAAGACCACGACAAAACACCAGGCCAGCGCGCCCAGCAAAGTCATTTCCGGAGTCTTGGCGATCCAGGTAAAGGCGCGGCCAACGAAAGACAGCGCGATGATAACCGTGAACAGGCTGAGCAGCAGGATGCCCAGGAACGACATCGCGATCAGGCTGATCTCCGGGTTCTGCAGGTTCGGCTGGATCAGGATGGCGACAATGACCCAGATGTCCTGGAAAATCAGCATACCCAGCGCCAGGCGCCCGGGCACGGTGTCCAGCTCGAAATGCTCCTGGAACAACTTCACCACCAGCAGGGTCGAGGAACCGGCGATGACCACGCCAAGGTACAGCGCCGCGTACGGGCTCTCGGCCAGCATGGTGCCGCCCACGCCCAGCCAGATCAGGAACTTGACCGACAACACGCCGAACAGGATGGTCAGCGGGTACTGCAGCAAACCGGAAATAATGATGGCTTTGCCGCTGCCGAGGATTTTCTTGAAGTCGATTTCCAGCCCGATCAGGAACAGCAGCAGGATGAAACCCAGCTGGGCGATGGTGTCGATGTTCTCCGGGTCGGTTACCTGTTTCAGGCCGATCGGGCCGATCAGGATGCCGGCCAGCAGGAAAGCGGCGATGCTGGGAATTTTCAGGCGCGTGAAGATCACCCCGAGGACCCCGGCGACCAGCAGGCTGAGGCCGATATCGTGCACCAGTGAAGGCATTTCGCCGCCGGCGGCCCAGGCTGCGGGAGACAGCAGGATCAGTACGAGAGTTAGCAAAATCCGGCTTGGCGTTAGGGTCATTTCTTTTCTTTTCCTGATTGGGGGGTGGAGCAAGGTGACTAGCATAAAGATTTCGGGAAAAGATTTGTAGCTAAAAAACTTTGCTGATGGGGGTGGAGGGGACGGCCACCTCATGCCTGGACACGCTGGAACACGTCCCTGTTCGCTCGTAGCGCAGTCAACGGAACGAGTGCGGTTTCGCCGCAGGCGAAGAAGCGCTCGCGGAGTGACGCAGCGCGTACGCTCCCGGCGTGTTATGGTCCTGGAGCGAGGTACGCATCCCCTCCTCCGGGCTTTTTGGTATTTTTTATAACAAAACTTTTAAGGTCGGGGTGGTGATGTTGGCTCCGCAGATGACGATGGCGACGTTTTTGGAGTTGAAGCGGGCGGGGTTTTTCTGGAAAGCGGCGAGGGCCACGCCGGCGGCGCCTTCTATTATTTTGTGATGGTGGTTGGCCATCCAGCGGATGGCGTCGGCGATTTCGGTTTCGCTGGTGAGGATGTAGTCGTCGACGCCCTCGCGGCACAGGTCGAAGGTGATGGAGCCGGGTTCGCAGCCGCCGGCGGAGCCGTCGGACAGGGTTTCCATGGGTTCGTCGAGGTTGACGATCTGGCCCTGTTGCACGCTGAGGTACATTTCCGGGGAGTTTTCGGGCAGGCAGCCGATGATTTCGGTTTTCGGGCGGTGGCGCCGGACCCAGGCGGCGATGCCGGAGATCAGTCCGCCGCCGCCGACGGTGGCCAGGATCACGTCGACCTCGGGCATCTGTTCGAGGATTTCCTTGCCGACGGTGCCCTGCCCTGCGATCACCACCGGGTCGTTATAGGGCGAGACCCAAGCCATCCCCCGCTGTTCGGCCTGAGCGCGGGCGTGCAATTCGGTCTCGAGGCAGCCGTTGCCGTGGAAGGCCAGTTCCACGTCGTAGTGTTGCAACGCTTCGACTTTCGAAGGTTCGGCGTTTTCCGGCAGGTAGATCAGGCCGCGGTCGCCGGATACGGTCAGCGCCCGTGCGAAACCCTGGGCGTGGTTGCCGCTGGAGGCGGTCAACAGGCCGGCCGCTTTCTGCTCTGCGCTCATTGACAGCACTTTGTTCAGCGCGCCGCGCGCCTTGAACGATCCGGTGTACTGCTCGCTCTCCAGCTTCAGGCCCACGGTGCCGCGGTTCATTTCGCCCAGGTAAACCGACTCGAACAATGGCGTGTACAGCACGTGCGGCCCGATCCGGCGGGCGGCGCGTTCGATTTCTTCCGGCAAGTGCAGTTGTTCGGCTCGGCTCATTAAAAATTGCCTGAATTTCCTGTGCTATGATTTCTGCTCCCTGGCCTGGGCATGATAACGGCTTCAGATACCAATATGCTCGACACATTTCTTAAAGCCCTGATCTCACTGCTGCCCGTGATTGTGCTGGTGATCGTGCTGTTCCGCCTCGACAGCCACCGCCTGCTCGGCACGCATTTCATGATCCGTATTTTCCTGGCCGGCTGCGCCACGGCTTATGTCTGTTCCTGGATCAACGCCTTCGCGCTGCAGTTCATCGCGATCGATTTTGAGCGCTATTCCCGACTGATCGCGCCGCTGGTGGAGGAGACGGTCAAGGCCAGCATCCTGGTTTACCTGTTCCGCACCAACCGGATCGGTTTCCTGATCGACGCCGGCATCCTGGGGTTCACCGTGGGCGCCGGATTTTCGTTCGTGGAGAACATCTACTACCTGCACTTCGCCTCGGATGCGCATTACGGGGTCTGGGCGGTGCGCGGTTTCGGCACCGCGATCATGCACGGCGGCGCCACCGCGCTGTTCGCTATCGTGTCGGAAACCCTGACCCAGCGGCACCTGAAAATGAACCCGCTGCTTTACCTGCCCGGGCTGATCGTGGCCTTTTTGCTGCACGCGATTTTCAATCATTTCCCCATCTCGCCGGTGCTTTCCACCACCGTCACGCTGTTGATTTTACCGACCATCCTGTTCCTGCTGTTCGAGCGCGACGCCACCACCATCCACAATTTCCTGGAGCTGGATTTTGCCACCCACAAGCGGCTGCTGCGGCAAATTGAACACGGCGAGTACACGGGCTGTGAAGCCGGGCGCTTTCTGAAGGACATGCAGGATAAACTGGAAGCGCCGGTGGCGGCTGAAATGCAGGAGTATTTCCGGCTGCATACGGAGCTCGTGCTCAGTGCGGAGAGCATTCTGCTGGGCAGGGAACAGGGCGTGGATCTCGAAATCGGCGACCGCATCAAGGACCGGCTGCAGCGCATGCACGCGCTGGAACAGCATATCGGCAAGGCCGGCCTGCGCGCGCTGCGCCCGCACCTGCAGTTCACCGCCAAGGATATGTGGGAGATTCACATGCTGGAAGAACAGGCAACCGGAACGGCGTAGATCAATTTGCTCCGAGGCCGCAGGCGGGAGCAGGGAAGCAAGAATCCTCTACTTCAGTTCGAGGAACAGCCGCCGGTTCATGTAGGTGATGCGGTTGCCCAGGGTGCGCGCGACCAGTTCGTGGATGGAGGCGCTGAGCATCAGGTTGCCGGTATCCAGTTCCGCCAGCCGTTCGGATGTGAGGTGGTACAGCACCGACGGCTCGTTGGCGACCACGCTGGCCGTACGCAAATGATCAGGCGTATAGGCCGACATCTCGCCAATCAGTGAACCGGGCCGGAACTTTTTGACCCGTTTCCAGCCATCCTGCTCGGTGCTGATCAGGGCCGTCATCGTGCCCCGGTCCAGGATGTACAGGCCGGTGTCCTCGTCGCCCTGCTCGAACAGTTTTTCACGCTCGTCCACCTCAACTTTGACCATCGCTTCCATCAGGATATCGACTTTTTCGGGGTCGTCGAAAATCTGCAGCAGGTGGTCCCGCACGGATTTTTCCAGCGCTCCGCCGTCGTAAACCGAGAGCAGAACATCTTCCATGTACTCGACCGCGTAATCGGCCTCCGGAAAAATCAGCGGCTCGCCCTGGTCACGGCTGACCGCATCCATCATCAGCAGGCTGTTGCGAGTCTCCATGCTTACACCGGAATACATCAGCTGCACGCCGGATATCTCGCACAGGGTCTTGATCTGCACGAAGGTGTTGAGCGCCGAAATGTCCATTCCGGTGACGCGCTTCAGGTCCAGCAGGATGCCGCGGTAATTCGAGCTGCGCACCTTGGCATCGTCGCGGATGGTGTCGAGGATAGCGTTGGCGGTGCCGAAAAACAGGAAGCCGCGCAACGTGTAGACCAGGCACTCGCCGCCGTGCTGGTCCAACACCTTATTGCTTGACTGCGAGCGTTCCACCGAGCTGCGGTAGCCGGCCAGCGAGTACTGCCCCTGGATGGCGCTGATCATGCTGTACCGCAGAACGAACAGCAGCAATGCCAGCAGCACGCCTACCGCGATGCCCGGCATGAAGCCGACAAATATCACGGTGCCCAGGATGATCAGCACAATGGCGAAATCGATCGGCTGGAAACCGCGGACGTTTTCGTACATCCATTCGTAGAACAGCTGGTAGGCAAACAGGAACACCGTGGCGCCTACCAGCAGCTTGGGCATCCAGGGGATGATGTAGCTGCCGAACACGGCCATCACCACGCACACCAGGCTCGAAATAATGGGCATCCAGCGACTGGAGGCGCCGAACTCTTCGTACAGCGTGGAGGCGATGACGTCGGTCGAGCCCGGCGGGCTGGCGATCACCGCATTCAGCACGATGCCCTTGCCCATGTCTTCCATTTCGCGGGAGGTATCCAGGTCGTGGCTGCCGGCCGCCATCAGGGCCGAAAGCGACATCGACTGGGTCAGCAGCGCGAGGAACGCGATGGTCAGAATCTGCGGCACCACCGACAGAACGAACGCGGTGTCCACCTGGCTCCAGGACAGGCTTTTGACCAGGCCGAGCGCGCCGCCGGTGTCGGCCGGTATATCGAACAGCCAGCCCTGGCTGATCAGCTCCTGCATGCCCTGGCCCTTGACGGTGGCGGCCGCATAGAACGCGATCACCAGGCCAATCGAGGCCACCGGCAGCGCCCAGGCTCTGCGGATGCTGGTAACGGCGACCAGCAACACAATCGCACCGGCGATAAACAGCAACAGGCGGGACAGGTTTTCAGGTTGCCGCAGGGCTTCGATCAGGCCCAGCGAGACCGTCTCATCGACGGCAATGCCGACACCGGCTTCCAGCAGCAGCCAGCCGATGCCCGCCATGAACCCGCAGATCACCGGGTACGGCATCAGTTCCAGTAGGCGGGTCAGGCCGTAATGGCCAACCGCCCAGAAGAAAAACGCCACGCCCAGCGAAGACAGCGACATGATGACCAGCATGGTCGCCAGCCCGTTTTCGTTGACGGCCTGTTCACCCATGGTGGTGACCATCAGCCCCGCAATGGAGGCGAGGATGACCACTGCCTGTTCGTCCAGGCTGACGATATGCAGGCTTTTGTCCGAGGTGACGGCAACGTAGATGCCCAGCATGGCCCAGCCGCAGAGCAGGATCACGATCAGCAGCGGCAGGAAATGCGCCATCGCGCCGGCGAAAATGACCGTCGCGAAGGCGTAACACCAGAGCGCGTTGTCCAGCCCGTCGAACACACCGAGCGAAACGTCGGCGAACAGGGATTTGGACTTATAGCCGGTTTTTCGAAGTTTTAACGATGATTCCACCGGCGATATGGTACGCGAAATCTGATCTCGTGGGGGAAACTAGATTCGCGTACCACAGCGAGCATTAATCAAGGTCAGGGCGATGCGATTGTGAACCCCAGTTGCGTCGCCACACCGTCCCATCCGTAGCCGGTAGCCGAGGCACCGCTGACGGCCGCCGTGTAGCTGCCGGTAGCGGTGCCGCCAACACCTTTCTTGTTGGGTTTCGCGGTGGACCAACTGGCCTCGGCATAGCCTTCGGCGTCGGAAACCCCGCTCACCAGGCTGGCCGATTCGGGGCCGCTGATGGCCAACTGGAAGCTCGCGCCCTGCAGAGCATTGCCGTTCTCGTCGGTGATGCGACCGCGGAAGATGACCTGGTCACCCTGCACGAACTGATCGGTGAGCACCCATTCCGTGGTGGCGTGTTTACCCTTGCCCTGTCGCACCCACTTACCGGTCTCCAGGCTGGAAACGCCGGCTGCCTGCTGCTGTCCCGGCGGTTGCGGGGTGGCGCAGGCGATGTTGCTGAAGGCCGACTCGCATTCGGCGGTTTGGGCGGTCAGCATGTAGCAGTATTCCTGGCCGTTGGTCAGGCCAGAATCGATGAAGCTGCACTCCCCGGAAAGGCATCCGGAATCGGCCACCCACTGGGATTTGCCGGACTGGTCGTAATAAATGCCGTACGCGGTAACAGCGCTGTCCGCCAACGCGGACCAGGCCAGTGTGACCTCCTTATCGCCGCCCACCGCCAAGTCGAGCACGGGCGGAACCGCTTCACACGAAGGCGGCGCCGCACCCCAGTTGGCGGCGGCCATGACCACCGGTTCCGCCATCACGCTCGAATTCGCATCCGGCAGAGCCGCATTGCGCCAGGCGTCGAACATTACGTCGCCTTCTGCGCCCAGGAAAGCGTTACCGCCGTCGTTGGCCAGCGCCAGGAACTGAATGTACTCCCAACTGGTCGGCTGGTACATCAGGTTGACATCAGCATGCGTGGCGCCCGGCGGCGGGGTGAAATCGACTTCATCGTAGTGGTCGTAGAAAACGCCGCCGTTTTCCGCCAGGTCGAACTGGCTTTCCGGCACCGGCAGCGCATTGCGCTGTTTGGCGATGGCGTGACGCATGCGATACGGCGGGATCCGGTTGTCGCTGGTCACGATATTGTTCAGGACGAAATGGAAGGTCTCGTGATGCGGCCCCAGGCCCCCAGACGCCAGTTCGCCCAGGGTGTGAAGAACGGCACCTGTTTCCCGGTCGTACTCCAGCGCCAGGTCGGCGGCGTAGCCAAGGCTGCGCAACTGGCTGGCCCACTGCTGCGTCATGCCCATGTGGGCTTCATACACCCGGGTGGTTTCCGGGTTGAGCAAAGTCCGGACGGTGATGTTCTCACCTTTATGCACAACGGCCAGGTCGCCGTACTTGCCGTCTTCTCTCAGTAAATTTTCCGCAGAATCGTACCACTTGACGTTCAGCCACATGCGGCGTCCTTCCGGGTAGCCTGAGATCAGCTTATGGCCGGTGTGGTTGGTGACCTTGACCTCGACCCCGCCGTTCTCGTCCCCGACCTCCAGGCTGGCCGCCAGCTGAAGTTGTTCCAGCGCCCGCGATCCGCCGTCGTACATGGCCGAAACCAGTTCCGCGCTCATGCCGCCGCCAAGGCGCAGCAGGCCGCGTTGATTAAGGTAGTCAATCACCGCCGGCATCCAGTAGTTGCCGCCGGTCATGTCGTGCAGCGGAAGGTCCGTGCGCACCGGAACGCCGCGCTTGTTGGCGCCGGTGCCGGTCACCGGCCGCATATGGCAGGTCTGGCAGCTGAAATAGCGGTCCGCGGAGGGGTTCTGATAGTTGGCGCTACGCGCGCCGCCGTCGGTAGCCGCCTGGTAAACCGCTTCCAGCACACCGCCGGAAGGAAAGTCATCCGGCTGGCCGGGATAATCATCCACCAGTGTCTCGGAAATCATCCCCGCTTTGTATTCACTAAAGGTTCGCTCAACGATGCCGTAGGCATAAGGCGGATTGTTGAACGCGGCCTTGCCTTCCACCGGCCCGCCCGGCGTACCGGCCGTGACTACCGGGTCCTGCAACAGCGCCTGGCCGTGATTGTGCGCCAGGTCGCCGGTCACGGGATTGGAAACGTCGTGACAGGTGCCGCAAAAATCACGGTCACGGTGAAACAGGGACTGCATGAACTGGTGCCGGGCTTCGGCGTCGTTGTAAGGACCCAGCTTATCGCTGCCGCCCCACATCGAAGACATGCCGGAGCCGTAAAAACCCTCCCCGCTGCCGTTTGCGGCGAACACACCAAACTGGTTGCCGGGATGCTCTGAGTCATCCGGATTGGTCAGCTTGTGGCAGTAATCGCACTCAACGCCGTCTGAATCACTGGCCGCCAGGCCGGAGCCGTCAGTGGGCGTCGAGCGCCCGGCCAGCCAGCCGCCGGTGCTGTGACAGCGGATGCACAAATCACCCGCGCCATCGAAATCCTGCTCGGCCACGGCCACCGTGGCCCAGAAAATCGGATCACGGCCCGCATGGGCCATCATGCTGCCGCGCCAGTTGTGCGCCGGCTCGACTGCGGTGTTGTAGCCGCCGTGACAGTTGTCACATTTATTGGGGGATTCGAGATTGCCGATTTCCGTGGGCTGGGTGCCCGGCATTTGAATGTCGGTGGGAACTATGTCAGCTGCAAACACCGTACTGCTTAGTAGTAACCCGCCGCACAGGAAAGTGAATTTCACGAAGCGCTGCATGGCTCGTGTCTCCTCTGGCAGATTGAGTCATAACTTTTTTTATTTTGTCCGAGCCTGGGTTGCAAATTTCAAAAATGCAATGACCTGCGTCAAGAGGATTTGGATGTGGGCCTATTTTGGGAAAACGGGGTGCTGTTGGGGGAGGGATTGATCGAAACCATCCCTGGTTTCGACCCTTCGGGCGCACTTCGTGCGTCCAAATCTGTTCCTGACAGATTTGTCGAACCCGGCAACCTGCGGTCGCCTAGTGCTCTTAACCCGACCTCTGCGGCAGATCTAAAAAAACCCGCTCAAGGCGGGCTTTTTTAAATCTGGCGGAGAGGGAGGGATTGATCGAAACCATCCCTGGTTTCGACCCTTCGGGCGCACTTCGTGCGTCCAAATCTGTTCCTGACAAACAAGGAGTCTCGCTTCCCTGCTCCCGCCTGCGGCGGAAGGCGGCTGCACTCGACAGCAATTTTTAAAGAGATCGAACCCGGCAACCTGCGGTTGCCTAGTGCTCTTAACCCGACCTCTTTGTCAGATTCAAAAAAACCCGCTCAAGGCGGGCTTTTTTAAATCTGGCGGAGAGGGAGGGATTCGAACCCTCGGTACGGTTCAACACCGTACACTTACTTTCCAGGCAAGCCCGTTCAACCACTCCGGCACCTCTCCGTATCCTGGACTTCTTGCGAAGGGCGGCAATTTTAGGTGATGCGCGGTGCTTTATCAATGGAATTCCATTAGAGTAGCCGCTGTTCTCCGCTTGCAGACAGGAACTAACCGCCCATGCCCAACCTGCGATTTCAGCTATTCGTGTTGATCGTGACGGCCGCTTTGCTCCAGGCCTGTGCCTCGGCGCCGGCCTCTGCCCCTGGTCCGCCGACCAGCGCCGCTCCGGTGCAGCAGGCAGCCATGGCGCAGAACCTGGTGGCGGCGACGGATGACCTGGCCATGGTCGGTGACATTTCCCTGCAAATGGCGGAACGGTACGGCGCGGACCGGGTGCTGGTCGTGTTCGATATCGACAACACGCTGCTGGCGATGGAACAAGGGCTGGGTTCCGACCAGTGGTATTACTGGCAGAAGGACCTGGCGACGATGGACCCCTGCAGCACGGCGCTGGTGCAGAACCTGCTCAAGGCGCAGGGCGCGCTGTTTTACGCCAGCGCCATGCGGTTGACCCAGCCGGACGCCGCGGCGCAGGTGAGGCGGCTGCAGGATGCCAGGTTGCCGGTGATCGCGCTGACCTCGCGCGGACCGGAATACAGCCTGCAGACCTTCCGTGAACTGCGCCGCAACGGCATCAGCTTCTGGCCGTCCGCCCTGCCCCCGGCGCGCGGTTACCCGGAGCGTTTCATCCCGGCAGGCGGCAGCCGTGAAGCGCTGTACCAGGACGGCGTGTTCCTGACGGCGGGCCAGCACAAGGGCGCGATGCTCAAGGCTCTGCTGGACAAGACAGGCACCGCCCTGCCCGCCGTGATCGTGGTGGCGGACGACAAGGCTGAAAACCTGGAAGCGATCATGGAAACTTTCGGTAAGTCAGGCGCACACGTGCATGCCTGGCGTTACAGCGCCGAAGACCCCAACGTGGCCGCACTGAACACCCGGCAGGCGGCAGCGCAGTGGCAAGCTACCCTCCCCGCTCTGATGATTCTGGAAGAAGTATTCGGCCCGGATAATTTCGACCTGCCCGAACCCGCCGGGCGTGAGGGTTGCGAGTCGGCAGCGCGCTGACCTCGAAGTCTGTTATTGCGCAATCTATCGCGACAGGAACCACGTCACCGGACGATCCAGTATCGTCTCCGCTGGCTCAATGGTCCCTTCGGGACTTCCCTCGCAAACCGTGAATCCTGACGCGCCGGCCGTACAGCACGTCCTGTGCTGGACGGCCTCGATCGGGCATCCCGCCCGATCGTCCCTGGATTAACGGTTCACTCGGCATTTCGAAGCTCTGACAACACTGGATCGTCCGCTGCCTTTGCGCACAAGCGGTATTCAGACGATCTGGTCAGGTCAACAGATCCGCGGCAGCGGGTCTTCTTCGAGATCGTCGAGGATACGTTCGCCGGCGATTTCGGTTTCCAGCACGATGCGCGCAGCGCCTTCCTCGATCCGACCGATCAGGGCAGCTCCCTCGCCAGAGGGCAATTCACGCCAGGTGCTGACCAGCGCTTCGGCCTGTTGTTCCGCGACGATTGCGACGGCGCGGCCTTCGCAGGCCAGGTAGTACGGATCGTAGCCGAGCATTTCACAGACCATTTTCACCGAGTCACGCACCGGCACTTCCGTTTCCAGCAGGCGGACGGTGACGCCGGCATGCTGCGCTATTTCGTAGCTGACGCCGGCCAGGCCGGCACGGGTCGGATCGCGCATGAAACGCAGGCCGTCGAATTCCATTGCTGTGCGCGCCAGTTCGATGACGTGGCCGCAGTCGGAGCGCACGTCGCCGCTGATTTCGAAGTCCTCGCGCGCCAGCATCACCGCGATGCCGTGGTCGCCAATCGGTCCGCTGACCACGATGCGGTCGCCCGGCGCGATACGATGCATGCCGAGATCGACGCCGGCGGGGCGCAGGCCCACACCGGTGGTGGCCAGGTAAAGTCCGCCGCCCTCCCCGCGCGGCAAAACCTTGGTATCGCCCGCCACGACCTGCACGTCGGCCGCCCGGGCCGCCGCCGCCAGGCTGGCGATGATGCGATCGAGCGTTGCGATCTCCAGGCCTTCTTCGATAAACGCGTTCAGAGAGAGGTATTTCGGCGTCGCGCCGCTGACGGCGAGATCGTTGACGGTGCCGTTCACGGCCAGCGACCCGATGTCGCCGCCCGGGAATTCCAGCGGCTGCACGATGAAACCGTCGGTGGTCATGTAGGGCTCACCCTCGCCCAGGCCGATCGGCGCGGCGTCCAGCGTGACGTCCAGCGTATCCTCCTTCGAGGGATCCGACAGGTGACGGGCGAACAGTTCCGCGATGAGTTCTCGCATGTAGCGGCCGCCGTTGCCGTGTGCGAGGCTGATGTATTTGTCTTCCATTATGAGCGGGTTTCCCTGGCGGCGGCTTCGATGATCTGCCCGAAACTCAAACCGCCGTCGTTGGCCGGAATTTCCCGGTGCAGGCGCACCGCGATGCCCCGGGCCGTTAACAGTTCTACTACACGTTCGGCCAGGCGGCGGTTCTGAAAGACGCCGCCGCTGAGGCCTACCGCGTCGAATTCTACACGCTCCTGCACTTGCAACACCTGTTCCAGCAGGGCCCAGGCCAGGGTTTCATGGAAGATCCCGGCCCGTTCCGACGCTGAAAGACCCCGGTTACCTAAGACGGGCAACAACGGCGCCCAGTCGGACCGCAGCACGCCGCTGTCGTCAGGGCTTATTGGCAACGGCACAGCCTCGCAGCCATTCTGTGCGATCTGTTCCAGTTCCATCGGCCCCTGGCCTTCGAAGCTGGCGACGCTGCGGTCCAGTACCAGCGCCGCCGCCGCATCGAACAGGCGGCCGACGGCCGAAGTCTCGAATACGTTGGCGCCGCGCTGCCAGGCATGATGAGCCAGGCTCAGGGCCTCGGCATCGATGAAGTCCGGTACCGGGTTTTGCGCTGTCTGCCCCGACAGTTCTTTGTCTTCTTCCCAATGCAGCGCCGCGGCTGATCGCCAGGGTTCGCGCCCGGCCTTGTCGCCGCCGACCAGCCGGAACGGCCGGAAACTGGCCACGCGGTTCCACTCTCCCGGCCTGCCGGCCAGCGCCTCCCCGCCCCAGAGGGTTCCGTCGTTGCCGTAACCGACCCCGTCCCAGGTGAAGACCAGCCAGTTTTCGATGTCCGGGTGCTCCCCTGCCAATGACGAGGCGTGCGCCGCATGATGCTGCACGCGGATCAGCGGCAAATCCTGCTGCTCCGCCCAGCGGCTGCTGGCATAACCCGGGTGCAGGTCACAGACAATTGCCTGTGATTTTACATCATATAATGACTGTATATCATTGATTATATTTTTAAATATATCGTTACTTCTGGGGCTATCCAGCTCGCCGATATGGGGCGAAACCACAACGCGTTCGTCCCAGGCCAGTGCCACCGTGACCTTCAGGTGGCCGCCGGTTGCCAGCAGTGCGCGCGGCAGCCAGGCGCCCAGCGAACGCTCCAGCGGGGCGATCCCGCGACCCAGGCGAATAGCCCGGGCAGCACCGGCCATCGGCCGGATGACCGGGTCGTCGGCGGGGCGCACGATTGGACGGTTGTGGTGCAGAAAAGCATCGGCCACCTGCCCCAGCCGCTGCTGCGCTTCCTCGTTGTCGGTGATCACCGGTTCGCCGCTAATGTTGCCGGAGGTCGCCACGATGGGTTTGCCGTAAGCCAGCAGCAACTGGTGATGCAGCGGGCTATAAGGCAAGAACACGCCCAGCTCATTCAGCCCCGGCGCCAGGTGCTCGCTGAGCGGAAAATCTCTACGTTTACGCGCCAGCACAATCGGCCGGGCCGGATCGGTGATGGCCCGTTCGGTTATCTCGTCCAGATCAAGGCAGGCCCGCATCGCGTCCAGCCTATCTTCGCCTTCGACTGGAAACATAACGGCCAGCGGCTTATCCGGCCGGTGTTTTCGGTCCCGCAACCGCCGGACCGCCTCATCATTGCCCGCATCACAAACCAGGTGGTAACCGCCGACGCCTTTGACGGCCAGAATTTCCCCCTTACCCAGTGACTCGACCGCCAGAACTATCCGGCTCCCGGAGGGGTCAGGCAGGCCTTTGACAGACCATAACTTGTCGGGAACAAGTTCTGAGCGAACATGGACGTGTTGCAGCGTGTCTGGCAAAGGCCTGCCTGACCCCTCACCGGCGGGTCGACAGGGATCAACGAATTCAAGCTGGGGACCACACGCCGGACACGCTAATGGTTGGGCGTGGAAGCGGCGGTCCAACGGCGACTCGTATTCGGCGCGGCAGTCGTCGCACAGCGGGAAGTCCGCCATCGACGTGTTGGGGCGATCGTACGGCATCGCGGTGATGATGGTGTAACGCGGGCCGCACTGGGTGCAGTTGATGAAGGGATAGCCGAAGCGCCGCTCCGTCGGGCCGGTCAGTTCCGCCACGCAATCGTCGCAGGTATACAGGTCGGGCGGCACGTGGATTTCGGATTCGGCGGTCGAATCGCTGGCGAGAATTTCAAACGCAGCGGCGTTTTGCACTTCCGCCGGTTCCGATGAGGCCAGCTGCGGCCGCGCCAGCGGCGGCGCCGAGTGCACCAGCGCGTCTTCCAGCCGGTCGAGGTTCTCTTGCGTACCCTCGGCATGGATAAAAACTTTACCGGACCCGTTCAACACCGAACCGGTCAACCCCAGTTCATGCGCCGTCACATAAACAAACGGCCGATACCCCACCCCCTGGACCCGGCCGGTTACGACAATCTCTCGCGCCTGCGTGCTCAATTTAAACAGCGGACCCAGGCCGCGACTGGCAATTACGTTCAGAGGGGCGCCGGGTGTACATTGCCAAGACCGTCATTTGTCGGGAACAAGTGACGAGCGCACAGGGACGTCTCGAGCGTGTCTGGGCAATGTGCACCCGGCGCCCCACGCGAGCAGCACGATCATTCACGGACAAGGTCCGCTCCTGCCTGCTCACGCACACCGGAGGCCCACCAAATCCGGCATGCCCCCTCATCTGAAACCATGCACGGCCCAATCGGCTTGCGCGGCGTGCAGGCCTTGCCGTAAAGGATGCACTGGTTCGGATAGATCTTTCCGAGCACCACCCGCGCACAATCGCATCCGGGCGGCATCTCCCCTGCCCGCTTACGGTCCTCTTCCGGCTCGATGGAAAAACGGACGCGGGCGTCGAGGTCGCCCAGTTTCTCCTGGAGGGTAAAACCCGAACCCGGAATAACACCGATACCCCGCCAGTTGGCGTCGGTGACATCCATCACGTCATTCAGGATCGCCCTGGCGGTGGGGTTGCCGCCGGGCTGGGCGACCGCCTGGTAGCAGTTATCCAGAAACGGCCTGTTTTCGATCACCTGGCGCAACACCGAGTAGAGCGCCGCCAGCAGGCTCTCAGGATTGAACCCGGCGACCGCGGCCGGGATGCCGTGTTTCTTCGGCACGAACTCCCATTCCTCCGGGCCCATCACAGTGGAGACGTGTCCGGGCGCCACCAGCGCGTCGAAGCCGGGCGTATCGCTGTCGAGCAGCAACGCCACGGCCGGCCAGGTCAGTCGGCCGGACAATAGGACCGACAGGTTGGGCGGCAATCCTTCACGCAAACCGTTGGCAATCAACCCGGCGACCGGCGCAGTGGTGGTCTCGAAGCCGGCAGCGAAGAAAACCACTTCGCGGTCCGGGTGGGCCTTCGCGATGGCGAGCACTTCTTCCGGCGACGACACCGGGCGCACGTCGCCGCCGGCGGCCTTTGCCTGCTCCAGCGAGCGCGGCTCGGCTTTGGGCGCATTGCAGGGCACGCGCAGCATGTCGCCGAACGCCGCCACGGTGACATCATCGCGCCGGGCCAGCTGGATGGCCGCGTAAATATCTTCCTCGGGACAGACGCAGACCGGGCAACCCGGTCCGGGGATCAGTTCAACCTGCGGCGGCAGGGCGCCGCGCAGGCCGGCCATCGTAATCGAGCGTTCGTGGCCGCCGCAGACGTTCATCACGCGCACCGAGTCCGGCAGCGGCAGGCCGCGTATGCGTTCCAGCCAGGTGCGCGCGGAAGTCAAGCGATCAGCCGTGGCTATGAAGCGCAGCGCCGTCCGGCTGAATACTGGGATTCAATTCCCGTCCGGCGCGTTGCGCGGCAACCGCTTCGCGCAGCCAGCCGAGCCAGCCTTCCAGGCTCTCGGGCCGGCGGGCGGACAGGGTAAAAACTTCCGCCGGGTTGGCCAACTCGCGCAGATGGCGCTCAGCCTTCGCGGTATCGAAGTCATCCAGCACATCCAGCAGGTCGGATTTGGTCAGCAGCATCAGGTCCGCCGCGCGGAACATCACCGGGTACTTGGACGGCTTGTCGTCCCCTTCGGTCACCGACAGCAGCGTGACGTTGGCATGGTGCCCCAGGTCGAAACTGGCCGGGCACACCAGGTTACCGACGTTCTCGATGAACAGCAGGTCGACGCCGTCCAGATCCATTTCGTGCAGGGCGTCGTGCACCATGTGCGCATCCAAATGGCAGGCCTGGCCGGTGGTAATCTGTACCGCCGGCACACCGTGCGCCCGGATGCGCTCGGCGTCGTTTTCAGTCTCCAGGTCGCCCTCCACCACCGCGATCGAAAACTCGCTGCCCAGGGCCTCGATGGTGGCTTCCAGCAAAGCGGTCTTGCCGGAGCCAGGGGACGACATCAGGTTGACTGCCAGCACGCCGTGGCGTGAGAAATGTTCGCGGTTGTGCGCCGCCTGGTGATCGTTTTCATGCAGCAGGCTGGACAGCACTTCGATCGACGCCGTGCCGTCGGAGGTATGTTCCAGCTTGCCGTCCGCTTTCACCAGGTGGGCATTGCCGGGGGTAATGGTGCAGCCGCAAGTTTCACACAAGGTCACTCTCCTTAAATTCGTTTTGAACGTGAGCTTTAAGTTTCAATCTCCAGGCTCAGCAATAATAATTCCTCGCCTTCGGTCACGTTGACCCGCCATTCGCCGCAGTACTGGCAGACCAGGTTGTTGACCGGAACGGCGCTGCTGGCGCCGCATTCCTGGCATTTCACCACCACCGGACCCTCTTCGATTTCCAGCTCTGCTTCTGCGGCCAGGGTGCCGGCCCGGGCGATTTCGAAGGCGCGTTCCAGCAAAGGTGGTTCTACTCCGGACAATGCGCCAACGCGCAGGCGAATCAACTCGACGGTTTTTGCGTTGTTCTCCGCCGCCACTTTTTCGACCTGGCGGAGCAGGCCCTGGCAAATGGACAACTCATGCATCCTGAGCTGCTTCCGCCTCAAAAATTTCGTCGTAGAGATCCCAGGCGGTCTGGGCGTCTTCCTCGCTCATTTTCTGGATCGCGTTGCCGACGTGAATCATTACCAGGTCGCCGACCTTCAGGTCTTCGTGCTGCAGCAGAAACAGACTGGCCTTGCGCTCGATGCCGCGCGCCTCGCAGCGGGCCGCAAAGCCGTCGATTTCAACAATTCGCATCGGTACGCCAAGGCACATGGTCCGGTCCGCCTAATTAATGTATCAAAAAGAATCTAATTCATGTGCGCCGAGGTTCTATTGACCTCGGTCAAGATGATGCAGTTTTCGGAATTATATGATGCATCCTGAACAGGTCAAAACCTGTGCATTAGAATATACTAATATTGTAAAGTAAGATCGCTTACGAGGAGAATCACGGCCGGCATGAAGACCCTGGTCATGGGCATTGGGAACACCTTGCTGCAGGACGACGGCGTCGGCGTTCATGTCACCGAACGATTCAAATCCTCACAATCCCCTCGTCCTGATCTGGACGTGATCGACGGCGGCACCATCGGTCTGTCGCTGCTGCCCGAAATCGAGGACGCCGACAAGGTCATCATCGTTGACGCATCCGAGATCGGCGACAGCCCGGGCTCGATGCGCATTTTCCGCAACGAGGAAATCGATCAGCAACTGTCCGGCAAGCGCCGGTCGGTGCACGAGGTGGCCCTTTACGATCTGTTTTCCGCCGCCGCCATTCGCGGCCGCAGCCCCCGCGAACGGGTGCTGATAGCGATTCAGCCCGCCTGTACTGAATGGGGTCTGGAACCCACGCCCGACGTCATGGCCACGATTCCGCTCGCCTGCGAAGCCCTGGCCGAACTGGCCGGGCAGGAGTCGTCCGATGCGTGACAGCGCCGCCCCCTGCCTGAGCGAGATGAGCACCGGAATGGCCTCTTCCGTGCTGGCCGAAATCGGCCGCATGCTCGACACCCTGGCCGGATCTGACGAGCCCGGTTCGATTGATCTCAGGAGCCTGCCGCTCAGCGATGCCGACCGGGCTCAGCTGGAGGAACTGCTGGGCCGTGGAGAAGTCAGCGCCGAACTGGCCCTGGCGGGCGACTCCGAAGTCTGGGAAACCACCTATCCCGGTGTCTGGTGGATCCGCCACCGCGGCGCCGGCGGCAAGATCGCATCCGAAGTGATCTCGGTCTGCCGCATACCCGAAATTCTGATGACCCACCCTGCCGACATTGAAGCGGCCGCAAGCCGCCTGCGCGAAAAACTGGAGACAACTGATGTCTGATAAAAAAACACTGGGTGAAATGCTGACGGAACGTGGCGTATCCCGCCGCAGCTTCCTGAAGTACGCCTCCTACACCGCTTCGATCCTGGCGCTGCCGCCCACTGCGGCGACCGCCATCGCCCAGGGCATTGCCAACGCCCGGCGCCAATCGGTGATCTGGCTTTCATTTCAGGAGTGCACCGGCTGCACCGAATCGATCACGCGGGCGCACGCGCCGTCGATCGAAGACCTGATCTTCGACTTCATCTCGCTGGATTACCACCACACCCTGCAGAACGCATCCGGCCACCTGGCCGAGGAAGCACGCATGCAGGCGATGAAAGACAACGCCGGCGAATACATCGTGATCGTCGACGGCTCTGTACCGCTCAAAGATGACGGCATTTACTCTACTATCGCGGGCATCACCAACCTGCAGATGCTGGAAGAAACCTGCCGCGATGCGTTTGCCGTGATCTCGGTTGGCAGCTGCGCAACCTTCGGCGGAATCCCGGGCGCCAACCCGAACCCGACCGGCGCGGTGCCGGTCAGCGACATCATCACCGACAAGCCGGTCATCAATATCTCCGGCTGCCCGCCGATACCCGAGGCGATGACCGGAACGATCGCCTACCTGCTGTCCTTTGGCTCGGTTCCCGAACTCGACCACCTGGGGCGGCCCAAGGCCTTTTTCGGCGAAGCGATCCACGACCGCTGCTACCGCCGGCCGTTTTACGAGCGCGGCATGTTCGCCAAGAGCTTCGATGACGAAGGCGCCCGCCAGGGCTGGTGCCTGTTCGAAGTGGGCTGCAAAGGACCGGTCAGCTACAACGCCTGCGCCACGCTGAAGTGGAACGGCGGCGTGTCCTTCCCGATCCAGTCGGGACACGGCTGCCTGGGTTGTTCCGAGCCGGGCTTCTGGGACATGGGCGGTTTCTACAAACCGCTGTCCACCGCCAAGGGCGACCCGCTCCAATGGGCCGGAGGAGCCGCCGTTGCCGGCGCCGCCATCGGCGCTGCCAGCGCCGCGATCGCCAGAAACAAGCGTAATAAAGTCATGAAGGAGGGCAAATAATGGAACTGCTCGAGTTTGCACGCGGACCCGTTTTGACGTTTGCCATCACGGTTTTCATCGCCGGTATCACCTACCGGGTTTTCTCCCTGTTCCTGATGTGGCGGACGAAAGACTCCTCCGCCGGGCGCAAACGTTCCCGCTCCGCTTTCGCCTCAGCGGTGCGCGAAGTGATCCGCCGCCTGTGGCCGCAGGCCGTCTACCAGCAGCGGACCATGTTCGAACTGGTCAACGGTTACGTTTTTCACATCGGCCTGGCCATCATCGTGTTCCTGCTGGCTCCGCACATCGTGTTCATCAAAGACCTGGTCGGGCTGTCCTGGCCGGCGCTGCCCAATAACGTGGTGTATGCCGTCAGCATCATCACGATGGTCTCGCTGATCGCGGCGCTGGTGATGCGTATCGCCAATCCGCCGCAACGCCTGATCTCGACGTTCGACGACTGGTTCAGCTGGATCGTCACATTCCTGCCGGTGCTCACCGGCGTGATCGCCACCAGCCATCTCGGGGCACGCTACGAAACGTTGCTGGCCCTGCATATTCTCAGCGTGGCGCTGCTGCTGATCTGGATTCCGTTCGGCAAGCTGATGCATTTCTTCCTGGTGTTCGTCACCCGCAGCCAGACCGGCGCTCACCTGAGCCACCGCGGCGCCCAGCTTTAAGGAGATAACAAGAAAATGAACGCAAGAGTCGTAGTTGATCCTGTAACCCGCATCGAAGGCCATTTGCGCATCGAGGCGGAACGAAGCAATGACGGGCAAATCACCGGCGCCTGGAGCTCGGGCACGATGGTCCGCGGAATCGAACTGATTCTTCAGGGCCGCGACCCGCGTGACGCCTGGGCCTTCGCCCAGCGGATCTGCGGCGTGTGCACGCTGGTCCACGGCATCGCCTCGGTGCGCGCTGTCGAAAACGCACTGGGCTACCAGATTCCGCCCAACGCGCAATTGATCCGAAACCTGATGATCGCAGCGCAGTACGTGCACGATCACGTGATGCACTTCTATCACCTGCACGCGCTAGACTGGGTGGACGTGGTCTCGGCTTTGTCGGCCGACCCGAAAGCCACCTCGGAACTGGCGCAGTCCATATCCGGATACGCCAAGTCCAGCCCCGGCTACTTCGCCGACACGCAGAAGAAGCTGAAGACGTTCGTCGAGGCCGGCCAGCTGGGTATTTTCGCCAACGGCTATTACGGCCACCCCGACTATCGTTTGCCGCCCGAGGCCAACCTGATGGCGGTGGCGCACTACCTGGACGCGCTGGAGTGGCAGCGCGACGTGGTACAGATCCACACGATTTTCGGCGGCAAGAACCCACATCCTAATTTCCTGGTGGGCGGTGCGCCCTCCCCGATCAGCAACGACCCTTCGTCGGCGACCGGCGGATCGGCGGCCACCGCGGCCAACATCGTTGCGTTCGGCCAGATTCGCGACATCATCAATCGCATGCGAGCGTTCGTCGACCAGGTCTACGTGCCGGACACCGTGGCGATCGCCGGTTTCTACAAGGATTGGTTCTCCCGCGGCGAAGGCCTGGGCAATTTCATGACGTTCGGCGATTTTCCGTCCGAAGGCCTGGATGACCCGACCACCTGGATGATTCCGAGCGGCGCAATCCTGAACCGCGACCTCTCCACCATCCACGAAGTCGATCTGAACGACCCAAGCCAGGTGCAGGAATTCGTCGGCCACTCCTGGTACGACTACTCCGCCGGCAAGAATGCCGGCCTGCATCCCTACGACGGCGAAACCAACCTGAACTACACCGGGCCGACACCGCCATACGAGCACCTTGATGTACAGGGCAGCTACTCCTGGCTGAAGGCCCCGCGCTGGAAAGGCCACGCAATGGAAGTTGGACCGCTGTCGCGCGTTCTGATGCTGTACGCCTCCGGCCACGAACCCACCCAGGAACTGGCCGGCGCGGTGCTGAAACAGCTGGACGCCCCGCTCGACGCAATGTTCTCGACGCTCGGGCGCACCGCAGCCCGCACGCTGGAGACCAAGATCATCGCCGACCAGATGTCGATCTGGCTGGACAAGCTGATGGCCAACATCAAGGCCGGCGACCTGGCCGTGCACAACGAGGAAATGTGGGACCCGTCCACCTGGCCCAGGGAGTGCAAGGGCGTGGGCTTCATGGAGGCGCCCCGCGGCGGCCTGGCCCACTACATCGTGATCAAGGACAAGAAGATCGACAACTACCAGGCCGTGGTGCCCAGCACCTGGAACGCCGGTCCGCGCGACCCGTCCGGGCAGCCCGGCGCCTACGAAGCGGCGCTGATGGATAACCACGATCTGCTGATACCGGATCAGCCGCTCGAAATTCAGCGGACCATCCACAGCTTCGATCCCTGTATCGCCTGCGCGGTTCACGTAATGGACCCCGACGGTGAAGAACATGTGCAAGTGAAGGTGACCTAAACATGAATGCCACAACAAACACTGTCTCCGACGCCCAGGCTGCCGCCAACAAGTTCCTCGCACTCAACAGCGGGAACCTGGCTGCTTACCTGGAAGCCTGTATTCACTGCGGCCAGTGCGCCACGGCCTGCCATTTCTACGAAGTGACCAACGACCCCAAGTACACCCCCGCCTACAAGCTCTTTCCGATGGCCAAGGCGCACCGCAAGACCAAGTGGCCCTGGAACTGGTTTGGCGGGCCCACGGTCACCGAGGCCGACCTCGAGGAATGGGAAGAACTGCTGTTCGACAGCTGCACGATGTGCGGGCGCTGCACCCAGGTGTGCCCGATGGGCATCGACATCGCCTCCATCGTGGCCGCCTCGCGGCAGGCCTTCTCGGCGGCCGGGCGCGGCCCGTCCGACCTGTTCGAAGCGGCCGAGAACGTGCTGACCAAGGGCAGCCCGCTGGGCGTTACCCCAGCTGTATTCGACGGCCGGGTCGAGTGGCTGGAAGACGACTATGAAGTCGACCTGCCGCTGGATAAGGACAAGGCCGAGGTGTTGCTAACGATTTCCTCGATCGAGATGATGAAATACCCGAAATCGATCGTCGCCATGGCCCGCCTGATGAACCAGGCCGGGGTCGACTGGACTTTCAGCACCAAGGGCTACGAGTCCACCAACTTCGGTTTCCTCGCAGGCAAGCCGCACATCGCGCGGCACGCGATTGAAAAACTGGTCAGCGCGGCCGAGGAAATCGGCGCCAAGACGCTGATTATCCCGGAATGCGGCCATGCCTATGGCGTGTTGCGGTGGTCCGGCGCCAATATCCTGGGCCGGCCGCTGCCGTTCGAGGTGCTGCACATCACCGAGTACCTGGCGAAACTGAAAAAAGAGGGCAAGATCAAGTTCAAGACGATCGATGGGTCGCTTACCTATCATGACCCCTGCCAGATTTCCCGGCGCGGCGGTGCGACCGATGCAGCCCGCTATCTGCTCGAAGACTGCACCGATTTCCGCGAGATGACACCGACCGGCAACTTCAACTGGTGTTGCGGCGGCGGTGGCGGCGTGCAGGCGATGAGCCGCGCGGCCGACCTGCGCCACAAGGTGTTCCAGATCAAGATGAAGCAGGTGGAAGACACCGGCGCGGACATGATGATCTCCGCCTGCGCCAACTGCCGGCTGACCATGGATGACTCCAAGGAGCACTGGAACTGGGACCGCGAACTGGAAAGCCTGGTCGAACTGCTGGCCGAGAACCTGGTCGAGGACCACCCGCACCCGTTCGACGCCAAGCCGCATTTGGCAACGAACGTCTAGGTCAGGCACAGGATCATCGGGCCTTGAGCGTGTCCTGGAAACAGGTATCTGGTCCGTCACTTGGCACCACGCCCAAACTGGTGGAATCGAAGCTGATTAAACAGGCTACTCGTGATGCCAGCCTTCCTCTGAATCGTCGGGGTGCAGGCCGAGCACCTCGCCTTCGGTATCGACACCGAGCCCGGTGACGGTGCGGTTGGCGTAGGCAAAATAAGCGGCCACCTGGTTGACTTCCAGGATATGGCCGCCTTTCAGGCCGGCGTTGCGCAAAGCCCTGATGTCATCCGGGCCGATGGCGCCCGGTTCGCGGGTGAGTTTGTCTGCGTAAACCAGCGCCGCCTGCTCGGCCGCGGTAAACGGCGCCCCGGGCTGATCCTGTTCCAGTTGTTTCCGGTAGGCCTCGAAACGCTCCTCATCGCCCTTCAACTGCCGCAGCATGCCGGTGCTGTGGTGGCGCGCGCAGTAAGCACAGTCGTTCAGCAGGCTCACGCGCACCCCGATGCACTCGAGGAACCAGGTAGGCAGCTTGTTGCGCGGATGATGCAGCACCGCCTTGTACAGCGCCATGTGGCCCTGCAGCGTATGCGGCCGCAAACTGTGGATTTGCAGCACGTTGTCCACCTGCCCGTTGGGACCGGTGACCCGCTGGTAAATTTCAGCCAGCCGGCCGGTGGCTTTGTCTGGGTGGATAACTTTTATATAGGGCATTGGAAGCTCCCCTGCTGAAGTATCTTCAGGTATATCATATGGCGATGCGCCATTTTCTGACCTTTATCGTAATGACTTGCCTTCTTGCCAGCAGCGACTCAGACTCCTCCGCCATGGAGACCGCCAGAGTGCGAATCGCGACGTTCAATATTGCCATGGGGCTGGATGAGCCCGGACAGATGGCCAAGGCGCTGGCCGGCAGGGACGATGGCCGGCTTCAACAGGTTGCCGAAATCCTGCAAACCGTGCGGCCGGACATCGTATTGCTGAACGAATTCGACTACGACCCGGCAGCGGATGCAGCCGCGCTGTTCAATGAAAACTACCTGGCCGTTCCAGGCAATGACCGGGACCCCATCCAGTATCCTTACCATTTTGTGGCGCCGGTCAACACCGGTGTTGACAGCGGCAGTGACCTGGACCAGGACGGCAAGCCTGGCGGACCGGGCGATGCCTGGGGTTTCGGCCGGTTTCCGGGCCAGTACGGCATGCTGGTCTTGTCGCGCTATCCGGTCGATGCGGAGCATAGCCGGACCTTCAGGAAATTCCCCTGGTCCTCATTGCCCGGCGCCCGGCGGCCGATGAATTCCGACGGCTCGCCGTTCCACCCGGACCCGGTCTGGCAGTCTCTGCGACTGAGTTCCAAGAGCCACTGGGACGTGGTCATCCGGATCAACGGCGAAGCACTGCACCTGCTGGCGCACCATCCGACCCCACCCGTGTTCGACGGGCCGGAGGACCGCAACGGCCTGCGTAATTTCGATGAACTCCGATTCTGGCTGGATTACACCCGGCCGGGCGGGGCCGAATACCCGGTGGATGACCGCGGCTTGGCCGGCGGAATCGAGTCCGGCGCCAAGTTCGTGATTGCCGGTGATTTCAATGCCGATCCCAACGACGGGGACTCGGTCGAAAACGCCGCCGGCCAATTGCTGCAGGCCGCGTGGATCGACAGTGAATGTGTTCCTGTCAGCACCGGCGCGGCCGAGGCCGCCAGGCTCCAGGGTGGATTGAACACCGCGCAGCAGGGTGACCCCGCCGCCGATACGGCCGACTTCAACGACAAGTACACCGGCAATCTGCGGCTGGACTACGTGCTGCCCGCTGCCGGGCTGACGGTCGCAGACTGCGGCGTGTTCTGGCCGGCTGAGGGTGAAGCCGGTGACACACTGGTCGGGGTCTCGGACCATCGACTGGTCTGGCTGGACCTGGAGTGGTGAAAGACCTCACCCGCTTGTACCGCGATACGATCAGGCAGCATGCCGCTGACCCGGCGGGTTTCCGGCGGGAAATCGGTGCCACTCACGAGAACGAACTGGACAACCCGCTGTGCGGAGACCGTATCCGGTTGCAGTTGCGGATTGCCGAAGACCGGGTGGAGGCAGCCGCGTTTGACGGTGAAGCCTGCGCCATCTGCATGGCTTCGGCATCGCTACTCTGCCAGACCGTGCCTGGGCATCCCGTCAGTTACCTCGTCCGCCGCCGTGAAGAACTGGTCGCCGTTTTGAACGGCCGGGGTGAAATGAACGACAGCGACACGCTTAAACCGCTGCTCGGAGTCAGGGCCTATCCGAGCCGGATTCGTTGCGCCACCTTGCCCTGGGCCGCCGCGGTAGAAGCGTTGTAATGCAAATTTAACTTGTTTTTTGCGGCGTTGGGCGCTACTCTGCATGTAATCAGGCGGTAATTCGTTAAGAACAATGTGTTAGTTTCGCTACCCCTGAGATTGAGATTAGTTGCGAGTCCTATAGGTCACCTCAGAAGTTTCTCATTTGGTATCTCCTGTATTTTGATTTTAATGACGTCTGCGACAATCAGTTCTTTTCTATTCTATAAAGGTAATTCAGAATGACGACAGGTACCGTTAAGTGGTTCAACGAGTCCAAAGGTTTTGGTTTTATTTCTCCGTCTGACGGCGGCAAAGATGTGTTCGTACACTTCTCAGCCATCCAGGGCAGTGGTTTCAAATCACTGGCAGAAGGTCAGGCAGTATCCTTTGATGTGGAGGATGGCCCCAAAGGCCCTCAGGCTACCAATGTGACGACTGAAGGCTAAGCAACGCAAAGCCAAATTCGTAGAAAAAGCCCCGCCTTCCGGCGGGGTTTTTTTATGCTGTGAATATCTGCAAGGCATGAGTTGGATCATGCCGCTGCGCCCTCCCTTGGTTTAAAGTAGGTTTGGGAGCGTGTAAACATGACCCAAACCCGTCAACAACCGCCGCCCGCCGGCGAATACCATCAACTGACCCGGGAGTTGGAGTCCCTGCGCGCGGAACTCGAGTTGAGGGCGAAGCGCAGCAGTGCCGCCCGTCTGGCGTTGCCGACCCGGCGCCAGCCCAGTGCCGAAAATCTCCATCACTACCTGGCATTGAGAAGCCGTGATCTGCGTCCGCTGCAGCTGCAACTCGCCAACCTGGGCCTGTCTTCGCTGGGCCGGGCCGAACCCCACGTAATGGCTACCCTTGACGCAGTACTTAGCCAACTCAGGGGCTTGCAGCCCGCACAGACGCCATCCGCCGTTGAGCGGAATACCGCGCTCGAAGAGAATACCGACCGACTGCTGGGCGAGCGGCCGACCGGGCGGCGCACACGCATCATGGTCACGATGCCGGCGGAAGCCGCGCAGGACTATATGCTGATCTACCGCTTGCTGGAAAGCGGCATGAACTGCATGCGGATCAACTGTTCGCATGACGACGCCGATGCCTGGCTGCGGATGATTCATCATTTGAGGGACGCGGAACGGGCAACCGGAAAGTCCTGCCGTATTTTGATGGACCTGGGCGGACCGAAACTGCGGACCGGTCCGATGGAACTGTTGCCGGCGGTGAAAAAGATCCGTCCCGTACGTGACGATTTCGGCCGGGTGCTGCGTCACGCCCGGATCTGGCTGACCGCCGACGAGGCAAGCGGCAGCGAAATTCAGGCGGCCGATGCCTGCCTCACCACTGACGCGGACTGGCTGTCCGACTGCAAGGTCGGCGACCGGGTGCTGCTACGCGACGCGCGCGATTCCAAGCGCCGCTGGCGAATCCGCGAAGTCACGCCGTTCGGTTGCTGGGCGGAGTCGCGTAAAACCACCTATGTCACGAACGGTACGGTCCTGCGGCTGCGTGGATTCGACCGCGAGACTGAAATCTCTGCCCTGCCCCAGACCATGAGCGTTATCAAAGTGCGCACCGATGACGTGCTGCTCATCGTCAACTCCGGAGAACCGGGCGCCCAGGCCTTGCGCGATGACAATGGTGAATTGCTGAGCCCCGGAAGGGTCTCCCTGCCGATCCCCGAAATATACCGCGACGCACGCCGCGGCGATTCCGTCTGCTTCGATGACGGACGCATCGCCGGCATCATCGAGAAGAAAAACCCGAACCAGCTGCAGGTGCGCATCACCCATACGCGCAGAGAGGTCGAAAAGCTGGCGGCCGACAAGGGCGTCAACTTCCCGGATTCAGAGCTCAGTTTGCCCGCGCTGGGCGAAAAGGACCTGGAAAACCTGGAATTCGTCGCGCAGCACGCCGACCTGGTCGGCCTGTCGTTCACCAACCGCCCGGCGGATGTTCGGGACCTGCGCCAGCAGATGAGGAAACTGGGTTGTGAGGACCTCGGCGTCGTTTTGAAAATCGAGACCCGATGGGGTTTCGCCAATCTGCCCGATATTTTGCTTGAAGCCATGAAGTTACCGGCATTCGGCGTGATGATCGCCCGCGGCGACCTGGCCGTGGAGTGCGGTTTCGTCCGGCTGGCCGAAGTGCAGGAAGAAATCCTGTGGCTGTGCGAGGCCGCCCACGTGCCCGCGATCTGGGCCACCCAGGTCCTGGAAGGCCTGACCCGCCGCGGCCATGCCTCGCGCGCAGAAATCACAGATGCCGGCAGGAGCGAGCAGGCCGAGTGCGTCATGTTGAACAAGGGTCCGCACATCACAGAGGCCGTGCAGACCCTCGATGACATTTTGAGGCGTATGCAGGGCCTGCAGGACAAGAAGAGCCCGCTGTTGCGGAAACTCGGGGTCGCCGCAGAATTCAGTGGCGGCAAAGCGTAACGTCCTTCCCGGCCAGGAGGAACCATTCAGGCTTTCAGCACGTGCTCCTTGAGCCGGGAGATTTCATCCCGGACCCGCGCGGCGTCTTCGAACTCGAGATGTTCGGCGTGCTTGAACATCTTTTTCTCCAGCTCGGCCACGGCCCGGCCCAGGTTTTCCGGCGTGACGCCTTCGTAACGGGCTTCTTCCTCCGCAACACGCGCCATACGGCGGCCGCGACGGCCCGGTTCCTCGTGCGCGCCTTCCATAATGTCGGATACTTTCTTCTGGATCGTCTGCGGCGTGATGCCGTGCTCCTCGTTGTAACTGATTTGCTTGTTGCGGCGACGATCGGTCTCGGCCATTGCCCGCTCCATCGAGCCGGTAATGCGGTCGGCATAAAGAATAGCCCGGCCGCGCACGTTGCGGGCGGCGCGGCCGATGGTCTGGACCAGTGATGAGTCGGACCTGAGGAAGCCTTCGCGGTCGGCATCCAGAATAGCAACTAAAGAAACTTCAGGCATATCAAGACCTTCACGCAATAAATTAATTCCTATTAGCACATCAAATTCACCCAGCCGGAGGTCGCGGATGATCTCAACCCGCTCCACCGTATCGATATCGGAATGCAGGTAGCGCACCCGCACGCCGTGGTCCGCCAGGTACTCAGTCAGGTTCTCCGCCATGCGCTTGGTCAGCGTGGTCACCAGTATCCGGTCGCCCAGCGCGGTTCGCTTATTGATCTCCGACAGCAGGTCGTCGACCTGGTCCGCCACCGGCCGCACCTCAACTGCCGGGTCCACCAGGCCGGTCGGCCGCACGACTTGTTCCACCACGCCACCGGACAGCTCGATTTCGTAGGGGCGCGGGGTCGCCGAACAGAAGATGGTCTGCGGCACGCGGGCCTCCCATTCCTCGAACTTCAGCGGGCGGTTATCCAGCGCGGACGGCAGCCGGAAACCGTAGGTCACGAGGTTTTCCTTGCGGGAACGGTCGCCTTTGTACATGGCGCCCAGTTGGGGAATCATCACGTGGCTTTCGTCCAGCACCACCAGGGCCCGCTCCGGCAGGTAATCGAACAGTGTTGGCGG
>JABDLD010000060.1 GCA_013001885.1 Lysobacterales bacterium
CCCCAGGTTTGCCGAACTGCTGAAGACATTTCCCGACTGAAGCCGCCGTTCTTACCAGCCGCCTCCGCCCCCGCCTCCACCGCCCCCGCCGGAGAATCCTCCTCCACCCGACCCCGAAGAGGAGCCGGGCGGCGTGGAAGCCGAAGAAATGGCTGAAGCAAAGGTACTGCTGAAATTGTCACCCAGGTGATTGAGCGCGTGGATGCCGTGAAAATTTCCTCTGTACCAGCCCGGGTGATAGCCGGCCTGTTGACGGGCGTCCTCGGGCAGTTCGCGCGCAAAGCGCTTGCACCAGCTGTTTTCCACCCCCAGGGCGTAAGCATAAGGCAGAAAAGCCTCGAAAACCTCGGGTGTCAGCGCGGGTGAACGCATCCGCTCGAGCCGGTCCTGCTCCGCTGTTTCCAGGTACCTTTTGAAGCCTTCTATTTCATCCATGACCCTGCGTCCCGCCGGCGTTGGCGCACGCATCAGGAACCCGAACAATCCATGCAGCAGCAAGCTGAGAACGACAAAAACAACCCATACCGCGGGACCCCCGGTGAAAAAGATCGCAGCGATGACGGCGGCGGCCGTCATCAGAACCGGGAGTGCGAAGTACTTGCCATTGAGATTGAAAAGTCGGCCCAGGTACTCGGTTTTCAAAGCTTTCTTGAGGCCTTTGCGCGCTTTCGTGAATGATGCGTGGTTTTCATTATCCATCTCGATCTGTGAAGACGGGCCGGGTAACAGGAATTTCAGCACGGCCTTTTCACCCGAAGACAAATGTGATTGCCGCGCAACCGACACCCGTTTCAGCGTGAAGTCCTTGTCATCTTCCTCGATAATCAACTGTCCCTTTACCGCCAGGCTGATAATCGCGGCGGTAAACGCATGACGATTGAACGACATGTCATTCACGTAGCGGCAAGCAGCGGGCGACAGGTTTTGCGGAGGCTCAAAGCGGGGAATGATGATTCCCTTGCGGGGATCGCGTCCAACCTTTTTCCAGGCCCAGAAATACCAGCCCGCCGGCAGCAACAGGCCGAGCAGCAGGACCAGTGCCGCCGCATTGTCGGCGAAAAACCAGCGAATTTTTTGCCCGGGGCCGGGTTCGGCTATCAAGCCTTTGGGCCAGCCGACCGCAAGGGTCAGACCTTCCTTCGGCTGCAGCGGACGCGTCGTTTCGAAACGCACCTGGTTTCCGCGCAGCACTTCGGCAACGGCGTTGTCTTCGGTTGAACCGAAGCGGCCGCTGTACACGCTCAACGAAAACTGGCCGGACGGTACGCTGAACGGCAGGCGGACGGTGGCAACCGCCTTGTCGATGGGAAACGCCCAGCCCTGGCCGACGGCGTTGAAATAAAGTTCGTCGCGGTCATCGAAAAAACCGAGTTGCCGGTTGGTGGCGAAGACCAGTTCGTAGTCGTGAATGCCGTGAGAGAGCATACGCTCTGAACTTCCCACATAGATACGAACGCCGTTGGACATTTTGCGGGTATGCCAGGGTTCGGGACTGCCGTTCCGGCTGACCTGCAGCGGTGTGAATTCGACGTTTACCGTGTTGCCTGCGCGGTCACGGTAGCGGGTCGGAAAATCACGGAAAATACCGCGGCGTATTTGATCGCCCTCGGCCTGCACGCGGATGCGTTCGGTAACCAGGATCTGGCCGCTTGCCTGGACCTCGATGTCGGAGCGGTATTCAAGGATGCGCTCGTCCGCCGGGGCAGAGACCGGAGACAGCCAGAGCGCTGCCAGCCCGAGGCATTGAAGAAAGCGCCTCATGTAACGCCCAGCTCGATCTTCGGCGCGGCACGCTGACTCGCCAGTTCGATTTCGAAAAACGCTGCGGTTGCGAAACCCAGGGCGCGGGCAATGATCATTGACGGGAAACCCTCGACCAGATTGTTGTTGTCGCGCACGCTGCCGTTGTAATAGCGCCGGGCAAACTGCAGGTGCTCCTCAATCTCCACCAGGCTGGCGTGGAGCTGCTGAAATCCTTCAGACGCCTTCAGATCCGGGTAGTCCTCGGCCAGCGCAAACAGGCGGCCTATCGACCGGGACAGTCCGCTCTCCAGATCGGCACGATCGGAAATTTTCATTTCAGGATCGCCGCGCAGCTGCGTGACGCGCTCGAGCACCCCGGATTCATGACGGGTGTAGCCTTTGACCGTTTTGACCAGGTTGGGGACGAGGTCATAGCGGCGCTGCAGCTGTACATCGATCCCGGCCCAGGCTTCCTTGACCTGGTTGCGTGTCCTTATCAGCCGGTTGAAAGTCCAGACGCCCCAGGTGAAGACAATGAGTAGAATAATGAGTGCGGTCGCCACGTTTCCCGTTGCCTCAGAACGGCAGGTCGAGAGCGCCGGTGATAAAGCGGGTCAGCGGCGCGGCGCGGCGGAAAGCCTCGGTGACCTCGTCGATGAAACCCGGCTTCAGCGCAATTTCCGGCGAAGCCTCGGTCATCACGTAAAAACTCTTGCGTTTCAGATCCTCGATGTGAACGTGCTGAGCATCGAATCCCTGTGGCGGGCGTTTCAGTGAATCGCCCTTGATCCCGCCGACCTCCTTCACTTTGGTCGCATTGCGTATCCTGGCCCACGAGCGTGAATTGTCCGCGATGTATTCCCTTATTCTGTTGAGTTGCGGGCCCGGCGGCTGCCAGATTCCGCCGCCGAAAACCAGTTCGTCATCGGCAAGGTGTACGTAGAATCCGGGCGCGTGGGCGTTCTTGCCGGCCTCGTGGCGAAACTGCACGCCCGCATGGGTCTTGTAAGGCGACTTGTCTTTTGAAAACCGCGTATCTCGGTAAATTCGGAACATCGATCCGCCATGGGGCTTCGGATCGGCAATGTAGTGGCGGGAGATTTTCTTCAGGCGGGGCGCGATACTGACGATGAACGCACCGATCGGATTCACTACCGATTCGTAATAGCGGTTCTTGTTTGTGTTGAACCAGTCACGGTTGTTGTTGTCTTTGAGCTCTTGCAAAAAGACAAAAAAATCCTCCGGAAATCCACCAAATTCCGCCATGGGCGCTCTCCTTTGACTGGTTAATGAGACAGTTGCTTACTCACGGCTCGATGATCGCGGGATCGGGAAGCTCAACCCGGGGCTCGAGATAGCCGTGGCCATAGCCCGGGTAATGTCCCCGGTAATAGGGGTAGCCGCCCCAGCCGCCCCAGTGACCCCAATAGCCTCCACGGCCATACCAGGGGCCGTAGAACGGATCTGTGAAACCGCGGTAGCGCATCACGACTTTACGTTTCTGCCACAGGACCAGGTCGTCGACTTCCAACACCGGGTAGCGATAATCGAATTCCTCGAGTTTACGGACTTCAACCGACTGGATTTTTCCGGTGACCGTGATTTCGCGGCCCGCTGCGAACACCATCGGATCGTGAAACCCTGTTTTGCAGGCGATGAACCGTCCCGCGGTGCTGTCCTCCAGTTTTGGACGAAGGTATTTGTCCAGATCACGAGAGAGAATCTCAAAGCAGGTTTGGCTGTCCTTAACCTTGGAACTGACAATAACGCCGCCCCAGCGCACGCTGGAGTCGAACACGCCGGGATCGACCCGCGCCGGGGAAATTTCAGGGTAGGTTCCCTGGATCTGTTCGGGCACCGTGGTGCATGCGGACAAGGCCAGAACGAGGCTGAAAACTGTCAATAATCGCATGAGATTATTCCTTTGCATGATTGCTATATGTACTTGGACCGCAAAACCACTCGATTATCTTACATTAACCGCCGTTTTTCTTCGGCCGGAAGTCACGGACCGCCTGTTTCAGATCAGCGAAGGGCGGGGGCACGGCCGCGTAACGGCTGCGGGTATAAAGGCGGGCTATGTTGTTGATAGCTGCCGAATCCGATGGCAGGACGAGCGCCGCCGCTTCGGCGAGCTCGATCGCACCGTCTGAAGGCAGGCCGGTGAATCCGGCTTTTGCCAGTTGCTTAAGAAATTTCTGCCAGGCGTGCTGGATCGGGTCTTTCTGCCCCGGGCCTTTGATCCGCAAAACAACCGGAAAAACGATTGCACTGAATACGGCAATGGCCAGGAACAAAACGCTGACCAGCATCACAGGACTCATGTAATCCAGCCCGAAAGATGAAAATAACCGGGCCTGCCTGCCTGCGCCATATTCGATGACCCAGTCATTCCAGCGTTGCTGGATCAGGTCCGCACTGTTACGCAATCCGCGCAGCCAGGGATAATCCAGCAAGTGGCGCGGTGAGTCCAGCGCACCCAGTGAGCCCTGCTGCACCCGCAGCGGAGCGACCGCCGCGGTGGGGTCCACGCGGGTCCAGCCCCGCCCCTGAAGCCAGACTTCGGCCCAGGCGTGCGCATCGGACTGGCGCACCAGAAGGTAGTCGCCCCGCTCGCTGTGCCAGCCTCCCTGGTATCCGGTAACGATCCGCGCCGGTATGCCTGCCATCCGCATCATCACGGCGAAGGTGGACGCATAGTGTTCACAGAACCCGGTTCGGGTATCGAATAAAAATTCGTCGACCGCGTGGGTGCCCAGCAGGGGCGCCTCGAGTGAATAATAGAAAGGTTCCCGGTTGAAATGGCCGAGCACCCGCTGCACGAGTTCCGCATCTCCCGGAAACTGCTGCCGCCAGCGCTCAACCAGGTCTCGAGCACGGGGATTGCGGTTTTCCGGCAAGTCCAGCGCCTGGAAACGAAGCGGAGCAGAAAGCTCCGGGGTGTCGATAAAATCCGGGTTTGAAACGATGCCATACTGGATTAGCTGGATAACGGGCTGCCGGCGAATCAACTGATAATCAAGGGTCAGTCGTGAATCAGAAGGAATCGAGGCGGGATAATCAAGGGCAAACAGCCACTTTCGTTCATTCGGCTCGAGTTGCACGCTGTAGTCCCACGCTGAATTCCCTGGCTCTGGCAGGTCTGCAGCATCGATATTCCTGCCGTAAAAACCGCCTTTCCAGGTCTGGCCGTCATAGCGCCAGAACACGGGGCCGCGCCAGTATAGTTGCTCAGCGGGGGGCACCGGGCCGGAAAACTTCACCCGGAAAGCCGGGCTGTCGTCCATGAACAGGTTCTGGATGCTGCCGGGCGACATCGAGTCGGACAGGCCGCTCTTGGAATCCAGAGTCGTATCCGGAATGCCCCATAACGGGTTCGCCAGCCTCGGGAACAGAACAAAAAAAGCCAGACTAACCGGAATGGCAAGCGCCAACAGCCGAAAGCTGAAACTGAGCTCTGCAAACAGGGAGGCCTTGACGGCAGGAGGCTCGCCTTCATGCCGCCACGCCTCGGCCCATGCCTCGGCGCGATGCAGTTGGGTGAGAGTGACCAGCGCCAGGATCACCGTAGCCCCGGCGTAAAACGGCATCACGATGCCCTGGTTGAAAAGGAACTGGGTGGCGCACAAAAACAGGCTGAAGCAGATAACCAGCCGGGCGTCCCGGATCCGGTAACACTCCATCAGCTTGAGTGCGAGCATGACCGTCAACAGGCTGACCGCGGCACGCCGGCCGGAAAGGTCGCCATAGGAAAGGAACAGCGTAACGAGCGCCACTGCGGTTGCCCCGTGGCGGACCAGGGCCGGCAAAGGTTTCCAGTTCCGGAGTTCCGAGCCGATGCGCCAGAATAATGGAAAGAGCACGGTAACAAGAACCAGCGGCGGCATGCTGATGGCCTGGGGCGACATTGCCAGGATCAGTGTCGCCAACAGCCAGAGTGTCGAATTGCGGCCGGGATCGTTCATTTGTGCAGGGCCAGGATTTCCAGGCAAGCGTCGCGGTGGTCCTCACCCAGGCCCGCGGGCAGGGCGCCGCCCGGTAATTCCAGGCTGTAGGGAATCTGCCGGCGCTCCGCTCGCAGAACCCAGGCCGCCAGGATCGACAGTTTTTCTTCAGTATCACCTTGTCCCATCAGGTACCAGTTGAGTTCGCACGCATCCTCGCGGGGTGATTCCATCACTCTCGAATACAGTTTCTGATGGCGCGCACTGGTTCGCCATGCGATCCGGCGCAATGGATCACCGGTCTGGAACTCGCGTAATCCGTGGAAGTGCTCGCCTTCACCCAGGCGCGCCGTGCCCGAGTCTCCGCGGCCGGTTTTAGGCAGCGCGGGCGGGTTAGGCGCAGGCTTGGGGTATACCAGGCATTTTGCCGTGGGAATGACTACGGTCCATGCCCGGAACAGGCCGAGTGGATAACGGTTTTCAATGCGAAACGGTCCCAGCTGCATCCAGCCGCGCTGACCGGATGTCTGCAGTATTTTCAACTGGCCGGAATGTTGTGCTGCGATGTCTGTGCAGTCCTGTCCTTCCGGGGACACCGCCTGGATCGCAAAACGGCCCCGCTCTTCCGGGTTCTTGAGAAAGACACGAAAACATGCGGGTTCCCCGGCGAAAATCGGGCCCGCGCGGATCGCATCGATCCTGATTCCGGCCAGGTTTCGGTAAGCAAGAAGGGTTGTGAGCTGCGCAATGGCGGCAAGCAGAAATGCCAGCATCAGGGTCATGTTGTTGTTGAAGTTCAGGCCACCCAGGGCGGTCAGGGCCAGTAGCGCTCCAAACCAGTAACCAAAACGTGTCGGCATGATATAGATGTGCCGGTACTCCAGCGTTCGGGGGAGTTCAGTCGGCCCACGCCTGCGTCGCACGCGTTCCAGCACCCAGCTGTCAAAGCGTTCTCCAAAACCGGATTCTTCGCCTGCGATTGTGCTGGTCTGCGTCATGCTCCGTCCGTGGAATGTCCTCTCAGGGTATCGGCACCTGGCTTAAAAGCTCACTGATCTGTTCCTCCGGAGACTGGCTGAATCCTGAGGTGGGGCTGAGCCGGTGGCGTGACAAAGCCGGAAAAACGTTTTTTATGTCTTCCGGTATCACGAAGTCGCGGTTTTCAAGAAATGCAAGTGCACGGCTGGCCCGCAAAAGCGCCAGGCCGGCCCGCGGCGACAGGCCGGTCTCGAACCAGCGGTCGTCGCGGGTTTCGCGCAGCAACTCCTGGATGTAGTCGAGCAGATTTTCACTAACGTGAATGCTCTCGCAGTCTGCCTGCAGAGCTTTGATGTCCTGTGGGTCCAGCAGGGCGGAAGTGCGGTCGAGCAGCCTCGCCCGGTCCTCTGTGACCAGCAACTCGCGCTCTGCAGCCGGATCCGGATACCCCAGCGAAAAACTGAGCAGAAAGCGGTCCAGCTGCGAATCGGGCAGGGGATAGGTGCCCACGAGGTCAAGCGGGTTCTGTGTTGCCATGACAAAAAACGGACTGGGCAGTACATGCGTCTCATTTTCGATTGTGACCTGCCCCTCGGCCATGCCTTCCAGTAACGCGCTCTGCGTCTTGGGCGTGGCGCGGTTGACTTCATCAGCCAGGATGACCTGCGAGAAAATCGGACCCGGATGAAATTCGAACTCATCCTTTTCACGCTTGTAAATGGACACGCCGAGAATGTCGGCGGGCAGCAGGTCGCTGGTGAACTGAATTCGCTGGTAATCAGATCCGATGACTCGTGCCATCGCATGGGCGAGCGTGGTCTTTCCGACACCGGGCACGTCCTCGATCAGCAGGTGCCCGCGCGCGAGCAGACAGCAAAAAGCCAGCCCTACCTGCATATCTTTGCCGAGCAATATACTGTTGACCGCAGACCTTGCTTCGAGCAAGCGTTCGTGGCGGCCCTCTGTCCCTCTTTCTGAAGCGATTACCGTACTGTTCATAGTCCCTTGTCCAGCAAACATCCGATTGCGGTCCCTGTCGAGGTCGGAGTATACCATTCACTCCAAAAGCCGGTATATTCATTGCCATGACCCGATCGACGCCGCCCGCTGCTCTCATTCTGCCCGGTGGCGGCGCGCGCGGCTCCTACCAGGTGGGTGTGCTCAAGGCCATTGACGAGATAACGGGCGGCGGTCACAACCCGTTCCCGATAATTTGCGGGACCTCGGCCGGGGCGATCAATGCGGCCGTCCTGGCCAGTCACGCACACGAATTTTCCATCGGAGTCTCACGGCTCGAGCGATTCTGGTCCACGATGGTCTGCTCACGGGTCTACCGGACCGATGCCTGGACGGTGTTCAAGACAGGTCTGCAGTGGGCACTTTCATTAACCCTCGGCGGCCGGCTGGTCACGCACCCCAGGGCGCTGCTGGACAACCAGCCGCTGCGCGAGTTTCTGGCCCGGACCCTGCAGCTGGAAGGCATCGGGCAGGCCATCGAACAGGACGCGCTGCGCGGGCTAAGCATCACGGCGTCGGGTTATACCTGTGCCGCCGGCATCAGTTTTTACCAATCAGCGCCGGACGTCGAACCCTGGGAACGCGCTCGTCGGCACGGCCGGCCGGTGCAAATTACGGTCAGTCACCTGCTCGCATCTGCGGCACTGCCGCTGCTTTTTCCAGCCGAGCAGATTGGCAATGAATATTTTGGCGACGGCGGCATGAGAATGCTCGCTCCATTGAGCCCTGCCATTCATCTGGGTGCCGACCGCGTACTGGTGATATCAACCCGTGACGAAAACCCCGATCCGGCTCCGACGGCGCCGGTACCGTACCCGTCGCTGGGCGAGATTGGCGGTTACCTGCTGGACACCATCTTCATGGACACGCTCAATGCCGACTTGAATCGCCTGAACCGGGTAAACCGCACGCTGAAATTACTGGACGCTGAACAACGCAGGAAGAGCCGCCTCAAACCGATTCAGTCCCTCGTGATCCGGCCCAGCCGGGACTTGCGGGAGGTAACGCACCAGCACATGGGCGAGATTCCGCGGGCGGTGCGCACGCTGTTACGCGCTTTGGGCGGCTGGGGCAGAGACTGGCGGATGGCCAGTTACCTGTTGTTTGAATCGGCCTATTGCACCGAGCTGATGCAGATGGGTTACGGCGACGGCATGCGTCAGCGGCAGGAAATCAAGGATTTTTTTGACTGACTGCTGCGGCCGGCCCTTCGATTTCCTCGCGCGAAAAATCATCCACCTGGATGACGGCACGGCTGGCCTCCTGCGCGAGCCTGACCGTGGTTGCCTGCTCTTCGGTAATCACACCGCTCTCAACCGCTCTTTGCACCAGCGCTTCGCAATTCTCGAAAGTCACCGGTTCGTTCAGGGCGTTTTGGATGGCGTTCTCCGCATTGGTTGAAGTCAATGCGAGATGAAAAGCCCGGTGAACCCGTCCGCTCGCGTCGTCCTGGTCCGAAATATAAACTCCGGCCACCAGGCGGTCGCGACTCTCGTTTTCAGTCAGAAGTATCCGGGCCACGTGTTTTCCGGTGCGGTCAGACGGGCCAGGGTAGGGAAGTCCCAGGGGGAAGATAATCCACTTCACCAGGGTGCCAATGCCGGGCATCGGAAAATTTGCGAGCACGCCAAGAAGACTTTGCTGAATGGTATGAAGACTGTCTTCCATCGCCCACATCAGCAGAGGCAGGTCCTCTTCGGGGCTGCCGTCATCTTCGAAACGTTTTAAAACGGAGCAACACAGGTACAGGTGGGTGAGCGTATCGGCCAGCCGGCCGGACAACTTCTCTTTTAGTTTGAATTTGCCCCCAAGCGATAACAGCACCAGGTCCGCAGTGAAGCTGAAAGCCGCGCTCATGCGCGTCACCTGACGGAAATAGCGGGCCGTTGGACCCTTCAGCGGCGGGCGCGTGGCGAATCCGCCGCTGACACCCAACATCCAGGCGCGCACCATGTTGCTGATGGAATTGCCGATGTGCGAAAAAAGCGTCTTATCGAATTCTTTGCGCGCTTCCGGTCGCGGGTCACGTGCGGCTTCCATTTCCTTCAGCAGCCAGGGATGCGCGCGAATGGCGCCCTGGCCGAAAATGATCAGTGACCGGGTCAGAATGTTGGCCCCCTCCACCGTGATCGCAATGGGAATAGCCTGGTAGAAACGTGCCAGATAATTGCCCGGTCCCGTGATGATTCCCTTGCCGCCATGGATATCCATGGCGTCATTAATGCACTGGCGGTTACCCTCGGTCAGCTGGTATTTGAGAATAGCCGAGAGCACGGCGGGGCGTTCGCCCTGGTCCAGCGCCACCAGTGTCAGTTTGCGGGCGGAATCCATTCGGTAGGTGCGCCCGCCAATCCTCGCAAGGGGTTCTTCAATGCCTTCGAACTTGCCGATGGGTATGTTGAATTGCTTTCTGATACGCGCATAAGCACCGGACATCAGAGCAGACATTTTGCCTCCGGCCGTACCCAGGGCAGGCAGGGAAATCGCGCGCCCCGCCGCCAGGCTCTGCATCAGCATGCGCCAGCCCTGGCCAATGCGTTCCTGTCCGCCGATTACCCAATCCATTGGAATGAACACGTCTTCTCCGCTGGTCGGTCCGTTCATGAACACCGCGCCAACCGGCATGTGACGGTTGCCGATAACCACGCCGGGGGTGGTGGCCGGGATCAGCGCACAGGTAATGCCCAGGTCGGTCTGTTCTCCCAACAAACGGTCCGGATCCCTGACCTTGAACGCCAGCCCGAGCAGGGTGGCGATCGGGGCAAGCGTTATGTATCGTTTTTTCCAGGTCAGACGAAGGCCGAGCACGGTTTTCCCGTCGTGCTCGCCCCGGCACACAATACCAACGTCACTCATGCTGGCTGCGTCGGAGCCCGCCAGTGGCGAGGTCAGTGCAAAACAGGGAATTTCCTCGCCGCTGGCCAGGCGCGGCAAATAATGTTCTTTTTGTGCCTTGGTGCCGTAGTGAAGCAGCAGTTCCCCGGGACCGAGAGAGTTGGGCACCATCACGGAAATGGCGGTAGTCAGGTTGCGGCTTGCCAGCTTCATCACGATCGCTGAATTGGCCTGGGCGGAAAACTCCAGTCCGCCGTAACGCTCGGGGATGATCATTCCCAGCATTCGGCTTTCGCGGATAAAGTCCCACAGCCGGTCCGGCAGTCGCCGGTGTGTATTGCTGATTTCCCAGTCGTTCGCCATCCGGCAAAGCTCCTCGACCGGCCCGTCCAGGAATGCCTGCTCTTTCCCGGTCAGGGCGGGCGCCGGCACCTTGAGTAGCTTACGCCAACGCGGCCGGCCGGAAAAAAGCTCCCGTTCCCACCAGACGCTGCCGGCATCCAGCGCCTCCTGCTCGGTATCCGATACCCTGGGCAGAACCTTGCGAAAGACGGTGTAGAGGCGGTCACTGATGAACAGGCGGCGAAGTGGCGTAATAGCGAACCCGATCAGCGTGACCGCAAAAATACCGTTGGCGAATCGGAACCAGCTGGGCACGTAGAAAATGTGGCGAAGCTCGGTCCAGCCGACGGTCAGGCCGACCATGATCGCCATCGACATCAGCAGAGGCACCCGGTTATAGGCCAGGATAAGGATCGTGAGGATAAAGATCAGAAAATAGAGTATTTCCATCGGCGCCTGCAATCATAAGTTTGTCGCCGATCGAGGGTCAAGGCAGGCTCTGCGCCGGATTGCGCCACTGGGTACTTACCCGTAAAATTGTACGGATAAATCGCGTAAACGTGCGGGATTTCAAAATTACTGTAAACTTAACGCAAAACATATAGTTAAAGGGAGTTATTAAGTGCAAGTCGAGAGAACGTTATCCATTATTAAGCCCGACGCGGTAGCCAAGAATGTGATCGGCGAGATTTACAGCCGTTTCGAGAACGCGGGATTGAAAATTGTCGCCGCGCGGATGAAACAACTGAGCCAGGCCGACGCTGAAGAATTTTATGCGGTGCACCGCGAGCGCCCGTTTTTCAACGACCTGGTCAAGTTCATGACCTCAGGGCCGGTGATGATCCAGGTTCTTGAAGGCGAGAACGCCATTGCACTCAATCGCGAACTAATGGGAGCAACCAACCCCGCAGATGCTGCTACCGGAACGATCAGGGCGGATTTCGCACAAAGCATAGACGCCAATGCAGTTCACGGTTCTGATGCGCCGGAAACAGCCGCGGTCGAAATCGCATGCTTTTTTAACGAAGGCGACATCTGCTCGCGATGAACCAGAGGTATGTCATGGCCTGCGGCGCCGAATTTACATTAAAAGTTACATTAAAAGGCGGCGCCGCGAGCCGGGAAGCTGAACGCCATTGACCGCCGTTGACACAAACCGGATAAACCTGTTCGATCTGGACGAGATCCAGATGCGAGCCTTCTTTGAGTCCATCGGTGAAAAACCGTTTCGCGCGTCGCAGATGCTCAAGTGGATTTACCACCAGGGGATCACTGATTTCGATCAGATGACCAACCTGAGCATCGAGCTCCGCCGCCGGTTGGGGCAGGTGGCGATCATCGAGCCTCCGCGTGTGTTGAGCGAGCAGCTGTCCATCGACGGGACCACCAAGTGGCTGATTGGTTTTGGCGGCGGCAACGCCGTCGAAACGGTGTTCATTCCCGAAACCAATCGCGGCACACTGTGCATTTCCTCGCAGGTGGGTTGCGCGCTCAATTGCACTTTCTGCGCAACCGGCGCGCAGGGCTTCAACCGGAACCTGTCGACGGCTGAGATCATTGGGCAGGTCTGGCTGGCGGCCCAGGCACTGGGCCATGAGCGCAACGGCAAGCGCCGCATTACCAATGTCGTGTTGATGGGCATGGGAGAACCGCTACTGAATTTTGACGCAGTCGTGGCGGCATTGTCCCTGCTGCGCAACGACCTGGGATTCGGTTTTGCCGCCAAACGGGTAACGCTTTCCACCGCGGGCCTCGTCCCGGGAATCGAACGGCTGCGGGAGACGATTGACGTGGCTCTTGCCGTATCGCTGCATGCGCCGGAAGACGCCCTGCGCGAGACCCTGGTGCCGTTGAACCGCAAATACCCCATTGCCGAATTGATGAAAAGCTGTGCGGATTATGTTTCCGACAAACACAAGCGCACGGTGACTTTTGAATACACACTGATTGACGGCGTCAATGATCATCCCGACCACGCCCGGCAGTTGGTCAGGCTGCTCAGGCGTCTGCCGAGCAAGCTGAACCTGATCCCGTTCAACCCGTTTCCGGGCACCCGGTATCGCTGTTCGCCGGAGCACAGGATCCGGGAGTTCCAGGAAATCGTCATGGCCGGCGGATTGATCGCCACGGTCAGAAAAACCCGCGGGAACGATATCGACGCAGCTTGCGGCCAGCTCGCAGGAAAGGTTCTGGACCGCACGCGCAGAAGCCAAATGTTCCGTGAACAGATGCAAAGGATTTGACCATTGAAAAAACTGACTCTCGTTACTGCGCTGATTCTTCTGTTCCTCGGAGGCTGCACTTCAGTGCCCGAAAAGGGGGAGGGATCTGCCCGCAAGGCAGCAGAAACCAACACCGCTCTGGGCCGGAATTACATGGATCGGGGCCAGTATGAAATTGCGCTGGAAAAACTGAAACGGGCGGTGGCGAGTGACAGGACTTATGCGCCCGCCCACACATTGCTGGCTATCCTTTACGAGACCATCGGAGAGATTGAGGACGCGGGAACTGAATATAGGCTTGCGGTGCGCTATGACCCCGAAGACGGCGACGTCAACAACAACTACGGCGCCTTTTTGTGCGGACGGGGCAAATTTGCAGAGGCGGAAAAATATTTTGTAACGGCAGTGGACGACCCTTTTTATCAGACTCCGGCAATTGCGCTGGCCAACGCGGGTTCCTGCGCTTTGCAGCGCGGTGATCTGGACAATGCCGAAATATTTTTGAGACAATCGCTTGAGTACGATCAAAAACTTGGATCAGCGCTTTTGCCGATGGCGGAAGTCAGCTATCGCAAAGGGGCATATCTCAGGGCGAGAGCTTTTTTACAGCGTTACGAGGCATTGGGCACAATGGATGAAAGCAGCCTGACTCTCGGCTACCAGATCGAGAACAGGCTGGGTGACGAGAAGGCTGCCAACAGGTACCGGCAGGAGTTGCAGGAGCGCTACCCGGACGCGGACAGGGCCGGCAGGGCAGCCCGCCAGGAATAAGTATGACCAACCAGAGAGAATTGATACCGATGAGGCCCGGAGATATCCTCCGGCTTGCGCGGCAACAACAGGGGCTGACCATTGAGCGCGCCTCGGAGCGATCCCGGATAAAGCCGTCGGTACTGGAAGCGATTGAGTCAGGCCAGACCGATAAAATACCGTCTGTATACCTGCGCGGATATATCAGGAATTACGCCCGCTATCTGGGCGTTGAATCCGCGGAACTCGAGCCGGGCATGGGCGCCGTCAAGGGCGCTGACCCGCAAGTCAAATCCATTTTCACCGTCAAGCCCAGGCGCAGCAGCGGCGAAAAATGGCTCAAGGCGACCAGCTATCTGGCCGCTTCCGCCCTGATCGCGACCCTGGCCTGGCAGTTCACGCACGAGGCAGTGCGGTTCTCGCAGGGAGATTCAACTCTTTCCGCAGGCACCGCTGTTCGGACCGAGTCCGACAAACAGGCCCAGGAGAAGTCCGGTATACCCCCACGTTCTGCGAACACGCACCTGAACGCATCCATCGCATCAGTGGAAGCAAGGGGCAGGCCCGATGAGCCGGCCAGCGTCTCGGTAGCGGAACAGGCATGGAGAGCCGTCAGCGGTCCGAACAACGACGACACAGCCGGCGTTCCGGACAGCTACGCTTTATCGATCACGACCTCGGCCGATACCTGGGTTGAAATCACCGATGCTGCCGGCAAACAGCTGGAGCTTGATCTGCTCCGTGCAGGAAGCAGCCGGGATTACGACGGGCAGCCGCCTTTCGACATCATGATCGGGCGCGCTTCGGCCGTGGTCCTGAACATGAACGGCGACGATATAGATTTAGTACCGCACACGCGCGGAAACGTGGCCCGAATGTCCCTGCAAGCACAGTGAGTTCGGCAATCAAGTCCATCCGGGGCATGCACGATGTCCTGCCGGCCGAGATGCACCTCTGGCACAAACTCGAGCAGACCGTGAGAGACGTTTTCGCCGGCTACGGTTTTAGCGAGATTCGTATTCCTATCGTTGAGAAGACGGAGTTGTTCGCGCGGGCCATCGGCGATGCAACCGATGTGGTCGAAAAGGAAATGTACACCTTCGAAGACCGCAACGGGGACCTGCTCAGCCTGCGCCCGGAGGGCACGGCGGGCGTCGTTCGCGCTGTATTGCAGAACGGACTTCTGTACGCCGCCCCGGTGCGCCTGTGGTACATGGGCCCGATGTTTCGGCGCGAGCGTCCGCAAAAAGGCCGGACGCGGCAGTTTCACCAGGTCGGGGCCGAAGTCTTTGGCGCGCCGGGCCCGGATACCGACGCAGAACTGCTGGTCATGTGCCAGAGGATCTGGCGTGAGCTGGGTCTTAACGACCTGCGTTTGGAAGTAAACTCTCTGGGGACCTCCGAGGAACGAACCCGCTACCGGGAAAACCTGCACCGCTTTCTCTCAACCCGCAAAGACGAACTCGACGCCGACAGCCTGCGCAGGCTGGACCGGAATCCCCTGAGAATCCTGGACAGCAAGAACCCGGACATGCGGAACCTGCTGGAACAGGCGCCCGTATTGAGCGATTTCCTGGGAGACGAATCGGCCGGGCAGTTTGCCGGTTTTTGCAGCCTGCTGGATGATCTTGGCGTCGCCTACGAAATCAACCCGATGCTGGTGCGCGGCCTGGACTACTACAGCCATGTCGTATTCGAGTGGATCACCGATCAGCTCGGCGCTCAAGGCACGGTGTGCGCCGGCGGGCGCTATGACGGGCTGGTTGAGATTCAGGGCGGCAAGCCGTGGCCCGGAGTAGGGTTCGCCATGGGGCAGGAGCGGCTGGTCGAGTTGATGCGCAGCCAGGCGGAGCATGAGGCCGAGGTTCCTCACGTTTACCTCGTGATGGCGGGTGAAGAAGCCGTGTCCAGCGGACTGTCGCTCGCTGAGAGACTGCGGCAGGAAACACCGGGCATCAGGATTCAGTCCAATTTGGGCGGCGGAAGTTTCAAATCGCAGTTCAAACGGGCCGATCGCAGCGGCGCGTCACTTGCACTGGTGCTGGGCGAGAATGAAATACGGGAGAGCCAGGTAACCATCAAGCATCTCCGGGAAACTAAAGCCCAGGAGCAGGTTGCGTTCAGTGACCTAGAAATCTGGTTCAGAAATTACCTTGCGTGTTAAACTGACGCGTTTACATTTTGAGATTCCATCATGGTCGAAGTTTATGACGCCCACGAACAGGGCGAGATTGTAAAGAAATGGCTGGCTGAAAACGGCAGCGCTATTGTTATGGGCCTGGTCATCGCTTTCGGCGGGCTGTTCGGATTCAAGCAGTGGCAGAACTGGCAGGTCACCAACCGTCAGCAGGCGTCGGTCGAATTCGAGGTCATGGGCGAACTGCTGTCGACGGGGCAACTGGATGCGGCCATGTCCAACTTCCAGAACCTTAAAGAGGACTACGCCAAGTCTCCCTATACATCGATGGCGGCGCTGCAGTTTGCACGGGCAAGGATGGAAAGCAACCAGCCGGATCTTGCTGTCAGTCTGTATGAATATGTAATCGAAAATGGTTATCCGAAGGCCATGACCGTGGTGGCAAGGGAACGCCTGGCCAGGGTATTACTCGATCAGGGTGATCCCGAGCGCGCGATGTCATTGCTCGATGGAGCAGATGAGATCAACGGCTTTGAATCCCGGTATGCAGAAGTCCGCGGCGACATACATTTTTACCAGGGACGCTTGACTGAAGCCCAAACCGCCTATCAGGAAGCGCTTGATTTGCTCGAGGAGGGCGCGGGCGACCGTCAGAAACTGGTCATGAAGCTCGAGTCGATGGGGGCCGAACTCCCTGCAGGTGGAAGCGGATCGTGAAGCGTATTGCTATAGCTCTTCTCATCAGCGCGCTGGCGCTACCGGGCTGCAGCTGGATCAAGAACTGGGGCGATGAGGAACCGGGGGATCCGGCGCCGCTGGTCGAGTTCAAGTCTTCACTCAAGGTCGGAAAAGCCTGGTCGACCAAAATTGGCGACGGCATGGGAAAACAGGGTCTCAGCATGGCGCCCCGGTACTCTTCCGGCATGCTGTTCGCGGCTGACCACGAAGGAATACTGACCGCAGTTGACGCCGAAACCGGCCGCAAAGCCTGGCAGTTGAAAACCGAGCAGCCGTTCTCCGGCGGCCCCGGCCTGGATGATGACCAGATTTACATGGGCACCATCAACGGGCGTGTCATTGCCTATGATCGCAATGGCGGCACCGAACTCTGGAATGCCCAGGTTTCGTCCGAAGTTTTGAGCCCTCCGGAATCGGCTGACGGCATCGTCGTCGTTCGCTGCATTGACGGACGGATATTCGGCCTGGACGCCGTCAGCGGCCGTCGGGTCTGGATCTACGACCACAGTGTTCCGCTGTTGACGATCCGCGGCAATCCGGATCTGCTGATCCGGGCCGGCGTGGTGTTTGTCGGTTATGACGACGGCAGTGTGGTGAGCCTCAAGCTGGAAGACGGCAGCGTGGTATGGAACCAGACCATTGTCTCACTCGAAGGGCGCACGGAACTCGAAAGGCTGGCCGATATCGGCACGCAAATGGTGATTATCGCATCGGACCTGATCGTTTCCAGTTACAAAAAACGCGTGGTATCACTCGCCGCCGATTCTGGCCGGCTGTTGTGGTTCAAAGAGATTTCCTCGGCGACCGGAATCCAGGTCGACCGCACCAACCTGGCCGTCAGTGAAGCGAACGGCGACCTTTGGCTGCTCGACCGCAGAAACGGGTCCACGCTGTGGAAGCTGGACCAGATGTCGAACCGTGGCCTGACCCGGCCGGCTTTTTACGGCAACTACCTCGTCGTCGGCGATAAGGAAGGCTACCTCCACTGGCTCGATACGGACATCGGTTCGTTCGTGGCGAGAGTCCGGCCCGGCAAGAAGGGCTTCGCGTCGGCGCCGCTGAGTGTCGGCACCACGCTTTATGTGCTCACCCATGGCGGCGACCTGATTGCTTACCGTGCAGGTGCGGCGCTTTAGCCTCGGCTGGAGGCGCATGACGTGTTACCTGTCGTTGCCATAGTCGGAAGGCCGAACGTCGGCAAGTCCACCCTGTTCAACGCCTTGACCGGCACGCGCGACGCTCTGGTCGCCGACATGCCCGGCGTTACCCGGGACCGCCAATACGGGATTTCCCGGGTCGGAAATACGCCCTGCCTGTTGGTCGACACCGGCGGGCTTATATCCAACGCGGAAGGCATCGATTATCTGACTGCGCGTCAGGTTCACCAGGCCATTGACGAATCAGAAGTGGTGCTGTTCGTGGTTAGCGCCCGCGACGGCCTGATGGCGGAGGACCGTGAGATCGCCGATCTTCTGCGGCGCTCTTCCCGCGAAGTCATCCTGGTGGCCAACAAGGTTGACGGTCTCGACGCCGATACCGCGCTGGCCGATTTTGCCAGCCTGGGCATGGGCGATTTACTGCCGGTTACCGCATCCCATCGGCGTGGTCTCGACTCCATGATGCAGGCGGTGGAGCGTCTTTTGCCCGCGGTGGAAGACAACGGCGAGGACGAAGAAGACCCCGATCGCATGCGTGTGGCTATCATCGGCCGGCCAAACGTCGGCAAATCGACGCTGGTCAATCGTCTGCTGGGCGAGGAACGTGTGCTGGCTTTCGACCAACCCGGCACGACCCGCGACACCATCCGTTCCCTCATGGAACGCGACGGCCAGCGCTATGAGCTGATTGACACGGCCGGTGTGCGCCGCCGTTCAAAAGTGTCCGAGGCGGTTGAGAAATTCAGCGTTATCAAGGCGCTTCAGGCGATTGAGAGGGCCCACGTCGTGATACTGATGCTCGATTCACGGGAGGGCCTGACGGACCAGGATACGACGCTGCTGGGGCATGTGCTGACCCAGGGCAGGGCGCTGGTCATCGCCCTGAACAAGTGGGACGGACTGGACCCGGATCACCGGAAACGGGTGCGCGAAGAACTCGACCGCAAACTGACATACGTTAACTGGGCTCAGCAAGTGACGATTTCCGCCCTGCACGGTTCCGGCGTCCAGGAACTGATGACCGCGGTTCAGCGAGCCTGGAAAAGCGCACACAGGGACCTGGGAACACCCGAGCTGACCCGGGCGCTGCAGGCTGCTTTCGAGGCGCATCAGCCGCCGATGAAACAGGGCAGAACCGCTAAACTTCGTTATGCTCACTCCGGCGGAAAATTTCCGCCGCGGATCGTGATTCACGGCAGCCGGACCGATACCATTCCGGACAGCTACCGCCGCTACCTTGCCAACCACTTTATCAAGCGATTCAAACTGAAAGGCACACCCGTTTTTATTGACTTTCGCGACAGTGACAATCCGTACAAGAATCGCAAAAATAAGCTCAGCCGGCGGCAGATAGAAAAGCGCAAGCGGCTCAAGAAGTTCACCCGCCGCAAATCCGGCAAATAGCGGTTCAGACCGGGCCGGCTCATGAGCAAGCAGAGAGAAACGGATATCGAAATCCCGGTGCGTGACGCGGCCAAAAGCGCCTGTCCATCACGCCCTTTGATCGACATCCGCACACCGGAAGAGCGCCAATTGGGAATTCCAGTCGGCTCCATCCGCATGAGTGCCGGGGAAGTGCTTCAGTGCTGCCGCGACGACGACAGGTTCGCGGCCCGGGGGGCATTCATTTTTTGCTCTGAAGGCGTCCGCTCGAAAACCACCGTTCTGCAATTAAGAAGGGCAGGCTTTACTGGCTTCACCAGCGTTACCGGCGGCTTCAACGCATGGAAAAGCAGCGGCTTGCCGACCGAATACTTTGGCGGGCTCGATTCCGTCCAGACTGAGCGTTACGCCCGCCACCTCGTGATGCCGCAGGTTGGCGCACGGGGCCAGCTGAAATTACGCCAGGCCCGCATTCTGCTGGTTGGCCTGGGCGGCCTGAATTCGCCGGTTGCGCTGTACCTGGCGGCGGCAGGGGTGGGAAAGCTCGGCCTGGTTGATTTTGACACCGTGGAAAGAAGTAACCTGCAAAGACAAATCGTGCACAGTGAAGCGCAGCTTGGCAGGCAGAAGGTGACATCAGCCGATGACCGGATCAGGGAACTGAATCCGGACGTCGAGACCGTGACGTATCCGCAACGCGTCACTTCGGAAAGTGCACCGGGGCTGGTTGAGCCCTGGGATATCGTAGTTGACGGAACCGACAGTTTCAGCGCTCGTTACGCGCTGAATGACGCCTGCATCAGCCAGCAGAAGCCCCTGGTTTACGGCGCGGTTATGCGGTTCCAGGGACAGGTTTCCGTGTTCTGGCCCACCCGGCAGACGGACGTTCGCGCACCCTGTTTCCGCTGCCTTTTTCCGCGTGAACCTTCAACGGCCGAAGCGCCCGGCTGTGCGGAAGCCGGCGTATTGGGTGTGCTGCCCGGTATTGTCGGAACATTACAGGCCAATGAGGCATTGAAGCTGGCGCTCGGCATCGGCCGGCCGCTGGTCGGCCGCCTGCTGATGATCGATTCACTGAACATGGAGTTCAGGCAGATGAAGTTGCCTGCTGTTCCCGGCTGCCCCTCCTGCGGCCTAGAGCGTCCATGATCCGAGGTTGCGTTCAATCTCGTGGCGGAAGCCGGGCTCGTCAGGCTCGACATTCGAAGGCCAGTGATGCAGCAGGTTTCCATCACGACCAAAAAGGTATTTGAAAAAATTCCAGTTGGGAAGGATATCGCTGGTGTATTCTTCGCGCATGGCGATGAACAGGGGGTGGGCCTCCCTGCCGATGATGGATAGTTTTTGAGTCATCGGAAATGTGGCCTGAAAACGGCTTGTGCAAAAATCGCTTATCGATTCGTTGTCACCCGGCTCCTGGGCGCCAAAGTCATTGCACGGCACGCCGAGGACGATCAGCCCGGCGGGCCGGTATTCGTTCCAGAGCGCCTGAAGCTTGGTGTATTGGGGTGTGAAACCGCATTCAGAAGCGGTATTGACCAATAAAATGGGTTGCCCCGACCAGCGCTCGAGCGGCATGCTGGCGCCCTGCAGGGATCGAAATGCAAATTCATGTACACGCATGGCAGTCTCCGGTTCGTTTCAACTAAAATACTATCGATCATGAATGCAAGCCAGCAACAATCAAAAGCAAAAATCCTTGACGGCATCGAGGTCAGCGGTGTGCTGATCGATTGCGTCCGTGCATCAATAGAAGACCATATCGGGCGCGGCGGCCGCAGGCCGGGCCTCGCGGTCGTACTCGTGGGCAGCGATCCCGCTTCGTCGATCTATGTGCGCGCGAAACGCAAGGACTGCGAGCGGGCCGGAATCATCGCCCGCGACTTTGACCTGGATGCAGGCACCACACAGGAGCAGCTTCTTGGCCTGATTGATCGCCTGAACGATGATCCCGCAATTGACGGCATCCTCGTGCAGCTGCCGTTGCCGCCCCATATCGAGGAAGCGTCGGTGACCAACCGGATTCATCCCGACAAGGATGTCGATGGCTTTCATGCGTTCAACGTCGGCAAGCTCGCCCTGCGCCAGCCCGGTTTGCGTCCCTGCACGCCGCGCGGTGTCATGGCCCTGTTGCACTATTACGGCATTGCCAACCGGTCGATGCATGCGGTGGTAGTCGGGGCTTCGAATATTGTAGGCCGGCCCATGTCGCTGGAATTGCTCTATACCGGCTCCACCGTTACCGTCAGCCACCGCTTCACACGCAACCTCGAATCCCACGTTCGCAGCGCCGAGTTGCTGATCAGCGCCATCGGTAAACCCGGGATCGTAAAATCAGAATGGATCACTCCGGGGGCGATCGTGGTCGACGTCGGCATTAATCGGCATCCAAGCGGAAAAATCGTCGGTGATATCGATTTTGAATCGGCAGCGGCACGGGCAGGCTGGATCAGCCCGGTACCGGGGGGCGTGGGTCCCATGACACGGGCGACGCTGATGCTTAATACGGCAGAAGCGGCAGGCCTTCAAGTGGCCATGCCCTTCAAGGAACAGCCCACAGGCTAATCGCCGATCCGGGATTCCAGCAGTGAACGGACCTCCTCCGCCTTCTCGGCGGGAATTTCCTCCGCCTCGGGGTACTCCAGCGGCAGGGCCGCCATGGCCTGACCTACAATATCGGCGATCTGCCATCTCAGGTACCAGCGGTCGTCGGCCGGGATACAGAACCACGGAGCCCAGGGGCGCGACGTCTCGTTGAGCATGTGCATGACAGCCTCGTCATACTGGTCCCTGAAGAGCGACTCCTTGATATCCCCCATCGAGAATTTCCAGCGTTTCGCAGGATTGTCCAGACGCTCCAGAAACCGTTCGGCCTGCTTTTCGGGCGATACGTTGAGCCAGAATTTGAGAATCAGGGTGTTGGCTGCCGCGAGGTGCCGTTCATGTTCGCGGATGGCCTGGTAACGCACCGGCCAGAGTGTTTCCGGCGCTGGCGGCGACCCTGCGTATTGCGCGTTGAGGAACTCGGGATGCACGCGCACGGTCAGCACTTCCTCGTAGTAGCTTCTGTTGAATAAGCCGATATCGCCACGTTCCGGCAGTCGCCTGGCTGTGCGCCATAGAAAATCATGCCGCAGTTCGCGCTCGGTCGGGCGCTTGAATGCCGAGACCTGCACGTTGACCGGATCCAGATCTTCGAACACTTCACGGATCGCACCGTCCTTGCCGGCCGCATCGAGCGCCTGGAATATCAGCAGGACGCTATACTGCTTGGCGGCATAAAGTTTGCGTTGATCCGGCCTGATGGCTTTGCGCGTTTCTTCCAGCAAACGCTTGCAGTCAATCATGTCCTCCGGTGCGGTAAAGTTCCGTGGCGGCTCGGTCAGGCTGCCGTCAAGCGGGGCCCGCCAGGGGCTTTTTATCGTATCGATGATCTGGTCCATCAATCGCGCTCCATGATGGCAGCTACGCCCATACCGCCGGCCGTGCAAATGGAGATCAGGCCGCGGCCTTTGCCCGCCTTTTCCAGTATCTGCGCCAGGTTACCTACGATCCGTGCCCCGGTCGCGGCAAAGGGATGGCCAACCGCGAGGCTGCTGCCATGAATGTTCATCTTGCTGCGGTCGATAGAGCCCATGGCCCCATCCAGGCCCAGGCGATCTTTGCAATAGTCTTCAGATTCCCAGGCCGCCAGCGTGCACAGTACCTGTGCCGCAAATGCCTCGTGAATTTCGTAGTAATCGAAATCCTGCAGAGTGAGCCCGGCTCGCTGCAACATCTCGGATACCGCGACGGTGGGCGCCATCAGCAGACCCTCGTCGTTGACGAAATCGACCGCTGAAGTCCGGCTCGCCGTGATGTAGGCCTGCACCGGCAGTTTGTGCGCTTTGGCCCATTGCTCGGATGCAAGCAATACGGCGGCAGCGCCATCAGTGAGGGGCGTGCTGTTGCCTGCGGTGAGTGTCGCGCCGGCGTCTTTTGAAAACACGGTCCGGAGACTGCCCAGTTTTTCCATATTGCTGTCGGGCTTAATGTTATTGTCCCGGCTGACGCCGCCCCAGGGCGTGACGAGGTCGTCAAAAAGTCCTGCATCGTATGCAGCGGAAGCTTTTTGATGGCTTTCCATGGCCAGCTGGTCCTGGGCCTCCCGTGTAATCTCCCACTCGCGGGCCATGCGTTCGCAGTGCTGGCCCATCGACATACCGGTACGCGGTTCGCCGTTGGCCGGCAGCATCGGTTTCAGCTCTGCGGGGTTGAACCCCTTGAAAGCGGCTAACCGTTGCTTGCCGGTGCGTGCGGCGCCCATTTTGACCAGGCGTTGGGAAAATTTCCGACCAAAGGCAATCGGCGCATCGGACGTGGTGTCGGTGCCGGCAGCGATACCGCAATCAATCTGGCCACTGGCGATCTTCGCTCCGATCATCAGCGCGGACTGCAGGCTGGTGCCGCAGGCCTGTTGCAGCGTAATTCCGGGCGTCAGCGGAGAAAGACCGCTCGACAGCAGCGCCTCGCGGGCCAGGTTCCAGTCCTTGGAATGGCTGGTTACCGCGCCGGCGATAACTTCATCCAACTGTTCGCCGTCCAGCCCGTAACGGTCGACGACACCCTGTATGACGGCGGAAAGCATGTCCAGGTTGGTCTTTTCCGAATAGATCGTATTGGAACGGCAGAACGGGATTCGGCTGCTGCCGATGACTGCAATCCTGCGAATGTGATCACTCATCTTCATTTTCCTCGCTGCGTTTGCTGCTGTTTTCAAGGTAGAACAGGGGACCGCCTCTGAACGGCGCAAAACCGGTACCGAAAATCATTCCGGCATCTACCGCGTCACTGTCCTTAACGATACCGTCCGCCAGGCAAGCCCGGCATTCATCGAAATACGGCTGCATGAGCTCCTGAGCAAGTGATTCCAGGTTGATGCCTTCAACCGCGTCACTGTCCTTTTGCGCCCGGCCTTTTTTCCACACGTAGAACCCTTCGCCGCTCTTCTTGCCAAGCTTGCCCTGGTCAACCAGGGCCTTGAGCAGCGCGGCCTCTTCGCCGGCTTCCTCCCCGCCCAGCGTACCCATCACACCGAGACCGACATCCAGACCCACCGTGTCGGCCAACTCGACCGGCCCCATCGGCATGCCGAATCGCTCTGCCGCCTTGTCGAGCGCCTCCTTCGGTACTTCCCGTTCCCGGTGAATCTGAAACGCCTTGAGCATGTAACGGGCTAAAACGCGGTTTACCAGGAATCCAGGGCTGCTGCGCACGGGCAGCGGAAAACGGTTGATCTGGTTGCAGAAGGCTGAGCCCCGTTCAATCTCTTCGGCACGGGTCTGCTTGTCATAAACCACCTCAACCAGCGGCATCTTTGCCACCGGGTTGAAGAAATGCAGCCCCACCAGGCGAGCCGGTTTTTTCAGCACGCTGGCAATGTCTTTCAGCGGTATCGCAGACGTGTTAGTGGCAAGGATCGCGGTGGGCTTGACCCGTGATTCAAGTTCTTCGAATAGTTTTTGCTTCGCTTCGAGGTTTTCAAAAATCGCCTCGATAATGACGTCGGCCCGTTCTGCTCCGGTGCCTTCGACATCAGCGATCAGGCGGCTCTGGGCGCCCGCGATCCGGTCTGCCGTCTTCAGGCGCTTTGCAAACAACTTTTTGGCCCGTTTCAAAGCCGGCTCGATGTATTTCATTTCACGGTCCTGCAGGGTGACTTCGAGACCTTGCAGAACACACCAGGCCGCGATATCTCCGCCCATGACCCCGGCGCCGATCACATGCACGCGCCGCGCCTTGAAATCAGAGCCCTTGCCCTGCGATTTCAGCTGCTCCATCAGCGAGAACACCCGGCGCAGGCCTTTCGAAGTGCTGCCATTGATCAACCGGGCGACGCGCACGGCCTCCTCATTGAGCATTTTGCGGGGATCATCGCCACATTCTTCCCAGGCATCGATCAGCTCGAACGGGGCAGGGTAGTGGGCCGGATTGGCTTTGGCTGAGGTTTGCTTGCGCATTTGGCCGGCCAGGAATTTTCTGGCGGGTCCGGAATTGGTGAGCTTGGCTGCACGGCCCGGGCCGCGGCTTTTGCGTCCTTTCAGAACGGCGTTACGTGCGGCCCAGCGCAGTCCGCCATGCGGGCCGACCAGTTGATCAACCAGCCCCAGTCCTTTTGCCTGGTGAGCCCGCAGCATGCGGCCTGTCAGCATGATCTGCATGGCCTGAAATCCGCCAATCTGGCGGGTGGTACGCGCGCTGCCTCCGAATCCGGGGTAAATGCCCAGCTTCACTTCGGGAAAACCCAGCCGGGTCGATTCGATATTCGCCGCAACCCGGTAATCGAAACACAGCGCCAATTCCAACCCACCGCCCAGGCAGTAACCGTCGATAATCACGGCAGTGGGGAAGGGCAAGGCCTCGACCCGGTCGAACAACCGGTGGACCTCCCGTATGAACTGCTCGGCCTCCTCGGTGCTTTTCACCTGGTCGAATTCACGAACGTCGGCGCCCACGATGAAAGAGTGGTTCTTGCCCGATTGCAGCACCAGGCCACGGGGATGGTTCTTCTCCAGGTCCGTGACGATCTGTGCCAATTCTGTCAGGACATCCTGGGAAAGGCTGTTACTGGATTCGCCTTCGCGATCGATGGTTAGCCAACAGACCTTGTCGAGATCATGCTCCAGCCGCCAGTTCCGGTATTCGGTTGTGCTCATTTTTCGGGCTCCGTACGGTATGGTATGGTGACCACCCATTATGACATAGATAGTGTCTCGTTTCCCTGCTCCCGCATACTGCGGAAGGCGGCTGCTCTCGACTGCATCGTTTGAGTCGCCTGCGGCTCCTGGGTGTCTCGTTTCCCTGCTCCCGCATACTGCGGAAGGCGGCTGCTCTCGACCGCATGATTCAAGTCGCCTGCGCCAGTGACCGCTTAAGGGATGTTGTAGCCCGCCTTTCGGAGCGCCTCCGATACGTAGATCAGGGGCAGGCCGATAATGGCGGTAGGGTCGTCCGAGCGCATCGCGCTGAGCAGGCTGATACCGAGGGATTCGGATTTAAAGCTGCCGGCGCAGTTGAGGGGCTGATCGACCTGGATGTAGCGATCAATCTCATCCGCGTTCAACGGCCGGAAACACACGTCGGTGACTACCGTCTGCCGGTATTCAAACCCGGTATCCCGGCAGAGTACGCAGATGGCGCTCAAAAACTGCACATCCCGTCCGCTGAAATCACTCAGTTGGCGCCTTGCATTGGCCACTGAACCCGGTTTTCCAACGATCCGCCGGCCCGCCACGGCCACCTGGTCAGAACCTATCACTACCGCATCGGGAAGGGACTCCGCCACGACAGCGGCTTTTTCAGCCGCCAGGCGGGCGACCAGGGTGTGGGCCGTTTCGTCGCTGGCCGGGGTTTCGTCCACTTCGGGTGTCCTGACATCGAAAGGAATTGCGAGCCGTTCCAGCATTAATTTCCGGTACGGACTGGACGAAGCGAGAATTAGTTTTCTTTTATATGACGATTGTTGCATTTTGTAGTAAAATAACCCGTTTACGTAGAGCGGAAGTAATTGAAACGCCAAAGGGAATTGTGAAGCCATGTCGCGTGAATTTCCAGACTTTATCGATCCCTGGAAAGCTGCGGATGGGCGACGGACCTTTAGCGGCACCATGCCGATCAAGCGAATGCAGCGGCTTCTGCCGTTGCTGGCACCGGCAGGAAATTACGGCGATGCGTCGTTCGAAGCCCGGTTATCCTATGACAGGCAGGGCTTGCTGACCATCAGGCTGGATGTTGAAGCCGGCTT
>JABDLD010000079.1 GCA_013001885.1 Lysobacterales bacterium
GGTGATATGAGTCTGACTCGAATCATAACAGCGATTTTGTTGTCCGCGGCGTGCACTCAGGTCCTGGCTACCGAGATTTATCACTGGGTGGATGAAAACGGAGTTTCACACTACAGCCAGAGCGCGCAGGCAGGCAGTCCGGACGGTGTAAAAACGATGACCCTGGATGACACGGCCCCGCCCGATTACGATCCGGATGAGGACCGCTACGGAGTCGCAGCCCAGGCTGAGCGCATGACGCTGCTGCGCAAAGAGATGGATGAAAAGCGCGAGGCGGAAAGGGATCGACGTCGCAATGCGGCAGCGCAACAGCCGGTCGTGCGCCAAAGTTATCCAGTTAATTCCGGCTACGGGCCGTTCTGGCGGCCGCCATACCGGCCGGTGCCGCCTGTTGAGCCACGACCCCCGGTTCCCGAGCCTTATCCAACGAGCACGCTCAAACCACCGGGCGTGCCTCCCGACTAGGGTTGCCCCGCAAATCTTGAGAATTTGGGAATAAGCAGCGAACATGACTCAGTGTTCGCAAAACGATTGTACGGGAGGAAGCAGTGGCCGGCGGCTTTGCCAAAGACGGTGCAGTTCAGGACCAGATCGACGCGACGATCGAGGATGCGGTTGAACGGGCCCGCAGCCGCTTGCCGCAAGGGGAGAGCCGCTCCGATTGCGATGAGTGTGGCGCCCTCATTCCGGAGGCGAGACGCAAAGCGATTCCCGGCGTCAGGCTCTGTGTTGGCTGCCAGGAAGAGGCTGACCGGCAACAGGCATCCGCGTCGGGCTTCAACCGCAGGGGCAGCAAAGACAGCCAGCTGCGCTGATGCTCCCATTTAGTTGATATTTTGATGAGCCAAATCATGAGATAAGCCGGTACTTGTGCTTACTGTAAGGCGTGAGCGATCGCATGCAGGTGCTGCCATGTTGACTGAAAAACAACGACGCGAGTTCAAACAACAACTTAAAGACCGTTACTACGATGTGAGAGAGGAGATTCGTCTCGAATTGCTCAGGTCTGACAACGAGCACTTTATCGATCTGGCCGGGCTGGTGCATGATCCTGAGGAAGAATCCGTCGCAGATCTATTGGTCGACATCGACCTTGCCTTAGTCGATATGCACGTCGAGCAGATCAGGGACATAGACGCCGCACTGATCCGACTGGCCGAAGGAATTTATGACGTCTGCCTGGACTGTGGAAAGGAAATAGTGGTCGAACGTCTTCAAGCCTATCCAACGGCAAAACGCTGCACCCGCTGCCAGACCGCCTATGAACGCAGCCACATGGGGCATGAAAATCATACGATGTAGTCAGGGTGAACTAGCCGCCGGTCTGGATTTCGACCAGGCGGTCCAGTAGCGGGAAGTAGAGAGCCGTCCGGATCGGGCGAGATTCATTGATTGCCAGAGCCTGGTGATAACGCTTGAGTTGCTCTCGGTAGCGATCCGACTCGTTCTGCAGGAAGCCTTCCAGGTCGCCGCCGCTGTGACTGGAGGTCTTGTAGTCAATAATCCAGCGAGTGCCGTTTTCCACGAAAGTTCGATCCAGAACCAGGCTTTGCGGTTGGTTTTCGACGATGGCGGTAAGCGCCCATTCACACTCAGCTTCCGGATGTGGCGCCAGCAGCCACTTGCCGTGCCTGGAGGCCAGGCAATTGGAAATCGCTGTCGCGGTCCGCTTGATGATTGATTCTGCTTTTTCACCCAGGGCGCCTTGTGTGAGCAATTGCCTGCGGCACCAGTCTTCCTGGCGCGCCATTCCGCCCGCCGCGGTCCACGCGGCAATGCCCTCAACAGCTATCTGCTGCAGCAAGCGGTGCACCAGGTTTCCGGTCAGGCGTGCGTCCTCACCGGCCCACCGAAATTCAATGTAATCGCGTGCATCGGCAAGGACGGCCGCTGCCTGGTTTATTGGCGCTGGAGGTTCAGGTGGGCGCCAGTCAACCGCCAGTCGGCGGAATTCCTGCGGCAGTGGATATTGGACCGCGTTCGCGTCGGCATCCGCATCGGATGCATCGGCCTTCTCAGCGGGCCGATGGACCGCCTTGATGGCCGGCCACAATTCACTGAGCAGCGTACCGCCGCCGGGTTTGAATGTTCCGTCTTTTTTAGGCTCGACGGCGGCGAACAGGTGCAGATCCCGGACGGCACGGGTGGTTGCGACGTAAAGCAGACGTCCGTTTTCCAGGCCCTGTCTGCGTTTTTCGACATCGGAAATGAATCGGATCAGGTTGCCTTCGGAGGTGCCGCGCGACCGATCCGTGGCCGTCTGCATCGGTGACATCACGATGCTGTCCTGCCCGGCCAGTTCGAACCAGTGCAGCAGCTTGCCCCTGTCGTTGCCGGTGCCGCGATTCAGGCCGGGCATGATTACGGTGTCAAACTGCAGGCCCTTGGCGGCGAAGATCGTCATGACCTGCAAATTGCCGTCCGCTCTTGCATCCGGTTCCGCGTAGAGGTTCTGCATGCGTTCTTCGAGCGTGTCGCGATCGATCGGCAGACTCTCGGCTTCAAGCTGTTCCAGGAGATCAAAGAAGGTTGCAGCGTCTGCGAGTTCGCTCTCGTTCTGAACGCAAACGGGCCCCCCGAGCGCTGTCCAGGCAGATTCGATCAGCGTGCGGGCCGTTTCCCGTCCGCGCCGGGATGCGGCCGCAAGCAGCAGCGGGGCGATCCTCTGCAATCGCCGGCGCCCGTCCGGGCTCAATTTCATCGCGGCGCCGTTTTCAGGGTCCAGACAGCCGGTCAGCGCATCCAGGATGATACGATCGGTATTCCCGCCTGCCAGCGCGTCAAGATCCGCCAGATCGAGACCGCACCAGGGCGCGCGCAAAACGGCGAACCAGGCCAGGCGGTCTGCCGGTTGGGTTAACGCCAACGCCAGCGATACGAGATCCTGGATCGCCGGCGTCTCGGCCAGTGGATTGAAATCGATTGCCCGGTAACGGAACCGGGGATCGTTCAGCTTCGAGCGGTCAAGCTGGCCCAGGACGGCAGCTGCGTGATTGCGCGAGCGGACCAGGATCGCGATGGAGCGGTCCGGTTCCGAGGCGGTGATCACGTCGATCACATGCCGGGCCTCCTTCTCGTCATCACGCTTCGGTAACAGGTGAACGGCAACGGCGCCGCTTCCCGGGGCGCCGGGCCGTGCACGGGATTCGCTGTAATGCACCGCATCCTTCACCGGATCGCTGTGCTGCGGCATAACCCGCGGAAAGACCTGGTTTACCCAGTCCACGACCGGGGTGGACGAACGAAAGTTCACCATGAGCTGCAGGGGCTGCAGATTGACCTGCTGGAACAGGTGGCCCTCGAATGCCTTGATGAACAGGCTGACCTCGGCCTTGCGGAAGCGGTAAATGGACTGCATCGGGTCGCCGACAAGGAACAGCGTCCGGCCGTCGTCACGGCTCCACCCTGCCGTCAGTTTTTCCAGCAGGCGGATTTGACTGAGGGAGGTGTCCTGGAACTCGTCGACCAGTAAATGCTCAATCCGGTAGTCCAGGCGCAATGCCAGGTTGCTGGGCTCGTCTGCATGGCCCAGTGCCTCGATCGCGCGGGCCGCGATTTCACTGAAATCCGTCTCGCCGGTCTCAGCCATCACCAGTTTCCATTCCTGGTGGGCTCGAATCAGGATACGCATCAGGGACTCGAGTGACTCCCACGATTCCTGGTCGTAACCCGGCTGCGGCAATTTTCGGATCGTATTGAGCTGGGATAACAGTTCCTCGTTGTCGCGCAACGAGTCAAGCAGCAACCGGAATTCGTCTTTCCACTCTTTGCAGCGCAATTTATCTTCACCGCGGGCATTGGAGGGGGCGGGGAAGCCCATGCCGGTGGTTGCGTTGGCCCACCAGCCGCCGCCCTTGGTCAGAAGGTAGCTGATCATGGTGATCCAGTGGGGCAGGGCCTGGGCCGTCACCGGCAGGTCAAGGTAATCACTGGCCGCGCCTCCGCAGGCCGCCAGCAAATCACGCACCGGCGTCTCGTCGGGGGCCAGGTTGGTCCGGGCATAGCGCAGAAAGCGGGGAAATTCACAGAGCAGGTGTTGTGGCAGGCTGTCGCGGGCTGTCCTTAATTCGGACTCGATCAGCAGTTCCAGTGAGTCTTCGAGCGCGTCGCGGTCGAAGCCGCCGTTTTTCCTGATCGACAGCAGATGGCCAATCCATTGCTCTCGCTGTCCGAGCATGCCGGTCAGAAGTTCAACCAGGCGATCGTACTGGTTGTCGTATCGGTCGAGTACCCGGATGACATCAGCCTGCAGGGTGTCAGAGTCGTCTTCGAGGATCGCCATGGTCCCGGCCGCCGCAATGCGGTACAGGGCGCCCGCATCTTCGGCAATCTGCTGCCCGCCTCCCAGGCCGGAAAGCAGGGGCAGTTGCCTGGCAAGTTCGCTGCACAGACTGTCGATGGTGCGTACACGTAGCCTGCTCGGCTGCTGCAGCAGGTTCCAACCGCGCTGCTTATCGTTTTCCAATGCAGCCAGTGCCAGTTCACGACTGGTTTGTTCGTGTGGTTCAAGCGTTCCGGCGGGCTCGTCATGGGCCGCCTTCAGGCGATCCGCGATCCGGTGCCTCATTTCGGCGGCGGCCTTGCGAGTGAAGGTGATGGCGATCACATTTTCCGGGTTTTCGACCCGGGCCAGGAGCCCCAGCATTCGCTGGGTCAGAAGCTCGGTTTTGCCCGATCCCGCGGGCGCCTGGACAATCCAGGAAGCATTGGGATCACGCGCTTTTTCACGTTCCCGCCAGTCGACCGGACGATTCATCGTGCAGCCTCACCGTCGCGCATCCTGTCCGAAGCCTCCAGCTCGCCGATCCGGCATACAGGCTGCAGCTTGCAATAGCTGGTGTCACAGGTTTTGCGTCCATTCTTGGGATCGATTGCGGCTTCACCCGATAAAAAATCAGCCATCAACCGGTGCAGTACCTGTCGCCAGTTCGCTACCGTTAACGGCATCTGCAGCCCGGCTTCGGAAATTGCCGCGGCATGCGCGCCGCGCTTCTGAGGTAATCCCGGGAAGATCCCCTCTCTTGTGACCACGCCCCGGTACAGGCACTCTTCGTCCCGAATGACCGCAAAGGCTACCGCAGAAGGCAACTGGTCCGCGCTGATGGAGTACAGCGGAAGCTGCGGATCTTCCGGCCGGTCGCCAAACCATTTCTTCGGATCCACTTTGCCGGTCTTGTAGTCGATGATCACCTCGCCGCCGTCGGGCAGACGGTCGATGCGGTCGATGATCAGGCGAATCTCCTGGCCTTCGATTTCCTGCAGAATCTCTTGCTCGAAACCGATGACCTCGAAAGGGTCGCGCTCTTTCTCCAATACCAGGCAAGCAGACGCAAGGCGCACCAGCCGTCTTCCCTCCACCCGCCTGAATTCCGGGCGGTCGTTGAAACTGCGCTCGCCGTCAATCACTGCATCCACATGCTTGCGAATGCGGGCCGCCAGTTGCTCGTCGTCGAGCGCAAGCAAGTCCTGCTGGTTCAGGGTTTCCTTCCAGAAGTTTTCCAGAACCCGGTGCACCAGGCTGCCGTGCAACATCGGGCTGATGCCGTCGACCGGAGTTTCCAGGCCGTCAGCCGCCAGTCGGTTACTGGCAAATGCCCGAAACGGGCACAACGCCTGGTGTTTGAGAATTGAGCTTCCTCCCCGCGCGGTGCCGTGCTCCAGCGGGCCGGGCATCAACAACGGGCCGGTTACCGGCGGCTGTGCGGCGCTCACCGTACTTTGCCAGCTTTCCCCTTTCCAGCCCTCTATCGACTCAACGACACTGACTCCTTCGTTCAGCAATGGGCTGGGCAGCGCCGGCTCGCCTTCAATCTGTCCGGGGTAACTGAAAACACAGTCAGTGGCCGTTTCCAGCAGGCGGCGGGTAATGCCGAGCGCCACTTCCAGCTCCCGCTGGGGGCTGGATTTGGGCAGCCGCGCCTTGTGCTGCAACCGGCCGGGAATGAACGGGTTGGGCTGGGCAGTGGCGGGCCAGTTGTCGTTGTGCAGGCCAAGCACCCACAGGTGGTCGAAGCGCAGCCCGCTGACTTCGTAAAGACCCAATACCTGTATGTTGGCCGGCGGTGTCCGTGGTTGAAATATCCGTTCTCGGCATATCTGACGCAGCTGGCTGATAGCCGGCTGACGGTCCAGCACAGGTACCGTGGCGTCCAGCGCGGCCAGTTCACGCAATGCGTCCTGCCAGGCCTGGAACGCCTGCCAGGCCTCGCTTTGCTCCTGCTCAGACAGCTCCGAACCGGTCTCGTCGTTCAGCGGCCAGCCCAATTTCGACAACAGCCGGCCAAATGCTTCCGCCCAGGCCGACGGCGCACGCTTGCCCCGGTTTTTCTGCTCGAACCGCAGCAACTGGTTGAGCAGCGTGACCATGTCCGGACTGTTCCACGGCCGCGCCTGCCACTGGTCTGGCGGCAGGTCCCTGTGCTCGAGGTCGTGCTGCCTGATTTCGCCGGCGCGGTAACGCACCTCTGTCAATTTCAATTGCCGCGGATAGTGGTCCCGCAGGCACTTTTCCAGCAATGCGCGACTGTTACGTTCCGATGCGGCACCGCGTATCCAGGGCGTACGAAGCACCCGGCCGATGTCCTGTATGTCGATACGCCTTCGCAGCAGGCGCAACAGGTCAAACGCAGACTCGATCATGGGTACACGCAGCAGCGGCGTGCCCATCGACAGGTTCCACGGCCTGGCTTTACCGCGGGTGTTGCCGGGTGTGAGTATCTCGGCCAGGTGCCGTTCCACTTCCTGACGCCGGGTTTGCAAGTCGGGCACCACAACCGCAATTCGGGCGCCCGGCTCTTGTTCGAACCAATACCGCACCCAACGAGCCATCTGCTGAAGTTCGTCTTTTACACCGTAACTTTTCCACAGTCGCGCACTCGATTCTGCCGGTTTGATCGCCAGCTTCGTCACGGGGCGGCCCGCTTGGCCCAGAGCATCGATCAATTCAAGCTGAGCCGGGTTGAACTCATCGAAACCCAGCAACCCTGTTCGGGCCGGCAGGGGGAAATCCCCATCCAGGACAGCCCGGCTGAGGATCGCGGTCCGGTCCTCCGGGGCAATCCAGTGCTGACGCCGGCACAAGGCGTCGAAAGCGCGGTTCCACTGGATGAATGCGGTGTGGTTTTCGTTGTCGTCACCGAACCAGCAGGGGTGGTTCAGGTCCAGCCGCCAGTCGACGGCCAGTTGTCGGGTGTCACGCAGCCAACCTGCCATGGATTCCGGGCGCAGCAGTTGGCGGGCCCGCGGGTCGTCGCGAAGAACGCTCTCCCACAGGCTCAGCAGCTGCTGGCTGCCCGGCACCGCCCGGGTTGTGTTCTCAGCGCCGCGCAGGCCGGCGGTCTCCCACAGGGTTCCCAGCCAGCTGTCCCACGAAAGAATCGCCGGGCTTTCCCACTGGCGATCCGCGCGGCCAATCCGCCACTGGCTGTACTGACTGGCCAAAACGCGAGCGAGCCGGCTGTTTCCCGTCACCAGGTTGAGGCCGGACGACAGCGCTTCGAACAATGTCTCGTAATCGACGGTGGAAACAGTCATGGCAATATCATACTGTGTGGGTTCTCAAAACCTGAGACTTTTGGACGCCCTATCGAGATGAACAGTTTTGCAGCCGCCCCGCGCGCATTTTTCTTGATTTTCACCCTCCTTGCCATGGCCTGGAGTCCGCCGGTCCGGTCGGCCTCCGATACGGAAGCGCTGACGCAAATGCTGAACGAATTCCTGGCGGGGGCATCGGTCAATGATGCCGCTGCGCATGATCGGTTCTGGGCCGAAGACCTGGTCTATACCTCCTCGAGCGGCCTGCGCTTTGGGAAGGTGCAGATCATGGAAGGACTTGACGACGGGGGAGAGCCGAGTGAGGACCAGCCTTCGGTCGTTTACACGGCCGAGAATATACTTATTCGTCAATATGCAGACACGGCCGTGGTTGCTTTCCGCCTGTTGGGAACCCCGCAGCAGGGTGATGCCAAACTGAAGCAGTATTTCAATACCGGCACCTTCGTCAGGCGCAACGGTGAATGGCGCGTGGTCGCCTGGCAGGCCACGATCATTCCGGAAACCGAGTGATCGCACTACCGGGTCGCGGAGCCCGCATGGCTGGCCCTTTTATTCATTACCGTGGCAGGCACCGGGCCGTTTCCGAGCGGCGGGCTGAGCCACTCGATCAACCCTATGTCATCAAACCAGCTGTAGTGGTCGGCTGAAGAATCCTCCGGGGTGATTTTCAAAACGACGCGATATGAAATGGCCGTGACCCGGGGGGAATCGAAATCAAAACGTAATTCCTGCCAGACGCCGGGCGAAAGTTCCATTTGCCCGATGGGCCTGAGCCTGGCCGTCGCCAGCGCTTCCAGCCGGTTCTCGTCTCTTTTGCGCCATTGCTGATAAGCGGTCACAACCGCAGGCCCGGAACTCCGGGCTGACACGACGAAACTGGTCGGGGTGCCGGGCTTGAACGTGTATTCGAACGTCCGCATTCCGAGGGTTCCTTCCGGCTGTCCAGCCGGTATCACCAGTTGCATAACGTTGCGGCCGCTGGGTGCGTCGTCCCGCTGAATGATGGCCTGAGTGCCGTCCTCTAACCAGCTCAAATCCGGGGCGTCATGCAAAAAGTGGGATTCCAGGTGGCCCATCGGCAGCAGGTCCTGGCCCAGAAAAAATTTTCTGTCGTCACCCGCCTGCAGGGCAATGGTTTCAACCGATTGGTTCCAGTCAGCTGCAGTGAGCCGCCAGACCGTGTTTTTCGCGGAATACTCTGCCGGAGGCGGCGAATAGGCCAGGGGCGAAGAATCGGCCGTGCCAGGCTGCGGCAAAATGACCGCGTTTCCACCGGAGGCCCGAAGTTCGACCCCGCGCCGGCTGGAAAGATCAAACGCCCGCCTCAGGATTGCACCGCGGAACGTGTCCGTTGCCGGCATCGGGGTATAGCCTTTGATGCGCAGCGGCATCACCTCCGCCCGGTGCAGACGGCCACCGTCCATCCAGACGTAAAGCAAGTAGGATCGCTTGGTGGCGTAGTGGAACTGGTCGAAAATGAAATTGCCCATTGAATAGGCGATCAGCTTGCCGTTGTAGATTTCAAAACCCTGGACAATGTGCGGATGATGGGCAATGGCCAGCACGGCGCCGTCGTCGATGGCCTGTTTGAGCCGCGTCTCGGTGGCCAGTGTCGGCTCATCGGTGTATTCCCGGCTGCCATGGTACTGGACCACCGGCAAGTAACCCTGTCCCGCCTCGTTCCGGACGGCATAACGGATATTCGCTGTCGTTCCGAACGCAGCACCGCCTTTGCCGTCACCCTGGGCAACCTGGTTCGGGGTGAAGTTACCCGCCCAGCCCAGAAAACCGAGGAAACTCATTGCATTACCGTTAATGCCGGTTCTAAACGACCGTAGCGATTGTGATTCGGTCAATCCGGCGCCGGACCAACCCAGGCCGGAAGCGTCAAGCGCATCCAGCGTCGATTCTAGCCCGTCCTGCAGGTAGTCATACGTGTGGTTGTTTCCCAGGGTTACGTAATCGACACCGGAGACCTTCAGCGCCTGCAGCGCTTCCGGCGGTGTGAAGAAAACATAGGATTTGGGCGCTTTCTGCTCCGGCCGGGAAGACATGACCTGCGTTTCCAGGTTGACGGAGGCGAAGTCCGCCAGGTCGAGATAAGGCTTCATGTGCCGCAGCAGGGCTTTCGTGTCGTCTGCTTCGTAGCCTTCGCGGATTAACTGCGGTTCGCCTTCGTTCGGCTCGGAGAATCGCCGCCCCATCATCGCGTCGCCGCCGAATGCGAGCATAACGCGGTTCGCAGCCCGCTCGACCAGCGTAACTTCGGGCACTTCGGCCGCACCGCCCGGGCCGCTTTGCAACCAGCTCAGTTCCAACGGGCTGTAGGCATGAATCATCGGGAAATGGTCTTCCGCCGAGTAGTGCAGCAGATAGATATCTCCCGCGGCGGTTTCGATTGCAAAACGCCCTCTGGCGTCCGTCAGGGCAGTGGCTTCTCCGGCACGCACCGTCACTCCAGGCAGGGGCTGGCCGGATTCGGAAAGCACCCTTCCGTTTATGCCGACACCGGCGAGACCCGGTAGTGATAACGAAAGCAACAGCGCCAGTAGCAGTGAACGGAGGGTCCGGCTTTTTCTCAAGGGTTCATGGTCAGTCATGGGGATAGTTTAACGGTAGTTACAGAATGTTTGGCCTGTTCTGAAGGCCCGGCAGTTGGCCGGAGGTCAGGGTTCCGGTTGCGGACAAGGTCCGGGGCTGCACACGCTGACGCTGTCGGCATTGGCCACCAGCGCGATCAGGGCCGCGATACCGAGCGCGCCCAGGACATAGCTCCAGGTGCTGTCGTTGTCTCCTTTCGGTGTCTCAACGCGCAGGCTCTGCATGTCTTCAAAGCGGAAAAAACCCGGTTTACCGCCGAGACCATCGGCACTCATCTCGGTGACTCGAAACTTGTGGGTCTTTCGCTCCAGCGTCTTTACTTCCACCAGGCTGCCGTAATCTACCCCGCGCGCAGCAGACTGGCGCATGGCGTTCTCTATATCCACGGGTTGCATCGAAGAACAGGCCGTCATGTTGACGAGCATCAGGCAGAGAACATAACCTTTGACAAAACGCAGCATAGAAACGCAATTGTACTGCTAACCCGGGGGCGGTAAAACGAAAACCCCGCCTCGCAGCGGGGTCCTCGCGGAGAGTGAGAAATCAGGGGCGTCAGTATGCGCCGCGGTAGTATTCCCGGCGCCAGCGATCCGGCTTTTCGTACATTGCCGCATCGATGATCGACCAAAGGTGGATGATCCAGCCCAACAGGATCAGCCACAGCAGTGCGGTCATGATGAACATGAACCCAGCGAGCAGCCAGCGGCCCTGCAGCAACTGGCCGAGGCCCGGAATGAAAAAACTCGCCAGGGCGGCAAGGACGTTTCCACAGCTTCCGCTTCCCATTGTTAACCTCCGATGAATGTACAGTTAGGTAGATGCAGATTGCATGCCAACATTTTATCTGTTTAATATCATGTAGTTAAAGTTCCCTTGCGCAACTGGCGCGGTGTATTCGACTGCTTTTTAGCCTATTTGGCCGCTCAGCGGGCGGGGCCTGACTCATGTCATTGTTGAGCGGTTGACCCGCGGGTAGAGTTCAAACCCACCCACCGGGGATGCGCGAAGTGGGCCCAGAGACCATACCGCAAGCTCTGTTCGAGCGAATTCTGGCCAGGATCGGACGACGCCGGAGGCGGGAGATTGTGGCCGCCGGAATGTTTTTGCAGGAAGGCTGGGTCATTGCGAACCACATACTGGTCTCTTTTCACGTGGCGTTTATCTCTTCCGTGCTCGCCATACCCGGCGATGTCACCACGCGCACAGAAGTATTGCGGTTTATTTTCACCAGCCGGGAGACGCTTGTTTCAGCGCTGTTCACCTACATCGTATTCCACAGTGCAATCGCGCTCCATGAATTGGGCCACTTTCTCGAGGCTGCCCGCCTGCGGGCCCTGACAGACTCCATCCAGGATGGGGTCGAGGCCCGTCTGGCCCAACCGTTGATCCCACGTTTCCGTTACCTGGCCGGTTTATTCCTGCAGATTCCTTATGGCCGGGCGACCGGTATCAAGCGTGAGGGATTGAACTACTATCCGGATGCGCCCTACAACCTGGCGGTCGCTGCTGCCGGTCCGCGCGCGAGTCTGCGGGTATCACTGGCAACGCTGCCTTTGGCCGGACTTCTTTTGGCTGCGGGGATGTTGATTGACTCTTCCGCCGCGCTCAACCTGGGCCGTCTGTTACTGGGCCTGGGCGTGGTCAGCGGCCTGGATTTCCTACTGGCGGATCCGGGAAAGTATCGTGAATTCAGGCGCCGGGAACGGCGGGCAAGCGAGACGGCCGCCATGCTTCCCGCAAGTGACAGTTGGCTTGCCTCGGTCGCAGAAGTAAAGCAACGAATCGTTCAGCGCAGCATGCAGGAAGCCCTGCACCCGCGCCTGGGTCTGGTGCGGGCGCCGTGGCAGTTCCGCAACTGCGGAATGGGCGGGCGCCACACCGAAAAGGAATACCCTGAATCCAACATCAGTATGCAGGAAGCGATGTTTCTGATCCTCGGCGCCGAGGACTCGCAGGAGGCGCAGGAGATGACCGTGCGTCTGCAAAACCGGCTCAAGGAGATACTGGAAAAAGCGGAAGGCTGCAGGGTCATGGGCATTGGCCTGGAAGGGGGGCTGGCGCCTTATGTAGACCGGGGAACCTACGAGCTGCCTGAATTGCGCCTGTGGGCCATGATGAAGCAGGCGATCAGGGAATGCGGCTACCGCCCCGGGCTTGACGTCGCGATCGCGCTGGATCCCGCATTGACCGAACTGGAAATCGCTTATCGTGAAGAATTCGACATCCCGGACAGCGTCGGCATGTACCTGTTCTGGCGCGATCATTCCAAGAAAGTGATGGACCGGGAGGCAGTCCTGGGGGTGTACGAAAAAGCAATACGTGAGTACGACATTCCGATTCTGTCCATCGAGGACGGCTTTTCGGAGCACGATGTCGAGGGCTGGAAATTGCTGTTATCCAGCCTTGGCGACCGGCTTCTGATCATTGGCGATGATCTGGTGACCACCAACGACCGCACCATCGAGACGGCGGCAAATGACGGACTGATCAACACGGTGCTGGTAAAGGCCAACCAGATCGGCACATTGTCCGAGACCCTGCTGGCGGTACTGGTAGCCATCGGCAAGGGGCAGGAACTGGTAGTGTCGCACCGCTCAAAGAGCCCGAACGACGACATGGAGGCGCATATCGCGCTCGCCACCAACGCCCTGGGCCTGAAGTGCGGCGGCGGCGCGAACACCGAGAGGCTGATCAAGTACCAGGCCGTGACGACGCAAATGGAACGTGTGCTGGAGGCCGCGGTCGGGGAGCCGGACCTGCCGGACTTCGCCCATGTCGAGCGCCTCAGGGCCAGGGAAGAGCCGACCAATGCAGGAATTCCCACGGTTGGCGTCGATGTCCACATGGCGACACCCGGCGGGAAGCCGGGCAGCCTGGTGCGAATGACGTTCCACGGGGCCACGCCGCTGGGGACATCGTCCGGCTCGGCCGAGGCCGTTCACCTGGTCGACAATGCATTCGAGCGAGCCGAATACCTCGAAGCCGTGGAAGCGCACTACGGCCTGCTGCGAGAAACCGAGCCGGGTGTGTTTTGCTTCAGAAGCGAAGTCACCCGCGCCACGGTGGAAGCAACGGGGGACGATGTGCTGATCGAACTATTCCGGCGCGCGGGCCGCTATGGCGGAAAAGGGTGCCTGTATGCGGTCGATAACGTCCTGGAATATGCTGCTCCTTACTTCATCAACAGGGACGTTGCCCGGTGGAGCCTGCTCGACATTGACCGGGCCCTGCTCAGCCTGGAACTGACGACGGCGCAACGGCGCGGCAAGTTGCCGCCTGGTGCTGAAGCCGAGAATGAAATTCGCTTGATGCAGAGAAAACAGAACGTCGGCATGAACTCGATCCTGTCGATCTCACTGGCCCTGGCGCGTGGTGTGGCGCACGTTCGCGGACAAGACCTGTACGAATTCCTGCGCGAAGAAATGCTGGTGATCATTGAACGCCTGGCCGCCGTGCACGGAGTCACCATTCACGGTAGCCGTTTCCCGGATTACGTCGATGCTTTACGCGAGGTGAACATGCAACTCGAAAAGGATAAAAAACCGCTTCATGAAGCTCTTCGGGACGTCACCGGCATTTATACTGGAAACGGAAATCAGGCGGCCGCACCCGCGTCGGCCCTGGATCCTGAGAACAGGGCAGGTTCACCTTTCGACCCGGCGGAAAGCGAGCAGTTGGAGGCGCTTAACCGGGCCCTGATTTCCGCTTACGGCCCCGATGGAACCGACGAGGCGCACCAGCTGGCTTTGCGGCAATACCTTCAGACCATGCGTTTCCTGCACCGCCGTTACCGGATGTTTGAAATTGCCAATCACCGCATCTTCAAATGCGGCGACACCCTGATCGTGCCCTACGATGCCCATGGACGTTTGGCGATCCATGAAATCAAACCGGAGGCGAGCCGGGTCATCGTTCAGTCGCGGTTGCCGATGGGTAAACTGATCACCGACGATTTGATCGCAGATCTCAGCGGCTGCCGCGGAGAAGTGGTGGATCTCGAGAGAGAGATTTACCACCTGGAAGTAGACGACACACCGGCGATACAGGTATCACGCCTGCGAGACCTGGCGAGGCTGCTGAGACGACTCAATACTTGCGGCAGCCGCCACGAAGCCGTTTATTTGTTGCGCTTCCTCGTGGCTCGTCTATGCAGCGCCTCGTATCGCGGGGTTGCCGGGGCGAAAAATCTCAAGCCGGAAATCGTTCGCGTGCGCAACGAGCTGGTCGAGTTCATGAACGGACCTTTCGCCCAGCGTCTCAGGCTGCCAACCCGAATCCTGGTTCGCAGCATATCGGGCCTGGTATCCCGGCCCAAACTGATCGACGAAGTGTGGCAGGACACGATCGACCTGTCGGAGGTGCATGCACGGGGCAGCGCGATTGCCAACGAGATTCGCCGCAGCACGCACCACGCCATGGGCAAGCAGACGCTGAAGCTGGCCCGGGCCTACCGGCAATGGCTGCAGACCGGTGCAGCCGAGTTTCCGGACCCCGATCGCGAGACACCCACGGATGTCGATCAGGCAGCGCGCTCCAATCCGGTGGTGCTTGAGCTGGTTGCGCGCATTGTGAGCGACCTCGAACAGTTGCTGGGAACCTCGCAAATGGCCACCCGCATGGAGGAGTGGCGCGATACCTATGCGCGCGAGCTGGCCCTCTGTGAATCGGGCAACACGCTGCAGGAAGAGCTGGATTCGCTGGTGACCAACGGCGTTCGCGCCGGCAACCGGTGGGTTATTCAGCACCGTTTACGCAGCCTGGCGAACAAGGCTCATGGCGGAGCCTGGGCCGCCGAGGCACGCGATTCCTTCAGGGCCAGCCTGGACCAACTACAGCAAAGCCTGCCGGGAGACGATGGGTTCCTGCCGGAACGCGCAGAAGGCGCAGCGCGAGAGGCGGTTGAGCACTTCGAGCAGCGGATTCGGCATGATCATCAGGACCGCCTGTTTTACGAACTGGACGTGCTGCTGAAGTGTTATGAAGGCGACAGGCCATTCGAGGTATTCGAGCGCAGCTGCGCGCTGCGGCGCCGTCTCTCCGCGCAAGTGGGCAACGGTGTTTTTCCCAGTCAGCGATATCTGCTGCACCAGTTGGATTGCTTGCTGGAGGAGTTGGGGTTCTTCGCGCTTCGGCACGTGGCCTCGGGTTATCACGATAACGGAGTGGATCTTGTCGAATGCCTTGCAATCGTGTTCATGTGTGCGGGCAACCTGGATCGTGATGGTTTGTACTCACGCGAACTTTGGGACCTGTCATCCATGCTGGCGAATCCTTCCCGCACACCGTCCGAGATGCTGGACGTGCTCGAACACATACAGAAAAACTATCATCGCCTGGTGCTCCGCGTCAGCGAAGCTTACGACGTAATGGCGGAGCACCTGGGTTACAGCGTGGACGAAATGCGCGCCGTGCAGGGCAATTACCAGCGCACGATGCATGATCTCAACAGCCTGGTCCATTTTTCCGACCTGGCGCGCGCTCATGTTTCCGAGCAGCGTGAGAACATTCCCGAGGCCGGCGCGGGGGCGCTGGGTGAAGAACCCTGGGATTTCGTTCACCTGTCCCATGGTGAGGACATCAAACGCCGGGTGGAAGACCGGACCGCGGCCAGCCTGCAGGCGCGTTTCGGCGGAAAGGGTTCCGGCCTCATTTATATTTCCTACCTTGGCGTTCCTACCCGGGACGCCTTCATTATCCCCACCGTGCTGCCGCGCATGAATCTGCACGAAGCCGAAGCGGAAAAACTCGACCGGGAATTGATGCGGCATGTCGGCATATTGCAGGACGATATTGCCCGCAACGACGCCCGCAACGTTCGACTGGGTGACCCGGATACCCCGTTGTTGCTGGCTGTTCGCGGCGGCTCGGTATTCTCCATGCCGGGAATGCTTTCTACCGTCGTTTTCGCCGGCATGACCGAGGCCGTAGCCGAGGCGCTGGCGGCAAAGGACGAGTGGTTTGCCTGGGATTCTTTCCGACGATTTCTCGCCTCCTACGCCGCGGCCATCTGGCATATGGACCTGGAAGAACTCGATCTGGTCGAGAAGGCCAAGCGCCGCCAGGGCGTTGATTTGAAAATCGAACTCCCGGGAGCGGCGATGCGCGAAGTGGTCGAGGCGTCAAAAGACGCCATTCGAAAGGCGGGGCATGGAGAACATCTGGATGCGATACTCAATGACGCGGAGCTCCAGGTTAAAAACGCCATGCGGGCAGTTCATGCCTCCTGGGAAGGCAAACGCGCGCGGGAGTACCGCTCCATCAAGCATTTGAGTGAAGGCTGGCATACCGCCGTCATCGTGCAGGAGATGGCTTGCGGAAACCGCTCGAATGAAGAAGACCTCAAGCCCGGCATGGACGAGATGCGGATTTCGCTCACCGGTGTCATACCCAACACCCGCATAACCACTTCGGGCATTCGGGTCTTTACCGGCGACGTCAAATTCAGCGCCTGCGGCGATGACCTCGTCGGCGGCCTGACGGCGGCGCAGTCCTTTGAGCCGGTGCAGGAGCTGCGCTCCCAGGCGCCCATGCTGGAACGAAAATTGAACCACATCAGTGCGCGCCTGAGAAGGTTCCTCGGGTCGGATACAGAAATCGAATTTACCGTCGAGCGCGGAATACTGAGCATCCTGCAGACCCGAAGCGCGCAGACTGAGCATCATTTCTCTCCGCGCACGTTTGACGATCCGGGTGACGCCGATGGCCGCGGTATCGGAATCAGCGGCGGTGCATTCCGCGGCGTGGTGGCCTTCAACGAGCTGGATGTCGCAAGGCTCAGAGAATCCGGAGCCGTCGGTGAAGCCGGCGTGGACGGAATCCTGCTGCTGGTGGAAAACCCGATTCCGGACGAGATTCCGCTGATTCTCTCGGTCGATGGCCTGCTGGCTGCAAAGGGCGGTTCTACATCGCATGCGGCCGTCGCCGTCCACGGTATCGATGAAAAACCCTACTCCGCTGTGCTGGGCGTGTCCGAGTTATGTGTGTCCGGCGATGGAACCGCGTTACTGGGGCCGGACGGCGAACCTGGGCTAGCCATTCACGCCGGCGATGTCGTTTCCATTCACGGGCAGACCGGAGAAGTTTACTCAGGAATACGGCAAATTCTGCGGGTGGGCGAGACTGACGAGGATGGTCTGGCTGCCTAAGGAGCCGATTCTGCGACCTTGACGACCAGTTTTCCGAAGTTCTTGCCTTCAAACAGCCAGTTGAAGTATTCCGGAGCTTTCTCCAGGCCTTCCAGCAGGGTTTCGCGGTACTTCAGTTGACCGCTGGCTACCCACTCGACCAGCTTCCGGTTGGCTTCCGCGTACTCAGACACGTAATTGAACACCAGGAAGAACTGGTGCCATGGCGGATTTTCCAGTTCGCCGAAAATATCGAATGGGGTGCGGGTCTGCGCGATCTTTTCTGCGTTGTAGCTCGATATGTAGCCGCAAATCGGAACGCGCGCCCCCGGGTTCAGTTGCTTTGCCACGGCTTCAGACAGCGCGCCGCCGACGGACTCAAAATAGATATCGATGCCGTCGGGGCAGGCGCGGGCCAGGGCTTCGTCCAGGTTTTCGTTTTTGTAGTCGATGCACTCGTCAAAACCCAGCTCGTCTTTGACCCAGCTGCATTTTTCCGGTCCGCCGGCAACACCGACAACGCGCAGTTTCCCCATTTTTCCCAGTTGGCCGACAACGGAACCCACGGCGCCCGACGCAGCGGAAACAACCAGCGTCTCGCCCGCGCGCGGCTTCGCTTCGCGCAGCAAACCAAAATAGGCCGTCCGCCCCGGCATGCCGCATACCCCGAGATAAGCGGGGAGCGGGACCTGTGTTGGATCCACCGGGTAAATCATCAGGTCGTTCTCCTCACCGACATAATACGACTGCCAGCCCGACGGGCAGCACACATGGTCACCTTCGTTGAAACGCAGGGATCTCGATTTGACTACGATGCCTGCCGATTCTCCGGTGATGACTCCGTCGATCGGAACGGGGTCGGCATAGGATTTCTCTTCGCTCATGCGTCCGCGCATGTAAGGATCCAAAGAGAGATAAAGCACCTTGATCAGGACCTGTCCCTTTTCAAGTTTCGGCAGTGATTCATGTTCAATCCGGAAGTTTTCCGGGGCGGGCATGCCCTTTGGCCGGCTGGCGAGGACGATTCGTGTGTTTTCGACGGTCATTGTGTAATCATAACCGGAGAACCGGCAAAGAAAGGAGTTTCGTTGCATAACGCGGACACAATCAGCCGGCCTTCGGTCCTGGTTCTCTCGCCGGACGCGGAAGCTTATTTTCCGGTGCTGGAAACGCTGGTCAGCGAAGGGGTTGAACTGGCCGCTGCTACTTCACCGCATGCCGCGCGCAAAGTTTATTCAGGTCAGCCGGTGATTCTCGGCCAGCCGGACCTGGTTGCTGAAGTTCTTGCCGATATGCCCGAAGTGGCTTGGGTACAGTCCAGCTGGGCCGGTGTGACTCCGTTGCTGGATGCTGGGCGTTCGGATTATCAGCTCACCGGAGTCAAGGACACGTTCGGGCCGCAAATGACTGAATACGTGCTGGCTTACCTGCTGGCCCATGAGCTGAAGCTTTTTGAGCGGCTCGGGCGCCAGGCGAACCGCAGCTGGTGGGCGCAACCATCGGGGACGCTGAAGGGTAAAACCATCGGGATCATGGGAACGGGATCGATCGGCAGTCATATTGCCCGTTTGGTGGGTCTTTTCGGCGCCCGCATCATCGGCTTCAGCCTGAGCGGCGCCCCGGTAGAGGGCTTTGACAGGGTGTTTGCCGGTGACCGGCTGGCCGATTTCCTGGCCGATCCCGACTACATTGTCTGTGTGCTGCCGGATACGCCCGGGACCCGCCATTTGCTCGATGCTGAGGCATTCAAACTGATGAAAAGCCACGCCCTGCTGGTGAACATCGGGCGCGGAACAGTGGTTGATGAAGCAGCCCTGGTTCAGGCTCTGGAGGCGGGGGAACTGGCGGGCGCCGTGCTGGACGTCTTCCAGCAGGAACCGTTGCCGCCGGACAGCCCGTTATGGCACTCGCCGGGCGCGATCCTGACGGGCCACGTTGCGGCGCGCAGCCTGCCGCAGGACATAGCGGGAATTTTCATCGAAAATTATCGGCGATACTGTGCCGGTGAACGGCTCAGATACCGGATCGATTTCGACCGCGGGTACTGACGGGGTTTTCAGATCAAAACGGAGCGAATCATGGCTGGAGTAGAAGGAAGAGTGGCGCTGGTGACGGGTGCGGGTCGCGGAATTGGACGGGTGACGGCCGAGATCCTGTCCGCGAGGGGCGCAATCGTCATGGCGGCGGCCCGGAGCGAAAACGAATTGGCCAGCCTGGGTTTCGACTACACGGTCGCCGACCTGGGCACCGCCAGCGGATGCTCACACGCGGTGGAGGAGACGGTTCGCCGGCTGGGTCCGATTGAAATCTTTGTCTGCAATCATGGGATTGGTTCCGCTGATGAACGGGTGATCTGGGAGCAGGACCCGGCGCTCTGGGAGGAGACCATGCGGATCAACCTGGACGGACCGTTTCACCTGTCGCGTCTGATCACGGCGGGCATGGTAGAAAAAGGGTACGGTCGCGTGGTCTACACCAGCTCCACGGCCGGGCAGGTGGCTGAATATGCCGGTTCGGCGTACAACAGTTCCAAGCACGGACTGCTGGGGCTGATGCGCTCCGTCGCCCAGGACGGTGGCCAGCACGGTATCACCTCAAACGCCGTGCTGCCGGGTTGGGTGCGCACCGAGATGGCGGAAAATTCCGCGATTGCTGAGGCCAGGGAACGCGGAATGACGGTGGAGGAAGTGTGGGCGGAACGGGACAAGCTTTATCCACCCGGCCGTGTGGTGACGCCGCAAGAAGTTGCCGAGGTTATAGCCTTCCTGGCATCGGAGGAATCCAGGGGGGTCAGCGGTGAGGCGATAACCGTCGCGCTGGGCAGTATCTGGTGAGTTTTCCCTCGCCGTGCTGAGAGTTATTTCCGTTCCGGAACGTAGTGAATGACCCGGACCTTTTCGAGTGTGACCAGTCCGCCGCAATTGGCTTGTTCCATCAGTTGGGATAGTACCGGCTGAAAAGCGTCGATTTTCGCTTCCCCGTCGACGATTTCCACCACCATGGAGAGATCGGCGGATAGATCGAGGATCTTGGTCGTCCTGATGCGGGCGGATGCGCCAAAGCCCAGCACACCCTTCAGAACGGTAGCGCCCGCCAGTCCCGCCTCCCGGGCTCTCTCGACGATGACTTCGTGCAGGGGGTGGTGTCCCACCTTGTCACTCTCGCCGATGAAGATTCTCAATAATACCGCTTGCCCGGCAATTTCCATGGCTCACCTCGTAGCAAATTCAATGATCAGTAATCCAACAGCAAAAGCAATCCCCGCCCCCGCCACCGTGGCGACGAAATAGGATGAGGCGAAGAAGTACTCCTTGTCCTGCACAAACTGGCCCAGTTCGTAAATGAAAGAGGACATGGTCGTGAAGCCACCGCAGAAGCCGGTCGCCAGCAGCAGGCGCATTTCAGTGGACATCAGTTCGGTCTTGCCGCTGATGCCCGCGATTAATCCGATCAGAAGACAGCCCGCGAGATTGGAAACCAGTGTGCCGTAGGGCAAACTGAAGACGGACAGGTTCTGGGTGGCCAGGGTCATACCGTAACGGCTCAGGCCGCCCAGCATGCTGCCGAAGCCGACAAAACCGAGGGCGAGTAGGGTCTGCATCGTCAAAACTTTAGCACCTTGCCGGTCATAATACGTCTTGGAATCAGAGAAATATGATCCTACGGATCAAATGTAGAAAAGGGATTCAAAGTAAAGTGCACATTTTGCGGTTAGCAGGATAGACTGGCGAGCGCGTCGGTAACAAGTGAATCCAGCGAATCAAACTCCATCGACCGTTAAACGTAAGGACAAAGCTGACGAGATGCCCGTATGAATGAAGTCATACACGACGAAATTGGATCTGCCGTCCAGCAACTCGGCCGCAAGGCCGGCGTAGGGATCCACATCAGCTCGCTGCCCGGTGCTCACGGAATCGGTGATATCGCAGATTCCGCCCTGTCGTTTCTGGATACGCTGATCGAGATGGACATCGGCGTCTGGCAGTTCCTGCCGACCGGCCCCACGGCCTATGGCGACTCGCCCTATCAGCCGTTGTCTGCTTTTGCCGGCAACGCCATGCTGATCGGGATGCGGCCGCTGGTGCAGCTGGGCTTGCTGGACGCAGATGATCTCAGCCCGCTGCAAAACCTGCCGCGTGATTTTGTGGATTACGGCCGCTTGATTCCGGCCAAGCGCGCCTTGCTGGCCAAGTCGGCGGAGCGCTTTGCCAACCGGTCCGTCAACGGCCTGCGCGCTGATTATGAGGATTTTTTGCACCTGCATGACGCCAATTGGCTCGACGATTACGCGCTGTTTCGCGTGTTGAAATCTCTGCACGGTGAACGTCCCTGGCCGGAATGGGAGAAAGGCTTTGTGCGCCGTGACCCCGCCGCCCTCGAGAAAGTGAAGAACGAGCAGCGAGTAGCTATCGAGCACGGCCGGATCAAGCAGTTTCTGTTCTGGCGGCAGTGGCAGCATCTCCGTGCCGAGGCAGCGGGCAAAGGCATTTGCCTGTTCGGCGATATGCCGATTTATATTTCCCTGGACAGTTCAGACGCCTGGTCCCATCCCGAAATGCTGCTGATCGACCAGGACGGCCGGCCATCAGAAGTCGCCGGCGTACCGCCCGACTATTTCAGCGCGGACGGACAGTTGTGGGGCAACCCCCTGTATGACTGGTCGCATCATGAGCGCACCGGCTTTCAATGGTGGGTGGAACGGATGAAACATGCTGCGTCCCTGAGTGACGTGGTTCGAATCGACCATTTTCGGGGTTTCGAGTCGTTCTGGTCGGTGCCGTTCGGTTGTGAAACGGCGCGCGAGGGGGAGTGGGTGCCGGGTCCCGGAGACCGCTTGTTCGAAAAGCTGGAGCAGGCACTGGACCGTCTTCCAATCGTGGCCGAAGACCTGGGTGTGATCACGCCCGAGGTCGATAAGCTGCGGCTCGATCACGGTATGCCGGGTATGGTGGTCCTCCAGTTCGAGATTGGAGATCCGGAATTCGATATCGGTGCTCTGGATCAGAACAGCGTGTGCTACACCGGAACCCACGACAACGACACCACGGTGGGGTGGTTTCTCGGTACCGGGGAGGACACGCGGACCGAAAAGGAAGTGCTCGAGACCCGCAAGCTCGCACTGGAAGTGACCGAAGGAAGCGCAGACACCATTCACATGGACATGATCCGGCTCGCTTATTCCAGCCTAGCGACGCTGGCGGTGGCGCCGATGCAGGATTACCTGGGGCTGGGTTCCGAAGCAAGGCTCAACATTCCCGGGACTACGTTGAACAACTGGCGCTGGCGCATGCAGGAAGGCGAGCTGAACGCCGCGCTGATCGAATCGGTGAATAACGAGGTTCAGGCCGCTTCACGTGGGCGTTGATTGGGATTAGACTCCCGCACATGATTCTCGAAGGCGCCCCGCTCCGGCTCGGAGCCAGTCTTGAAAGTGACGGTGTGAACTTTGCGCTCTGGTCCGGCGGAGCCGAAGCGGTCGAACTGTGCCTGTACGACGAGCGCCGGAACGAGACAGCAAGGCACTTTCTGCCGGCGCAAAGCGACGGGATCTGGCATGGATTCGTTCCGGGCATCGGCCCGGGCCAGCGGTACGGCTACCGTGCTCATGGGCCGTGGGCGCCGGAAATGGGGCTTCGCTTCAATCCGGCCAAGCTGTTGATTGATCCCTACGCCAGGTGTTTGGACGGCGTTTTCAGCTGGAATCCGGCGCTTTTCGATTTTTTGCCGGTTGAAGAGGCAGCGGCCTGGCAAATCAATGAGCAGGACAGCGCACCCTTTGTGCCGCTCAGCGTGGTAGATCACGGGCAAGAGCGAACGGCGGCTTCGGCTCACTGGGTGCCGTGGGCGGAGACCATCATTTACGAGGCCAACGTGCGCGGTTACACCATGCGCCATCCCGGACTTGCGGAAAAGGAGCGGGGTAAATTCAGCGGCATGAGCAACGGGCAGGTGCTGGATTACCTGAAGGCCCTGGGCGTTACTTCAGTCGAACTCATGCCGGTTCATACCCTGGTGGACGAAGCTTTTCTGGTAGAGAAAAAGCTGCGGAACCTGTGGGGTTACAACAGCATCCAGTTTTTTACGCCCGACCGCCGTTTTGCCGTGCATGATCCGGTCGCAGAATTTCGCGAGATGGTCGACGCGATTCACGACGCCGGCATGGAGGTGATACTCGATGTGGTCTACAACCACACGGCCGAGGGCGGCGAAACCGGCCCGTCACTGAGTTTTCGCGGTATCGACAGCCAGGCTTATTACCGCCACGAACCCGGGGAACCGGGCCGTTACATCAACGATACGGGTTGCGGAAACACGCTGAACTGTGACCACAAACGCGTGCAGGACCTGGTTATCGACAGCCTGACTTACTGGCACCGCGATATGGGCGTCGACGGCTTTCGTTTTGACCTGGCGACGGTGCTTGGCCGGACGGATACCGGATTCAGCCGAAAACATCCGCTGTTGAACCGGATCGGCACCACTCCCGAACTGTATCGCGCCAAGCTGATCGCGGAACCCTGGGATCCGGGACCGGGTGGCTACCATTTGGGTCATTTCCCCATAGAATGGGCCGAGTGGAATGACCGTTACCGGGACAGTATCAGGCGCTACTGGCGTGGCGACGCGGCGCAATCCAGCGAATTTGCCCGGCGCATCCACGGCTCGGCCGACCTGTTCGAGCGATCGGGGCGGGATGCCTTTGCCAGCATCAATTTCATTACCAGTCACGACGGGTTCACGCTTCAGGACGCGGTCAGTTACGAGCACAAAAACAACCGCGCCAACCTGGAAAATAACCGGGACGGGCATGCACATAATTTCAGCGCTAATTATGGGGTGGAGGGCGCGACTTCGGATGTCGCCATCAGCCGGGTTCGACGCCAGCAACGCCTGAACATGCTCGCGACCCTGTTGTTTTCACAGGGAACGCCCATGCTGCTCGCCGGTGATGAGTTCGGAAACAGCCAGCAGGGAAACAACAACGCCTATGCGCAGGATAATGAAACCGGCTGGCTCGACTGGTCAGGGCTGGAAAAGGACCCGGATTTTACCGGCAAGGTCAGAGAATTGATCTACCTGCGTCGCCGCTTGCCCCTGTTGCGCCAGCCGCGTTACGTGCACGGCCGCATGCCGACCGGGCAGGGCTGGTGTGATATCGCCTGGCTGCACCCGGACGGACGCCCCATGCAAGAGGATGACTGGGAAAATGGCCGGCAGATTTCGCTCTACTTCACCTGCCATGAAGAGCAGCATGAGTATTCTCCGGTCAAGCACGCGATTGCGATACTGTTCAACGCCTCGCCAGAAAAGCAGGATTTTACGTTACCATCGGGCCTTTCAGCTGATTGGGACTTGCGCTTTTACAGTAGTGAACTTCCGCCGGAACGGGCTGAGGATGAAAGATGGACACTCTATTCGCGCTCACTGGCGCTGGCAACCCTTGGGATTGAATTGAGCTGATCAGAACTTTAATGGGTGCGATAGAATTCGAGCGCGTTTGTGTACAACACCCGCTCCGCGGCCTTTTCCCCCAGGGTGTCGAGAACCCGATTGAAATCGCGATAGGTATAAGGCCGCTTCGCCCGGGCTGAAGGCAAGTCGGTTCCGAACATCAGGCAGGCGGGGTTCGCGGCATGAAGGCTTTTCAGTGCCTCTTCTACGTCGAAATTCACCCGGCCAAACCCGGATGCTTTCACCCGGATGCCTTTTTCAGCAAGCTGAAGCAGCGTGGGCAAGCCCTCCGCAGAAAGTCCGAGATGATCAATACTGACCGCTGGTAACGCAATGAGCGTCGGCACAAGGTCGCCGATTTCCCTGGCATCGACGTAAAGTTCTACATGCCAGCCAACTGTCTCGTGGATTCTGCGAGCCATCGTATCCAGGTGTTTTACATCTTCAGAGCCTCCCCGTTTCAGGTTGAAGCGAACGCCACGCACGCCGGCATCGTTAAGCTCGATCAATTCCTCATCGCTTACCGTCACCGGCAGTTGGGTCACTCCGACAAACCCGGGGCCGAGTCGTGCAAGCGCATCGACCAGATAATCCTGGTCAAAAGCCTGGAAGGAAGCGGAAATAATGGCGCCGCCGCGAAGATCGTAGGCGGCCATTTGATCACGGTAATCATTGAGCGTGTAACGCTCCGGTATAAAGCCCTGGTTCGGCACTAGCGGAAAACGCGGGTCGATGACGTGGAAATGCGCGTCGAATAATCTGAAAGCAGCCATCTTTTTGCACTGTGGCGGGGACATCGCCGATAGCTAAAATGCTATCGGACGCAGATTGCAAAGGAAATGATCCAGATACCTGAAATTTCAATTCGTCCGCACAAATTCGTCATTTTCAGGCGGCCATCGGCTTTTTGTTCTATGGTTCAGGGGACCAAATAAAACGATAATCATTTTCAGACAAGGAGATCACAATGAAACTGCATTCGAAGGTAAAGCTGGCTTTGATCTGTTCCATCGGGTGCGCGTTAAGCGGCTCGCTGGCAGCCGATGATTCCACTCTTGTAAAGATGGCGCAGGCAATGTCCGCCGCCCCGATATCGATCAGCGGGCAGGCAACGATCATGGATAACGACGGCACCATCCTGCGTGAAGGCAGTAACGGCTGGACCTGCATGCCGCACACCATGCCGGGCGACAACGCACCCATGTGCAACGACGCGGTCTGGATGAAGTTAATGCAGGCGGTGGGCAGCCAGTCGGATTTCGAAACGGATCGCATCGGCATTTCCTACATGCTCCAGGGTGATGTCGGGGCGGGCGTGAGCAACGCAACGCCATACCACCCTGATCCAAAAAACGCTGAGGACTATACCGAGACCGGGCCGCACCTCATGATCGTAGTGCCCAAAGAAATGCTCGCCGGAATAACGGACGATCCGAAATCGGGAGGGCCTTACGTGATGTGGGGAGATACCCCCTATGCGCATATCATGGTGCCGGTTACCGACCCGGAGTAAGTTGGTGTATCTTTTGTTCTATGACAGATGCGCCGATTTCCACTGACGTCCTGAGCCTTCGGGCCAGTGTGCTGGACCATTCAAGCGAGTTCGTGGAACTGGTTTCCCGGGCCGCGCCCGGGGAATACCAAAGATTGATCGACTCCGGTCGTTTTCGCCAGGAACTGGCCAGCGAGAGTGTGTTCAATCACGGCAAGCTGTTCGCCTATGCTGAATTCGTGGTATTCAGGCGGGAGTTCACTGAGCGTTTTCCTGATGCCTCAAAAGCCGCCTGTATCAATGCGTTCAGCAGTCTTTTGCTGAAGAACGACATTTCGATCACCCACCTGGTGGACTTTGTTGAAGGCCCGGATCATCGCGAACAGTTGTTGTTGAACCAGCCGGGCGGCTAGGAGGCCGCCCGCGGGTCGTTTCTTCCAAACCGGTCGTGGCTGGATACCCAGTCCAGCGAGGATATGGCTGCCGCCAGTGAAATCTCTCCGGCAAGCACCGTCCCGGCGACGATCTCAGCGAATTTAAGGACTTTCCCAACGCCGTAACATCCGAGCGCCTCGAGCGATTCTCTTTGCGTCGGGAGGCCGGTGCCGCCGCCGCAGGTCGCCACGATCAGGGACGGCAGAGTAATGGACAGGTATAGGTCGCGTTCCGGTGTGAGTTCCGAATACAGCAGCCCCATTGACGATTCTGAAACATTGGCCACATCCTGGCCGGTTGCCAGAAACATCGCGGTGATGGCATTGGCGGCGTGACAGCCGTTATTGTTGGCTCCGGAAAGCATGGAACCCATGTTGGCGACCTTCCCGTGGTAGTAGATTGATTCGGTATCGGCATCCATGATTTCGAGCAGGACGTCGCGCTTGACAACGGCTTCGGCTACTACCCTTTTGCCCCGGGTTTTCAGCATGTTGATCATCGACGATTTTTTGTCGGTGGCGAAATTCGATTCAAGGAAGAACCGCTGGATCTCCACGGTGTCGCAATGCTCCAGAATCCAGTTGCAGGCCGCGAAAGTGGCCTTGCCGACCATATTCATGCCCGCGGCATCGCCGGTCTTGAAATTGAATCTCAGGTAGGCAAATTTAGCGGCGAGGTAGTGATCGATGTAATCCATCTTCACAAAAGGATCGGTCGCATCTGCGGCAATTTTGATTTCCCCGGTGTTTTCAACCAGCCAGTCGATAAAACGGCGCGCCGAGGCGGCATCCTCAAAGATGAAAACGGGCGCACGCTGCATGTTGTCGCCGACAACGGCGCATTTCACTCCGCCGCTCCGGTGCAGTACCTTCATGCCGCGGTTGTAGGAGGCGACCAGGGTGCCTTCGCTGCAGGCGAGCGGCACGTAGAACTCGCCCTGCGCATGCTCACCATGCACCAGCAACGGGCCGGCAAAGCCTAACGGGACCTGCGCAACGCCCGTGAAATGTTCGATATTGCCCTGGGTCACATGCGGATCGAAAGAGTAACTGGCGATGTGTTTCAGGTCGGCGCCCGTTTGTTCGCCGATGAATTCCTGGCGGGTTCGGATAATGGCCTCGCTGTAATCGTCGCTGGAGTCGCGCGGTACAGCGCCTGGCGCTCGCTTGCCGGTTTTCAGAGCGTCCTGAACCTCAAGGTTCAGCCGTCCGAACGGATGGGCATCGAAGGACATGCTGATGTCGTGCGTGCCCTCGGCCATGGGTTCGATCTGAAGGAAGAAATGCACAAGTGTTCCCAGGGGGAAATCAACCGGGCTGGCTGGACTGATGCTGCTGACCGGCACAGCTTCATTGGATTCAACCGAGAGTGATATTCGTTCAGGCGCCACCGCATGTCCATCGATCGAGACCTGCGATATCTCGAGTAAGGTGGACGGGCTGAGGCGGTTTTTTACAGAAAAAGTGACGAAGCCGTTTTCGTTTCTGAGGCTGGTCCGGTTATACAGCTTGCTCAGCACCGACTTGGGAATAAACTGCATTGTGCTCTCCGCATGGTAAACGGGGGCATCTATTTTACGCCGCGCGGTGGCGAAGAGCATTGACCTGACGCAAGGCCAATGCGTGCTCCTAGCCAGAAGGAGCTGACTTCAATATCCAGATAAAGACGCCAATAAAGGAACCCACGCCGAGGATCAGCGCCGCCATGAAAGCATTGTAGGCCCACTTCAGCAGTGCAAATTTTTTCCTCAGCACCGCACCCAGGCCGTACAGGTTGCGGATCATGGTCTCGTAAACCAGCGTCTTGTCCTCCATCAGGCTCATCATGCCTTCGGTGAAATCATCCTGAGTGAGATTGGCAAAGTCGCCGAAGAACAGGATATTGCCCTCGCTGTGCTCCAGGTCCTCCAGCGTGATGCTTGTTGTGCTGACCCGCGGACGGGCCGCAAGGATGGCGTAAACGATGGAGATCAGCGTGCCGCATAGGAAAACGGTCGCGGGAACCAACAGCCACGGATTGGAATCCAGCTTGGGCGCAACCGCCGCAATGATGATGGATATGATGATGCCGTTGATGCTGATCATCATGTTGGCCTTGTTGTCAGCCAGGCCGGTCAGGTCCATCTGAACCCGGTAAGCGCTGCGGAAAAGTGTTTCTATCCCCCGCGCGGTGCCCGGCTTTTTATGCTTCGCGGCATGTGCCAGGTTCTTCACCTGCGTTTCGGCTTCATCCAGTTTTTCTTTCATGCCAACATTCTATCCCCTTGTGCGGGATTTTTCCGTTGTAATGAACTATCTTGACAAAAACCACGGGAGAAATTCATGGAATACGCAGTCCTCGTCATCTTGCTTGCACTCGTCCAGTTCACTTACTTTTCAATCCGGGTTGGCGCTAATCGCGAGAAATACGGAATCAAAGCCCCGAAAACGACCGGCGATGAAACCTGGGAGCGCTTGCACCGGGTGCAGCAGAACACGATGGAGCAGTTGGTCCTGTTCGTTCCGGCCATGCTGGCCTTCAGTTTTTACCTCAGCGCCCGTTGGGCCCTTATCCCCGGCATCATGTTCCTCGTGGGGCGGCAACTTTATTCTTACGAATACGTCAGCAAACCGCCAAGCCGGGTTCCGGGAATGGCGTTGACCTTGTTCGCCAACGCTGTGCTGCTGGTTGGCGCACTGGTCGGAATTGGACTGAAAATAGTCTGATCAGAGGTAAGGGGTGAACAGTGCTGATGCTCCGTCCCGCAGTCGGGCGAGTGTCCCGCGCCCGCGCAACTGGTCCAGCGTGAAGGGGGCGCATGCGCCGGCCATTTCCTTGAAGTGCCGGCTAAGTTCACTATTTAGTTCCGAGTCGAACAATTCGACACCGAGCTCGAAATTGAGCCTCAGGCTGCGCGGATCCAGGTTGCTCGATCCGACCAGCGCATAGTCGTCGTCGATGACCATGCATTTGCTGTGCGCAAATGGCGGCGGCCGCCGCAAAATTTGCACCCCGGCATCCAAAAGCTCGGACATGTTGTGCTGCAGCGCCCACTGGACCATGGGCCAGTTGTTCTTTTGGGGGACCATGACCTGCACGTCCACGCCGGTCAGGGCAGCCGCCTGCAGGCAGCCGAGTATTTGCCGCTCCGGCAGAAAGTACGGGGTCATGATCCATACGCGTTTCTGAGCGCTTGAAATAACGCCCATGATGACCAGCATCAGCGAATCCAGTGTGTCGTCCGGGCCATCCGAGATCAGGCGGCAGCTTGCTGTTCCGCGGGCGGGACAGGATTCCACCCAGTCCTGCAGAGGCTCACCCCCGGAAAACTTCCAGTCGTCTGCAAACAGGCGCACGCAGTCCGTTGTCAGCGGCCCCTCGAACCGGAAATGCAGGTCGCTGGCCCGATGCGGCGAGGGGCCGTTCACCAGTTGCCTGTCGCCGATATTCATTCCTCCTGCAAACGTGATCTTGCGGTCTAAAATCAGCACTTTCCGGTGTGTGCGCAGATTGATGCTGAAACCTGGCGGAAACAGCCGCATGGGCATGAACCGGCGGTAGGCCAGGCGATGCTTTTTGAGTTCGCCGAGAATCGACGGAAAACTGTAACGGATGCCCACATCATCCACCAGGACACGAACCTGGCAACCCCTTTCACGCGCCGCCGACAGCTTATCAACGAACCGTTTTCCGGTTGTGTCGTTATCAAATATGTAGCTGCTCAGAAGCACCTCGCGCTGCGCCTGTTCGATGGCATCGAGCATTCGAGGAAATGCCTCCTCGCCGTCGTAACAGGTCCTGACGCCGTTGCCGGATAACGGTTCACTGCCGGTTACCCTGAAACCGGGCCCGGCGCGTGACAGGCCATCCGTCAGCTGTCTGACCAGTGCTTCCTTGCCGGGTTCGGCATCCGCTTCGCGCGATACCCGCTTCGCTTTGCGCTTCACGCGGTTGATGCCGAAAAGGGCGTAAAGCAACGCCCCGGCGATAGGGAACACGATGATCAGCCCCAGCCAGCCGAATGCAGCCCGGGAATTGCGAACGTACAAAAGGACATGCACGCCTGCAGTAACGGCGATGAACAGGTAAATCGACAGCAGCGATAACAGGTGCTCGAGCCACATGGGATTAGACCTTACGCGACCGAGCAGGCGCTCACAAGCAGCCTGCCGGCTCGTCAGTTTGAAGTATAGGCGACAAGCCGTTGCCGGGCGATGCGGAGGCCTTCGGCACGAGACGCGGGGTCATTAGTCGAAAGCGTGTTGGCCAGGTTGGCGCGGGCCTGCCATTGCGGCAGTCGCAGCAACGCTCCGGGTAAACTGCTGACCAGCGCGACAGCGCTTTCTGGGTCATTCTGCGCCAATGCAAGATCGACCGCCAGGCCCAGCAGCGAGGTTTCGCGTGGGAAGCGCGCAAGCCCGGAATCGAGCATTTCTTCTGCGGCCGGCCATTGGCTATCGCCGGCCTGTACCAGGCAACGCGCCGCCAGGCGAAAAAGTTCTGGCGCGGGCGCCTCGCTCAACTTGATCGCCTCGCCATAGTCCTGCGCCGCCTGCTCCATGCTGCCCTGGGCTGAGCGCGCTTCGGCCCTCAGGACATAAGCTGTTGCGTGCTTTGGCATGGCGCCGAGGTAGCGGCTGAACGAATGCTCCGCGGCAGCCGCCTGGCCACTGTCAAGCTGCAGGCGGCCCTCGTAAAACGGCAGTTCGGCCGGGACCGTTTCCGCCTGCCCGGCAGCGGCCAGGTCGCGTTTGGCCGAGACGAAATCTCCGTGCCGTCGATACAGGTCCGCGCGCTGCAACAGCAGGGCCGGATTGCCGGGTTGCTGCATGAGCTGCGCGTTCAGGACATCTATCTGGCTTTGGATTTCCGGGTGTGAAAAAGCGGCCGGCGGCAACGCCAGCATTAAAGCCAGTATTGCCGCCGGGACACTGAGTCGCGCGATGCGATGCTTAGAAAACGACCGTCGCATCGTCCGAACAATCGCCGGTATCTACCTCGCAGACCCGGTAAACATAAGTCGCTCCGCCCTTGTTCCCGGTATTGTCGGTGAAGCTGCTGCCGCCGATATTTTCTGCCTGGACCGTTTCGTTGCGGATTATGTCAACAGGGCCGGTAGCGCCGGACCAGCTGAGGTCGACGATATGTTTACCCTTCACCTTGTAACCCGAGACCGTTAGCGAAATCGCCGCGGCCGCGGTCGTCGAGCCGCTGGCGGTCGCTGACCAGGCGGAAGCGCCTGCGCTGTTGCGCGCCCGGATGCGGTAGTCATAGGAAGTCGCCGGGCTCAAACCGCTGTCGGTGTATGAGGTGCTGCCGGCTCCGGGGCTGGGCAGGGCGGTCCAATTCATGGATCCGGCAGGAGCCCTTTCCAGGTCGAACGACTGCTCGTTGTCGCTTGCGCGCTCCCAGGTCAGCAGTATGGCAGTGGTGCCAAGCCCGGTTGCTGACAGGTTGGTCGGCGTACCCGGCGGAACCTGGGGTGTGGAGTTATCGCTGCGAATGTAGAGCTGATCGATATACACCGTGTCGAGCGCCCGGTTGCCGCTTGTCTGGTCGGTGTCGGTCACGCGGATATAAATGGTCCCGCTGGCGGCAATCAGGCCGGACTGCATGTTGGACTGCGCCGTGTTGCTGATTATAAACAGTTCGAAAAAATCGAGGTTGTTCTCGGACCATTCGAACCGGAAAGTGTCACCATCAGAAGAGCCGCCGGACCATGCATTGGCATGCAGTGTGACCGGCGAACCCGGCTGCACAGAGAATCTCCAGGTGTGCGACAGGTAACTGTGACGCCTGTTTTTCTTACCTCCGCTTTCGCGCTCGGTGATGGTCTGGGTGACGCTGTCGTCGGAATGGGTAGCCGTAAAGCTCCCGCTGACCGTCCCTGCGGAGGGCAGATCAGCCAACGCGAACTGGTCGGTGGAAGTTGGAGGTTCGGAAACGCTGACCTGGCTGGTGAAGCTGTCAACGGCGCTTTCATCATCGGTCACAGTGAGTTCCACAACGTAATCACCGGCTGCTGCAAAGCTGTGGGAAGGACTTTGAGCGTTTGATGAGTTGCCGTCTCCAAAATTCCAGGACCAGGATGCGACCAGGCCATCACTATCGCTGGACGCGTCGGTGAAGTCACAGTCCAGGCCGGTGCATTCAAAGGTGTAATCAGCGACCGGAGAGATGTTGACCGGTCCGGCCGGAACGCGGTAGGTAACTTCCAGCCTGGGACGCGCCATCGCGGTCGATGATTCGCTCGAATGGAAATCCGCGCCGTCCGAGGTGGAGGAATCAGAAATAACCAGGCCGTGATTACCCGCCGGATCGTTGACCCAGGATTGCACCAGCGCAATGCCGGCTGCGTTCAGTCCGACGTTCAGCGTCCCCGTCACGCCGGCCGTGACGGTGCACGCGGGTGCACTGTCGCGGTCCGATGAGGCCTCGGCGCCGGGCGAACCCCACGGCGTTCCGCTGCCCGCCTGGTTCCAGGTGACGGTGGCTTCGTTCCAGTCCCGCAGCACTCCGTAACACGTGTAGGAGCCGTTGCTAGGATTGGTCACTGCGAGTTGGATGGCCACCGACTCGACGATCGCGTCAACCGGAATAGCGGCGGTGTCCCAGCGCAACAGGATATTCATGTCGTTTGTGCTGCCGGCAGGCTCGTCACCATCGACCTGCAGGCTGGTCTCGAGGCCGTGGGCGGTAGTGGCTGATGCCTCGCGGATGTAGGCGTCCGAGGTGCCGGCATAGCCGTTATCCGGCGCGAGGCCCTCCTGGAACGCGACGGTCATGGTCTCGTGAAACTCGAAGCTCACCTGGCTGTCGGCCTGGATGGTATTGAGAACCAGGTCCTGGAGGTTGTTTACGACCAGGGTGTAGGAACTGCCTGAAGACATGTTACTGGTGGTCAGGCGCACGCTGCGGTCGCCACTCAGCAGTTCCGCCGAGTTGACGCTGAGGCCGTCTACCGAATAATTCGACGTGTTCAGGGCTTCCGTCGAGTCCAGCGGTTCGTTGAAATCGACAATGACATGGGTTGCATCTTGAGCTCCAGCCGCCGTGATCAGAGGCGCCTCCTGATCGGGTGTTTTCAGAATCGTGAATTCATCCTGAACCGAGCCGGTCTCGTTCAGGAACACGACGTCCATCCGGTTTCCGGCCACGTCGACAACAAGTGATCCCAGCATGTTCAGGGAAACAAGCATGGCCGGGTGGTTAAGGGCGCCGCCGGAAATTTTTCCGGAACTGCCCGCCACCGCGTACACGGCCCCGGCATTCTGCACCGCAACCACGTCCGGTTTTTCATAGGCGCCGTCGCTGGCGGCATTTCCGTCGCCGGGGTCCAGTATGTTGAAATCCGGGTCCAGAGAGCCCGACATGCCGTAATGGCCGTCCAGCAGGTAGGAGCGTTCATACGAATGGCTGTGTCCGCTCAGGACCAGGTCCACGCCCCATTGTTCGAGGATCGGCAGCGCGTTCTGACGCATATCGATCAGCCTGCCTTCCGTGTCCGAATTGTGTGAACCCTTGGTGTAGGGCGGGTGGTGCCAGAAAGCGATAATCCAGGGTTGCGTGTTCTGCGCGAGATCAGCCTGCAGCCACTGCAGCATGCTGCCGTTCACCGAGCGGTCGGTGTCGTACGAGTCCAGGCAGATGAAGTGGATATTCGCATAATCGAACGAATAATAGGCCTCGGTGAAGGATTCAAAACCACCGGCTTCAGCCTGCGTGGGCAGGTTGAAAATATCGTAATAAGGTCCGGTCTGCGAAAACGAATCGGCGCTGTAGCCGTCGTGGTTACCCAGGGTCGACCAGAGCGGCAGCTGGCGCAGAATTTCCGGGTAAGTGTTGAAGACGGCGGCCTGGTACTCGGAATCGGTGCCGTTGTTGTAGGCGTTATCACCTAACATGATCCAGAAATCGGCCGGGTCGGACCCGGTCCAGGTCTTGTAGGCATCGCGAACGGAGCGGGCATCGGCATTCGCCGTTCCGGAGTCTCCGATCACCCAGATCCGGGTATCTGCCGCCTGCCCCCTTGTCGGCGCCGTGTGAAAGTGGTAACTCGCGTCTCCGGCGAGGATGCCGCTGCTGTCACCGACGGCATACCAGTACTTTTGAGACTGGCTCAGTCCGATCAGGGTGACCGCATGGTCGGTTTTTAGCACCGGATCGTTAACCGACTGGTCGAGGTTTGCCGCGGAAAGCCCGAAGCGGACCTCGGAATCGGTGGCCGTGTCGGTGCGCCAGTGGATGGTGATGCTGTCGCCGGTCTGCATTTGCAGGTACGGACCGCGTGTGACCGACTGCGCCAGCAGAGAAGTGGAAAAAACGACGAAAAACACAGCACAGGATGCTGATTTGATGAACTTATTCATGTGGTTATCCCCTTATTACGCGACCTATAGTACTCCGATTCGTACGAAATTAAAATTTCACCCCGCTACCGTTGCTCTTATCATGGGCCGATGAACCACTGTGCATTCCTGACTCTTTGTGAACGCGGGGACTTCGTGATCGACGACGAGCACGCGATTCAGCCTCTTGCTGAACTCGGCTGGCGGGTTTCCACGGTATCCTGGCGACAGGTTGAAATCCCGTGGCGTGAATTCGATGCGGTCATCGTTCGCTCGACCTGGGACTACTGGAATGACGTGGCCGCTTTCCTCAAGGCCCTGGAGAACATAGACCGGGAAACCCGGTTAGCCAACCCGCTGGATACCGTACGCTGGAACCTCGAGAAGACCTATCTTGCCGATCTGGAAAACAGTGGGGTCGGCATTGTGCCCACGATCTGGCCGGCTGAGGTGCAGCCGGACTCCTTCGCGGCCTGGTCGGAACAGCTGGCTTGCGAAGACCTTGTGATCAAGCCCGTGGTCGGAGCTAACGGCGACAAGGCGTTCCGGGTTTCAGCCGCAGATGCGCTGGAGCGCCGAGAGGCGATCAGCCGCTGCTTCGATAATCGGCGGGCCCTGGTTCAGCGGTTCATGCCGCACATTCTGGACGAGGGTGAATACTCATTGTTTTATTTCAACGGCGCGTTCAGCCACGCCATTCTGAAGGTTCCGGCCCCGTCGGAATTCCGCTCCCAGGAAGAGCGCGGAGCGGACGTTCAGCCCGTGGCGCCTGAAAAACGGCTGTTGCAGTGCGGGCAACGGGCGCTGAAAGCGATTGCCGAAACTCCGCTTTATGCCCGGATTGACTTTGTGCGCAATGACAACGGCGATTTCGTGATCATGGAGCTCGAATTGATAGAGCCTTCGATGTATCTGCGGACTGACCCGGGCGCGCCGATGCGGTTCGCCCGGGCCATCGATCAACGATTCCGGCCCGTCAGTCGCCCCTGACGTGCGGTACATCGTTACGCTTCGCCCATGAGTTGATGGGCTCGATGTGATCTGAGCGAATGGCGTCCCGCCGGGCCTGCAAAGCCGCCCATTCCGATTTAAGATCGGACAGCCTGAGCAGCGTTCCTTCCGCGACCGGCGCTCCGGTCTGGTCGATAACATCCAGTACAAAGCGGATCTGGCCGGCGAGCATGGTCTCCCAGGCGTCTTCGTCCTCGAGGGTTTCGTGCAACGGCTGGATGATCCGGTGATCCCAGGCGTCAATCGCGTCCAGGGCCGCCTGTGCTGATTGCTGAAGCTCTGAATCCTGTTCATAGTCCGCCTTCAGCACTTCGATTTGCGCGCGTGATTTGCGCAGTTCTGCGAGGCCGGTCAACACGTCTTCGAGCAATGCCGATGCCTCATCCAGCCGCGCCGACCATTCCCGTATTTCATCCGGCATTGCACTGAGGCGCGGATCCGCCGCCAACTCGAACGAGACCTCCTGCTGATCGCTCCCCGCCGTAATGCGGGCCCTGTATTTGCCCGGCGCCACGCTGGCGCCCGCGAGTCCGGCGAACAGGGTCATGTCCTCAACGCAGGTGAAGCCCTGGCGCCGAGTATCCCAGTTCCACTTGTTCAAGCCTGCCCTGGCGGACGGATACTCGGGCTCGTATGGCGACCTGGGATCCATGTTGTGCAGCAGGCAGCGCTCGAAATCGCTCTCCTCGCTGGAGTAGGCCCTGACCAGGCTGCCGTCACTGTCCAGTATTTCGAGCGTCAGCGGGCCTTCGATGTCTTCCTCGAGGTAATAATAAAGCGGCACGCCGCCGGCCGGGTTTTCTGCTTCGAATTCCTCGGACGACCAGCCGCGCTTGATCATGTTGGCGGTTTTCCCCGGCGCAAAAAGCTGTACGGATTCTTCTCCGAGGCCTTCGGCCGCGGCGCGCACCATGAACAGGTCATCCAGCGTCCAGAAGCCGCGCCCCTGGGTCGCAGCCACCAGGCTGTCCTGGCGGATGGTGAGATCGGTAATGGGAACCGGCGGCAGGTTCAGGTCCAGCGGCTGCCAGTCGCCGCCGTCACTAAAGGAGACAAACATTCCGGCCTCGGTTCCTGCATACAGCTGGCCTTTGCGGGAAAGGTCCTCGCGCACAACCCGCACGAACGTATCTTCCGGAAGCCCCTCGTCAATCCGCTTCCAGCGTTTGCCGTAATCCGTAGTTTTGTAAATGTAGGGCTTGAAATCGTTCAGTTTGTAGGCGGTGACGGCCAGGTAAACTGTGCCAGGGGCATGCGGGCTGATCTCAATAGCGTTGATCATCGCTTCCCCTTTGTGGGGCGGCGATACGTTATTCCAGCTGTCGCCGCCATCCCGGCTCAGGTGAACCAGGCCATCATCGCTTCCAACCCAGAGATGGCCTTTTTCCAGCGGCGATTCAACGATATAAAACAGCGTGTTGTAGAACTCCGCCCCCACATTTTCCGGGGTCAGCGGGCCGCCGTTGCGGCCCTGTTTTTCAGGGTCATTGCGGGTGAGGTCAGGACTGATCTCGGTCCAGGTCGCGCCGCGGTCGGTGCTCTTCAGCACCATTTGCGTGCCGTAGTAGATTACGGAGGGGTCATGCGGTGAAACCGCAACCGGTGCATTCCAGTTGGTGCGGTATTTCAGGTCTCTGGAGTCTTTGCCCCAGACCACTTCCGGATAGGGGATGATCGACCGCTCCAGCTGCGTTTGGTGGTCGTATTCTGTCAGCGTTCCGTTGATGGTGGTCGCATAAATCAAACGCGGATCATCCGGATCGAACGCGATGTGCGCGCTCTCGCCCCCGCCGATGTCGTAATAGTCGGCCACGCCGATTCCGCCGTACAGGCTGCGGCTGGCGATGGACATCGTGGTGTTGTCCTGCTGCCCGCCGTAAATACGGAACGGCACCTGGTTATCCGTGGTGACGCGGTAAAACTGCGCGGTCGGCTGGTTCATGATGCTGGACCAGGTTTCCCCGCCGTCGAAAGTAATGGTGGCGCCGCCGTCGTTGCCGTTGATCATGTTGCGATTGTCGTCCGGGTTGATCCAGTGATCGTGATGATCGCCGTGGGGCGTGGTCATTTTTTCCCAGCTCTCGCCGCCGTCGATGGACTTCATCAACGGCACGTTCAGCACGTACACCGTATCCTCGTCCACCGGGTCGGCTGCGATATGAATGTAATACCAGGCCCGTGAGTGCAGGACCCGGTGGCCGTTAATCAGAGTCCAGGTTTCGCCTGCATCGTCGCTGCGCCAGAGGCCGCCTTTCTCCGGCTCGGCCTCGATGATGGCGTAGACCCGCTCGGGATTGCTGGCGGAGACGTCAACCCCGATTTTGCCGATCATTTCGGGCAGGCCGCCCGTCAGTTTGGCCCAGCTGTCGCCGGCGTCGGTGGACTTGTATATACCGCCGTCGGTGCCGCCGGAATGGATAAACCAGGGCTTGCGGCCATGGTTCCACATCGCAGCGTAGAGAATGCGCGGATTGGTCGGATCCATGGACAGGTCGGTTGCACCGGTGTTGGAGCTGACCTTGAGCACATGTTCCCAGTTCTCGCCGCCGTCCGTGGTGCGAAATACACCGCGCTCCGGGTTGGGTCCCCAGATCTGGCCTTGCACCGCAACATAGGCCATGTCCGGATTTTTCGGATGAATCTCGATCCGGGAAATTTGTCCGCTTTTCTCCAGGCCCAGGTGTGACCAGGTTTTGCCGGCATCGGTGGATCGCCACACGCCGTCGCCGTGGCTCGTGGTCACGCCGCGTATCGGCGCTTCACCGGTGCCGACATAAATAACATTATGGTCCGAATTGGCGACGGCAACCGCACCGATTGTGCCGACTTTAAAATCACCGTCGGAAATGTTTTCCCAGGCGCCGCCCGCATTTTCAGTCTTCCAGACGCCGCCGCCTGTGGCACCCATGTAGTAAAGGTTCGGATTGCCCGGGACGCCGGTGACGGCGGTTACGCGTCCGCCGCGGTATGGTCCGATCATGCGCCATTCCAGGCCGTCAAGCTTCGATGTCTGCCCTGCGGCGGCGGAGGCAGTGATCGGCGAGGCGTAAAGGGCAGCGGCAGCCAACAAGGCTACCGAGAGGGTGGATATCAACTTGGAAAAATTGTGATGCATGACACTGGCTTCCTACGAAACAAGGGCTGCAGGATACTGGAGAGCATAATAATTTAACAGGCGCGGGGCGCTTTTGGGCGTGCATCCGACGACGCCATGGACGTCGTTGCCGGTGTACCGTGCCTGGCCGCGTCTAGCCTCTCTGTAACTCGTCGAACATGGGCTGCAGGCAGTCCCCGTACTTCTCCCAGAGCTTGATGGAACTGGTGTACATGGGTTGGCGCACCTGGTAAAAACTGGCCGTCGTCACCACGGCCTCGCTCTTGTGGAACTTCAGGCAGCTGTCTTCCCATTCCAGCTCGCACGCCTCGAGCAATTTCCTGATTTCCGGTTCCGGATTCTGCGCCAGGGCTTCGTAGTTGAGGTCGTAAATGGCCCCCGGCAGAACCTCGTGCCAGTGCTTCATCAACGCGCGATAGATGTTGTGGAACTGGGCCACGCTCTCGAGGTTGTAAGCAAAACGGTAGTTTTCAGTTGCGAAATTCTGTTTGTAGATCGAAAGGCAATTGTCGCGGGCGTCCCTGACGCAATGAATGATTCTGGCGTTGGGCAGGGCCTTTCTGATCAAACCGATAAGCATGAAGTTGAACGGCAGTTTGTCGGTGACCCGCGGGGCTTGAGTATCCAGTTGCGCCAGTTTCTCCAGGTAGTCTTTTCCAAGCTGTTCGAACCTCGAAACCGGATACGACTCGACCGGGTCGTACTGGTAATGCCGTGAGGGGTTAAGAAAACTCTTCGCGGCCAGCGCATAGAAGTAGTCCAGTTCGCCCGCGCCGAATACCTGGGAGTGGCTGGACAGGATTTTTTCAACCAGCGACGTGCCTGAACGGGGCATTCCGAGGATGAAGATGGGCCGGTTCGACTGCTCGGCATTAACCTCGATGCGCTCGAGCGCCTCATGGCTGAACATCTGCATCGTGTTCTCGAACAGCGCCTTGTCCCCGTCTATCGAGTACCGGTATTTTTCGGAACGGAGGTCGTTGCCGGCCTTCAGGAACTCGAAGGCGCGGGGGAAATTACCGATGTCTTCGAAAGCCTTGGCCAGCGAGAAAGCCAGCTGGATCCGGGCATCATTTTGCAGTCTGCTCCCCCGATAAAGCCCGAGCATCGTCGCGATGTGGGGATCAGACTCATCCCGGTATTTGTGCAGCCCGGAAAACGTGAAATGTGCCTGCGTGTAATCAGGGTGCTTCGCCATCACCTGTTGGTACAGGTCAGCTGCTTCCTGCAGCTTGCCCTGTGCCTTGAGCAGGTTGCCCAACAGGTATTTGGGGGCCGCCATGCCGGGGCGCGCTCTATCGGCTTTCCGGTAGTGTTCCATGGCCTGCTCCATCTCCCCGGCATTCTGGTAACTGCCGGCAAGTTGCATCCTCGCCTCAAAAAAACCCGGGTCCATGGAAAGCGACTTCGTCCACAGCGCGCGGGCCTCCCGGTCGCGTGAGGACTGGGCGCAAATCAGTGCCAGGTTGTAAAAAAGCTGTGGTACCCGGGCCCGGTCTGCAATCAGGCTGCGATAAATCGACTCGGCCATTTCCAGATTGCCGCTCGACTGGGCCTGGACGCCCTGCTGCAGCCGGATATTATGTTGCGGGGAAAGTGTGGGTCGGGGCCTGGCCGCCTTTTTGAATTTCTTTTTGGCGTTTCGTTTCTTGTTACTCATCGCTGGATTATAGTAATACATATGGACAGCTGATCGGGAGAATGTCATGCGTATCTCCGGGTATATTCTGGCGGCGCTTTTAATTGGATTGACCGCAAACGCTGCGGCCAGGGAACTGCAGGGAGTGATCTCCGAATGCGAAGCCTGCCATGGGCCCGGCGGCGTGTCCTCAGATGAAGATGTGCCCAGCCTGGCCGGAATGGGTTCTCAGGAACTTCTGGATTCACTGGAACAGTTTTATTTCTATGAACGCCACTGCTCGACAACGACCTACCGCCATGGAGACCGTCCAAAAACCCCGATGAATATGTGTAATGTCGCAAATACGCTAAGCGCGGAAGAGAAGTCGACCATCGCCGGGTATTTTGCCGATCAATAAAAGTTGAAGCGCACTCTTGCATCCGTCACGCCGCTCTTGATTGGAGTGGCTATAGCACCTGCCGTTCTCCGGCTCTCTGGCCTCGATGCAGACCGCGTCCCAGGTTTACGAAGAGGAGCTGTGAGGCGAGTTTTATGTGCCTGATTCTCTTTGCCTGGCAGAACCACCCCAGGTATTCGCTGGTAGTGGCTGCCAATCGTGATGAATTTCATCAGCGGCCGTCTGCCGACGCCGGCTATTGGAACGATGACCCAAACATCCTGGCCGGGCGCGACCTGCAGGCCGGCGGCACCTGGCTCGGCATCACGCGGACCGGGCGATTCGCCGCGATCACCAATTACCGTGAACCGGCCGTCCCGGAACCTTCCCTTGAGCATTCCCGCGGCCACCTGGTGCGCGATTATCTGCGAGCGCACACTGAACCGCTGGCTCATGCCCGTGAGTTGAGCCGGCGGGGGAGTGCTTTTCGTGGATTCAACCTTTTGCTCGGCAGCGCCGGGTCGCTCGTTTATATGTCGAACCGTAACGGTGAACCGCGTGAAATCAGCGCGGGCAGTCATGGCCTGAGCAATCACCTGTTGGATACGGACTGGCCGAAAGTGCACGCCGGGCGAGAGCGGCTGGCAGCAATTCTGCAGGAACACGAGCTGCAAACCGAGGCCTTGTTTGAACTGCTCACGGACAAAACCCTGACCCCGGGCGAAATTCCCGAAGACCTCGGTGCCCACCTGGCGCCGGAACGATTAATGAAGCATTATTTCATCGTGTCCCCGATTTACGGAACGCGCTGTTCAACCCTGTTGCTGGTGGACCGTGAGGGGGGAGTCCAGTTTCATGAGCGGCAGTTTGATCCGGCAGGCGGGGCCACTGGCACACGGAGTTTTAGTTTCTGATGGAAAAAGGTCTGAAAGCACTGATTTTCGACGTGGACGGAACGCTGGCGGATAACGAGATGGATGGTCATCGTGTCGCCTTCAACCTGGCGTTTCGAGCCGCCGGACTGAACTGGCACTGGGACGAGCCGACCTACCACCGGCTGCTCGAGGTTTTTGGCGGCAAGGAACGGATTCGCTACTTCGTCGAAGCCTATGACCCCCGGTTCAAAGCTCCGGACGGTCTGGACGCCTTCATTCTCGACCTGCACAAGGAAAAAACCCGGCAGTACATGGGCTTGCTCAAAGCGGGCGCGCTGCCGTTGCGCCCCGGTGTCGAGCGGCTTTTGAGGGAGGCGCGATCCGCAGGCGTCCGGCTGGCGGTTGCGAGCACGACCACGTTCGAAAATGTGACCCTGCTGTTGAGCGAAACGGTGGGCGAGCATGCCGTCGGCTGGTTTGATGTCATCGCAGCGGGTGACGTGGCGAAAAACAAGAAGCCGGCGCCGGACATTTTTCTTCACGCGCTCGAGCGGCTGGAATTGGATGCGGCGGAATGCCTGGCTATCGAAGACACCGAGGCCGGGTTGGCCTCGGCGCGGGCGGCGGGACTGAAAACGCTGATCACAGTCAATCCCACGACCCGGCACGAGGATTTCACCGGCGCCGTCCTGGTCGTTGATCAACTGGGCGAGCCGGATCGGCCTTTCGAAGTTCTGGCCGGTGACGCCGGCGGCGCTACCTATGCGGACCTGGCCCTGCTCAGGCGGCTTCATTCAGCCGAATAGGGGCGCGCAAAGCTCAGAGCTGGTCGTAAGACATCGCGAAGGTATCGCCCTCCTCGATCCGGCCACTTTGCAACCCCTTGTTGAACCAGCGCATCCTCTGTTCCGACGTGCCGTGCGTGAATGTGTGCGGGACTACTTTGCCGCGCGTGCGGCCCTGGATGGCGTCATCGCCAATCGCGTTGGCTGCCCGCATCGCCTCCTCGATGTCGCCGCGGTCCAGGTAACGCTGGTTGTTGTGCGCCCAGACGCCGGCATAATAATCGGCCTGTAACTCGAGCCTGACGGAGTACTCGTTGTAATCCGGCCTTCCCCGCATGCCGTGTACTTTTTGTGATGTGCCCATCAGGGTTTGGATATGGTGGCCCACCTCGTGCGCAATCACGTAGGCCTGGGCGAAATCCCCGGGTGCCTGGAATGAACGTTCGAGTTCATCATAAAAACTCAGGTCAATGTACACCTTGCGGTCGCCGGGGCAGTAAAAAGGCCCCATTTGCGCACTGCCTGCCCCGCACGCGGTGTTGATCCGGCCGGTGTAGATCTCGAGTTGAGGCTCCGGATAGGTTTCGCCGTGCCGGCTGAATTCCGCCTTCCAGACATCTTCAGTGTCAGCCAGCACTACTTTTACGAAGTCGAACCGCTCCTGTTCGGCCGGGTTGGGCTGGTATGGAGCCGACTGGGTGGTCGTTTGTCCGCCCAGGAACATGGCCGGGTCTACCAGTCCGGTCATCCACAGGACACCGACAACGGCAATCATGATCAGGATGCCCTTGATGCCGAAACGGCGCCCAACCAGGTTGAGCAACATGCCGGCCCCGGCTGTCCCCACAACCCGCTTCCCCCGGCTGTCCACGACGTTGGTGCTCTCGCGCCTTCCTTTCCACTTCATGATGAGTCTCCCGACAGTGCCGCCGCTACGATTTTACGGGCTTCCTTTTGAATTTGCTCCAGGTGTTCCCGCCCTTTGAAACTCTCGGCGTAAATTTTGTAGATGTCTTCCGTTCCGGATGGCCGCGCCGCGAACCAGCCATTTTCGGTGACGACCTTCAGCCCGCCTATCACGGCGAAGTTGCCCGGGGCGCGGGTCAGCCGTGCGGTGATTACTTCTCCGGCAAGCTCGGTGGCGGTCACCTGCTCCGGGGAGAGTTTCGCCAGGATGGCTTTCTCGGCCGGCGTGGCCGGGGCATCCATCCGCTCGTAAACCGGTGTTCCGAAACGGCTGGACAGGTCCGTGTAGTGTTCAGCCGGATCACGTCCGGTTCGGGCGGTGATTTCGGCTGCCAGAAGGTTCATGATGATGCCGTCCTTATCGGTGGTCCACACCGTTCCATCCCTGCGCAGGAATGAGGCGCCGGCGCTTTCCTCGCCGCCGAACCCGTAAGAGCCGTCCAGCAGGCCGTCAACAAACCATTTGAAGCCGACCGGCACCTCGCTCATTTTTCTGCCGTTGTCAGCGGCAATGCGGTCAATCATGCTGCTGCTGACGAGGGTTTTGCCGATCGCCGCATCTGCACTCCAACCCGGTCGATGGCTGAACAGGTACGAAATCGCAACGGCCAGGTAGTGATTGGGGTTCATTAGCCCGGCGCTGGGCGTTACGATACCGTGCCGGTCGAAATCGGTGTCGTTGCCGAAAGCGATGTCGTATTTGTCCTTCAGGCCGATCAGCCCGGCCATCGCCGGTGGAGAAGAACAGTCCATTCGAATCCTGCCGTCCTTGTCAACGCACATGAAACGGAAGGTGGGATCCACGCTGGTGCTGACCAGATCCAGATTGAGCCGGTATTTGTCGGCAATGGGCTGCCAGTAAGCGACACCGGAGCCGCCCATCGGGTCCGCGCCGATGTGAATGCCGGACTCGCGGATAACGTCCATGTCCAGAACAGTTGCCAGGTCGTCAACATACGGCTTGATGTAATCGCGTCGATGAACATTGTCCTGGCGCAGCGCGCGCGCCCACGGCATGCGCCGGATTGCAGCGGGGTCAGCCAGTAACTCGTTGGCGCGCTGTTCGATCAGCTCAGTTACGGCGGTATCCGCCGGACCCCCGCTGGGCGGGTTGTATTTGAAACCGCCGTCTGAGGGCGGATTATGTGACGGCGTGATCACCACACCATCGGCCTGGCGCCCCGGATTTTCACGGTTGTGGCACAGGATCGCATGCGAAATGACCGGCGTCGGCGTGTAGCCATAGTCCGCATCGATCATCACCTCGACACCGTTTGCCGCGAACACTTCCACGGCGCTGATCAGGGCCGGCTCGGACAGCGCATGGGTGTCCATGCCAAGGAAAAGCGGGCCGGAGATCCCCTGGCTGGAACGGTATTCACTGACGGCCTGGCCAATCGCCAGGATGTGGTTCTCATTGAACGTGAGATTGCCGGAACTGCCCCGATGGCCGGATGTGCCGAACGCAACCCGGTGGCCGGGTTCCGCCGGATCCGGCGCCAGACTGTAATACTGGCTGATCAGCCGGGGGATATTTTCAAGAATCGATTCAGGGGCCGGCTTGCCCGCCAGGGGATGCAGTGTCATGGGTCAAATCTCAACGATTGTGTCTTGGGCCGCGATTTCATACTGCTCATGATCGCCCGACGGGCTGCTTGCTACAAGTAATCGGCGGCTAATTCTTCAGATACCTTCCACAAGCGTACAGCGAGTTCCGCGTTCTGTGCATGCGCACTCATCCGCGCCGGGTTGCAGTCGGCGAAATAATGACCGCTGAATCCTTCGAGCCCTGGCGAAGTCGCGACATAACACTGGGTTGCCGCCCCTTGTTCCACGCTGCGGCTGACCGGCCAGCTCGCGAGGCTCGCCAGGGTGCTCCTCAGACTGCCGATATTTCGCATCAGCGGGGTCATGATAATGCCGGGATGAATCGCGTTCGAGGTAGCGTTGCTGCCGCGCAGTTTCCTGGAAAGCTCGTTGGACATAAGCAGGTTGGCAAGCTTCGACTGGCCGTAAAAGGTGAACGGGACGTAGTTTTTCTCACCGGATAGGTTGTTGAAATTAATCCCTCCGGGGACCGACGTATAGTGCCCGAGGCTTGATACCATCACGATGCGGCCGGCTGGAGCCTGTTTTACCCGGTCGAGCAGCCGGTTCACCAGCACGAAATGCCCCAGGTGATTGGTCAAAAACTGCATCTCGAGCCCGTATTTTTGCTGTAATTCCGGTAAAGCCATGATCCCGGCATTACAGATCACAACATCCAGTGGCTGATTCATTGAGCTGACGCCATCGGCGCAGGCGGCCACCGAATCCAGTTCGCTGAGCTCGCAGGCCACCGGGACCACCTCACCGTCAATTTTCCGGGCGGCGGTTTGTGCTTTTTCCAGGGTTCGGGCAGCGCCGATGATTCGCGCGCCACGACTGGCCAGAACGCGTGCGGTCTCGAAGCCCAGGCCGGAGTTGCAGCCGGTGATCAATACGGTTTTGCCGCTCAGGTCGATTCCCAAGGTTACTTGCTCCGCCGTGGAACGGCGCGTGTAGCGGGAGCGGGGCGGATTTGCTTTTTGATCCATCACAGTTATCTGGGGGCAGTTTCTTTTAATCAAAATATACCGCCATGTGGTCCGACGGAAGCGGACTTTTGACGCAGCGGGAGTAAGCCGGTAACTTCCCTTGTGATGGAAATTATACGAACTGACTGTCTCGTTATCGGTGCAGGACTGGCCGGAGCCGCTTACGCACTGCAGGCTGAGCGGGCCGGTCTTGCGGTGCATATGCTCTCTCTTGGCGGGGCTACCAGCGCAAACAGCGACTGGGCCCAGGGCGGCATAATCTACGATACGGATTCCAGCTCCGGTTTGTTGCACCAGGACATCATGGAGGCCAGTGACCACACCGCCAACCCCGATGCGGTAAATCATTTGGTTCAGGAGGGGCCGGCGGCTGTTCGGGAATTCCTGATCGATGACTTACAGGTGGATTTCGACCGCCACGATGACGGTGAACTGGAGTTTACCCGCGAGGGCGGGCACAGTGCGCGACGAATCATTCACGCCAGGGACCTGACCGGCCATGCAATCCTTTCCGCCGTGGCGAAGCGGGTCGGGGAAACCGCCGGCATTACCCGGCACGAGGGCGCCGTCGCGATTGACTTGCTGACGCTGTCACACAATACCGACAGCGCGGCTGACCGCTACTCCCCGCTGACCTGCTTTGGTGCTTTCGCGTTGCCGGCGGGAACAAGTGAACCGGTCGCCATCGTGGCAAAAAAAACGGTGCTCGCAACCGGAGGCCTCGGACAGGTGTTCCAGCACAGCACCAATTATCCGGGGACTGTCGGCCACGGCGTCGCCATGGCCTACCGTGTCGGAGCGAGGCTGATAGACCTCGAGTTCGTCCAGTTCCATCCCACGGTTTTCTACGGCAAACACGCCCCCCGGTTTTTGATTACCGAGGCCATCAGGGGCGAGGGCGGCGTGTTGGTCAATCTCGCCGGGGAGTCTTTCATGGAAAAGGTCCATCCGCGCGGATCGCTTGCGCCCCGCGATATCGTGTCGCGCGCCATCCACCAGGAACTTGCTCACAGCGGAGAGCCTTGTGTTTACCTGGATTTGAGTTCAATGGACAAGAACTTCCTGCGCCAGCGGTTTCCGTCCATCTACGATCGCTGCCGGGAAAACGGCGTCGACATCAGCCAGGACCCTATTCCGGTGGTGCCCGCCGCGCACTATTCCTGCGGGGGCGTACATGCCGACCTGCAGGGCCGGACCAGTATCCTGCACCTGAATGCGATCGGAGAAACCGCGTGTACCGGGCTGCACGGGGCAAACCGGCTGGCCAGCACGTCCTTGCTGGAATGTCTGACCAGCGCAAAATTCACCGCCCGGGCTGATGCCAGGGACATCGCTGAACTGGACTTCAAACAGCCAGAACCCAGGGCCTGGAAAAGCCCGCGAACGGCCGCCGACCCGACACTGGTGGCCCAGGACCTGAACCTGGTGCAGCAGACCATGTGGAACTACGCGGGTATCGTGCGTTCACCCCGCCGCCTCACTCGCGCCCGGCGAATCCTGCTGGAGGCGCGCGAAGAAATCCAGTCGTTCTACCGCGACTGCCAGGTCACCCCGGAATTGGTGGAATTGCGCAACGCCGTGCAAACGGCGCTGCTGGTGGTGCATGCCGCCTCGTTGAACCCGCGCAGCAAAGGTGCGCACTACGTGGTCGAGGAGTAGCGCTACATTTTGGGTAACGTAATGGCGTGGAAATCCAGCCAGCCCACGTCACCGTTCTTGTCGCGCCGGAATACCATTTCGTGTCCCGGCTGGCCGTCGCTTCGAACGGTATTGAAACGGTCGCCTTCAATGCGTTTCAGCAACACCATTTCACCGATCGGATCCATGCTGGGCAGCGACACAACCGCCAGGCCGCCCTGCCAGGGGAACACGAGGGTTTCGCCGTCCCAGGGCGCAAGGTTATAACTGCCGGCATACTCATCCAGGGTGTCCGTCAGGCCTTCGCCGCCGTTGGCGGGCGCTGATCCTCCGGCCTCGAGAATGTCGAACATCACCCTGGCGTAACCGTCGACGTCGACCCGGTTACGATTAGCCAGCACGCTGACGGCATACAGGCTGATGGGATCCAGAAAAAGGCGTGTGTTGAATCCCGGGCAATCGCCCGCGTGGCCGGTCAGCGTGCGATCGCCGACTCGGTAGACCCCGAAGGCCAGTCCCCGCGCGACTTTCCAGTCCCAATCCATCCAGTGTACGCGCTGCATCTCGCGCAGGGTGTTGGGTTCGAGCACCTCGCCCGTCTTGCCGGCACGCACACGGAACTGCCAGGACGCAAACCTGCCCAGGTCCAGCGCTGTCGAAGCAAAGCCGGCCGCCGGCGTGATTCCCCTTGCATCATAGCGGGGCATGGCAGTCAGCTGGTGACCCCGGCCGGGGTAGGCATAACCGGTTGCGATGCGCGGCTCCCTGTGATCCACCGGAAATCCGGTAGCCGTGTCGGTCAGGTGCAGCGGCGTCAGGATCTGATCCTGCACGTAGGTTTCAAAGTCCTGCCCGGATTTCGCGGCGACGATCTCACCCACCAGGGTCAGTCCAAGATTCGAATACTGGTAATAGCGGTCTGCCGGATAAAGCGTCGACTGATCGCTCAGCATGCCCTGGATTTCCTCGCGTGTGGGAAAAATGAAGTCCGGCCCCACCCAGTACGGATAATCGGACTCACGGGGAAGCCCCGCCGAGTGCGTCAGCAAGGCTTTCAGCGTAATTACGGGGCTTTCCACATAGTTCTGCTGCAGCTTGAACCACGGCAGCAGGCTGGCCACCGGGTCTTCAAGGGCCACCATTCCCTTGTCCCTTACCTGCATGGCAGCTATGCCCGTGAACAATTTCGATATGGAGCATATTCCGTAGATGGTGTCGGTTTGCGCCGGCTGCTTCTCGTTCAGGTCCGCGTAACCGAAGGCTCCGCTCCACAACGTCTCCTGGTCATGCACAACAGTGGCCGACAAACCAGGAACGCGGTCATAGGCCCGCTGCGCTTCCAGCCAGCTTTCAATCAACGCAAGCTCGTTATCAAGGTCTTCGGCGGCCTGAAGGCCTAGGGAGACCATCAGGGCCATCAGCGCCATGGTTGATTTTTTCATCATTGAACTGTCTATTCCATTCGTCCGGTAACAGCAGATAGATTAGCATTGCATTCAATGGATGACTGGATTTCGAGCATTGAACCCGACTTTCCCTGCTGGAAGGGATACAGCAGGCTCCTGGCGGAACTTCCCGGGTCCGGTTTTCCGGATGCTGAAAGCCTGAACAGGTTGTTGCCGGCCGGCTTGGTCAGCGCCAACGATGCGCCCATTCAATTTGTGCCCTCCGAGAGCCTGCCTGATGTGGACTACGAGCGGCATATTTTTAGGGCCGGCGAAGTCAGCACACGGAAACACAACTGGCATGACCTGTTCAACGCGCTGGTTTGGTGCCGGTTTCCGCAACTGAAAGTAACGATGAACGCACTGCATTTTGATCAACTGCAGCGTGAAAAACCGGGCCGGCGGGGCAAGTTACGGGACGCACTGACTCTGCTCGACGAGAGCGGCGTCATTGTTGCCGGTTCGGACATGAGCCTGCTGACCGCGCTCGCGAGCCGCGACTGGCAAAGTGCATTTGTAGCGCAGCGTTCCGGTTGGGCGGAAGCAGTCCAGGTTTTCGTGTGCGGCCATGCCATCCTGGAAAAATTCCTGAGTCCGTACAAATCCATTACCGCGCATGCGTTGCTGGTGTATTGTTCCGCCCCGCCGGCCCTGCATGACCTTGACCGCATGCTGGCCGCTCTGGTCTCTGATCCCGGTGTGTTCAGTTCAACCGCTGACCTGTCGCCGCTGCCGCTGATGGGGATTCCAGGGTGGTGGCCGCGGGGTGGACAAAACCAGGACTTTTATGACGATGCGGACGTGTTCCGCACTTTATCGGGGCGTAAGAACCCATCTCGTGTCATTTTTACCGGTGATATTTAGTTTTTTCTGACACAGGACATATGCAAAATTCACCCGCCGGCTGACAATGAAAAAGTCTCTTCTGTTTAAGGAGGGTTTGCCATGTCCACTCACCATGGATTGAAAAACACGCTGTCAGTCTGTCTGGCCGCCGTCATTGTGCTGGCCGTTTCGGCCTGCGGCGATGCAACCGGTCCCGTCAAGGGATTCGTCCTGCCCCAGGGTGATATTCCCCAGGGTGAGCAGGTTTTTATTGACTTCAACTGCCATGCCTGTCACTCCATTCCCAAGATGGAGTTTCCTGAAGTAGACTTCACCCCGCCATTCATCATGCCCATTGGCGGAGAGGTATACCGGGTGAGAAATTACGGTGAGCTTTTAACCGCCATCGTCAATCCGGACCACATCATTTCACCGAAATACAAGGCGATGCTGGAGCAGGCGGAACGGGAGGCGCTGATTTCACCCATGCCGAATTACGGCGAGGAAATGACGGTGGCTGAACTGATCGACGTGGTCGAATTTCTGCATGCACAATATACGAAGCTGCAGCCGCAATATTACCGGGGCTACTACCTGATCAAATAAGGCGTTGACTGCACGAATCCTAGTATAATGCCCGCCATTAACTCAGGGTCTTTGGTGAGTCCGGGAATGCGTGTGCAAAACAAAAAATCGGCCATGAAGCAGCCATCGCGTTCTTCATTGCAAGTAATCCGTCCGTATCTCACCCTGACAGCCGCGCTTTTTTATGCCGGAAGCGTTCTTGCAAACAATGGGCTGGCCACGCACGGTTACGGAAGCAAGAACAAGGCGATGGGCGGCGCCGGAATCGCATATCCCGAAGAGGCCTCTGCTGTCATCAACAATCCCGCCGTGGCGCTTGCCGTGGCCGGTCAGATGCAGGCTGGATTAACCGTCTTCCGCCCGCGCGCCCGTTACTACAGCGGTGAGAGCACCAACAACGGGGAAAACGGTGCTTTTACCATCGGTGCAGGTAAATTCGATGCGGAAACTCAAACCAGCTGGCTGCCGTATTTCAGCACCAGCGCCAAACTCCAGGACGATTCGGCCGTAGCGGTTTCTCTCTACACCCGTGCGGGTATGAATATCGATTATCGGGGCGGTTCGGCGACGTTTGATCCGGACGGAGAAGGCCCGGAACCGGTGCAGACTTTCCCGGGGACTCTGGGGGACGGCGATACCCGCTGGCGATTGTCCCAGGTCATGCTGGATATAACGTATGCCCGGCAATTGAATGAAAAAGTTTTTCTCGGCGTATCGGGCGTGCTGGCAACCCAGTCGTTCAAAGCCGAGGGACTGGCCAGGCTGGCCAAGCTGACGGAAACCTATGCGGCGAGCGACGGCGACCTGATGCCGGAAAACCTGTCGGCCAATGGTAGCGACCGGTCTTACGGCGCGGGAATCAAGGTCGGGCTGCACGCGCAGTGGACCCCGACCATCAGTGTTGGCCTGATGTACCAATCGAAAATTTACATGGGAAAGACCAAAGATTATTCTGATTTGCTGCCTGCCGCCGGCAAGCTGGATATCCCGGCCAACCTGAAGCTGGGCTTCACCTGGCAGCCGCTGGAAAACCTGGCTTTCAGTATCGATGCAGAGCGTGTTTTCCATACCAGTGTGGGCGTGCTGGGCAACTCGCTCGATGATCTGCTGCAGTGTCCAACGGCGAATCGCGGAGGCGCCGACCTGACCACCTGTCTCGGCGGCAAGAACGGTGGTGGGCTCGGCTGGCGCAACATGAACATCTACAAGATCGGCGGCAGTTGGGATGTGAACGATAAATGGACTTTGAGGGCAGGATTCAGTGTAGCGAATCAGCCGATCAGCGTTAGTCAGACAACCAATAACTTGCTGACTCCGTACCTTGCCGAAGCCCATTACACGTTCGGTTTTTCCCGGGCCATCGGGGCCAACGGCGAATTGAATTTTTCCGCGGCCTACTCCGAGGAAGAATCCCAGATTTCGAGAAATCGTTTCGATCCGGGCCAGGAACTGACGATCGAGTCGGACCAGTTCGATTTTGACCTGAGTTACAGTTGGAAATTCTAAATGTCATGAAGGATACAGCTTCCCCTCTTCCCGACCACCTCGTTCCGCGGCAGGGTGAACTCATCATGTTCGAGAATAACCGCTTTCTCGAGCGCATGAGCCGCATGCGGCCGGGCACGGTTTTGCTGGTGTACCTGCCGGTGATCGCCGTCGCCGCGTTTCTGAGCATCACCGGCGGAACCGGCTTTTTGAAGACCGTCGGACTGATGCTGGCCGGCGCCGTTTTCTGGACGTTTTTCGAATATTTTTTCCATCGGTTCGTGTTTCATTTCAACGCCACGACGCCTTTCCAGCACAAGATCCTGTTCACCATTCACGGCGTTCACCACCAGTATCCGAACGACAGGGATCGGCTGGTGATGCCGATCACGGTCAGCATTCCGCTCGCGGTTCTGTTCGGTCTGCTCTTCACATCCATGATGGGTAACGCAGGCTGGGGGTTCTTCGCCGGCTTCGCTGCCGGCTATGTTTCCTACGACATGATGCACTACGCGGTCCATCACGTTCAGAATTCCAGGTTTGCGCTGTTCCGGAAAATCAGGCGCCACCACATGGCCCACCATTTTCGCGATACACGCCAGGGATTCGGTGTGTCTTCCTATTTTTGGGATCTCGTTTTCAGAACCTGAACTTCAACGGCAAAGTCATGGATAAAAACAGCCGCCCCCTGGACGGAATTCGAGTGCTCGAACTGGGCCAGCTCCTGGCCGGTCCGTTTACCGGCAGTATTCTGGGTTACTACGGTGCCGAAATTATCAAGGTGGAACCGCCGGGGGGAGGCGATCCGCTGCGGCAATGGCGTGAGCTGGACGAGAACGGGACTTCATTCTGGTGGCGCAGCATTGGCCGCAACAAGAAATGCATCACCGCGGACCTGCGCAGCGAAGAGGGCCGGGATCTGGTGCGCTCCCTGGCCGTAAAGTGCAACGTGCTGGTCGAGAACTTTCGCCCCGGCGTGATGGAGAAATGGGGCCTGGGGCCGGCAGATCTCTGGGCTGACAACCCGAAACTGGTTTTCGCCCGCATTTCCGGTTACGGCCAGGATGGACCTTATTCAGAAAAACCGGGCTTCGCCTCGGTCTGCGAGGGCGTGGGCGGGCTGCGTTACGTAAACGGTAAGCCCGGAGAGCCGCCGATGCGTCCGAACCTGAGCCTGGGCGATACGATAGCCGGTTTGCACACCGCGTTGGGTATCGTCATGGCCTGCCTGTACCAGGCAAACCATCCGGGCAGCAAGGGCCAGGTCATCGATACCGCCCTGTACGAAGCCGCGTTCAACCTGCTGGAGGGCGTTGTGCCCGAATACGACGGCGCGGGTGTTGTCCGGGAGCCGTCCGGCTCGACCATTACCGGCATCGTACCGACCAACACCTACCGTTGCGCCGACGGTAAATTTATAGTCATTGGCGCCAACGGCGATTCCATCTTCAAGCGTTTGTGTGAAAAAATGGGCCGGGCGGACATGGCGGCGGACGACCGCCTGGCCAGTAACGCCGGGCGTGTCGAGCACGAGCAGGAAATTGATGATGCGATCGCGCAATGGCTGGCGGCGCGGGATTCCGTTACCGCGCTGTCGTTGCTCGACGAGGCCCGGGTTCCATCCGGGCCGATCTACAGCGTAGCGGACATGATGGTAGATCCTCATTTCATCGCCCGAGGGTTGTTCGAAGAAGTCAACGTAAACGGCAAACCGTTGAAAATACCGGCGATGGTTCCGAAGTTCAGCGAGACTCCGGGCAGGACCGAGTGGGCCGGCCCCGAGGTGGGCTCCTACAACAGTGAGATCTACAGCGGCCTGCTGGGACTCTCTGCTGCCGAAATCGAGGCGCTTAAAAAACGTGGGAGCATCTGAGCGCCGGGCGATCCGGGTTGAGTTACAGGGAGCGGCCGTAGAAAAGCGTGACCGCGTGCCGGGCCTCGGCAAAAAACAGCCAGCGTTCGATAACGACCCCCCCCAGGCCAAAGCACAGCGCCAGGGCCAACAGGGCGAGCTGGACCAGGCCGTTCGACACGCCGGCCAGCACCAACAAAATTCCGGGCAGAAGCAAGCCAAAATTCAACGCCATACGCCGCAATTTCGTGGCGTGTTTGCGTGCGACCTCGAAACCCATCTCTTTCAGCAGATAATTTTCGGATGTGTGCGGCGCTTCGAGCTGGCTTACTTGCCCAAGGTGCCCCAGGCCAGTGGCGGTGGCTGTTGTGCTGGCCGGTGACTGGCGGTCGATGTAGCGCCAATAGGCCCACTTGACCGCCCAGGAAACGAGTAAAACGGCCATCATCAGGACCATCGTCGGTTGGTTGGCCGCGCCGGACACCGCCAGGGCAATACTGAACAGCAAGCCGCCGCTGGCAATCGCGAGCGCCACGTAAACCGGCACGACCCATGCGTTGTTCCAGCGCGGAATGGTGGTCAGCGAGGCGTAAATCATCCCGGTGCTGATGACGGTGATCACGGACAACAGTAGAGTGGCTGCAGCCGCTGCATTCATGATGCTCGCCGGAATGATGCTCCAGAACCAGCCGGCGGTGAAAATCAGCGCAGCCGGGTAGGTCAAAATCGCAAAAATGCCCTCACGGCTGAGCCAGGAACTGCGCCATTGAGACATGGCGCGCCACGCCCTCTCGGGATGGCCCAGGTGGAACGTGGAGGAAAGCAGGCCGGTTGTGATCAGCGCCAGCGCCACCAGGCAGGTGATTCCTGCCGCGAGCGGGCTGAGCTGCCAGAACCCGGACAACCGGGTGAAGGCCAGCCAGGCGATCAGGCCGTAACCGGCGCCTGATGCCGAGGTGAATAGAATGACGGAATATGCCGGATCCATGAGTGTCTATCTCTCCTTTACCTCGAAAGCGCCTTGTCCAGCCAGCTGAAAAACGAACTGCCTGAAGAGCTGTCTTCCGCTGCCTCGAGATGATCGGTGGTGCCGGTGTCACCCGCCCGGTCTTTGCGCGGGCGGGGCGGCAAATATTTATTGACGGGCTGGTATCCCGTCTCCGGCATCAGCGCGTAACCCCCGCGCTGTTCGACCAGCCTGGAAATATCCGACTCCGGATCGCCGAGGTCGCCGAAGTGGCGGGCGCGGGCGGGGCAGGCGATGACACAGGCCGGCTGGCGTTCGCTCTCTTCCAGGTTTTCGTTGTAGATGCGGTCGATGCACAAGGTGCACTTTTTCATGATGCCGTCATCGGCATCGTATTCCCGGGCACCATAGGGACAAGCCCAGGAGCATAGCTTGCAGCCGATGCATTTCTCGGCGTCGACCAGCACGATGCCGTCCTCTTCGCGCTTGTAGGATGCGCCGGTGGGGCACACGGTTACGCAGGCCGGCTGTTCGCAGTGCAGGCAGGAGCGTGGAAAGTTGACGGTTCGCGTGTTGTGGCCGTCATCGGTTTCATACACGTGCACCCGGTTGAACCAGACGCCGCTTGGATCCTTGCCGTAGGCGTCGCTGTCGGTCAGCGGCGCCGAATGGCCGCTTGCATTCCACTCCTTGCAACTGACCGCGCAGGCGTGGCAGCCCACGCAGATGTCGAGGTCGGTTACGAGCCCAAGTTTCTTCTGTGTTTTTTTCGGTAAGCTGGTCATACCTGGTCCTTCCGCCGCCAACTGCCTTTGGGCAGGAATTGTTCTCCGAAACGGAGGGTCTTGGATTTTTTCTGCACGCCCGGAACGGGTTTGAGCGGTTCGAATTGCGGTTCACTCACCTGCGCTCCGGCTTCAGCCTTGCTGATACTGACCCGTAAATCAAACCAGGCCGCCTGCCCGGTAACCGGGTCGGAGTTGCTCATCCGGCGTCTTTTGCCATCGCCACTGGCCGGCAGCAACTCGGAAATCAGGTGGTTGAGCAAAAAGCCCTTTTCACCTTCGGCCGCGTCGTTTTCCAGGTTCCAGGCGCCCCGGCGTTTGCCGATTGCGTTCCAGGTCCACACAGTATTTTTTTCGCAGCCGGTCATGGTGCGCACCTGGGCCTTGATTTTGCCGTGGTGGCTTTCCACGTGAACCCAATCATCGTCCTCTACACCCAGTTCACGGGCCAGGTCACGGTGCATGCACAGGCGGTTGTAGCCGTGAATCTGCCTGAGCCAGGCATTCTGTGACCCCCAGGAGTGGTACATAGCGGCCGGCCGCTGGGTGATCGCGTGATACGGGTACTTATCCAGCGGAACCATGCTTTCCTCGACCGGTTGATACCAGATCGGCAGCGGGTCAAAAAACTTCCCAACGCGCCCACGCAATTCTTCCGGCGGCTGCACCGCGCCATGTCCCCTGGCCGCCAGTTGAAAGCGCTGCAAGGGTTCACTGTAAAGCTGCATGATGATCTGGTCGGAGGAAGGAATAAACCCCATCTTGTGGGAGAACTCCAGGTAGTCCTTATTAGCATGTTTATAATATTGCTGGGACTCCGGCAGGTCGTGCTTCCAGAAACAACCGTTCTCTATGTAACGCTCCAGCTGCTGCGGATTGGACTCGCCTTTGCCGTGCTGATCGCCGTTCGCGCCGCGCCACCCCGCCAACGGCCCGATGCCGGGCATGCGCTCGTGGTTGACCAGGTAATCCGGATAACCGCCCGGGTACGCGGCCGAGCCGTCGTCGTTGCTGAATCCGGGTAACCCCAGGCGGGCCCCGAGTTCAATCAGCACATCCTGGAACGGACGCACGTCACGGTCGGGCTGCACCACGGGCTGTCGGATCGAGTCGGCCGGTCCGTGCGCGGTGCTGATCGGCCGGTCCAGCAGGCTCACGCAATCCCAGCGCTCCAGGTATGTCGTATCGGGCAAGATGAGATCGGCGTACGACACCATCTCCGAGGCATAAGCGTCTGAGTAGATGATGTGGGGAATACGGTACTCACCGGTGGACTCGTCGAAATCGGTCAGCATCTCCATCGTGCCTTTCGAGTTCATCGAGGAATTCCACGCCATGTTGGCCATGTACAGGAACAGCGTGTCGACCGGGTAGGGGTCGGACGCCCAGGCGTTGTGTATCACCATGTGCATCAGGCCGTGGGCGGAAAAAGGGTGCTCCCAGGAAAAGCCCTTGTCGATGCGGCAGGGGCTGCCGTCCTCGTTGACCAGCAGGTCTTCCGGGCCGTTGATGAAGCCCAGCGGCGGCCCCGGCATCGGTTCGCCGGCGTTGACCTGGCCGGGTTTCCCCGTGGGCTTTGGCCCCGGCGGGCAGGGCCGGGGAAACGGCGCCTTGTAGCGGAAACCGCCCGGGCAGTCGATGCTGCCCAGCAGCATCTGTAACAGGTGAATCGCGCGGCAGGTATGGAAACCGTTGGAATGCGCCGAAATGCCGCGCATCGCGTGCATGGAAACGGGGCGCCCGATCATCTTGTCGTGCTTGCGGCCGGCCCAGTCAGTCCATTCGACGTCCAGTTCGATTTCCTGCTCGAACGCGGCGTGGGCCAGCTCAGCCGCGATTCGCTTGATGGTGCCGGCCGGAATACCGGTAATTTCAGCTGCCTCGACGGCTGAGTACTCCTGCCCCAGGTAGCGCCGGGCCATCAGTTCGAAGGCTGGGCGCGCTTTGCTGCCGTCCGGCAGTTCGAACAGGCCGCTGAGTTCCGGAGCAATGTCCGGCAGCAGCGCGTTGACCTGTTCCCCGCCGTACTTGTCCCAGGCCAGCGGGTTGCCGTTGCCGTCGCGCAGGAACAGGCCGTCCTCAGGATGGCCGTCTTCGACCCGCACCAGCCACGGCGCGTTGGTGTAGCGGACCAGGAAGTCGAGGTCGACTTTCTGCGACTTGAGCAGCTCATGAATAATGGCCATCACGAACATGCCGTCCGTGCCGGGTTTGATTCCAATCCATTCGTCGGCAATCGCCGAGTAGCCGGTGCGAACCGGGTTGACCGAGACGTACTTGGTGTTCTCCCGTGTCTTCAGCCGGCCCAGTCCCGTCTTGATCGGATTGGAATCGTGGTCTTCAGCCACGCCGAACATCATGAAGTATCGAGTCAGTTCCCAGTCCGGTTCGCCGAACTCCCAGAACGAACCGCCGATGGTGTACAGGCCCGCCGCAGCCATGTTGACCGAACAGAAGCCGCCGTGCGCCGCGTGGTTGAGCGTACCGAACTTGGTGGCCCAGAAAGCGGTTAGGGACTGGCTCTGGTCGCGTCCGGTAAAAAAAGCCAGTTTTTTCGGATCGGTCTTGCGGATGTCGCTCATCCAGCCGGTGGCGATATTGAACGCTTCCTCCCAGGAAATCTCCTCGAATTCGCCGCTGCCCCGGGGGCCGGTTCTTTTCAACGGAGCAGACAAGCGGGCCGGAGACAGGTGCTGCATGATGCCGGAAGAGCCCTTGGCGCAGAGCACGCCGCGGTTCACGGGATGATCCGGATTGCCCTCGATATAGCGTACCTGTCCGTCCGTCAGGTGCACCTTGATGCCGCAACGGCAGGCGCACATGTAGCACGTTGTGTATTTGACTTCGTCAGAGACTTTCGGGGATGTTTCTACCTGTTCCTGCCGCAGGGCCATCAGCCAATTCCTGGTGAGTTTAATTATGCCGGGTTATCTCGCCAACAATAGCATATTAGCAAATGGTAATAAATGGGCTAAAGCCAAGGTTGGGTCGGCCTGTCAAGCGGCGAAGCCCTCTTGGGTCGCTTAAGCAAGACGTTAGGCAGCCACCCCATATCTTGCCAATACCATAAATGGTGTATGTGCTTTTTCGGCCCCGCCCGTTATTTATTCCGTCGAGCAGGAATTCCCGTCAACGCCGACGATTTTCTGGGCATTGGATACCTTTACCCCATCGACTCCGTCCAGCGTGAAGACGCCGGTCGTGCAGCCGTCCAGGACCACCTGCAAAGTTCCCCAGGACGTCAGCTCGCTCGAAGGGGTGGGCTCGGTGTAGGATCCTGGAGCGCCGACGAGCATCGAAAACTCGTAGGTTGTTCCAAATTCCACCGGATCGATCGTAACGATGTCCGATACCAGCCAGAGCCTCTGGTTGTCCGACGAATAGCCGAAGTAGTAGATCAACCAACCTGCCGGCGTGACGAAGACCAGGTAGCCTTCGCCGTCCAGCGTCGGGTCGAACCACGGGCCGGACCAGTCGGATCCCGGCGCCGGGCCTGGATCATTCGAGAGATACTCGACTTCGAGCATGGGTCTTTGTTCTTGCATGGGGTTTTCCCGGCTGTTGAACCGCCTGGCGCTCGTGGCGCCCTCGTCGGCGAGCAGAATCCAGCCGAAATTGCTGTTCGGATCGTCCAGCCAACCCTGTACGTCGGCGACCAGCGCCTGCGTGGATTCGATCATGTAGGCCCCGTTGTTGTCCACCGTGATCTGCGCGCTGGCGGTTGCCGAAAAATCACCGCCGGGATTGTTCCAGGTCAGGTTGTCGAAGAAGCGATGATTCCAGGTGGCGTCACCCGCCGTGGCGGCGGCGCCGGCGCCTTCCTGGCCGGAGGCATTGGAAGTGCCCTCGCCCCAATCCGAGTCCAGCCGATGGACGCTCAGCGTTGTCGCCGCGGCATTCTCCCTTGACTGCCAGAGGTGTATCCGCACGGACTGGATGGTGGCGCCTTCGGGAATTTCGCCCAGGTCCTTGAAGGCGATCACGGCGCGCCGAAGCCCCTGGTTCAGGGTCCTGCCGGCGAACAGGTAGTCGCCGGCGCCGTTGCTCAGCGCGCCCTGAGAGCTTTCATAGAGTGTGTTGTCCTGGCTAGCATCAATGACGACCGTTTCCGCAGATACAGGTGCTGCCAGCAGGCAGCAAACGAGGATGAGGAATAAACGCATGACTAACTCCGTATTGGTTTGCCGACAAATTCTAAGTTACTCGAATTATAGACGCACAGGATGATCGTGCCGGGCCGGCGGAGTGCGGGCAGTCTGATTTAAGAGAGGCTCTCAACTCATCAGGCTCAAGGTCATGCAGCCTTCCGGTGGTAGAATGGTCGACGGCGATCGGCCAGCGTTCTCAGCTTAATGCGTCGTCGGCGGTTAAGTACGGTCTGTCCCCGGCCGGCGTTCGGGATCATCCCGGTCGTTTGAACGCCAGGACGCTATGCAGCAAGAGGAACGCCAAATGAACCCCGGAAACAATGACGTGATTTTTCAAAAAAGTGTCTTCGCCTGGATCGCCTTTGCGACGGGCCTGATACTAATGATCCCCTTGATCGCAAGTCAGTTTACTGACGAGGTGAACTGGGATAGCGCAGATTTCATTGTTATGGGAATTCTCCTGTTCAGCGCCGGCAGCTTGTTCGTGCTGGTTTCGAGGAGGCTGCCGCGCAGGAGTCGGGTGGTCACGGGCATAATGATTGCGGCAGCGTTTCTCTACCTATGGGCAGAGCTTGCGGTTGGCGTCTTTACGAACCTGGGAAGTTGATATGCGGCTCATGTTGGAGTTCGCGCCTGACAAACCGTTTAACGCGGACGCCAGCGATGCTCGCGCCGGTTAATTCTGACGTTATACGATATAAAGATTGAGTAATGGTGCTTAAAGAAATAGTGAACACAGGTCAGGTTTCCGGCAGAGGATTCCGAAGGTGGTTTTCAGATCCGAAAGTCGACCTTTTTGTTTGGGAGGATGCTGACGCTAATATCGCAGGTTTCCAACTGTGTTATGGAAAAGGCTCGGATGAACACGCCTTTACATGGCAAAAATCCAAAGGCTACACACACCATAAAATCGATGACGGTGAGGACGTGGTAATTGGGCATAAAAGCAGCCCAATTTTGGTGCCGGATGGGCAATTTGATCCATCTGCACTAAGTCAGTATTTCATTTCAAAAAGTAAGAAATTGGATTCAAACATCACACGGTTCATTTGTGAGAAGCTGACTGAATATGAAAAAGAGAAGGCAGGCTAATATCCATCGCGTCAGGTTCATAACTGAAACGTCAGGTGCTCTGAGAAGTTGATCGCCAGATCGAAGAATGAGATTCGCATACTCTCTTCCATGAAGTTGGTTCCGTCGCCATTGAGGAATCTGGTTTGAATTCATTGCCGGCGATACTGAACATGACCTCCCCTGATGCCTTTCGATAGGTAGTTAATGCGTTCCTCGGCTTGCCAAGAGACTGAAGATTCCCATGTCCGACCAATTTCAGAGTATTCTTCTCGGGACAGCAGGCCTGTCTCTCGCTGCCGTCGTTTCGCTTCTCTTAACTTTCCTGCGCGGCTCAACTTCTTTGGACCACGTTCAGAAGTTACAGCGGCTGACGCTCATCGGTTTGATCTTGCACTCGATTCACTTTGGTGAAGAAACACTCACCGGGTTCTACGAGAAATTCCCCATGCTGCTGGGCTTAGCGCCGTGGCCCATCAATTTCTTCGTTGGCTTCAATCTCTCTTGCATCGCTCTGTGGTTGCTGTGTATCCCTCTCATCAAAAAACACAGTCTGGCAATAGCGCCCATTTGGTTTCTCGCTATTGCCTCCATCATCAATCTGGCGGCTCACCCTCTTCTATCCATCGCAACTGGAGGGTATTTTCCGGGCTTGTTTAGTTCGCCCGTGGTCGGCATTCTGGGCATTGTACTTTTCAGGCAGCTTATATCGGCTACTCAAAACCATGTTCTCTGACGTTGATCTGGTCCCGTATGACGAAGCGCTCCACCTGCGGAAGTGGGCGGCTGAGGGCGCCTGCTAGATCTTTGTAGCGGCAAGCAATTTTTAACTTAGTAACGAACTATTCGGGTTGTATCGCGACTTCACTCAGTCTGCGGCCGGTAAAATTCGCGCAGCCGCCTGTTTCTGAACACCAGCCCTGAAAGCGCGGTAAACAGCGCAACGGAACCGAGGATAACGGCGAGCCGGGTCCAGGGCTGATCCCAGGCAATTCTTATCGCGGCGAACATATAAAGGGCACGGAGCCATTCGAGGGCTCCCAGTATCAGCAAGCCCTGGAAGAGCCTGGGAACCCAGCGCTTTTTAAGCAAAAGCAGCGGCAGAAGACCGAGGCAAATGATAACCAGGGGAATTTGACCGGCGCGGTAAAAATGGGCGGAAAGCAGCAGGAAGCTGACGATTACGGGTAGTAATTTGAGTATCTTCATTGTCCCTGGCATCTTACCGTAACGGTTTGAATGCAGTCGTTGTCCCGTGCGCCTGATTCGCCATTGCATCGGTCTGCACGTATATTCAGATTGACAATTTATCGGGGAATGAAAGATGAAAAACGGAATGGGCAAAGAGACGGGGTCTTCTCATTACATGGGGGCGGGTATTGCAATTGGCATCGGCGTCGGAACGGCTCTGGGTGTTGCAATAGGTAACATAGCGGCCGGCATAGGCATTGGAATTGCGATTGGTGCCGGCATTGGTGTGGCTTTGGCCGCTAACAAAGATAAAACCGACCCCGATGACCAGGACAAAAGTTAGCTGAAGCTAATGAAAGCGGTTTATTAAAGCCTTCTTTTTAATTTTGTTACCGGGGCGATAGCCGGTTCGTTGCCGTCCTGCACGGCAGGTATTGAACATCTCAATTCAATTTTCTCGTGCCCGGTAACCCGCCACATGCGAGGCGACGGCACGCCATTGAGCACCTTCCTTGATCAACACGTTGCTCAGATCGCAGTTTTCCTATGCGGTTGGCTTTACATTGGCATTCAGGCGGAACAGGTTGGTTGGGTCATAGGTGTTCTTGATCTGCACCAGCCGTTCGTAGTTGCCCTGGTAGTTGCGGTTGACGGTTTTGTCTGCATGGTCTGCGACGTCATTGGTGTACCAGCCATCTGTGAACGGCTCGAATTCTTTCCAGTATTCCTTGATGTATTTCACGTGTGATTCGCGTGACTCCGCCAACGGCCATTCCACCAAGGCGAACATATTGGCGATGGCTTTACGGTGCGCAAACGCGGTGGCGCCTGCCGGCACCCGACCTATGGCGCCGCCCGAATGCTGGAAGAAAAGGGTCGTGCCGCGCTCATTAAAGGCTTTGTAATTCTGCACGATGGTATCGACCAGGCGGTCCGGAAATTCATCGATGAAGCCGGACTTCAGGTAACTGCCGGTATTGCGCGGATCCGCATTGTCCCAGGCGCGCTGGATGGCGACGTAATCGACCGCCTTGATGCCGTCATGCACCGGTGTGCCCGCCTTGCGGATGGGCGCGAGCACCTGCTCCGCCTGCTGTTCGGGCCCTGAATAACAGGCGTGCAGTATGACGGCCCCGTCCTCCTTGCCGATATCGGAACTGACCACGAAATCCAGGTACAGGTCGTCCGGTGCGCTGGCGACCTGGTCGGCGTAAAAACGCAGCACATTCGGCAGGTCTTTCATTGGGAAGACAACGTCGCCGCCGATGACCGTTCGATTCATCGAGTGCAGTTGGAATTCAAACGAGGTCACGACGCCAAAATTGCCGCCGCCGCCGCGTACGCCCCAGTAAAGGTCGGCGTGCTCGTTGGCGTCTGCGTGCAGGAGTTTGCCGTCGGCCGTTACGATATCCACACCGGTGACGTTATCCAGCGCCAGGCCGTAACGTCTCGCCAGCCGGCCGAAACCACCGCCGAGCGTCAAACCACCTACGCCGGTATGCGACACGGTGCCGGCAGGGGTGACCAGGCCGTGCGCCATCGATTCGTGATCCAGTTCGCCCAGCAGGCTGCCGCCAGCGACATAGGCCTTGCGGGCCTCTGTGTCCACGCGGGCGCTGCGAAAGGAGGAAAGGTCGATTTGCATGCCGCCCTCACAGGTCGACTTACCCGAGAAACTGTGGCCCCCGCATTTGACCGCGACCAGCAGTTCACGCTCCCGGGCAAAAGTCACCGCGTTCATGATGTCGGCCGCGCCGCTGGGCTGCACAACCAGGGCCGGGTGTTTGTCGATGATGGGGTTGAGGACATGGCGGGCCGCCTCGTAGCCCTCTGCTCCCGGTAACAGCAAACGACCGCGCAGGCTATCGCCGAGTTCCTTGATTGCTGCCTGTTCCAACGTGACCTGGACTCCGCCACCGGTCACCGCGTTCACGTTGCCGCCAGCTTCGCTCAGGGTGGCGATGGCAGCGGCCAGGGCCCGGCTGGACGGAACGGAGGCAGCGACAGCCGCCGCGACAGAAGACTGCAGCAACAAACGTCGTTTCATTGTGTGATCTCCCCGGTTGTTCGAATCTGTTGTTATCGTTTGCCTGTTCAAGATAATGGATAAACGCATTATTTGCACTGCAGCCCGGGATGCAACCACGCTAGAATGGCGCATTTATACACTGAGATTTCTGCAATGACCGATAAACGCTTCACCGGTACCGATCGCTATGTGGCCACCCAGGATTTGATGACGGCGGTCAACGCGGCCGTTACGCTGGGACGGCCGATCCTGATCAAGGGAGAGCCCGGCACCGGCAAGACCCAGCTGGCCGAGGAAATAGCGCGCGGCCTGGACCGCCCGCTGCTGCAGTGGCACGTGAAATCCACCACCAAGGCGCAGCAGGGCCTTTACGAGTACGACGCCGTGGCGCGTTTGCGGGATTCCCAACTGGGTGATGAGCGTGTGCACGACATCGCCAACTACATCGTCAAGGGTCCGCTGTGGGAGGCCTTCGAACAGGACGTTCAGCCGGTGCTGCTGATCGACGAAATCGACAAGGCGGACATTGAGTTTCCCAACGACCTGTTGCGCGAACTGGACCGGATGGAGTTCTACGTCTACGAAACGCACCAGACCATCGTTGCAAAGAACCGGCCGATCATCGTGATCACCAGCAACAACGAAAAAGAACTGCCGGACGCCTTTCTGCGCCGCTGCTTCTTTCACTACATCCGTTTTCCCGACGCGGAAACCATGCGGGAAATCGTGGATGTGCATTATCCGAACCTGAAAAAAGAATTGCTCGACGAGGCGCTGCACGCGTTTTTCGATTTACGGGAGGTGCCGGGGCTGAAGAAAAAGCCTTCTACCTCTGAGTTGCTGGATTGGCTTAAGCTGCTGCTGGCGGAAGACGTCTCGCCCGAAGTACTGGCAGGTGACGATCGACGCAAGAGCCTGCCGCCGCTGCACGGGGCCCTGCTGAAGAACGAACAGGACGTGCACCTGTTCGAGCGGCTGATCTTTCTGAACCAGCGAGAAGGGCGCTGAACCGGGGAGTTCGTTTTCTGCAAACATGCTGATCCGATTCTTTTTCATGCTGCGCGAAGGGGGGCTTAAAGTCTCGCTTACGGAGTTTTTGACCTTGCTCGAGGTGCTGCACAGCCGGATAGCGGGCTACAGCGTCGATGAATTTTATTACCTGTCGCGGGCCTGCCTGGTCAAGGACGAGTCGCTGTACGATCGTTTTGACCGGGTGTTCTCAGAGCACTTCAAAGGGGTCCAGGATCTGTTTGGCGACGAAACGGCCGAGATTCCCGAAGATTGGTTGCGCCGGCATTTCGAACGTCTTATGTCGGAAGAGGAGAAGGCGCTGGTCGAAAGCCTTGGAGGTTGGGAAGAACTGATGGAAACGCTTCGAAAACGCCTCGAGGAACAGGAGAAGCGGCATGAAGGCGGAAACAAGTGGATCGGCACCGGCGGCACTTCACCGTTTGGTGCGCACGGCTACAATCCCGAGGGCATCCGAATGGGGCAGGACGGGTCACGCCATCGCCGGGCCGTAAAGGTCTGGGACAAGCGGGAGTTCCGCAATCTGGACGACACGGTCGAACTCGGAACGCGCAACCTGAAGGTGGCGCTCCGGCGTCTGCGCCGCTTTGCCCGTGAGGGCGCTGCCGATGAACTCGACCTGCCGGACACGATCGAGTCCACGGCGCGCAATGCCGGTCTGCTGGACATAAAAATGGTGCCGGAGCGACACAACGCGGTGAAAGTCCTGCTGTTTCTGGATGCGGGCGGATCAATGGACGATCACGTCCGGGTTTGTGAAGAACTTTTTTCAGCCGCGCGCGGTGAGTTCAAGCACCTGGAGTATTTCTACTTTCACAACTGCGTTTATGAAGGGGTCTGGAAGGACAATCTGCGCCGTCATTCCGAGCGCACGCCACTGATGGATGTGCTGCACAAGTATTCGTCCGACTACAAACTGATCCTGGTGGGTGATGCCACCATGAGTCCCTATGAAATCCACTATCCGGGCGGCAGTGTGGAGCACTGGAACGAAGAAGCGGGCGCTGCCTGGATGAAGCGATTGCTGGATACGTATCCGAAAGCGATCTGGCTGAATCCGGAGCCGGTCAACCGCTGGGAGTACACTCCATCCATCCGGATGATGTCCGAATTGATGGCGGAGCGAATGTATCCACTCACCGTCAGCGGGCTGGAAGAAGGCATGCGGAGCCTGCGCTAAAACTGCCATTCCCTGAATGATTCAAGTAACATGAAGCATTCGCGCCAATTCGAATTCCATAGGAGTCATGATCTCACATGACTAACCCCCAGATTATCAAGAGCGCCTATTCACGGGAAGAACTCGAGCTTTGCGGCACGGGCGGGCTGTTTGGAACAGACACCGGAAAGCTGCCGACCGGAAATATGCTGATGATCGATCGCATCATGGACATCAATAATGATGGTGGTTCTCATGGTAAAGGTTCTATCACGGCCGAGTTGGATATCCATCCCGACTTGTGGTTTTTTGGTTGCCATTTTGTCGATGACCCGGTCATGCCCGGTTGCCTGGGGCTGGACGCTCTGTGGCAATTGTGCGGATTTTTTCTGTCCTGGTCGGGTTGCAAGGGTAAAGGCAGGGCGCTGGGCGCAGGCACGGTAAAATTCACCGGCCAGATTCTGCCAACTGCCAAAAAGGTCACCTACACGCTCGATATGAAACGAGTGATCGCCCGTAAGCTGAGCATGGTGATCGCAGACGGCACGGTCTCCGTTGACGGGCGGGTCATTTACACAGCCGAAGACCTGAAGGTTGGGTTGTTCCTCTCCACAGACAGTTTTTAGGAAGAAAGTATGCGTCGCGTTGTAGTCACAGGAATGGGCGTGGTTTCCTGCCTGGGAAACAGCAAGGAATCAGTCGCCGAGTCGATCCGGCTGGGGAAGTCCGGAATCAGTTTCAACGAGAAATTCCAGGAAATGGGGCTTCGCAGCCAGGTCTGCGGATCCGTCGATATCGACCTGGCTGAGCGCATCGACCGCAAACACAAGAGATTCATGGGCGATGCGGCTTCCTATGCTTACGTAGCGTTGCAGGACGCCATCGAGGATTCGGGGCTTGTCGCCGGGGATATATCCCATCCGCGCACCGGACTGATCGCCGGTTCCGGCGGGGCTTCCAGCGCTAACCTGGTTTGGTGTGCAGACACCTTGCGTGAAAGGGGAGTGCGCCGGCTTGGGCCATACCTGGTGCCTCGCACCATGAGCAGCACCGTGTCCGCCTGCCTTGCCACCCACTTTGGCATCAAGGGCCTGAACTATTCAGTCACTTCGGCCTGCGCCACCAGCAGCCATTGTATCGGTGTGGCCATGGAACAGATCCAGTGGGGTAAGCAGGATGTGATTTTCGCCGGAGGCGGCGAAGAAGAGGACTGGACACTGGCCTCCATGTTCGACGGCATGGGCGCGCTTTCTTCTTCGTACAACGATACTCCGGCAACTGCATCCCGCGCTTATGATGCGACCCGTGACGGTTTCGTGATCGCGGCCGGTGGAGGCATGCTGGTATTGGAGGAACTCGAGCACGCCAAAGCCCGCGGCGCACACATTTACGCGGAGATCGTTGGTTATGGAGCGACCTCTGACGGCGACAACATGGTGGCGCCCTCAGGCGAAGGCGCCGTGCGCTGCATGCAGCAGGCCATCTCCAGCGCGGAGGAGCCGATTGATTACGTCAACACCCACGGCACCAGCACACCCATGGGCGACATCGCCGAGCTGAATGCCATGCGCACCGTTTTTGCCGAAAATGTTCCGCCGTTCAGCTCCAGTAAATCCCTGTGCGGACACTCGCTGGGCGCCGCCGGCGTGCAGGAGGCCATTCACTGCCTGCTGATGCTGGAGTATGGCTTCATGGCCGGCTCCGCCAATATCACCGAGTTGGATCCCGGAGCGAAGGAACTGCCCGTATTACTGAAGACCAGAAAAGCGGATGACCTGAACACGGTCATGAGCAACAATTTTGGTTTTGGCGGGACCAATGCCAGCCTGGTGTTCCAGCGCAACTCGGTATCTTAATCCCGCATCGCGGCAAAACACTCGATCTCTACCCGGGAATTCAGAGCCAGCCCGCTGGTTCAAAGCGCGCTTCGAGCCGGCGGATTCTCTGGAAAGTAGGTGACATAGGCTTCGTTCATGGCGCCCCACTTGGCGATATCGGCCAGGAAGACGGTGCACTTGACCACCTCGCCCAGCGATGAACCGTATTCCCCGGTTGGATTATTCGGATGACATCAGTTCCATGGCGGCGATCACGGTGGCTTCCACGCCCGATTTGATGCTGGGTTCCGGCTCGATTTTGAAAAACGGCGAGTGATGGGAAGGCGCATCCTCCACATCAGCCTCCGGCGTGCCGCCGACCGCGAAGTAGACGCCCTTGACACCTGTTTCCGGCTGCACGAAAAACGCGAAGTCCTCTGCGCCCATACCGTCGCGGGGACTCAGGGTCATGAATTCCTCTCCCATCTGGCGAGTGACGGCAGCAAGGACCCGTCCTGCCGTCGGGGTGTCGTTGATCGTCGGTAGCGTCGTTTCGACTGTTGAGCGGTGCACTTCGGGCAGTAATTCCTCCGGCAGGCCGAACGACCGTCCTACGCCGTCAGCGACGCGGTCGATGCCGTCGAGCAGCTGCAGCCGGACTTCGGGATCGTCGGAACGTACGGTCAACTGCAAATCAACCCGGTCGCTGATGATGTTGTGCTTGGTTCCGCCATGGATTGCGCCAACGGTGATCACGCCGGTGTCCAGCGGTGAAATGCTGCGGCTGACGACGGATTGAAGGGTCACGACGATTTGCGAGGCCACCAGCACCGGATCGATACCCTTGTGGGGTGAAGCGCCGTGCGCGCCTACACCGTGCACCACGATATCGACCGAATCCGAACTCGATGCCACCACGTCCAGCGGAATTTCCATTTTACCCGAAGGAATAGATGCCGAGACATGGAATGCAACGGCGTAGTCGGGTTTGGGGAAACGCTCATACAGGCCGTCGTTCAGCATGGCGCGCGCGCCGGAGATGCGTTCCTCTGCCGGTTGCCCAATCAGAACCAGCGTGCCGGACCATTGGTCACGGCGTTTCGCCATTTGCCTGGCCGTCCCGACCAGCGCAGTGATATGAACGTCGTGGCCACAGGCGTGCATGACCGGGTACTCTTTTCCGTCTGCGCCTTCTTGCACGGCTTTGGAGGCATAATCGAGTCCGGAATCTTCTTTCAGCGGCAACCCATCCATGTCCGCCCGGATCATGACAGTCGGGCCCGCCCCGTTTTCCATCACGGCCACGATGCCGGTGCCCCCGACGCCCTCGGTGACCTCATACCCGAACGCGCGAATTTCCGCGGCCAGGCGCTTCGCGGTTTCAAACTCAAAGTTCGACAACTCCGGGTTGGCGTGAAAGTGCAGAAACAAGGCCTCGAGGTTATCTTTGTAATCCGCGGCAACAGACGCGCGCAGATCATCGTCTGCAAAAATGTTTGGGCTGAATACCATTAAAAAAGTCAGCAGTGCGAGGACCAGGGCCTTCATTGAGTGCTCCATCAAATAATCGAAGCGCCAAGATTACGGGTTCGGGGTTGAAACCGCCAGCCCGGAATCAAGGTTTGCTGGTGAAAAAAGTTCTGGACATCAAAACGTAGGTCAGCCCGCCGGCTGCCCCGGCCGCGGCCTGCAGCGCCAGCCCTCCCGCCGTCCGCGCAATCGCCAGCGGGGTGATGCTGAAAAGAAAGTGCAGCGACAGATGGATACAGACCAGTGCGGTGGCGCCTGCGAGCATGTAGAGCGGCAATCTCCACCGGTTCACGTACCGGCAAATCAACGCGGTGGTCATGAATGCAATCAGAAGACCGAATGCCACCATGGGCAGCAACATCCCCGCCATGCCCGTGATGTCTCTCCAGGTCATGGCAATGCGCTCGGAAAAATCGAGATTCACACCCATTCCGGCCAGGCTTGCTATCACCGATTGGGTGGCGGTGACGGCGGCCAGCAGATACGTCACGATCACGGCCGCCAGGTACAGCATGAGGCGTGTGCCCAGGAACCGGGCCAGGTGCAACCATTGATTCATAGATACTTCCCTTCTGATGCCGCGCTAGCATATCCTAATCTGATGATGAACTTCATTCGCAACACGATTTTCCTCGTATCGCTGGGCCTTTGCGGTCTTGCTTTCGCCGACGATTACCGCGTGGAGACCTGGACCGAAGGGCTGGACCTGCCCTGGAGTCTCGCGTTTCTTCCCGATGGCTCGGCGCTGGTGACCGAGCTTGGCGGCAGTCTTTTGCGGATTGAACAGTCGGGTGAGCCCGGCAGCCGGATTAAAAACGTTCCTGCGGTATATTTCGCGGGACAGGGCGGAATGTTCGATGTAGTACTGCATCCCCGTTTTGCAGAAAATCAACTTGTGTACCTGTCTTTTGCCGAAGGCGGCAAGAAGGATAATGGAACAGCCATTGCGCGCGGCAGGCTGACCGGTAATACACTGGATGGGCTGGAGATTATTTTCCGTAACTACAGCCGCAAGGATACGCCGGTCCACTATGGCGCACGCATGGCCTTTCTGCCTGATGGCACGCTGTTGCTGACCACCGGTGACGGCTTTGACTATCGTGAGGCCGCCCAGGACATCAACAGCGGCCTGGGGAAAGTTTTGCGCATGAACGATGACGGCACTCCCGCGAGCGGCAACCCGTTTCCGGACGCGCCCTATGTTTTCAGCTATGGCCACCGCAACCCGCAAGGACTGGCCGTGAGCCAATCGGGCGAGGTCTGGCTGCACGAGCACGGCCCCCGGGGCGGTGATGAACTCAATCGCATTGAACCCGGCGTCAATTACGGCTGGCCTGCGATCACGCACGGGCTTGACTACAGCGGAGCCATTATTTCGCCGTTTTCCGAGCGCGAGGGGATGGCCCAGCCGGAACATTACTGGGTGCCGTCCATTGCGCCGTCGGGCCTGGCGATCTACGAGGCCGGGCTTTTTCCCGACTGGCAGGGTGACCTGTTCGTGGGAGCGCTGGTGAACCAGCACGTCAGGCGGCTCGAATTCTCAGGCGGCCGGTTTGTTGGCGATGAGCCGGTTTTCAACGAGATCGCCGCGCGCATCCGCGACGTCCGGACCGGGCCGGACGGCATGCTTTACATCCTCACCCCGAATAGTATTGTTCGTGTGTTGCCGGCGCTACTGCCCTGACTTCGCCGATCCTGGCATCATGGCGGCTTTTTTTTGCTATCCATCATGCAAATATGGCCGCTTTCTTGGATAATTCCGAGCCATGAATTCAACACGTACGTGCGATATCTCACTGGCTGTTACCGGGTCCGGCGGTGCAGGTTCGATTACAGCGGGCGAGTTGCTGTTGAGCCTGGCGGGAAAAAACGGCTGTTTCGGGATGATGAGGCGTTCATACGGTCCCCAGATCAGGGGAGGCGAGGCGGCAGCGCTGGTCCGCATCAGCCATACACCGGTGGAGTGCATGAACGACCGCTTCGACCTGCTCCTGGCGCTGGACTGGAACAATGCCGACCGTTTCGCAGAGGAAATCCGGCTCAATCCGCATAGCCTGATCCTCGCCGACCCGGCAGCAGGGGAAGTGCCGGCCGTATTCACTGACCTGGATGTGGAAATCATCGAGGTGCCGATGAAGGCGCTGGCGAAGGGTATTCCTGCCGGCCGGCCCAACATGGTCGCCCTGGGCCTGCTTTCCCACTGGCTTGGATTTTGTCCCGACGAAGCCGGTAAGTTGATCGAAGCGGTCTTCGGCGGCAAAGGCGAAGAAGTGACCGACGGGTCGAAATCCGCATTTACTGCAGGCTTTACCGAACCGCTCATCGTCGACGCCCGTGAGGCGCGCCCACGCCCGGAGCGGGGTGAATCGGCATTGGACACAACGCACTGGCATTTCAACGGCAACCAGGGTTGCGGCCTGGGTGCGATTCGCGGAGGAATCCGCTTTGCCGCGGCCTATCCGATCACGCCGGCCAGTGATCTGCTGGAGTGGTTGTCACCGCGCCTGGAGCAATTGGGGGGCAGCCTGGTCCAGGCGGAAGATGAACTGGCCTCGATCAACATGGTGATTGGAGCCTCCTTCGGAGGCGTGCCTTCGATGACCGCAACTTCAGGTCCTGGCCTGGCACTGATGACCGAGGCCATGGGGCTAGCAGTTGCGTCGGAAACACCGGCGGTCGTGGTCAACGTGATGCGCGGCGGCCCGTCGACAGGCATCCCGACCAAGTCCGAACAGGTCGATCTGAACATGGCGCTGTACGGCCTGCATGGCGATGCGC
>JABDLD010000091.1 GCA_013001885.1 Lysobacterales bacterium
ACGTAACAGAAAGACCCCCCGCCCATCCGGTCGCGGACACAAAATAGCCGCCTGTTGCGCAGATCCCAGATCGCGAACGCATAGTCCCCGAGCAGGTGGTCAACGCAGGCTTCACCCCAGAGTTTAAAAGCCTCCAGGATCAACTGGCTGTCGGGTAGCAGCGAATTCAAGCCACTCAGCTTCCCAAGCAGCTCTTCCCGGTTATCGATCCGCGCATCGGCAGTGATTACCAGCCCACTTTCGGTGTCCTGCCACGGCAATTTCTCATCGGCCGACTCGGGCGTGGAGCGCAGCATCAGCTGTCCCAGGCCGGCATAACCCTCCAGCCAGAAGTCTTTACCGTCCGGCCCGCGATGCGCCATGGCGACGCCCAGGCGTTCCAGTTCCTCGGAGCTGACGGTTCCGCCATCCCGCCGGATGATGCCGAAAATTCCGCTCATTGTTGCGAGGAGAAGGACTGCGCGCAGGCCACACCCATCACGCAGGCGTACAGGATTGCGACCGCCGGCAACTGCAGGCTAAAGTCCACCAGCGCGTGGACTCCCACCAGCACGCTGGCCGCAACGCCCAGTGCCGGAAACGCCCAGTCACGGTGCCTTTGCCTGACCCCCTTCAGGCAAGTCAACGCCAGGCCGCCGATGGCCAGGAACAGGGCCAGTGCCGCCGGAATACCCAGTTCGAACAGGTTTTCCAGCCAGGTGTTGTGCGCCCGATCGTAATGCACCGGCGATTCGATCCGGTCATACAGGCGGAAGCTGTCGGCAAAGGTGCCGTAGCCAAACCCCAGCACCGGGTTTTCCCCGATGCCGTGCTGGATGTTTTCGAACACGATCACCCGTTCCTCGTTGGTGATATCGGTGCGGTCTATTCGGTCGAGCAAAACCTCGCTGCTCATGTAAAAAGCCAGCGTACAGACCGCCAGCGCGGCGCCGACCACCACCCGCAGGGACAGCTTTTTTGTTGCCGAGTGCGAGTCCAGCAGCATCAACAGCACGATGGTGCCGGCCAGGGCGGATACAAACCCGCCGCGCGAATGCGTCAGCAACAGCGCGGTCACCATCAGCAACACAATGGTCAGGGGCAGCCAGGCCTCCAGGATGAATTGCTCGACGGTGCCGGCGCGGTCGGTTGGCATGGCGTACGGCCGGGTGCGCGATTTGGCTATGCGCATATACAACAGAACGATGGCGCAAAGCAGGGTCAAACCCTGCCAGGTCGCAAAATGGTTGCGGTTGATGAACGTGCTGCGCAGGTCAGGCAGCAACACCTCGCCGCGAAATAACCACTCGGGCGATTCTCCGCTCCAGAACACCACCAGCCCGAACAGCGCGTAGACCACCCCGGCCGTGGCCAGCCACAACATCATCGCGTGCGCCCGGCTGCGCTCGCGGCCAAGCTGGAAAGCCAGGAAGAACACCAGCGCATAGCTCAACAGGCGCAACAGCGCGGTCCAGCTGTCTTCGGCGGACAGGCTGACGAGGCCCGGCAGTTCGATCCCCAGCACGGCGGCCGCCTGGCCCCAAAGCGGGTGCCCCCAGCTCTGCGGCGCCCAGGCCGAGGCCTGCACCACCACCCAGGCGCAGGCCGCCAGGAACAGCAAAGGGATCGCCGGGTGCATGACGCGCTGTACCTCGCCTCCCCGCCAGCTCCGCGTCACCACCCAGAGCAACGTAATCAGCGACACCAGCAGCGCGCACAATGTCCAGGACCACTCGCGGTTACTGCCCAGCGGCAGCGGTGAGAGCACCACGACCAACATCAGCAGCAGCAGCACCAGCCGGTTCATTCGATCAGCCTCTGCACCCGCTCGAACCGGCGAATCCACAGGTCCTCCCTGGCCTGCAGGCCAGGGGGAAATTCATCCCGCGCGGCGCGCGCGGTTTCAACGTCCGGATACACGCCCTGCACCATCACCCACAACGGCTGCTGGTAACGCGTTTGCCCGTAAATGGCGAACGGCGCCCATTGCGCGTGGCGGTCCATGAAATCGAGTAATTTTTCTTTCGAGCGCAAAGCGATCACCTGGATCGTATAGTGCTCGGGGTCCTGCTCCAGGATCCAGTCTTCACCCCGGTCACCCACAGGCCGGGGCTCCGGCTCCTGTGCCTCGTCCGGCTCCTGTGCCTCGTCCGGATCCTGTGCCTCGTCCGGGTCCTGTGCCGAAACCGGGTCCTGTGCCTCGTCCGGAGGCGGGATCATCCGGCGGTTGTACATGATGTCCAGGTTGAGCCTGGCGTCCCGATCGCCCTGGTTCGCCGCCAACTGGAACCACTTGACCGCCTCGCTGTAGTTTTGCGGAACACCCTGCCCGCTGACGTACAGGTAACCCAACTTGGTTTGCGCGCCCGGATGATTGATGTCCGCCGCCTGCTTCAGCCACACGGCGGAAATACCGTAGTCCTGCTCGACACCCTCGCCCTGCCAGTACAGCATCGCAATCGCGTACAGGGATTCCCGGTAGAGCGCCAGGTTTTCCCGTTCGGGCTCCTCCTTGACGGCCTCCTTCCACTCGGCCATGGCCGTGGCGTAGTCGCCGGCCCGGTAGGCGTCCAGGCCGGCCTGGTATTCGGCATGGAGAGGGGTGATAAAGAAAAACAGCAGGAGCGAAACGATCCGCCACCTATGCATGGCCGCGCCCCGTCTGCAGCAGGCGCTGATCGCCGTCTTCCAGCACCAGCGCGGTCAACAGTCCGCTGGCGTAAGCCCCGGTATCGATACCGATCCGGTTGGGCATCCACTCCACTTCCTCGGTGATGCTGTGGCCGTGCACGACGATATGGCTGTGCACTTCCCGGCTGCTGATGAACTCGTCACGAATCCACATCAGGTCTTCGGGCCGCTGCTGCTCCAGCGGCAGTCCGGGCCGGATACCGGCATGTGCGAAACAGTAACTTCCCTCGACGTGCATCGGGCGGCACGAGGCCAGAAACTCGAGATGCGACGGCGGCAGCTTTGTCTCCAGTTCATCCCGCAAAATCTCGACCTGGTGCGCCAGCTGGATACGGCCGAGGCCGGCGCCGTAACTGAGTAACGTGACCTGGCCGCCAAAGCCCAGCCACGCGGCGGCGGCCTCGGGATGCGCCAGGAAGTCCAGCATCGCCTGCTCGTGATTGCCCATCAGGTGGATGGCGTCGAAGCCTTCCAGCGGCTGCTCGATCAAGCGGTCGATCACCTGGCGGGACTGCGCGCCCCGGTCGATGTAGTCGCCGAGATACACCACCGCCTTGCGACCTTCGAAACCCGCTGCGTCGGCGCGGATCAACTCGTGCAGCTCCTCCAGCAGGTCCAGCCTGCCGTGGATATCGCCGATGCTGTAAAGGCGCGTGCCCGCGGGCAGGTGCGGCTCGATTGCCTCAATGTTGCCGGTGGCGGGCGAGTCCGCGCGGCCTGTCTTGTCCGGCTTGCCCAGCAGGCGCTCAACGAATTTTTTCAATGCGCGCCTCCATTTCCTCTATCGCCGCCGGGTTGATGTTGCCGGCCAGCGCCCGCGTCTGCACCAGGCCGGGATCGCGTTGTTTCAAGACCCGCAAAAGCTCCGCGGGCTTCAGTTCCCAGGCCAGCAACAGTTGGTCACGCAGCATGGCGGTCGCCTCTGCATCCATCTCACCAGACAGAGGCAAACCGATTTCCACCCGGGGCACCAGCAGCGTGGAATGCGTGCGGCCGGTAAAAATCGACATTTTCCACGGCTCGATAACGCTTTCGGGTTCATCCCGCAGGATGCTACGCACGGTCGCGATGCGCAACCAGGCCTCGGGCTGCGCCGGTGCCCGCTTCACGGTCTCGATGGCCTGCGCCTCGGATTCGCGATAGGCCGGACGCCGCTCGAGCGCCGGGGTAAAGCGGTCGAGCCCGCGCAGGTAATACAGGAAGCTCAGACCGTCGTGGTATCGGTAATGGTCATGGTAGGCGATCGCGGTTTCGGCAAAACCGATCAGCGTCAGCATGCGCCGGGTCGGAATTTCGCGTTCCTGGTAATAGCTTTCGATCGCCAGGTCTACCGGCAGGAAGCGGAAACTGGCTTTCATCCGGGGCACTGAAAGCGTCAATAACACCACGCTGGCCAGCGCTGCCAGGACGACAACCCAGATCTGTTTGAATTTCAGCTGTACCACTATCCGGAATAATACTTGCCGTAACGTCCGTAGTGGTAATAATAACCGGAATCGCCGTGTCCGAAGCGGCCATATCGCTTCAAATCGACCTGCTGCAGCACGATTCCGGCAATGTCGGTGCCGGAATTACGCAATTGTTCCAGCGCGGCCCGCGCCACCTTGCGTGGCGTCTTCTCCCACTGCACGACAAACAGCGTCTTGTCCATCAGGCGGCCGATGATGCGCGCGTCGGTCACGGCCATGACCGGCGGCGAATCGATCACCACCAGGTCGTATTCCGTCTTGAGTTGCTCGATGATCAATTCCATTCGCCGGGAGGAGAAAATATCGCCGGCATTGGCAAACTCCGCCGTGCCGATCGGCATAAAATCCATCTGGCCTTTTTCATCCCGCTGGATGAACTCCGACAGCTCGTGGTCTCCGGCGACGACCAGGTCGGACAGGCCTTTATGGCCTTCTTTGAGTCCGAGTTTCCGGCAGATTCGGGAGCGCCGCAGATCACCATCCACCAGGATCACCTTGCCGCCCGAGGCGGCCGCTACCCGGGCCAGGCTCAGGGCCAGCGATGTTTTCCCTTCAGAAGGCACCGAAGAGGTGATCTGGACCGTCTTCACGTCGATATCGGGGTTCGACAGCGCCAGCGAAAACTTCAGCGAGTTGATCGCCTCGACCACCGCGGATTGGGGTTTTTCCAGCACATATTCGTGCAACTCGCTCTTGCCGGTCACCTTCGGAATAAGGCCGATCACGAATTCATGCAACAGCCGCTGGATCTCTTCCGGGCTGCGCATGCCGGGCGTCAGGAAATGAATGGCCAGCACCAGGCCGCAGGCGCCGAACAGGCCCATCAGCATGATGGTCATCAATTTCTGCCGGCGATCCGGGTAAGAGGCTCCGCCGGGCACCTGGGCTTCCGAGATCACCCGGGCGTCAGAGGTCTCCATGCCCTGGGTGGTGGTGGTCTCCTTGAAACGGGTCAGGAAGGTTTGGAACAGCGCCCGGTTGGCGGCGGCCTCCCGCTCCAGGGCGCGCAACTGCACCGCCTCCTGGTTTTGCAGGCTGGTCTCGCCCTGCGCCTCGCGCAGGCTGGCCTGCAGGCTGGCGACACGCGTCTGGGCAAACTCCACTTCGTTCTGCAAACCGGCCGCGACTTTACGGATTTCTATTTCAATCCGTTCGCGGATTTCCAGCAGTTCGGCCTGCGCCTGCAGCATGCGCGGGTGCTTGGGGCCGAACTCGACCGAAAGCTCCGAAATCCGGCCCATCGCCTGCAGCTCCTGGCTGCGCATTTGCTGAATCAGCGTGGACGAGAGCACCTCGGTCAAAGACTCCACGCCCTGGCTGCCGGCCGCCAGCATGCGGTTGATCTGGTTCAGCCGGGCTTTGACCTCGTCCCTGGCGGCGCGCGCCACGATCAACTGGCTGTTCAGTTCGGATACCTGCGCCTCGAGCAGGGTCTTGCCGGTGGTTTCGGTCAGGCCG
>JABDLD010000092.1 GCA_013001885.1 Lysobacterales bacterium
GCCACGCTGGAAAGAGTGACGAGAGGCTGGCCGGCTTCGGTGTGGTCGCCCAACTTGACGTGCCGGTTGATGACTTGTGCCTGGATTCGAGGTGTTACGTGGGCCGTTTGGTACGCATTGGTCCGGACTTCGGCAGGAACCCGTAGTGTTTCCTCCAATGATTGAACAAATACAGTTTCTATCGAGATACCCGCGGCTTCGAGTTCCTGAGACGTGAAAATTAGCGAGGCTTCTTCCTCTTCATGGGGCTCCTGTGCGTATACACCAGATGATCCGGTGCCGATCAACAGGCACAGTGCGGCATGTTTAATGATTTTCATTGTGAAGTTCTCCGAGAATACTTGTTGCATGAGGCCAGTCATGGTGATTTCTCCAGCCCCAGCCAGTTGTCTGCCAATCCGGTGGCTGCAAGCCATTCAAACCAGGCATCCCACATGGTGAGTTCGAGGTCCAACGCATTCCACCGTGTGTCCAGCGTCTGTTGGAGCTGAACCAGGTAGTCGGTCGTGCTCAGCTCGCCGGATTCCCATAGCCTCTGCAACAGATCGACCTGTCGTTGCAGGCTGGCCTGCCCAATTCGCTGCCATCCTTCCCAGGCCTCCCGTGAAAGTTGATACCGCTCGGATGCACTGAGAAGTCGTGCGTATGCATGGCGTATCTGGTCGTCGAAAATTTGTTGAACCTGGTCGCGCTGAGCCACGGCTGCCGAAACCTCGAACTTGTAGTTGTTACGGATATAAAGCGGTATGGAGAGGTTGATACCCACCAGGGTGGAGTCATCTTCTCTGCCACCGCGCAGGCTCAGAGTGGGGTCAGGTTTCCGTTCAGTCTTTCGCATATCAATCGCAGCGTTGGCGACATCGAGCCTGCGTTGTGCGACTTGAATTTCTGGCAGATTGAGTACAAACCTCTGCGGATCACTAATCATTACCGCGAGTGGTAGGTCAGAGTTGATCGTCGGCCATTGGTCAGCAGAAGTAGCCAGCGTTAATGAACGAACCGATTGAGTGGCTTCCGCCAGGTCGGCAGCGGCGGTTGCTCGCTGAATCTGAGCATCAATCGAAGCAAGAGTAGCCAGATCGGCTTCTACCTGCGTCAGGTCGCCGGCAGTAAATCGTCTTTGGGCCAATTCTGCAAAATCTTTCATGATCCTGACGCGCTCGACTGCCAGTGAATCGCGTTGCTTTCCCGTCTGGAAACCTGCAAGACCGGAGAGCAAATCGACAGCTATGTTCCTGCGAACAGTTTCATAAACAGCTTCGCTGGCGTGGCGGTCCGATGAGGCGACCTGTTCTCGCGCCTTTCGTTTTCCCGACCAGTCGAATGTCTGACCAATGCCAATCTCCCATGTCTCGTCCACTGCGCTTTCGTAGTCAGCTTCAAGTTCGGGGTTGTAGATCGGCCTGCCTGCGGCAGATTCGAGCGCACGGGATGCTTCCAGAGCCGCCCGCGCAGCCTGAACCCTGGGGTTCGATTCAACTACGGTCCTGACGAAAGCTGAAAGTGCTGGGTCTGTGTATTTTTGAAGAATTAGTTCATTTGCCGGCTCGATTTCATCGTTCGGCCAGACAAGAATCGGCAAGATGCTCACAATGAGCACCATGCCCTGAATTAGTAAACGCATGACTATCCATTCCTTGTGCAATAACAAAGTAACGCGCACCTGCAATCAGATGCCCGTGCAATCAATCAGGAATGGTTATGCGTTCGGGGGAGGGGTTGGGGGAGCCTGGGGTGTGGCAGAAAAATGCGTGGACGCCAGAATCTGATATTTCGCGTCAGAGTTTAGCGAAAGACTGTCGGCAGTGCCGAGAGTAACTGAAAAATGGCCATGACAGTAGTTGCTGCAGTGATCCTCGCAATCTTCCGTCAGCGGGTCTACACCGTTGATCCCGGAATGATCTGCATCGATCTGGTGAGCGTAAATATCACTGTGCGGATGCGTTTCATTTGCCATGTCCCATAAGCCCTCGGTGCTCATGAAAAGCACCGCGATGGCAAGCAGTTGGCAGATGATTGGCTTCATGGAGGCTAGCTTAATGGAATTTTGTCACTAATACACGATTTGTCTCACTAGAAGACTGCAACAATGAAGGCAAGTTCATAGAAAAGACTGCCAGGGTATGTAGCAATTGAAAAAAAAGACACCCACGTTATGCAGGTGTCAAAGGGCTAGGTAGCCCGTGGAAGGTTCAGATCATTCCTCGCTCTGCCATTGAGACGCAATCCCCGCCCCCAACAATGAAGTGATCGAGAACACGAATATCAACAGTTCCCAATGCTTCTTTCAGTCTGCGGGTAATCGCTTGATCGGCAAGAGATGGTTCTGTAACTCCTGAAGGATGGTTGTGACAAAAGATCACTGCTCCTGCGTTGTAGCGCAATGCCTCTTTCACTACTTCCCTCGGATACACAGTCGCACCGTCGAGTGTGCCGGAAAACATTGTTTTCATCTCCAACACCCGATGTCTTGTGTCGAGGAAGAGGGCAACGAAACACTCCCGCTCACGCTCCGTGAGCCAAACAGTGAGATAGTCTCTGACTGATTCCGGGGAATCGAGAACAGTTCTGTCTTGGAAGCGTTTTTGAAGGATGTCGAGTGCGTCGTATATGAGCCGATCTTCTTCGACCCGACTCACGCAATCCTCCATTTCTTTGGAGCACTCACATCACCGGAAACACCAACGAATCCGATGAGCGTTCCATTTTCCAATCGAACTGGAATGGCTAGCTTTCCTCTGTTGATTCCTTTCGTACAGAGACCCATACCTGTTGCCTCGCAAAGTTCAGCAGAAACGCCAAACCTGGACACATCTTCCTGCTCACGCTTGAGCGACTTGATGTATTTCTCGGAGTCGAAACCTCTTGTTGCTTTCGGCTTTGGTTCTTCCTTGGCTTTGGGTTCATCATGAATCTGGTCATTCATGTAAACCTTAGCGAGTGCCTCTGCAGATTCCCTGTCCGTGGTTCCGTGACAATGAGACACAAGAGATATGAGATCACCTCCTTTGCGAGCGTCAAAACAATAGAACAATCCCTTTGCGGGCGTAATGATGAGAGCGCGAGGGTTATCACCCTTGCATGACGGACACGGAGCACGTAATGCATCGCGGTCCTGCGTTACCTCCAACCGCAAATATCCTGTTGCAACATCTTTGATGTTGGTCGAGCCTTTCAAGGCTTGAAAATCTATCACTGCTATACCTCCTTGCGTATACTTATACGCTTTATTGAATGTAATGCCCCTCTACTCTTGTACCATTCACAGGAGATATGTAAACACTTTACAAATAGTAAAACTGTGGTCTAGTTATGCCTGCTGAATTTTATTGATTGGCAGTTGTAACGCTCCCAGAGTACATCGAGAATGTTATACATCCTGGGAGGATAGAAATCGGAGGGGAGGGGGCCGAATGAGCGAGTTGCATGTACGAGCATTTCAAAGCACTCAGACTGGTACTCCTGCTCGATATCTTGAAGAATTCTTCCAGCCATCGTTGTGTCAGTGGTCATTGCCATCAGAAATGCTCGGTGATCTTCCGGCAGCTCGTAGTTTTCCAGGTACAGCTTCTCTTGGATGATGCGCTTGTAATATTTAATACCCTTTCCCCAGGTCTTGCGCTTTGCCTTCCTGCTGCCCTTTTCGGTTCCCCTATCCATCTCGAAGAAGAAAATGAACGGCTGCTTAAGGTGCAGCACGAATACCGCATCGGGGAAGACCCGCAACTCTGGTGGGAGAAGAATAAATGAATCTTTCGGCTTTAGTTCATGTTGCGGCGTGAACTGGATTCCGGCTCTACGAGCATTCAGATAGAAGATCTGATACGTGCAAGCGGTCATCATCTGGTGCTTGTACCACCCGTGCGCTTTGGGTGCGTGTTCGTTCCACCTGCCGACTTTCTTGAGCAGCTTTTCTCCCTTCTCGGAGATTCTGTACACCAGGTATTGAGCGTGGCCCATCCGATTTGAGCTGCCGTACATATTGCGTACGTTGAATTGCTCAATAGGTTTCTCGATAACACCATGATTGTGATACATGGCCTCTTTCAGAAGCTTGTCACGAACGTAGGTAATGGCCGTTTGTTTGGTGATTCCTTCGAGTTTGCAGAATTCGTGGACGAGTTGAGAAGTGGTGAAGCCGCCAAAAAGATGAATGAATTCAAGAATCCGAATATGAGTTTGGTTAAGGGGCCTGATATCGTCCTTCGGAGCCGGCTGACGAGGACCGTTCCTCCGACGCTGATCGGCTGAGTCTTTGAAGTCAAGCTTGGTATAGGCTCTATTTTTGATATGTGTCTGCATACATACTTTTTATACCATTACGTATGCAACAGACAACGAGGAGCTATGGGGTAACTTGGTTAGGTGTAATCAGATAGGGGGTCTTTTGGTATACCTTTCGTTTCGTCGATTTTTTCCGCTTTTTCTACAAATTTTTCAATCTTTGAAGGATGAGTGACAATAATTGAATATTTGGCTCGGTTTGCCACCATTATGGCTTCGAGATCATCATCAGAACGCTGTTCCATGCGCTCAAGTAAACCTGCGTTTACCTTCACGTAAAACGGCTCAGATCCTCTGAGTTTCGTTAGAAAGCTCAAACGGTGAGCATCAATCGAATCCACCCCCATATCGTACTTGAGAGCCTTAGAATCGCTGTATGAGCACGTTCCGACCATCTTGATTGCTGAGTTCGTTTTGATAGCCTGGAACACGTTAGGTGGGAGCTGGTTTATCTGTTGGTGGGCTAGGGTGACACCGACGTTGTATTTCCTTCCTTTCTCTAGAATGTCCGTGACATTCACATCCTCGGTCTGAAGATAGTCACCACATTCGTCAATGTAGAGATATGTTTTCCTGCGGTGTTCTGGTGGCCTGTTGAGCCTGTCCTGCATGGCCTGGGCTACCAGGGAAATGAAATACCTTCCGAAGAAGGCACAGCCTTGACGCTTGAGGAGAGAACGATCAGTGGATATGAGAATGACCTTTCCTCTGTCCATTTCTTTTGAGATGTCCAGGGAGTTTGTTGGTGATTTGAAAATCCTGGAGATCGTTGGATTTTCGAGGAGAGAAAAGAGCCTACGGTTTATTTGGATTCTGGTCTGGTAGTAATCCCTGTTGTGGAAAGAATTGAAGAAGAACGTCTTCGCCACTGAAGGAAGTTCGTTCACGTAATCCTGAAATTTCTCTACACCGTGTTCGAGTATGTCTACCAGGGTTTCCATTGTTGCCTCAGGAATGATGAGCAGAAGCCGAATACAGAAGTTGAACACCACGCCCTGCTTATCTGTAAGGGGTGAGTCCATCACGGCTGAGAACACGAAATTGAGTAGCTCTACGACTCCATTGATATGACGTTCGAGATCTACAGAGCTGAGATCCTTCCGGTCTCCAATATCAAACATGTTCAGCGCAAGTGGATACTTCACGCTGTCTATCGGGTCGATAATCACCAGGCGTTCTGGATCTATCAGGTTGGAACGCTTGAGCGTGTTAATTAAATCCCCTTGAGAGTCAATAACGACTATCGAGGCATTGGTTTCCAAGTCATAGGAGATTAATTGCTGAATGAGCTGTGTTTTACCTGAACCTGTATTTCCCAGGATGTAGGTATGTTCCCTGCGGAGAAACTGAGGAAACCTTAAAGGGATGTTGTACCTAAAGAAGTCTCTGGTGAAACTAGAGTTTGGGTAGAAGTTTAATGCCTGTAACTTTTCAGGCATTTCCCTGTTTACTAATAACCCAAGAGGAACATTTAAGCCTGATGGATGGAGATTCAGATTCTTTATGTAGTGAATGAGGTAGTAAGCGTATAGGTCGGGGTTGAGTTCTCGGTAGCTATCTTTTTCTTCCCTTAGAAGTAAGAGTGATATGAACTCCTGTAAATCATCTGGTAATTCAATAGCGCTATTTACTTCTTGAAGTACGCTATCAGTGAAGTTCATTTTTTGCTGTCTTCAATTGATTTCTTAATACGGTCTTCCAGGGATTCTTTTTTGGTTACATCGTCCTTTTCATAAAGCTCAAGCCAGGCCACGATGCCAAAGGGTGTGGCAAAAAGCAGGATAAGAACAACAGCCCCTATATTACTAATCACTCCTATTCTAAAAAGGACATACGCAACCAAAGCCCAAAGAATTAACCACACACCCAATGCCAGGATTAAACGAAGGGCATCAAATACCACTTTCCGAGTGGCATACAAAACCGCAAAAGTTGAGAGAACGAAGACGACTGCTACTACAATGGTTACATCTAACTGGTTCATTTGTTCTTGCTCTCGTTGACCATCTGGTCTATTCGGTCTTGAAGGTTATCCGCTACGTCTTCTTCCTCTGGTTCTGGTTCATGCTCAAGTAATTTAATGGAAACGATTGTAAAAACTGAGACACCAATCCCAATGAACATCAATATCTCGCTGAGAAACCTGGAGCCTGCGAAAAGCAGGAAAAATGACAGAACAGCCAGGACAATTACTAAGGAAATAGTTACCTGAATGGCTACTACACTATCGAGGACTTTGTAGTGCTTAAATGCGAGGAAGATAGCTATTCCAATAGAGGCGAGAAAACCAATTACAGAGGCTTCCATACCACTATCCAAATTATAGTTACTGCGATTACCCAAATGAGCAGAAACCAGTTAGCCCTTCTGCTCCATTTCTTTTTAAATTCTCTTCGAGCTTTTGTGGCTCGTTTTTGTGCCTCGGTGTGGTCAAAAGTCACTGAAAAATTTCCCCATCCGTTCATTTATTTTTTCTACAGGGTGAGTGTACTGCGAAACACACGGTTTTTTAATCACTTTTCGCGTCTAGCACATCACTTAAAAGCTCATCAATACCTTTTTTTGAGAGAGTGTATTTGTGCCAACAACGATCAATAATACTGGCCTCCACTCGTTTATGGCCCCGCCTGGTGTTTCGAGGAGGCCGTGGAAAATCATAGCGTATAAATTCCAGGCGGTTAGTTCTCGTCCCCTCAAGGATGCAGGCACAAAAGTGGAATGCGAAAGGGCGCTGTTTATCTAGCTGAATATCCTGGGGGCCGATGGGGAAGATATCGTCGAGTATTTCCTGATCCTTTGGTGAACACCTGAACGCGACAATGTCTGCCGATTTAAATATCTCGTTGTACTCCTGAAAGTCTCGTGGTGATCGTGCGGCGAGGATCGTGTGTACTGTATCGAGCCGCAATACTTCTCCGATAATCTTGCTGCCAAAGCGGTTAGCGTCATCAATGTAAAGTGTCGTGGAAGGGTTGTGCTGTGATGACAGCGTTGCGAGCGCCAGTGCACCCATAAATGACGCGCTGCTCTTTCCCACAGCCAGATCATTGAGTGAAACTAATACGATTTTATTATTGAAATCGAGATGATTCCCTCTCTGAATGAGGCAGTCACGGAGCATGGGATTGAATACGAACGGCGAAAGCTTGGTGAGGGTGCTCTTTACCTCGTCGCGTTTTTCCTTGCTCGTGTAACGGTTGAAACGCTCCCAATACTTCTTGAGCGGTGGGTCGTGAAGGCCCCTGAGCTTCTCTGCCCGAAATTCGTCATCGGTAAGGAAGTAGTAAAGCGAGACCAGTGAACTTGAAGCTGTGGATATGTGCATGAGGGTCAGTGCAGTAAGCCGGATATAGTCGTCCATGACCGGAGTACTACTTTCATAGGAAAGAAGTGTATGGACTGTACGAACAACAGCATCTGCGAGAGCGTAATACCTGTCTCTCGGTACTTGATACATTGGATTGAAAGCAAGGGGCTGTAGCGCCGGATTGAAATACACCACATCCGGTACGCGGTGTCTGGGGATATGTCTGAGTATTAGTTCGGTGAGGTCATCACCAATTACAGTGATGTTTTTCCCGTTGTAAATATCTCTGAGGGCGAGGTCTGCGAGGACTGATGTTTTGCCAGTCTGAGATTGTCCAGTCAAGAAGAAATTGCGCCGTTCTGTTTTGTACGGTTTCCACTCTCCCAGTTTGTTCTCAAAACCTAACTCCATCATGTTGAGACCGTCAAAGACAACGCCCTGTTGGATTGCCAGAGCAGCTATCAATAGGGTCCCAACACGAAAGAACTAGCTAGTTCGGAAAGTACTAATCTAAGAACTACAATACACCTGTTATCTTAGGTACCATATGCAGAGAAAAAGTCAAACTGTACAAGAGATATAAGGTAACTGAGTATAGTTTTGTTTGTGAAAATTATTAACGAATAACAATGTTCACAAAAATCGTAAAGTACCAACAGAGTACAGTACATATCCACCTTTGTAGGCCAGTGTGAATGGATGAATTATCCATTCATCCTGACCACAGTGCTCGAACGCTCGTAGTACTGTCCCGCCAATGTCGTCATCAAGCGAGAGCGCCGTGACCTTCGCGGTTTTTGTCCTCTATGGATAAAACTTGTCTTAATGACAAGCATAAAAGTGAGAAGGTCACGGGGCGTTGCCCCGTGCGACATTGGCGGAATGGTGAGCTATGGTGCTGTATTCAGTATGTCACTATATATGCGACTTAGAGACATATATCGTTGCATACAGAATTCGCACGCTATTTAGCGGAATAGACACCATCAACCAGGGTAACGGCTCCACTACTCTTGAGATTCGAAAGGGTGTTGGACAGTGTCTGGCTCTTTACTTCAATACCCTTATCTTTGAGGGCAGAAGCTATGTCGCCACGTTTGCAGGGCTTCACTTTGATGAGTGCAAGTACCTGGGCTTTTATACTCGTTGAACGAGTGCGACGTACCGGTTTGCCTTTCTTTGCTGACTCGTATGCGCCTATCGCATCGAGTTCACGTTGATGTACTGCAATCTCTTTGTCGATGTCCGCTTTTTGTTTGTTGAGATCTGCGATAACGGATTGGATTCGTTTCTTTTCGTCTGTGATGGCCTTTTGAAAGTCCATTGAGTTTCTCCTGAAAATAAAGTGGGGGGACTGGTTAGGTCCCCCCGACTCCTGTTAGGAGCCACGCTCTAAAAGTAAGTTGGCAATCCAGTCATCTACTTCTTCATCGACCCAAAAGGCTCGCCCGTTGCGGCCAAACGGTTTCACGCGTTGCGGAAAGCGGTTAGCCTTCTCAAGACGATCAATGTGGCTGAAGCTGTATCCGACTTTTTCTTTCAACTGTTTCTTAGTGAGCAATTTCATCACAGTGTCTCCAATTAAGGAGCCACCGCGATGGCTCGTGGGTGTTAGCCCTAGAGCACTAAAGAGTATAACTGAGAAGACCTGCTATTCGTTCCGAAATTGCGATCTAAGAGGTTTTAGCCGCGTTTCTTAATGATGGAGCGGATGTGCTCCTCATGGGCTTCTAAGGCCAATTTCATCTCGTCCAAGTAGCTGTACCTGTTGTACACCTGCACGATGCCAGAAACGGTACCGGATTTGTGGTGAAGGATCTGCTCCACGATGTGAATCTGTATGCCAAGTTTCGCGCAGTTGGTAGAGAAGGTCCGGCGTAAATCATGGTGCCTCCATACCTTCGCACCGCATTTCTCGTCGAGCCTGGTCTTAGATTTGCTCCATCCATTGAAATCGAATGGAGGCTTTAGGAACTCGGAGAGTAAAGGAGTGACTGGCAAGATGTGCGATTCTTTGCCTTTCATAATTTCTTTAGGAAAAGTAATTACATCGTCCTTGATCCATTCGGGCTGCGCCTTCCAAATCTGAGACCTTCGCTGACCCGATAGCATCAAACACCGAATAATATGTCCGTAAGGATGAAAATCGGTGTGATCCCAAATGGCTTTCAGCTCATCATCAGAGAGAACGCGGTCACGACTCGGCTTCCGATTGGGTTCGGGAAGCCGGATTAAGGGATGGTGTTCGATGTGGCCTTCACGAACACACCAGTTCAAAAATGCCCGAATTGCTCTGAAGGCATTGTTCTGGCTCTGTGGTGCATCTGCGTACTGGTCGAGGAACTCTCTCGCCTCTTTGAGCGTGAGAGAGTCCACTTCAAAAGTGAAGTTATCCAGGTGAGACTTGTAGCCGTTGTATGTGGTCGTGGCGAGGCGCTGTTCCGCTTCAGCAAGGTACTCCTTCTTTAGGGAGTCAGTGTCAGTTGCGGGTCTGCGCACTTGAAGCATGATGCGCTTCGCTTCGTTCCGCGAGCCCTTGAGTTTGTCATCGGGGTAGTGTCCTACGGTGATGAGCTTGCGCTCCTTTCCTACCATCACAACAAAGGTTTTCTTGTGTTTGCCTACGCGGACACCGAAACCAGGTAGGGTAGAATCCCAAGTAATAGTTTGCCTTCCGTCCCACTTTAGACGCTGGACAACAAGGTCTGTCAGTCTCGCTTTAGCCACTTATTAGTCACATAATTATCGTGAGAATGGTGTGGCTGTTATGGTACGGTATGAAGAGGTCTAAGTACAGAAGTAATTGATATTAAAGGGTAGTTGGGGTGATATGGTGAACCATGATGAGCCCCGACTAAACATTCGTAATGCGTAGGTCGGGTGTTCGAGTCACCCTGCCGGCACCATTTAAATCAATGGTTTAACCGGTTAAATCCGGTACTTCTTGATAATGGCCATCCAGTTTTTCATCGCATCGGTCGCCAGCGTTTTCACCGGCAATTCGTCGCCGTTTTTTTCGACCACCGTCAGCAATATCTCTTCGTGCTCTTTACCGCCTTCTTCCGCCACGTTGCTGGTCAGTTGGAGGTTCTGGTGCTTGTTGGTCAGTTCACCGACGGTCACCAGGGCAGGGTAACTGTTCACCTCGACTTCGATTTTCGTCCGGGTTGCCTTTGCCACACCCTGTTTATCATTTTTGATCCAGTCTTTCAGGTGCCAGCAGCTCTGAAGAAAATTCCAGACGTCGTCTTCATAGTCCATGAGCTTGCGATTCTGGTTATTCAAAACCCCCAGGAAGGCACGCTGTACCCGGTTAAATTGTTTTGCGACCTGAGTCATAACGGCACTGAACCCCATGTAAGGAAAATTGAGTTGTCACATTGATAGATGTGATAGCACAGATGGCAACAGCAAAAAAGCCATTCCAAGGCAAGACCTGATGTGACGGTGATTTTAGATTGGAAAAAACGGCGATATCGTGGTCCTGCTTATCGATTACCGGCTGGCGGCCGGTCCCCGGGTTCGCTATTTGCAAAAACTTTCGGGGTTATCAGGATGAAATTAGATTGAAATCCGCGAATTCTTCCCAATAATGGTCGGTTATACATTTCCCGCGCCGCCCCTTAAACGACCGGAGGTAATTTGAAAATGCGTTTCTTGATCCTGTTTGTGATTGGAATGACGTTGGCACCAGCTGCATGGGCCGTTGACGCCCTGTCGACCGAAGAACTGGTGTCGCACTGCGACAAGTACCATGACCAGGAAGCTGAGAAGGATCGTATATTCTGCGTTAGGTACGTTCAGGGTTTCATTGACGGCGCCGTGGCTACTGATGAACGCGTGGCGCAGAACATCGTGAAGGAATACGAAAAGGAAGAGTCGTTTAGCCAGCGTGCGGCGCGCACGCGGATCGGCAGTCGCCTCGAGCGTTACGGTTACACGGTGTACGCTGATTACTGCCTGGGCGACCCGGTGCCGCTGAAAGAAGTCGTCGAGCACGTGGTTGCTGCACTGGAGAATAAAAATCTGGTGGCCGCCAACCCGCGGGCCAGGGACCTGGTTTACCAGACGTTGCGTAATCGCTACCCCTGCGACATGGTCGAGTGAGGCGGCATGAATTCCGCTCCAGACGTCCCGACTGACAATCATTCGGCCCGGGCCCACCTGGCGCGGGTCCTGCTGCTGGCGGTTCTGCTGGCGGCGGCATGGCTGCTGTGGTCCGGGTTCTTCAAGCCTCTGATCCTGATGCTGGGGGCCTTGTCCTGCGCCATTGTTTTGATCACCGCGCACCGTATGCACCTGTTCGACACCGATATTTTTGCGTTGCGTTTCACCGCCAGGCTGTTCCGTTTCTGGTTGTGGCTTGGGCGCGAGATCGTCCGCTCGAGCCTGGAAGTGACCCGCATCGTGCTGAATCCGAAGTTGCCGATCAAGCCGACGGTCGTCGAGTTCGATGCTCATTGCGAGCACCCGGTCGACCGCGTCATCCTGGGCAACTCCATCACCTTGACGCCCGGTACGCTGACGCTGAGTCTCGACGACCAGCACTTCACGGTGCATGCGCTGACCGAAGAGGGCGCACGCGATATCCAGGATGGCGAGATGGACCGCCTCGTCAGCGAACTCCGGAGCCGCTGACATGTACTACGTCGTCACCATCGCCACCCTCGTTACCATGGCGCTCGCGCTGGTTCGCGCACTGATCGGCCCCACCGTGTACGACCGCGTGCTGACCGTGAACATGTTCGGCACCAAGACCGTTCTGCTGCTGTCGGTCATCGCCTTCCTGGCGGGGCGGCCGGATTTTCTCGATCTCGCGCTGGCTTACGCGCTGATCAATTTCATCGGGGTGCTGGCGGTACTTGAGTTTTTCAAATCGCGCTCCGTGCGCCGCGAGCAGGAACGCGGTGCTGATACGGAAAGCGATGGCGGAGGAACCGAATGATGGACCAGGCGCTGATCAAAATCGTGCTGGACACTATCAGCTGGATTCTGCTTACGGCGGGTGCTTTCTTCGTACTGGTGGGCGGTATCGGCGCCCTGCGCATGCCAAACCTCTATACCCGCATGCACGCTGCCAGCGTCACTGACACCATGGGCGCTGTCCTGGTGTTGTGCGGCGTGATGGTGCAGGCAGGTTTGTCTCTGGCGACGATCAAGCTTGCTGCGATCCTGCTGTTCCTGTTGATTACCAGTCCGACTTCGTCCTATGCGCTGGCGCATGCCGCGCTGCTTGCGGGAATCAAGCCGGCCGCCGGCCACGCGGCCGACGAGGAACATCACGCATGACCGTCCTCTTCGGTGTATTCCTGCTGGCGCTTCTTGTCATCACGGCGGTGGCGATTGTCCGCACTCAAAACCTATTCGTGGCCGTGATGCTGCTGGGCATCTTCAGCCTGCTGATCGCGCTCAATTTCTTTATCCTCGATGCGGCGGACGTTGCCCTCACCGAAGCGGCGGTGGGCGCGGGTATCTCCACCGTGCTCTTTCTCGGCGCACTGGCGTTGACCTACGAACATGAACGGATGGTCACAAGGCACCGCGCGTTGTCGGTGGCCGTGGTGGTCTGCGCGACGCTGGTGGTGCTGTATGCGACCTTCGATAAACCGACTTTCGGCGACCCCAATGCGCCGGTTCACCAGCATGTCGCCCCGTGGTACCTGGAAAATGAACCGAAATATATCGACATTCCGAACGTTGTAACGGCTGTGCTTGGCAGTTTTCGCGGCTACGATACGCTGGGCGAAGTGTTCGTCGTGTTCACGGCCGGTATCGGCGTGCTGTTCCTGCTGTCGGCCAGGCCCACTGCACCAAACAGCCGTCGCCGCGCCGAAGATGAAAGCTCCGGGATTGGCCTGCGCGAGGACCTTATCCCACGCATCGTCGGCAGGATGCTGGTTCCGTTCATTCTGTTGTTTGGTCTGTACGTTCAGTTTCATGGCGAATACGGGCCGGGCGGCGGCTTCCAGGCCGGCGCGCTTATCGCGGCGGCATTTATTCTCTATGCACTGGTTGAAGGCGAGGAGCGTACGCTGGAAGTTTTGCCAAAAAATGCCCTGATCGCCCTTAGCTCGGCCGGCGCTTTGCTCTACGGCGGTGTCGGCCTGGCCGGTATCCTGCTCGGTTCGGAATTTCTGGACTACTCGGTGTTGGCATCGAACCCGATTACGGGCCAGCAAATGGGCATCATCCTGATCGAGGCCGGGGTTGGGATGACCGTCACCGGCGTCCTGCTGCTGATCTTTCACGCTTTTGCCGCCAGGGACCAGGTCTGATGCAGGTTCTCGGCATTTTTTATTACTGGGTTTTCGCCATTCTGCTGATGATCGGGTTCTATGCCGTGGTCGCCAAGATCAACCTGGTGAAAAAGCTGATCGGCCTGTCGATCTTCCAGTCGGCTGTATTTCTGCTGTACCTGACGATGGGCAAGGTTACCGGCGGCACGGCGCCCATCTACCAGGATGACGCCGTGAACCAGTTATTCTCCAATCCGCTGCCGCAGGTGCTGATTCTCACGGCGATCGTGGTCGGTATTTCGACCACTGCTCTGGGGCTTGGGATCGTGGTTCGAATAAAGGAAGAGTACGGCAGCATCGAGGAGCAGGAAATTCAGGAGATCGACCGGCGGTGACACCATTGGAATTCCACCTGCCGGCACTGCAAGTGGCGGCTCCGATGCTGCTTGCACCCGTGGTCGCACTGCTGCGCCCACGAGGACTGGCCTGGGCCGCCACCCTGGTCGCCAGCCTGATGGCGCTGGCGATTGCCATTGGACTGACGCAAGGAGCCCTGTCGGGCGAGTCCTTTAGCTACGCGATGGGCGGTTGGGAACCGCCTTACGGCATCGAGCTTCACGTCGATATGTTCAGTGCACTGGTTCTACTGATCGTTACCGGCGCCTCCAGCATTGCCCTGATGGCCGGCAAAGCCAGCCTCGACAAGGCCGTGGAACACAGCCGCCAGCCGCTATTTTATTCCGCCTGGCTGCTCGTATTGAGCGGCCTGGCCGGAATCCTGGTCTCGGCTGACGCTTTCAACATCTTCGTCTTCATGGAAATCTCTTCGCTGGCCAGTTACATCGTGGTGGCGGGCGGAACGGATCGTAGGGCGCTGCCGGCTGTCTTCAAATACCTGATCATGGGCACGATCGGCGCGACTTTCTACCTGATTGGTATTGGCCTGATCTACATGATGACCGGCACGCTCAACCTTGCCGATATGGAGTTGCGCATTCATGACGTAGCGGACCAAAGGCCGATCCTGGTCGCCGCCGGTTTCATCACCGTGGGCCTGGCGCTCAAGGCGGCCGTATTTCCGCTGCACGTTTGGCTGCCCAACGCCTATACCTATGCGCCGCATGCGGTCACGGCGTTCCTGGCGGCCTGTGCCACCAAAGTGTCCCTTTATGTTCTGCTGCGTTTCGATTTCGTGGTGTTCCAGCAAAACCTGCTGGGTCATGAATTCCAGTTCGCTGCGTTCCTGATGCCGCTGGCGGTGCTGGCGATCCTCGCCGGATCGGCCGTTGCGTTGTTTGAATCCAATATCAAGCGCTTGCTGGCTTATTCTTCCGTGGCCCAGATTGGCTATATCCTGCTCGGCGCCAGCCTGGTGAGCCTGGCCGGGCTGTCTGCGAGCCTGCTGCACATGTTCAATCACGCGCTGGCGAAAGGCACGTTGTTCCTGGCGGTGATGGCGCTGGCGATGCGTTTTACCCGGCTCGACCTGCGCCACCTCGCCGGCTCGGCGCAACACATGCCCTGGACCATGGCGGCTTTCGTAATCGCCGGGCTCAGCCTGATCGGTGTGCCCGGAACCGCGGGTTTCATCAGCAAGTGGTACCTGGTGTCCGCGGCGCTGGAAGCGGGCCCCGTGGGGTTCTTCCTGATTGCCGTCGTCGTTATCGGTTCACTGATGGCGGTCGTCTACATCTGGCGCATCATTGAAACCGCCTGGTTCGAACCGCCTACGGAAGCGGGTGAGGTGATACGAGAAGCGCCGGTCACGATGCTCGCGGTGGTCTGGCTGGCAGCATTGGCCAACATCTATTTCGGGCTGGCCACGGATCTTCCGCGGGAACTGGCGGCCGGGGCTGCGGCATCGCTGCTGGGGCAACTGCCATGAGTCCGGAGACCCTGATACTAGCGGCCCTGTCCATTCCGCTGGCTGGTGCGCTGCTGATCGGGCTGACCGGGCGCGTCAGTCCCAACCTTCGCGAAATCGTCACACTGACCACGGCAGGGCTTTTGATCTTCTGTGTCTGGAGCCTGCTGCCCTTCGTTTACCAGGGCGGGCGGCCGGGCGTGCAACTGGCCGAAGTATTACCCGGTATTGAAATCGCCTTCCGGGTCGAGCCCCTGGGCATGATGTTCGCTGCATTGGCCTCGGGTTTGTGGCTGGTGAATTCGATTTACTCGATCGGGTACATGCGCGGCAATAACGAGAAGAAACAAACCCGGTTTTACGTGATGTTTGCGGTCTCGCTCGGTGCGACCATGGGAATAGCCCTTGCCGCGAACCTGTTCACGCTGTTCCTGTTCTACGAGGCGCTGACGCTTTCGACGTACCCGCTGGTGTCGCACAAGGGCGACCCGGCCACGGTGAAGTCCGCCCGGGTTTATTTGGGAATCCTGATCTCGGCATCGATCGGCCTGCTGTTGCCCGCCATCATCTGGACTTACTCGGTAGCCGGCACGGGGGATTTTACGGCAGGCGGCATTCTGCAGGGGCATGTCGAAGGCCCTGCGGTGGGTCTGCTTCTGGGCCTGTTCGTATTCGGCGCCGCCAAGGCGGCCGTGATGCCGGTCCACCGCTGGCTGCCCGCGGCGATGGTCGCGCCGACTCCGGTCAGCGCGTTGCTGCATGCCGTCGCCGTGGTCAAGGCCGGCGTGTTCACCATCACCAAGGTCATCGTTTACGTCTTCGGCATCGACTTCCTGTTCTCCGAACCCAGCAGCGGCTGGCTGTTTTACGCGGCGGCATTCACCATCGTGGCGGCCAGCCTGGTGGCCCTGCGCCAGCAGAACCTGAAGCGCCTGCTGGCTTATTCGACGGTAGCGCAGCTCTCGTACGTGGTGATGGCGGCTGCCATTCTGAAACCGCTCTCCGAGGTGGGCGCCGCCATTCACATGCTGGCGCACGCTTTTGGCAAAATCACGCTGTTTTTCGCCGCCGGCGCTATCTACACCGCCTCGAAGAAAACCGAGCTGGCCCAATTGCGCGGCATCGGCCGGCGAATGCCGATCACGATGACTGCATTTACCATTGGCGCGCTCAGCATGATCGGTGTTCCGCCGACGGCGGGTTTCGTATCCAAGTGGTACATCCTGGCCGGGGCGTTCCAGGCCGACAACTACGTCGCGCTGGCCACGATAATCGCGAGTACGGCTTTGAATGCCGCGTATTTCCTGCCTATCGTTTACATGGTTTGGTTTGAGAAGGACAGTACACCGCCGGGGAAAGAGCACGGCGAAGCGCCGTTTGCGGCAGTGCTGGCCCTGGCGATCACCGCGGCGCTGACGATCGCGTTTTTCGTCTACAGCGCGCCGGCCTATGAATTGGAAGCGCAATTGGTGAGGGAGCTGCCATGAGTGGCACCGACGACAGGAACGATCCGATGAACCAGAGCAAAGACGACGCCTGGCTGGCCCGGCCATCCTCCATCCGCTTGCTGTGGCGGGTGTTTGCTCTGGTACTGGTTGTCTCGGTGGCCGTGCAGTTGCTGTTCAATGTCAAGGGGTATTTTGGCGTCGACGGCTGGCTGGGTTTCGGGGCGGTGTTCGGCTTCCTTTCCTGCCTGGCGATGGTGCTGTTTGCCAAGGCGCTTGGCTGGATCTTGAAGCGCAACGAAGATTATTACCGGGAGCGGGAACGTGATTGACTTCCTTCCTCCTGCGCTGATTCTGCTGCTGGGTGCTCTGCTGATCGGCCCGACCCGCGGCGCGCTGCGCACCGCGGTTGTGCTGCTCACTCCGTTATTGACGCTCGCTGCCGTCTGGCAGGTGCCGGACGGTGTCTCACTAACCTTCCAGTTCCTGCAGTACCCGATCGAACCGATCGAGGGCAGCCCGGTGCGCCGCCTGTTTGCAACTATCTTCGCGCTGATGGCCTTTGGAGGCGGACTCTATGCCTATCGCCAGGCAAAGTGGTTCGAACTGGCTGCCGCTTACGCCTATGCTGCGGGCGCTATCGGCGTCAGTTTCGCCGGTGACCTGATCACGCTGTTCCTGTTCTGGGAACTGATGGCCCTGTTTTCGACCGTGGTGGTCTGGTGCGGCGGTACGCCGGGTGCGCGTGCCGCCGGAATCCGCTATGCCGTCATGCATCTGCTCGGCGGTGTGATCCTGAAAGTGGGCATCGAAGGCGTGATGGTGCACACCGGCTCGATCGAAGTGCAGCCGATGCTGGCCGATACGTTCGATCACTGGATGATCCTGGTGGGCATCCTGATCAACGCGGCCGCCCCTCCGGTTTCCGCCTGGCTGTCGGACGCTTATCCAAGGTCCAGCCCCACCGGGTCGGTTTTCCTGTCGGCCTTCACGACCAAGACGGCTGTCCTCGCACTGATCCTGCTGTTCCCGGGCGAGCCGGTGTTGATCGGCATCGGGCTGTTCATGGTGATGTACGGGATCATTTACGCCTTGCTGGAAAATGATATCCGGCGGATCCTGGCTTTCTCGATCGTGAACCAGGTGGGGTTCATGGTTTGCGCCATCGGCATCGGCACCCAAATGGCGATCAACGGTGCAGCGGCGCATGCTTTTGCACACATCATCTACAAGGCGCTGTTGTTCATGAGTGCAGGAGTGGTGGTGTATCGCACCGGTAAAAACCGCTGCAGCGATGTGGGCGGCCTATTCCGCACGATGCCGCTCACGGCGGTTTGCGGCATTGTCGGGGCGCTGGCCATTTCCGGCTTTCCGCTGACCTCCGGTTTCACCACCAAAACCATGATTTCACAGGCTGCCGCGAATGAAAGCCTGGTGTGGGTGTATTTCCTGCTGGCAGCGGCCTCTGCGGGTGTTTTCCTGCACGCCGGCATCAAGTTCCCGTGGTTCGTCTTTTTCCAGCGCGATTCGGGTCTTCGGCCCAAGGATGCGCCCTGGAACATGGCTGTAGCGATGGTGTTTTTCGCCGCACTCTGCATTCTTTTTGGTGTCGCACCGCAATTGCTTTACGCCTATCTGCCGTATCCGGTCGAATACGAGGCTTACACGGCCAGCAAGGTCGTGTTCTACCTGCAGTTGCTGCTGTTCAGCGGCCTGGCGTTTTTCCTGTTGCTGCCGCTGATGAAGCGCACAGAAACCATCAGCCTCGACACGGATTGGCTGTGGCGCGTGGTCCTGCAGGGTTCGGCACGCGGGGTGCATGCATTTCTTACCGGCCTGGGACGTGGCCTGAGCGCCAGGTTAAGTCGGTTGGGACTGTACTTGAGCAGGCGCGGGCGCCACTATTTCGGATTGAATTCGGAAGGCGACCGGCAGATTCACGGCATTTTTGCGCGGGCCTGGCCGATCGGCACTACCGCGCTTTGGATTGCGGTGCTGTTGACTGCCTACGTATTTTTCTACTACCTGGCCTGAGTCGGCTGTAACGGTCCGGCGCCGGGAATGATCCATTGGTCGTTCCCGAGGTCCACCTCACCGCCCATTTCCTCCCGGACAGCCCGGTCGACGACCCGGGCACCTCGCTCAGCCATGGCCTCAAAGGTGTCGATGCCGCCGTTCGGGAAATTGCCGCGGGTGCGGTGAATATTAAAGCGGTTGGCGAATTTGCGGCCGAACGCCTTCTCAAGGCCGTCCCTGCCGTAGATGAAGCCGAGCAGTCCGCCCCAGGTAGCCGCCGGGTTGTCGGAGTCCCAGCCGGCCAGAACCGCGATTTTCACCGTTTCGCTGAAGTCTCCTTCGCCGTAGAACAAACTGACCATGCTCGATGCGAAATTGATACCCGAGGCAAAGCAACCGTTGCAATATAGGTTTCTGGAGGTGACGTCGTAGCCGTCCCGCTGTTCGACCTGGTAGCGGACATAGACTTCATCCCGCGCCTGCTCCCAGGGCACACCTGCCAGGTAACGTCCCTTGACGAAATCAAACATTTTTGCGGTGTAGCTGTTGTCGGGCAAATGCAGCCGCGCCTGTTCCGCCAACCAGTGGACCTGTTCTCTTCTGGACAAATCCGGATTCACGGCTGAAGCCAGCGCATGCATCCTGACGTAAAACTCGGATGCCAGCGCCGCTTCGCCACTGGACGTTGTCCGGATCGGCAGATAAGCCATGCGCAGCGCAATGTCGGGCCGGGCAGGCGCAAATAAACCGAATATCTCCGTGGTGAGCTGCGCGTCGATCATGTCGAAATCCGGGTTGTTCACTGGGTCACCGGTTGCCGGCGGCGCCAGGCCGTCTGTGCGCATCAGGTCATGCGCCCGCTGGTTGGAAACCCAGAGAAAATTTTCTTTCTGGCCTTCGTCGTTGGTGAAAGGCGTGTTTTCATCGGAATAAATGTGTTTCAGCCAGCCGTCCCGAATCTGCTCTGGACTGAGCACGCTGACACCGTGCGTGAACAGCAGGTGCTGGTACATATATTCGATGTCGGTGTCGTCATCCGCGCCCCACACTCCGTTTTCATCCTCGAACACCCAATCGATGGTGGCGGACAGGTCGCTGGGTATGCCTTGTCCCCAGAAGCTTGGCTGATCCGGCTGGCCCCAGTCGTCGCGGGTATAAAAATCACCGTGCGGGCCATCACCCCCAATCCTGTCCATCTCGGTAACCAGGCCGGTCCAGTTGGCGATGCTCTGGCCCAGCCAGAAGCCTTCAAGGCGGTTGCTGTAGCCGCTGCGTGAAAGGACAAGTTCGTTCTCCGCAACGGTATTGTCCGGACCGGGTGAAGCAACTTCAGGCTCATTGCATCCGTACATCGGCAGCACGGCCAACAATACGCTGATGAAGCGGGCAGGGTGCGTTGCTGCTAATTTTTCAATACTTTGGCCGATGTCGAGACGCCTCGCGATGTTTTCCGGAAAGCTCGTTGCGTGACCGCAGGATATACCAGCCCATGGCAAAGTGCAGGGCGCTCCGATGAATACATTTGCCTTGTTTTTGCTCATGTCAGGGCATCAAATACCTCAGTTGAAGCATGGGGCGGAAAACATTAAAAAAATGTTGACGCGCTATAAGGCTTTGGCTAAGCTAAAAGAAAGCGCTTACATGCAGTGAGGCGCTTTTTATGAAAGCGCTTACAAAAAAGCGCACACTAAACCAAATTTTTCATACGAGCTCGGGGAAACACAATCGTGAAAAAACGTACGTTCAGCAGGACCCCTTTATCTGTAAGTATCGCCGTGGCACTTGGCGCCTTCCTGATTCAGCCAGTCTACGGACAGAACACCGCTGACGAAGTCGACGAGAGGGCAAATGAAGAAGAGCCCATGATGGAGGAGGTGTTCGTCACCGGTGTCCGCAAGAGTCTCATCGACTCGATGGACCGCAAGCGGGATGCTTCCGGTTTGGTTGACGCCATTACGGCCGAAGACATCGGTAAATTTCCCGACACCAACCTGGCTGAAGCCCTGGCGCGTATCCCGGGTGTGTCAATTGACCGCATCAACGGTGAAGGCTCGGCGATCACGGTTCGCGGCCTGGGACCTGAGTTCAACCTGGTTACGTTAAATGGACGCCAGATGCCGACCGCCGGCAGCCGATCGTTCAACTTTGCTGATATCGCGACTGAAGGCATCAGCGCCATTGAGGTTTACAAGACCCCTCGCGTGAACCTTCCCTCGGGCGGCATCGGCGCAACGGTCAACGTACTTACACCGCGCCCGCTGAATTCCCCCGGTTTCAGGGCAGTTGCAACAGCAAAAGCCCATTACGAATCATCGGCTGGCGATAGCGATAGGCTGGACAAGTGGACCCCCGAGGTGTCAGGCCTGCTCAGCGCTACCTTCGCTGACGACACGTTCGGCGTACTCGTTTCCGCTTCCTATTCTGATCGTCAAAACCGGGAAGAGGAGGCGCACGTCGCTTCCTGGATTCCGAACCGGCCTCTGCTTAACCCCAATGCGGTCATTGAAAACAACAACCAGAGAGCAGACGGTTACAACTGGTATCCGCAAGATGCCGGTTATGGCTGGGCAGATATTGAACGTAAGCGCACCAACGCGCAGGTCGTGCTGCAGTGGGAGCCTACCGATAACTTTAAGGCTACGCTGGATTACACCTACTCTACGGTTGACTTCAAGAAAAACGCTAATGGGTTTGGTATTTGGTTCCTGGCCACGGGCTCTGTCGTTGGCGGTACCGTGAACGAACGAGGCACATGGACAAGCGTGACCGAAGCCGGCGGCGACTACGCTACCGGCATTTCCCGCGACCATACGCAAAAAACCAATGACTCAATCGGTTTGAACCTTGAATGGGTGGCCACCGACAACCTGGCGTTTACGCTGGACGCGCACACTTCAACGTCGAAGAACGTGGGAGACGGCCTGGGTGATCGTCCGGGCAGCAGTGCCAACGTGATCATCGGTAACTCATTCGACGGCGCTTGGTGTGCGAGTGAGGGCCAACCTTACAACCCGGATTGCGCGACTGCCAATATCACCACCAAAACCGCAACCTACGGGCCAGGAGGCGTTCCAATCTTCGATATCGGTTTTGTCGGCCAGGGCCCGAATGCCGGTATTCCGCAGGATGAATTGTTTGCCCGCGATATCGGTTCTCTTTTCGGCCAGGCTTTCGACACCGATCAGAAGAACGACATCGATCAGATACAGTTGGGTGGCAGCTGGCAAAGTGACGGCGACGCCCTTCAGGAAATCAATTTCGGCGTTTCCTACCTCAAGAATAAATTCCGCCAGCAGGACGCCTACTCGGGGCAGTTACCGGCAGGTTTCTGGCTGACCTCAGCCACCTGGTGGCCGGATGATACCTGGACCCGTGAAGAGTTCGGCGGCCTGCTTGGTGATTTCAACAATACCGGAAACTTCCCGGTCGATTGGTACTGGACCGCGCCGTTTGACACCGTGGTTGACGGCTACGAAACCGTTGGTGCCAACGATCCCAACTTGGCGACCTGCTGTTACTGGCCGTCCTGGCCGGCAGATTTCCAGGGGGATGGACGCGGTTATTTCTGGTCCGGTCCGTTCACCGGCGACTCCCGGGTTACCGAGAAGACCACCTCCCTGTACGGCGAGCTGGTGTTCGCTAGCGAGTTCCTGGGCATGCCAGTCAACATGGTTACAGGCCTGCGCTGGGAAAAGACAGAAGTCAATTCGCAGGGTATTGAGCGCCCCGCCACCGCACTTTTCTGGGTGGGTGGTAACGAATGGCGTTACGAGTTTGCGGAAGACGATACGCTTTCTGACGGGGGTGGTAAGAACGACTACTTCCTGCCTTCTTTGAACTTCGACATGTCGTTCACCGATAACCTGGTGGGCCGGGCATCTTACAGCCGTTCCATAGCGCGGCCGCCGATTGGCGCCCTGAGTTCGTCACGCACTTTCAACGGCAACCCGTTGGTAACGAACCGGAGTGTGTCGGTGGGTAACCCGGAATTGAAGCCATATGTTTCGGACAACTTCGATGTTTCGCTGGAGTGGTATTACGCTGAAGGCAGCTACGCCTCTGTCGCCTATTACCACAAGCTGGTGGACAACTTCCTGGTCGGCACGACCATTCAGGATTCCGTCGACGGTCTGCAGGATCCTTACATCGGTGACCTGGCCAACCAGGCCCGCGCAGAGCTTACAGCCGAAGGTACCCTGGTATCGGACGCAAATCTGTTTCAGCGCATGAACGAGATCCTGGGCAACAATCCGCCGCAGGAAATCGGCCCGATGCCGGGCGACCCGCTGGCGATTTTCAGCATCAGTACAACGACCAACGCGGAAGAAGGCAAGCTGAACGGTTGGGAATTCCAGGTGCAGCACCTGTTTGGCGATAGCGGCTTCGGTATTGTGGCCAATGCCACACTCGTAGGCGGTGACGTCAATGCGGACCGTGACGTGGTGAACAGGACTTTCGCACTGCCGGGCCTGAGTGACTCAGCCAACTTCACCGTGTTCTACGAGAACGAGGTTATTTCCACGCGTTTGGCGTATAACTGGCGTGACGAGTTCCTTTCCGGTTTCGACCAGTATGACTCACCCGTATTTACGGAAGCCTACGATCAGCTGGATGCGAATTTCACCTGGTTCCCTGCTGAAGACTGGTCAGTATTCGTAGAGGCGATCAACCTGACCAAGTCAACCCAGCGGATTTACGTTCGTTATCCGGAGCAACTTATCCGTGCGAACCAATACGGATCCCGGTATAGCATCGGCGTGAGCTATCGCTTTTAAAAGCAACCGCTAGCCGTTACATTAAAGCCGTTGCGATTGCAGCGGCTTTTTTTTAGAGACGAAACTGAATCGATGAATGGTTCCATCAAAAGGGTTGTAATCATCGGCGGTGGCAGTGCCGGTTGGCTCACGGCGGGTCTGCTGGCCAGTGAACTGGCGGCATCCGAGGATTCTCCCGTGGAGGTTGCCCTGATCGAATCTCCCGATGTCCAGACCATCGGCGTCGGTGAGGGCACGTGGCCAACGATGAGGGTAAGCCTGCAGAAAATCGGCATTTCCGAAACGGATTTCCTGTCCCGTTGCACCGCGTCTTTCAAGCAGGGAACGAAGTTCTCGGGTTGGGTGAATGGCTCGAGTGACGATCACTACTATCATCCCTTTAGCGTACCGGCGGGCTACGGTGACCTGGACCTCGCGGAATACTGGCAGGAACACCGCGACCGGGTGACGTTTGCCAACGCCGTTGGCGTTCAAGGTTATCTGTGTGACCGGGACCTTGCTCCGAGGCAACCGGCCACCCCGGATTACGCGTTCGTGGCCAACTACGGTTACCACCTCGATGCCGGCAAGTTCGCCGAGCTTCTGAAAGAACATTGCACTCAAAACCTGGGAGTGCGTTACCTGGGCGATCACGTAACCGGCGTCAATAGCGGGCCCAACGGCGACATAGAGTCGGTAAGCACCAAGCGTAATGGCGACATTTCGGGATACCTTTTCATCGACTGTACCGGTCTGCAGTCGCTGCTTCTCGGCAAGCACTACGGTATTCCGTTCATCTCCCGGTCCAACGTGTTGTTCAACGATTCGGCCCTTGCGATCCAGGTTCCCTATGCCCGTCCGGACAGCCCCATCGCTTCGCAAACGATTTCTACGGCCCGCCCGGCCGGATGGATCTGGGACATCGGGCTGCAGGCCCGTAGGGGCATCGGTTATACCTATTCCAGCGCCCACACGACCGAGGAAGACGCCCGCCGGGTTTTGCGGGACTACCTTGAAGCGATTGCCGGCAAGGGTTCGGTCGCGTTCGAACCGCGTAAGATCAGTTTTGAATCCGGCCACCGCGAATGCTTCTGGCATCGAAACTGCGTGGCCATCGGCATGTCCGCGGGCTTTCTTGAACCGCTCGAAGCAAGCGCCCTGGTCATGATCGAACTGGCCGGGCAGATGATCGCCGAGGAATTTCCCGCCAACCGGAAGCTTATGGACATCGTCGCGCGGCGTTACAATGATAAGTTCCGTTACCGCTGGGACCGGATTATCGATTTTCTGAAGCTGCACTATATTCTGAGTCAAAGGGATGATTCCGCTTTTTGGCGTGACAACCGGGATCCCTCGGGAATTCCGGACGGCCTCGCGGAAATGCTCGAGCTGTGGAGATACCAGGTGCCCGGTCAAAACGACTTTCCCCATTTCGATGAGATTTTCTCGGCGGCGAGTTACCAGTACGTGTTGTACGGCATGGGCTTTGAAACGCACGTCAGGCAGGGAAGCCAACATGCCAGGCAGGCAGAAGAAGCCGAGCGGCTTTTCATCGAGAACACGGAAAACGCCAACCGGATCATCGGCAAACTGCCAACCAACCGGGAATTGCTGCAGGCTATCACGCAAACCGCCGGGGCGACGCGTTAAAATATGACGACCGGTCAGCCGGTCACGAACAGGATTAAGTTAAAGCAATGAGCAAACATGTGCTGCTGGATAATGTAATCCACAAGGATCTCAGGATTCTGCCTGGATACCGCGCGGGAGAGGGGTTAGATATCAACGTGACGCGGGCCTTTCCGGCCGAGTTCAGCCAGTTGCAGATGGAATACACCATCGTTTTTATCAAGGTCGAAGAAGCCGGTCACTTCGAACCCATGGTCCTGCTGGGACTGGGTGAGCACGAAAACCTCTTCCTGACCGAGCAGGGCTGGGATGCACGTTACGTTCCGTTCTCCATTGAGCGCCAGCCCTTTCTGATCGGATTCCAGGAAACCACCGAAGACGGCATTCCCAGGCGCCTGCCCGTGGTCAGTGTCGACATGGAGCACCCCAAGGTGAGCACTTCAGAGGGCGAACCGGTTTTCCTGCCACACGGCGGCGAGAGCCCTTTTCTCGAGCGAATCAATGAAGTCCTCAATAATATCCACATGGGGCACGAAGCCAACAAGGCTTTTTCCAGGTTGCTGGTCGGCCTGGACCTGATCGAGTCCGTCGCGCTCAAAATCACGCTGATCGATGGTTCCGAGCATAACCTCGAAGGCCTGTTTACCATCAACGAGGATAAGTTGCGTGAATTGAACGGCAGCGCCCTTGAATCGCTGCATCGCCCCGGTTTTCTGCACAGCATTTACATGATGATGGCCTCGATGCCCAACCTCGGTAAATTGATCGATCGCAAGAACCGGGCACTGGCCGCGGCGGCCAGCGACGCCTGAGGGAAATTCGCGTGACGGCAGGCTTTATCCTGGACAAGATGAATGCTTTGGAGGAGTGCAAACTGGCGCCCGGCGAGCACGTGCTCGAAAGAATTGCATCGGCCAAGGGCCCGTTTGTCGTAAGGGGACTGGCTGGCTCCTGGGGCCTGGTCGAACAGGCCCGCCAATCCGACCGTGCCGTGACCGACTACCTTCGCCGGTTTGCCAGCGATGTCCCGGTCCTGGCAACAATTGGTCAACCGGAAAACAAGGGCCGGGTGTTTTACAGCGACGACCTGTCCGGCATGAATTTCGAAAAGCGCGAGACCCGTCTGGCCTGGGTGCTGGAGCAACTGGATGCGCAGACCGAGGGGGAGTCGTCGCCAACGATCTACATGGGTTCCACCGAGGTCGAGTATTGTCTGCCGGAGTTCGATGCAGACAATTTCCTGGACCTTCCGGAAATCCAGGCCACGGTTCGGATCTGGCTGGGTAATCAGCACCGCGTGGCGGCGCATTACGATGTGCTCGAAAACATCGCCGTGGTAGGCGCCGGCAGACGGCGTTTTATCCTGTTTCCGCCGGAGCAGTTGCCCAACCTGTATGTCGGGCCCATCGACTTTACGCCGGCCGGACAGCCGGTCAGCATGGTGGACCTGGAACACCCGGACCTGGAACGGTTCCCGCGGTTCGAGGAGGCGGCGGCGCACGGGCTGAACGCCGTTCTGGAGCCCGGGGACGCCATCTACATCCCCAGCATGTGGTGGCACCATGTTGAGGGCCTGGAGCGCCTAAACATCCTGATCAACCACTGGTGGTACCCTGGCCCGGGTTATATGGGCGCGCCGCTGGATGCCCTGCTGCACGCCATTCTGAGTATCAGGAGCCTGCCGGAGCCGCAGCGCGCCGCCTGGCGTTTCTTTTTCGACCACTATGTTTTCAGCCCGGACGACGACGTCGCCGCCCACATTCCGCCGGACCGGCGCGGTGCGCTGGGCGAACTGGACGAAAACACGGCGCGCCGCATTCGTATGATGCTGCGAAACAAGCTGAACAAGTAATCGGTATGAACAGAGGTAAGAAGGCATGAGAGACGGGGTGATACGGGAATGAACCAGATCAGTCGCGTGGTCATCGTCGGAGGCGGAACGGCCGGCTGGATGGCGGCGGCGGGGCTCAGCAAGAGCCTGGGCCGAAATATCGAGATTAGGCTAATTGAATCCGACGAAATCGGCACGGTGGGTGTCGGCGAGGCCGTCATTCCGCTGATCAAGTCGTTTCACACGCTGCTCGAACTGGATGAGGCCGAGTTTCTGCGCGCCGTCAACGGCACCATCAAGCTCGGTATCGAATTCGAAAACTGGGGCCGCCTCGGGGAAAGCTATTTTCATCCGTTCGGCAATCCGGGGGTGGAGACCTGGGCCGCCCAGTTCCACCACTATTGGCTCAGGGCCAGGCGGATGGGTGAGACCGGGTCACTGGAGCGTTTCAGCCCGGAAGCCTCGATGGCCCATGCCGGTAAATTCACGCTGCAGACCGAACCGCAGTTGAATTACGCCTATCATTTTGACGCCGCACTTTACGCCGCGATGCTGAGAAAGCTCAGCGAATCCTGGGGGGTAAGCCGAACCGAGGGTAAGGTGGTCAATGTTAAGACCAACGGCGAATCGGGCCACATTGAATCTGTGCAGTTGGAGTCAGGACAGCGGGTCGAGGGCGACCTGTTTGTCGACTGCACTGGCTTTCGCGGGCTGCTGATCGAGCAGGAACTGCAGGCCGGCTGGGAAGACTGGTCGCACTGGCTGCGCAATAACCGCGCTGTTGCGGTGCAGTCGGAACTGGTCGCCCCGCCCTTGCCGTACACCCGGTCGATCGCTCGCAGCGCGGGCTGGCAGTGGAAAATTCCGCTGCAGAACCGGATGGGCAACGGCATGGTTTATTGCAGTGATTATATTTCCGATGACGAAGCTCAGAGAGCGCTGCTGGACAACGTGGAGGGCAATACGCTGACCGATGTCCGCACCATTCGTTTCGGCACGGGCCGGCGATCGGAGCAATGGGTTAAAAACTGCGTGGCGGTGGGGCTCTCGAGCGGCTTTCTCGAGCCACTGGAGTCGACCAGCATTCACCTGATCCAGAACAGCGTGCTGCGGCTGGTCAGGTTGTTTCCGGCGGCGGGCATCGAGCCAGCCGAGGTCAGGCAGTTCAATGACGAGACGGCGACCGAGATCGAGCAGATCCGTGACTTCATCATCCTGCATTACAAGGTGACCGAGCGCAGGGATTCACCTTATTGGGTCGATTGCAGCGAGATGTCCATCCCGGACCACCTGGCGCACAAGATCGAGCTCTTCAGAAGCAACGCGCGCGCATTCAGGGACAATACCGAGATGTTCCTGGAACGTTCCTGGGCGGCGGTCATGCTGGGCCAGGGCGTCGAACCTGCAGGTTATCACCCCTTCGTGGACAACCTAACGGACGACCAGCTTCGTGGCCTCATGGACCAGGTAAAGAACAAGATAGCCGGCGTCGTGGTAAAGAGCCCGAGTCATCGAGATTTTTTACAGCAATACTGTGCGCCCCAATCCAGTTAAACCAGGGAGAACCGACCGTCATGCTATTGTCAGACACGTACAAGTTTAATCTTACGCGGCTGCTCGCCTTGATCAGCTGTGCGTTCCTGCCGCAGACTCTGGCGGCTCAATTGGGCGAGGATGTGGTCTGGGCCGTCAATGTCGGCGGACCGGCCTACGAGGCCAGCGATGGGACGCTTTTCGAGGCGGAAAATTCGGTGACGGGCGGAGCAGCAGGAAAACTGGAGACCGTGCTGGGATCCCAGGACTCCGGCCTTTACCGGGGCTACCGTGCCGGTGAAATTCAGATCGATCGCACGGTGGAACCGGGCACCTATGCGCTGACTTTTCATTTTGCAGAACCGCTGGATATCAACGCGGGCGAGCGCCTGTTTAACGTCGTTGTCGAGGATCAAACCGCGATCGAAGACGTCGATGTGATTCTGTGGAGGGATGGAAAAACCGAATCGGCACTCACCGTTACCGTGCGTGGTGTGGAGGTGGCCGATGGCGAGTTGAATGTCCGTTTTATACCTGGAAAACTGGATCCCATACTGAGCGCGCTCGTTGTAGTCAGAACATTCAGTGTTTCCGATCAGTGGGAGTTGGCCTGGGGTGACGAGTTCAATGTGCCCGGTGCGCCAGACCCGGCGCTCTGGAGCGTCGATGTCTGGCCTCCGCGAACCGTTAACGACGAAGACCAGACCTACACGGATCGCCCGAAGAATCTTCGCGTCGAGGATGGTTTCCTGGTGATCGAGGCGCACAAGGAGCAGTTTGCCGGGGCTGAATATACCTCTGCACGAATCCATTCCAGCGGCAAGGGCGATTTTCTCTATGGCCGGGTCGAAGCACGCGCCCGCGTTCCGGTTGGAAAAGGCACGTGGTCGGCAATCTGGATGCTGCCCAGCGATCCATTCCGGTACGCTTCTACGTGCCAGACCGGGGATCTTTGGCAGGGTGTCGATGAATGTGACGCCTGGCCCAATTCCGGCGAAATCGACATCCTCGAGCACGTTGGCTACCAGCCCGGCCATATTCACGGCACGGTTCACAACGTCGCTTATTACTGGAGGAACTGGCAGCAGCGCAAAGGCCGCATCCTGCAGGACGGTATCGGCGAGGATTTTCACGTTTACGCCATCGAGTGGACACCGGAGCGGATCGACATTTTTGTCGACGACATCCGCTACTTCACCTATGTCAACGAGCATTCGGGCTGGGAGTCCTGGCCTTATGACCACGCGTTCCACCTGGTGATCAACCTGGCGATCGGCGGCGGCTGGGGCAGGGCGGGCGGCGGTATCGACGATTCGGTCTTTCCGCAAAAAATGCTGGTCGATTACGTCCGGGTTTTCCAGCGCCGGCCATGAGTTCTATCTGCTTCGGGGGCGACTTGCGGCGGGATTTCACGCAGCAACGGAGTAACGTGTACCATGTCGACGAAATCATGCTGAAAAAGGGTAGCTGAAACAATGATAAATACCGGATGGTTTCTTTCCACCAGCCCTAAAATGCGATACTCGACCGGCGCCCTGGCTTACTTTGCCCAGGGTATCCCGATGGGCCTGCTGCACATCGCCCTGCCGGCCTGGCTGGCGGTCGAGGGCGTGGCCGCCTCCCAAATAGCCACATTCCTAGGCATCATCATGCTGCCTTGGGCATTCAAATTGATTGCCGGGCCGTTGATGGATCATTTCGAATACCTGCCGATGGGCAAAAAACGGCCCTGGGTCATCGGTATGCAGTTGGGCATGGTGCTGAGCCTGCTGGCGCTCATGTGGGTGGACGACCCGGTGCAGCAGTTTGGGTTACTCACCGCACTCGGCTTCCTGATTAACACCTTTACCGCCGCCCAGGACGTGGCCGTGGACGGCATGTCAATCGACCTGGTGCCGGTGGAAGAGGAAGGCCGGCTTAATGCCTTCATGAGTTTCGGGAAATCCGTCGGCTGGGCGATCACCTCGGCGGTGACCGGCAGCCTGCTGGTGATCTACGGCATGAAAATCACGGCAATCGTTTGCGCCGTGGGCGCCGCCGCGATTTTCATCTTCCTGGTCATCGTGCGCGAGCGCCACAATGAGCGATTATTCCCATGGTCGAAAGGCGAGGCTTCACCCAAGAACGAGGAGCCGCCATCGTTCCGGCAGGTTTTCTCCGATATCAATCACGTGCTCTGGACCAGGGCCAGTATCATTATCATGCTGATCATGTTCATCGACGGGCTCGTGGGCGGTTACGGCCGGGCCCTGATGCCGATTGCCGCCATCCAGGTGTTCAATTTCACCACGCCGCAATGGGCAGACCTGAACGCGGTCATGGGCCTGGCGGGCGCGGTCATTGCTCTCGGGCTCGGGCCGATCATCGACCGTTTCGGCGCCAAAACCATCCTCGGGCTGACGATCTTCCTGACCGGCATTCATGCTTTTACGCTGGCCGGAACGCAGGAGATGTGGAGTAACGACAGCTACGTGCTGGTAATGATGTCCCTGTGGATACTGTTGCTGCCGGTCATCATGGTGTGCGCCCTGGCGCTGGCCATGAGCATATGCTCAGCGGCCGAATCGGCCACGCAGTTCGCCATTTACATGTCGGTATCCAATCTGGGGGCTACCGCCGGTTCATTGTTCTACGGCTCGGTGGCGGATGTCACCAGTTGGTCGCAGAACTATGCGCTCAAGGGACTGCTCGTTTTCCTGCTCTTGCTTTCGATCCTGATGTTCCGTTCACACGGCCACCCGGAGGAGGTGCTGGAAGATTAGTCTGTTTCCGGCACCTCACGCCCGCCGGGCGTTAACCGCCGCCGTCGTCCTTGTCCTTGTCTTTGTCTTTTCCGCGCAGCAGGTCGAATAGCGCGCCCTTGGCGGTTTCCTCCAGCGCATCTTTTTGCGGCTCTTCTTCTGCCGCATCCCCGGCGCCTTCCGCCTGAGATTTTTTCTGGCCCAGCCCAAGCTTGTCCAGCAAGAGGTCCGTGGCCTCTCCCTTCAACAGAGCTTCCCAGTCCAGCGAAAGAGCAGGGGCGTCCAGCGGGCCGCTGACCCGGAACGGGAGTTTTTTGCCCCTGAGTTCCGAACCCAGCGGATCCCCGGCAAGTTCAGGGGAGCTTCTGACCTCGGCAACGAGACCCAGGTTGACCTCCGATTGCACCAGGTTCACCGCACCGTTGCCGCGCACGGTCAAAAACGGCAGTTCTCCGGTCAGCTCGCTGGCGTTCACGACGCCGTCTTTGACCGTTCCGGCCAGTTTCATGCGGGAAAACACCGTTCGTGCCGGTTCCGGCTCCGGGGCCGGCAGGCCTTTATAGAGCGCGAGGCCGCGCCGAATTTCGTACCAGATGTTGATGCCTTCCAGCGCGCCTTCGGTCAATGTCAGGCCAAGGTCGCCGTGCAGATTGCCCAGCACTTCGTTGCTGGTCTTGCCGCGCCCGGTCAGCCGCACATGCCCCTGGGCCGTGCCGGACAGTGACTCGGTTTCAACAAGATCGGCGACCAGCCGCTGAAAGGTAATCGAGTCGATTTTTTCATCCAGAGTGATCACCGGGTCGGCGCCGGAGCCGTCCAGTGCGATATCTCCGCTGTAGCGGCCGCCGTAAAACCCGGCAGTCAATGGATTCAGCCGCAACTTGCCGTTGCTGATGGCCACGCTTACTTCGGCGTCGTTGAAAGTCAGGCCCGCCAGGTGGAGCACGCCCGCCTTGAGTTGCCCTTGAACATCGTGTCCCTGCAGTTCCTGCTGAGGCATGACGATGTCGTCGCTGGTGCTGGCGGTATCCGCGGGAGCCAGGTACCGGTCAAGATCGATTTCATCCACACCGAGGGTGAAGCCGATTCGGGGGTTGTCAAAGTTTCGCACGCTCAATCCGCCGGTCAGGCGGCTTTGGTCCAGCTGCAGTGTCATGTCCTCCAGGACCAGCTGCCGGCTGTCGCCGGCAAACCGGGTGCTGACGGAAGCGCGCTGCAAAACCTCGGGGTCGGACGTCTCAGGAGCCTCCATGTTCAGCGCCCGCATCAGCTTCGCGGGCGAAAATTCGGCTGCGTCGAGTGTTCCGGCGAACTTGGGATCATCCATTATGTTGCTCGCCGTGAGCCCGCCCCTGGCGCGCAGATCGGCCAATTCGATGGCGTAGGTCTGCAACTGCAGGGTCTGGGCGGCCAGGTCCATTTCCACCTGTGGCGCCAGGATACGGACGGTTTGGCTCTGATCCGCCGCTTCGAGCGCGAGAGCCAGCTCAAAATCGGAGAGTGAGTACCGTTCCGCTTCCAGGTCAACAGCCGTGGTCGCGGCCAGTTCGACCCGTGCGCGCGTTTCGGTGGCAACGTTCTCGAGCAGGGCTTCCAGCTTGAGCGGCACGGCCTTGCCGTCACCCAGTGCGCCGGTTTGCAGCGAAAAGTCACTCAGTCGATAATGTGTCCCCGCCTTGATGTCGTTGTATTCGACGAAGGCGTCACGGACATTCACGCCCGCGACACGCCCGCTGGAAAACATGCCGGTCTCTGACGACGGCGCATCTTCCGCAGCCCCGCCAGCCGCCAGGTCGTCCCAGTTGTTCTGGCCTTTTGCATTGACCGCCAGCACCAGGTTCAATCCGTCAAGCGTGATTTCATCGACAGAAATTTGCTTGCGAAATAAGGGCACCAGCGCCACGCCGGCACGTGCTCTGCCGATCCTGGCCTGCGGCTGATCACCGAAGCCCGGGGCGTTGCCCAGACTCAGGTCATTGACCTCTACCGCCAGCCAGGGAAAAACGGAGAAATCAAGTTCTCCATCGATTTGAAGTTCGCGTCCGGTCTGCTCATGAACCCGGGAGGCAATGGCGGCTTTCAGGTCTTCCTTGTCATAGATTACGGGAAGCAGAAAGCCCGCCAGCACCAGCAGCAGAACAATGATGACTGCTAGTCCCAACACGATTTTTAACAGGCTTTTCATTGGTAATCACTCCCATCGGCAATACCACCATGTTAACGCAATGATGCGGTAAACTCAGGCAGCCGCAATTTATAGCGAAAAGGTATGCGCTGATGTTTTTCAGAATCACCGGGTTGTTGTTCGTTTTCCTGGCGCCCGCTTCGCTGGCTGCAGAGGAATGCGTGGTTTTGCTGCACGGTTTGTGGCGCACTGACAGTTCAATGAATCGGATGGAAAAATTACTGGCCGAGGCTTCCTACCAGGTACAGAATATTGAATACCTGTCTACTGAAGAGTCGGTTGACGTGCTCGCCGGGAAATCGGTCGAAGCGGGAGTCCAGGCATGCGGGGACGCCATGGCCATTCACTTTGTAACGCATTCGATGGGCGGCATACTGATCAGGCAGTACCTCGAACACAACGATATCGACAGGCTGGGCCGGGTCGTCATGCTCGGTCCTCCCAACCAGGGCAGCGAGGTGATTGACCGTTATGCGGACTGGCCGGGGTTTGAATGGTTCAGTGGGCCGGCCGGTCTGCAGCTGGGCACAGGAGAAGCCAGCGTTCCGCGCGCCCTGGGGCCGGCCGACTTCGATCTCGGTATCATCGCTGGCAACCGGACACTCAACCCCATTTTGTCGCAATCACTGCCCGGCAAGGATGACGGCAAGGTTTCGGTCGAGTCGACGCGGGTGGAAGGGATGAATGACCACCTGGAAATGCCGGTCAACCACGTGTTCATGATGCGCGATAAAGACGTGATTGAGCAGGTGCTTTTCTACCTGGAGAACGGTTTTTTCAATCGCGTGGGTGCCGAGTAGACTCAGTACAGGTCCTTGGGGAATATCTTGAAAATCTGGTTCATGATGCGCTGACCAGTATCACGAGCGGGCTGTTTGTGAACAGTCTCGTCGCTATTGACCCAATAGGGCTTCCCTTTTTTGTCCAGGAACACTTGCCAGGCGTTGGCCGGATCCATATCGCGCTGCATCACCTGTGCAAGTTCACCGGCCAGCCCGGCGCTGGCTGTGCTGGATCATTTGACGGGAGATTGCCTGATTGGTGTTTGCTGATTGTAATGTGGGCTCAATTCTATATACAATCCGGCCCAATTGACCGGAGTATCCATAGATGTTTTCCACCCGTACCCGAAGATTTTTTTCATTCCTTCCCAGCGTGGTTTTGGCGCTGATGTTTTCAGTTTCGGCATTTGCGACCGAGGTGACGATGGAAACCCCGTTCGGCGACGTGCAGATCGAGCTGTTTGACGCGGAGGCGCCGGCCACCGTCGCGAATTTCCTCAATTACGTTAACAGCGGTGCTTATAAAGATTCATTTATCCATCGCTCGGTGCCCGGGTTCGTCATTCAGGGCGGCGGCTACTACCTGGTCGACGGCAACCCGGCTGCAATAGAGACCAATGCTCCGGTGGTCAATGAACCGGGTATTTCCAATACGCGCGGCACGATCGCCATGGCCAAGCAGGAAGGCAATCCGGACAGCGCCACCAGCCAGTGGTTCTTCAACCTGGCCGATAATTCCGACCCGCTGGACAACTCCAACGGCGGTTTCACCGTGTTCGGACAGGTACTGGGTAACGGCATGGATGTGATCGATCAAATTGCCGACCTGCAGGTCTGGGGATTCGCTCCTCCGTTTTCTGAATTGCCCCTGATTGATTACCCCGGCATCGGCGACGTCACGGATGAGAACCTGGTGATGATCGATATGACGGCGGAGTCGGACAACAGTTTTGCCATCAACCCGGGCCTGAACGACGCCTGGTACAACCCCGACACCGACGGCCAGGGTTTCTTCATCATCGTTTTTCCGGATATCGAGCTGCTCTTCCTGTCCTGGTTCACTTATGACACCGAGCGCCCGGACGACGGCGTAACCGCCATTCTGGGTGATCCGGGTCACCGCTGGCTGACTGCGCAAGGCAACTATGCCGGCAACGAGGCGGCGCTGGATATCACCATCAGCAGCGGCGGTATCTTCGATTCGGGAGTGCCCGTCCCAACCCAGGCTCCGGACGGTACGATGACGGTGACTTTCAACGGCTGTAATTCGGGAACCGTGGCCTACGACATACCCTCCATCGGACGGCAGGGCGTGGTGCCCATTCAGCGCGTGGCGCTGGATAACGTGGCGCTTTGCGAGGCACTGAACACACCTGCCGCTCAGTAACTGCATTCGGCAACGCCGGCTTTCGGGGCCGGCAGGCTTCAGGCTTTTCCCGTGTGCAATGGAGCGACCACCAGCTTGATGCTGGGGTCATCCGCGTCATTGCCGATTTGAAACCCGAGTGTTTTCACCAGCGAGAGCATCTTGAAATTATTGGCCAGCACCTGGCCTTCCATGCGCTCCAGGTCCCGGTCACGGGCAATTTCCATCAGCTTCTGCATCAACTGGTGGGCAATTCCCTTACCGCGCCAGCGGTCCGAGACGACCAGCGCAAACTCGCAACTTTTCTTGTCGAGGTTGGTGGTATAGCGGGCAACGCCGATCTGTTCTTCAGCATCGCCGGACACGCCGGGTTTCACCGCGACCAGTGCCATCTCGTTGTGATAGTCGATCTGCGTGAACCGGACCAGCATCTCCGGACTCAACTCCTGTAGCGAGTTCATAAAGCGAAAATATTTGGATTCGTTGGACAATTCCTTGACGAACTTTGCTTCGATTTCCGCATCCTCGGGCCGGATCGGGCGGATTACGATATCGGTGCCGTCGTTCAACTGGATGTCATTGACCAGGTGAATCGGGTAGGGATGAATGGCCAGGTGGTTGTAAGGGTCAGTCGAAGGCTTGGGAAAATCGACACGGATCCTCGCATCAACCGCCACGATTTCCTTGTCGTCCATGATCAGCGGATTGATGTCCATTTCCTGGATCCACGGCAATTCGCAGGCCATGCTCGAAACACCCAGCAATACGTTGACCAGTTGCTCCATGTTCACTGCCGGCATATTGCGGAACGATCCCAGCAACCTCGATACCCGGGTGCGGCTGATCAGGTCCAAAGTCAACCGGTGGTTCAGCGGAGGCAGGGAAATGGCCGAGTCGCCCATGATCTCAACGTTTGTTCCGCCGCTGCCAAAACTGATGACCGGGCCGAAAACCGGATCCCGGATGATGCCGATCATCAACTCCCTGCCGTTAGAGGTGCGGTACATCTTCTCAACGGTGACTCCGGTGATGTTGGCAGCGGGTAACCGGGCCTTCACCTGGTCAATCAACTGGCGGTACGCGCCGCGGACCTCGCTGGCTGAATTGATATTCAAGCGGACGCCGCCCGCATCGGACTTGTGGGAAATATCGGTGGAGAGGACCTTCATCGCGATCGGAAACCCGATCGATTCCGCAATGATCAGGGCTTCATTGGCCGAGTGTGCAACGGCGTTCCGGACCGTGGGTATGCGAAAGGCATTTAATATCGCCATCGATTCCGGTTCTGTCAGCACTTTACGTTGCTCGGTCAGAACGCCCTCGATGATCAGGCGCGCGCCCTCGGTATCGGGCGGCTCCTGGTTTGTAGACAGGCGCGCAGGAGTCTGTAACAACAGCCGCTGGTTACGGTTATAGCGTGCCAGGTAGGAAAACGCGTCAACCGCATTCTCCAGGGTTCCGAAATCAGGCACCCGGGCATTGTTGAACAGCTCGCGCGCGGCCGCGACCTGATCGCCGCCCATCCAGCTGGTCATGACCGGTTTTTCGCTGTTTTCAGCAGATTTGATAACGGCCTCGGCGACGGCCGTTGGTTGGGTCATGGCCTGCGGCGTCAGGATAACGATGGCGCCGTCGACACCCGGGTCCTGTAAGCAGATGTCGATGGCCTGCCGGTAGCGCTCCGGCGGTGCATCCCCGATGATATCCACCGGGTTGGCATGCGACCAGACCGCGGGCAATACCTGGTTTAGAGCATCGATGGTTTCCTGGCCCAGCGTGCTCAGCTCGATGCCGCGGTCGGTTGCCCGGTCTGCCGCCATTACCCCGGGGCCGCCGCCGTTGGTGATGATCACCAGGCGCTCGGAAGCGCTGCGGTAACGTGCTGATGACAATGCCTTGGCCGCCGCGAACAGCTGGCCCACGGTCTCAACCCGCAGCACGCCGGAGCGGGACAAAGCGGCGGAAAATGTCTCATCGCTCCCGACCAGTGCACCGGTATGCGACATCGACGCTTCAGCGCCCGCCGCGTGCCGCCCTACTTTCAGCGCAATCACCGGCTTGATCCGGGCCGCCGCCCGCAGGCCGCTCATAAAGCGGCGGGCGTCGTTGATTCCTTCGATATAAAGCAGGATGGCCTTCGTTTGGGGATCCGAGACCAGGTAGTCCAGGAAGTCTCCGAAACCCAGGTCAGCCGCAATCCCGGTCGAGACCACCGTTGAGAACCCGATGTCGTTTTGCTCTGCCCAGTCAAGAATCGCCGTGCATATGGCTCCGGACTGCGAAACAAAAGCCAGTGGCCCGGGTTTGGCGTTGTTATTGCCGAAAGTGATGTTGAGGCCCTGGTCCGGCCGGATGATGCCGAGGCAATTGGGCCCCATCACCCGAATCCCGTGGCGTTGCGCCAATTCGACCACACGTTCTTCCAGGCGCAATCCCTGCGGTCCGGTCTCTCGAAAACCGGCGGACAGGATCAGCATCATGCGGATACCGTGTTCGCCGCAGGCTTCGACGATTGCCGGGATGCTTGCAGCCGGCGTGGCTACAACCGCAAGGTCGACTTTTTCTCCGACCGCTTCGAGCGAAGGCCAGGCCCGCTCGCCCTGCACTTCGTCGCGCTTTGGGTTGATCGCGAAAATCCGGCCTTTGAATCCGGAGGACAGCATATTTTTGAATACGACCCCGCCAACGGAGTCAGGCCGATCGCTCGCGCCGAACAACGCGACGCTCTCTGGAGTAAAGAGCGGTTTGAGGTAATGTGAGTTCATGCTGCGCAAACTATCCCAGTTGCCAGTTGATGTCGCGAACTTTTTGGCTGGATAATGACACCAATCACCGTTTAGGAAATCTCACTTGCGAACAGCTTACATCAGTCACCCGGAATGCCTCGGCCACGACACCGGAGAATCACATCCCGAGTGCGCCAGGCGCCTCTCGGCCATCGAAGATCGCTTTATTTCGACTTCGTTGTTCGATGTGTTGAGATATTTTGACGCACCTGAAGTCACAGAGGAACAATTGCTGCGGGTGCACAGACCGGAATACCTCGAATTCATCAGGACAATGGCGCCGGCGAGCGGGTATGCACGACTCGATCCGGACACCGTAATCAGCCGTGGAACGCTACCGGCCGCCCGGCGCGCCGCCGGAGCCGCCGTTCTTGCCGTGGATCTGGTGATGGCTGGTGAGATGGAATCCGCTTTCTGTTGTGTTCGTCCCCCGGGCCATCATGCGGAAAGCGGGCAGGCCATGGGTTTTTGTCTCTACAACAATATAGCGGTTGGAGTCGCACATGCACTGCAGGCGCACGGAGTGACCAGAGCCGCGATCGTTGATTTTGACGTACACCAGGGAAACGGCACCGAGGAAATCTTCAGTAATGAACAGCGGGTCCTTTTCTGTTCCACTTTCCAACACCCGTTTTTTCCATTTACGCCACTGCTTGAAAATACGCCGAACAGGGTGAGTATTCCGCTCGACGCCACGGCCGGGAGCAAGGAATTCAGGTCGGCGGTGAAGGGGCACTGGCTGCCCGCGCTGGAGAACTTCAGCCCGGAGATCGTGTTCATATCTGCGGGTTTTGATGCGCACCGTGACGACGACATGTCGCAAGTCAGCCTGACCGACCAGGACTATCGCTGGGTAACGGAACAGATCGTGAAGGTGGCCGACAACTCCGCCCGCGGGCGGGTGATTTCAGTGCTCGAAGGCGGTTATGAACTCAACAGCCTGGCGCGTTGCGCCGATTCCCATGTTCGCGTTTTGATGGGCTTGCATTGAGTGCTCCGAATCACCAGATATTATATTTGAAAAATTGAATACACGAGTTGAAACAAGCATGAGTGGAACTTCCAGGATCACTGTTGCCGGCGCCGGTTTTGCCGCGATCACGGGCGTACGCGAGCTGAGAAAGCGGCTGCCCGGTGCGGAAATTACGCTGGTGGCGCCCAGACCCGAGTTTGTATATTTGCCCAGCCTGATCTGGGTCCCTTACGGCCTGAGAAAAGCGGAGGACCTGGTGTATGACATCAGGCCGCTGCTTAAGAAATTGAACGTCAACTACGTCAAGGCCAGTGTCAGCGGCATTTCAGAAGACGGCAGAATGCTGCTAACCACCGCCGGGGATGTTAAGAACGACGCATTACTCATTGCGACGGGCGGCCGGTACATCAAGAAGCTGCCGGGTATCGAGAACGTGCTGACCATTTGCGAGGGCATCAGGGCGGCAGAACAGATGCGCGACCGGTTACAAGCAATGGAGGGGGGCACCATCGCGATGGGTTTCGGCGGCAACCCAAAAGAACCCTCCGCGATGCGCGGAGGCCCCATGTTCGAGTTGCTGTTCGGGCTTGAAACCTGGCTCAGGCAACGGGGCACGAGAGACCGGTTCCGGCTGGTATTTTTCTCGCCCGCTCCGCAACCCGGCAAACGCCTCGGCATGAAAGCCGTTTCGAAATTGCTGGACGAGATGAAGAAAAGGGGGATCGAGACGCACTTGGGGCACAAAATTAAGTCATTCGAAAACCAAGTGGTACAAACCGAGGGAGGCGAGATTGCGGCCGATCTGATCATGTTCATGCCGGGAATGACCGGTCCGGCGTGGATTCAGGAAACTGCGCTGCCTATTTCACCCGGCGGTATGATCCAGGCCGATGCGATGACGCGTGTCGCAGGGTTTGACGGTGTTTTCGTGGCGGGAGACGCCGGCAGTTTTCCAGGTCCGGAATGGATGCCGAAACAGGCCCACATGGCCGATCTGCAGGCTGTTTCCGCAGCAAAAAATATCGCGCTTTACCTGGATGGGAAACCGGCTTCCGACAAATTCAAGGTAGAACTGCTGTGCATCATCGACACTCTGGACCGGGGCATGCTGGTGTACCGGGGCGAAAAGCGCAGCCTGGCCCTGCCCTCGATGCGTCCCCTTCACTGGGCTAAACGCTACTTCGAGAAAGCCTATTTAAGACATCTTTAGGCCGATGGCCTGAAAACAGGTTTGACGCCGGGGGTAACTCAGATCGAGCAGGTCATATCCTGTCCGCAGCACAACGGAGATTTGATCTTGCCGTGGCCGTTGGGGCACTTGGATATCTGGACTTCCTTGCCGTCAGGGAGTTCGAGCGAGTCGTTTTCCAGCGGCGCGTCACAATGGCCGCAAGTGGCGTTAACGCTCATGCCGCATTTTTTACATTCGTAGGTTGCCATAAGAATCTCTCTCCAGGGGTTCAGTATGATAGTGCGCCAGCCGCTTTAAAATCTCAAGCCGCCCGTGATGGTCAATGCCGCGGTTCCGGCGATTTGGGCTTCGATTATCACGCGTTTGTAGCGAAAACCCAGTGCGGGCAGGATCGCCGGGGCGACACCCAGCCCGTTCAGCGGAATTTTGTCTTCAAAAGGCTCTTTGTAGCCGTGCAGCAGGCCGCCGATGAGTTTGAAGTAAAAATAGTCCGAGCGGAACAGCGGCCAGGTCTTGCCGATGTAAATCATCTGGGACGGTTGGTCAAAAGAATTTCGGAAAACGGCCAGGCCGACAAGGTAGTCATTTTCGAAAACCAGTTCCGGGCCGATCAGCTTTTGTTTGTTGGTGTGGTCTGGGTCCGGGTCCCAGTGCTTGGTATACAGGGATGTCTGGATGTTCCAGCCCTTGATTTTCCAGCCGTTACCCTTGGCCGGGTCCGTCGCGGCTTCTTCAGCATTGACATCCAGGGTCGACAGCAGGATGCAGGCAGTGAAGATTTTCATTAAAGCGGTCAATTTTTGGGGCACGGCAAAATACTCTGGGGGCAAAAGTGTCGGCGTGCATTGGGACAAGCGCCCGTGCAGCAAAGGCGCGATTCTATCAAACGATACGGGTTAGGGAAATGTTTAAGCGCCGGAACGCAGAGCAGAAAGCGTTCGCTTGATCCATGAAACAGGCGACGCCTGCCCGGTTTCGAGCGAGGAGACAGCTTCAAAGTCGGGGTCGTTGGCGGCAACGTGGGTCGAAGAGTCAACGGCTTTGCCGATTCGGCCGATGCGATTGCCGGGAGAAACGAAGACATGGTACGGAGATGATCCACCGACATTAACCACATTTCTGAGCTTCTCAGCGTGAAAGACGGTTTGTTGCAGATTCTGGGTCATCATTTTCCTGGCTCCGTGTAACTTACGATCCTTTTTACGGTTTGTGAATCATGGTTGCATCATAGTTAATGCATTATGTGTGCCAAAAACCGGCATTGATGCATAAAAAGACGGTAACCGTATGTATTTAATTCATAAATAAAATAAATCAGTGCGTTTGAATCACTGTATTTTGTGGTTGATCCAGGCTCAACTGACCGGATTTGACAGCCGGTTGTCAAAAATTGTCACCCGTTATTCCAGCTGTGGTAATTTGAAGCGGTTATGAATATAGACGGTAAATCCTATCGCTCGATCTGGCTGAATCCGGACGGCTGGTCGGTGGATATCATTGACCAGACGCTGCTGCCGCACCAATTACGGATCCACACATTACAGACAGCAGAGGACGCGGCGGAGGCGATATATTCCATGCGGGTTCGCGGCGCGCCCCTGATCGGTGCTACTGCCGCCTACGGCATGGCCCTCGCAATGACAGAGGGGGCGGACGACGATTACATCGAACTCACACGAAAGTCGCTGCTTGAAACCCGTCCTACCGCGGTCAATCTGCGCTGGGCGCTGGCGCGCGTGAGTGAAGCCCTGCAGGCTGCGCCGGTTGATGCACGCGCCGGGCTCGCCTATGCGCTTGCGCAACGGATTTGCGATGAAGACGTTCGCATCAACGCTTCTATCGGAACACATGGGCTTGGGTTGATCGAGGGGATCTGGAAGGAAAAGCGCGGTACGGCTGAAACCCTGAACATCCTCACACACTGCAATGCCGGCTGGCTTGCAACCGTAGACTGGGGCACAGCGCTTGCCCCGATTTACCGCGCCCATGACGCCGGTATTCCGGTCCATGTCTGGGTGGATGAAACCCGGCCGCGCAACCAGGGGGCGGCGCTGACCGCTTGGGAACTGGCGGCCCACGGCGTACCGCATGACCTGATTGTCGACAACGCGGGCGGGCACCTGATGCAGCATGGAATGGTTGACCTGTGCATCACCGGAACGGACCGGACCGCGCGCAACGGTGATGTCTGCAACAAGATTGGCACCTACCTAAAAGCGCTGGCCGCGTTCGACAACGAAATCCCGTTTTACGTTGCGTTGCCGGGGCCGACGATTGACTGGAGCACGGCCGATGGAGTGGCGGAAATACCGATTGAAGAACGCGATTCGCGAGAAGTGACTGAAGTCAGCGGGCGCCTGTCGGACGGTGAAATGGGTACGGTCCGCATTACCCCGGACGGCGTGACGGCGCGGAACTTCGCATTTGACGTGACGCCTGCGAAACTGGTGACGGGGCTGATCACCGAACGCGGTATCTGTCCAGCAAGCGAAGCGGGGCTGGCCTCCCTGTATCCGGCCAGGGAGTTTTCCTAATGAGTGAATCGCAACGGCTTCGGCTGATCGAAACAGCCAGGGAGATGAACCGCTCCGGCATCAACCGGGGCACCTCGGGCAACCTGAGCGTCCGGTTTGAGGACGGCATGCTGATCACGCCATCCGGCATGGCATATGAGAGCCTGGAGCCGGATGACATCGTGATTGTCGACACAGATTCGGTGCAGTACGGCAGGCGTGAAGCCTCAAGCGAGTGGCGTATTCATTACGACATCTATGCGGCCCGCCCGGATGCAAGCGCGATCTTGCACGCGCATCCGGAGGCCTGCACGGCGCTGGCGTGCATGCACAAACCCATTCCCGCGTTCCATTACATGGTGGCCGTCGCCGGCGGGAACACCATCGCCTGCGCTCCTTATGCGACCTTCGGCTCACAGAAGTTGTCTGATTTGGTGCTGGCAGCCGTCGAAGGCATGCAAGCTTGCCTGATGGCGAATCATGGCCTGGTTTGCCTGGCGAAGCAGCTGGACAAAGTTCTCGCGCTTGCGGTCGAAGTCGAGCAGCTCGCCCGAACGTACCTGCACTGCCTTGCGGTTGGCGAGCCGGAAATCCTCAATGATGCTGAAATGGAACGCGTGCTTGAAAAATTCAGGACGTATGGCACACAGGATCGTTGATGTATTTGCGCCTGGCCCGCTGACTCAGACGGGTCAGAATTTCGTAATTGATCGTGCCCGCCAGCTCAGCCACTTCCTCCAGGCTGATGTTGGGACCGATCAGGTCAACCATGTGGCCCGGCTGTAAAAACTCATCGGGTACTTCGGTAACGTCCAGCGTGATCATGTCCATGGATACGCGCCCGACCACTGGAACGCGATGGCCGCCAATGGAAGCGACCCCGCGATTACCGAGCGACCACGGATAACCGTCTGCGTAGCCGATGCCAACGGTTGCTATACGCATGTTCTGTTTTGCGGAGAATGTCGCCCCATAACCGACCGTGGCGCCTGCGTCGACTTCCCGGACCTGCAGGATGCGGCTCTGCACGGTGAGGACCGGCTTCAGATCCGGCATTTCTTTACGGTAAGGATTTCCGCCGAAAAGTGCGATGCCAAGCCGCGCCATGTCGCCGGCATATTCCCGGCCCAGCAGGCCGCCCGCAGAGTTTCCAACACTGGTCGGCGCGGGCGGTAAAAGCTGGCGCAGCCGGTTGAACCGCTCCAGCTGATCACGGGTCTTGTCCGCCCCGGGTTCGTCTGCGCAGGCAAAGTGCGTCATCACGTAGCGGATTTCCAGCCAGTCGAGGTCGTCGTCCTGCTCGAGCAGCCGCTTCAATTCACGCTCGCCAAATCCCAGGCGCGTCATGCCCGTGTCAATATGAATAACGGCGGGCAGGGGGCGCCCCGCGGTGCGGGCCTGTGCTGCCCACAACGAGCTGTGGGCCGGCGTGATGAGGACCGGTATCAGTGCATTTTCAACAACAGCAGACAGGCTTTGGTCCGTGACGCCCTCCAGGATATAGATCTCGGCTTCGGGCAGCAGGGCCCGCAGCGTTATGCCTTCCCGGTGGGTCGCGGTGAAAAATTGCCTGCATCCTGCGTGCCAGAGCAACGGTGCGATTTTTTGCACGCTGAGGCCATAAGCGTCAGCTTTAACCACGGCAGCGACCGATGCCGGCCGCAATTTTTTGCTGCAGAACCGGAAATTGGCCTCGAGTGCACCAAGGTCGATGGTAAGGAGCGTGCTCATGGCTGCCGGAATCCCCGGTCAGGCGCCCATCACGGCTTTGATCTCGAGAAAATCCTCGAGGCCGTGAATGCCCCATTCCCGGCCATTTCCGGACTGTTTGTATCCGCCAAAAGGCGCGAGCACATCCGTGGGCGCGCCATTCAGGTGAACCATGCCCGTGCGCAAGCGTCGCGCAACGGCCATCGCTTCTTCCGTGCTGCCGCCCCAGACATAGCCGGACAGTCCGTAAACAGAATCATTGGCAATTCGCACTGCCTGATCGATATCTGAGTAAGAGAGCATGCACAGAACCGGCCCGAAAATTTCTTCGCGGGCGATCGTCATGTCATTGTTGACATCCCTGAACAGGGTGGGCTTTACATAGTAGCCGGTCTCCAGACCCTTCGGCTTGCCGGGTCCCCCAGCAGCGATTTTAGCGCCTTCGGCCATGCCGGCTTCAATCAGGCCCTGGATTTTTTGATATTGCGCCTCGCTGATCACCGGTCCGATATGGGTTTCCGGATCGCTTGGATCACCGGGCCGGGTGCTTTCCGCGACCCTCGCCGCAATCGCGACAGCCTCCTCGTAAGAACTCTCCGGCACCAACATTCTGCTGGGCGCGTTGCAGGACTGCCCGGAATTGTGAAACATGTTGTGCACACCGCTGGTTACGGCCTCTTCGAGGGGGGCGTTCGGCAGAATGATGTTCGCGGATTTTCCACCCAGTTCCTGGGCGACCCTTTTTACTGTGCTGGCTGCTGCTTTTGCAACCAGCACGCCTGCCCGGGTGGAGCCGGTAAAAGACATCATATCTATATCGGGATGATCCGACAGTGCCGCTCCTGCGCCGGGGCCGTCGCCGTGAACGAGATTGAACACGCCTGCCGGCACACCGGCGTCATGCAGGACCTCGGCGAACAGGGAGGCATTCACCGGTGCAATCTCGCTGGGCTTCAGGATGACGGTGCAACCTGCCGCCAGCGCAGGGGCAACTTTGCATGCGATCTGGTTGATCGGCCAGTTCCAGGGAGTGATCAGCCCGCAGACTCCAACGGGTTCACGAACAACCACAGAGTTGCCGATGCTTTGCTCGAGTTCCAACTGCTGCAGGGCGGTGATCGCGGCGCGCAGATGTCCCAGGCCCGAGCCGGCCTGTGCACGCAGCGCGAATTCGGCCGGAGCGCCCATTTCGGCGGTTATGGCGGCTGCGATATCATTCCAGCGCGCCTTGTAGGCATCCACGATGCGACCCAGTAATTCGATACGCTGTTCCACGGACCAGGCGGAGAAAGACTCGAATGCGTTTTTTGCGGCAGCCACGGCCAGGCCCACGTCCTCTGCGGTGCCAAAAGCCACTTTGCCGACGGATCGCTCGGTCGCCGGATTGATAATGTCATGAAGCGATCCGGCGGTGGATGTAACCCACTCGCCATTGATGTAATTCCGGGTGCAATCGTACATTGAAAAAGACCTGTCTGGTTTATGGCGGGATGTTCAGTACATAATAAGGCAAATAGATGCAACAGAGGACCCTCAAATGTTCGGATTAATGCAGGATTACCCACTTCTCGTTCACACCATTCTGGATCACGGTGCGCTGAATCACGGAGAACGCGAAATGGTGACCCGCGGTGTCGAGGGCCCCATTCGAAGGACTACCCTGGCTGATGTCCGGTCCAGGGCGCTCAGGGTGGCCAAGGCGCTGGAACGGGACGGCGTGAAGCTGGGTGACCGAATCGCCACGATGGCATGGAATTCCGAGCGCCATGTCGAAGCCTGGTTCGGCATCATGGGCAACGGGGCGATTTGCCATACCCTGAATCCGCGCCTGTTCGCTGAACAGCTGGACTACATCGTCAACCACGCGGAAGACGACATCATGTTCGTCGACCTTACCTTTGTCCCCCTCATCGAAGCACTGAAAGATAAATTCGGCACGGTTCGAAAATACATCGTATTGACCGACGCCGAGCATATGCCCGAAACAAGCCTGCCTGATGCGGTGTCCTACGAGGACTGGATCGGAGCAGTGGATGATGATTTCCAGTGGAAGCATTTTGACGAAAACACGGCGGCGGCGCTGTGCTACACCTCCGGTACGACCGGTAATCCAAAAGGCGTGCTGTATTCGCACCGTTCCAACGTGTTGCACGGCATGATGGTGAACCAACCCGATGTATTCGGGCTGCGATCTGAGGATACGGTCATGGCGATCGTTCCGATGTTTCATGCCAATGCCTGGGCCCTGACTTTCGCGGTTCCGGCAGCCGGAGCGAAATTGATCATGCCGGGGCCGGCAATGGATGGCGCGAGCATTTATGAATTGCTGGATACCGAGAAAGTAACAGCAACCGCAGCCGTGCCCACCGTCTGGCTGGGGCTTCTTCAGTATCTTGAACAAACGGGCAAGAAACTGCCTTACCTGGATCGCGTTGTGGTCGGCGGCGCAGCCTGCCCGCCGATGATGATCCGTAAATTTGAAATTGATTACGAGGTGGAACTCATCCACGGCTGGGGCATGACCGAGATGTCACCGGTCGGGACCACCGGCAAGATGAAGCACGCTACCTCCGGCCAGGACCGTGAGGCACAGTTGAAGCTGAAAGAAAAACAGGGGCGGACCCCGTACCTGGTGCAAATGAAAACGGTTGACGACGACGGCAAAGAACTGCCGCGGGACGGGACTTCGTCAGGGCACCTTCTGGTCAAGGGTCCCTGTGTTTCGAGGGGTTATTTCAAACTGGAAGGCTCAGCGCTGACCGCGGACGGCTGGTTTGACACCGGGGATATTGCAACCATTGACCCGCTGGGGTTCATGCAGATCACCGACCGTGACAAGGACGTGATCAAGTCGGGCGGTGAGTGGATTTCCTCCATCGAAGTGGAAAACGTCGCGGTCGGCTGCCCGGGCGTCACCGAAGCGGCCGTGATCGGGCTGGCCCACCCCAAGTGGAGCGAACGCCCGTTGCTGATCATCGTGAAGGATCAGGGCGCGGAGCTGGATGAGGCTGCCGTGCTGGGTTATCTCGAGGGTAAAATCGCCCGCTGGTGGATGCCGGACGACGTGGTGTTCGTGGACGAAATTCCGCATACGGCAACCGGTAAAATCCAGAAAATGGAGTTGCGGGAACGTTTCCGTGATTTCAAATTCTCATCCTAGCTGATCCGTGAACTCGTCTGCTGTCACCCTGCAGGAGGTTGTAGAAAATGCTGTCGCCCGGCATCAACATTCGCTTGGCCCGCTGCTGCCCGTGCTGCACGCGATCCAGGAAACCTTCGGGTTCATCCCGCGCGACGCGGTTCCCCTGGTGGCCGGCGCCCTGAATCTTTCCAGGGCCGAAATTCACGGCGTAATCGGTTTCTACCACGATTACAGAACCGAACCGGCAGGTGAACACACACTTCACTTGTGCCGGGCCGAGGCATGCCAGGCAACGGGCGCGGCCGAATTGGAGCTGCATGCGCGAGAACGGCTTGGAATCGATTTCGGCGAGACCACGCCGGACGGGCGTTTCACGCTGGAGCCCGTTTACTGCCTGGGCAATTGCGCCTGTGCGCCCGCCATTCGGATCAATGACGACACCTTTGCCCGGGTTTCTATTGAAAAATTCGATCGACTCATCGCCGAGCTGGAGTCGGTGGAATGACGGCCCTTAAAGTTTATGTACCGGGGGACACCACGGCCCGTGCTGTGGGAGCCGACGCCGTGGCGGAGTCTATCACGGCCGGCGCAGCCGGCAGAGGCTTCGAGATCGAACTGATCAGAAACGGTTCACGCGGCGCGTTCTGGCTGGAGCCAATGGTCGAAATTGAAACGGCGAACGGCCGGTTCGCTTTTGGCCCCGTCACTCCTGAAGACGTGCCCGGACTGTTCGAATCAGGATTTCCAGGCGAAGCTGACCACGTGCTCGCTATGGGTCCGGTGAATGGAATCGACTGGCTGGCCAGCCAGCAGCGTCTGACTTTTGCCCGCGCGGGCTGGATTGATCCGTTGTCGCTGGACGATTATCGCGCAACCGGTGGGCTCAAAGGGCTCGAACAGGCCCTGCGAATGTCGCCACAGGAAATCGTTGATGAAGTGAAAGAGTCGGGTCTGCGGGGCAGGGGCGGCGCGGCCTTTCCGACCGGTATCAAGTGGCAGACGGTGCTGGACCAGCCTGCAGGCCAGAAATACATCGTTTGTAATGCGGATGAAGGCGATTCGGGTACGTTTGCTGACCGCTTGCTGATCGAATCCGATCCGTACCAGTTGATCGAGGGAATGGTCATCGCAGGACTGGCCGTCGGCGCCGATCAGGGTTTTATTTACCTGCGCTCCGAGTATCCGCGCTGCAGAAAGATGTTGGAAGAGGTGATTGTGCTTGCGGAGCAGGATGGCTTGCTGGGTGACGCCATCCTTGGCAGTGACCGGGTGTTCAGGCTGGAATTGCGGATCGGGGCCGGCGCGTATATTTGCGGTGAAGAGACATCCTTGCTCGACAGCCTCGAGGGTAAGCGGGGCCTGGTCCGATTCAAGCCTCCGTTACCGGCTATCGAAGGTCTGATGGGCCGGCCCACGGTCGTCAACAACGTTCTTTCTTTGGGCGCTGTCAGCACCATTCTGGCTGAGGGCGCCTCACATTACCGGGATTTCGGCACGGGCCGTTCGCGCGGCACCCTGACGGTGCAGCTTGCCGGTAATATCAGGCGCGGTGGTCTGGTTGAAATCCCATTCGGTGCGACGCTGCGCGACCTGGTGGAGGGCTATGGCGGCGGGACCGCCAGCGGCCGGCCGGTGCGGGCGATCCAGGTCGGCGGCCCGCTGGGCGCCTACATACCGGCGACTCACTGGGACGTCGTGCTGGACTATGAAGCTCTGGGCGCGATCGGCGGGATGCTGGGCCACGGCGGCATCGTCGTATTCGATGACACGGTCGACATGGCTCAACAGGCACGCTTTGCAATGGAGTTCTGTGCGACGGAATCCTGCGGCAAGTGCACGCCCTGCCGGGTCGGCTCCGTCCGCGGTGTCGAGCTGATCGACCGCATCGTTGCAGGGCAGGAGCGGGCGTTGAATCTGCAGGTGCTGGAAGATCTGTGCGACACCATGGACAAGGGCTCGCTTTGCGCCATGGGAGGATTGACGCCGATGCCCGTGCGCAGCGCGCTCAGGCATTTCCGCAAAGATTTTGGAGAATGACCGTATATGCATGAACAACAGACTGACCTGGGAACTCCGGCGCCACTGAAAATAGGCGCGCCCGTCTCGCTGGTGATAGACGGCAATGCAATAACCGTGCCCGAGGGCTCGTCCGTGATGCGGGCAGCAGCGCTGGCCGGGGCCAAAGTTCCCAGGCTATGCGCTACTGACAGCATGGATGCCTTTGGCTCGTGCCGGGTATGCCTGGTTGAAATCGAGGGGCGAAAGGGTTTTCCGGCCTCATGCACCACTAAAGTTGAAGCGGACATGGTGGTGCATACGCAGTCTGAACCGCTGGACGAATTGCGCCGCAACGTGGTTGAGCTGTACGTGTCCGACCATCCGCTGGAGTGTGTCAGTTGCTCTGCCAACGGTGAATGCGAACTGCAGGACGTGGCGGAGGCTCTGGGCGTGGAAACCAGCCGGTACGGGATGGACGGCGCCAGTCACCAGCAGCAGGAGAAAGACGAGTCCAACCCATATTTTACCTTCGACCCGTCACAGTGCATTGTCTGCTATCGCTGCGTTCGGGCCTGTGACGACATCCAGGGGACTTTTGCCCTGAGTGTGAGCGGCAGGGGGTTCGATTCGCAAATCACCGCCGGTCAGGAAGACGGCTTCATGGCGTCCGACTGCGTGTCCTGCGGCGCCTGCGTAAGCAGTTGCCCGACCGAGGCATTGATGGAAAAAACGGTGATCGAGCACGGGCTGCCCGAGCGCAGTGTGACCACCACTTGCGCTTACTGCGGAGTGGGGTGCTCGTTCCATGCCGAGCTCAAGGGAGACACGGTCCTTCGCATGACCCCAGACAAGGAAGGTCAGGCTAACGAAGGCCATGCCTGCATCAAGGGCAGATTCGCCTTCGGCTACGCCACGCACAAGGATCGCATCACGCAGCCGATGATCCGGGAACGTATCGAGGATCCCTGGCGTGAAGTCAGCTGGGATGAGGCGATCGGGCACACGGCCGCCCGACTGCGCGCCATTCAGGAAAAGTACGGTCCGGACAGCATTGGCGGCATCACATCCTCTCGCTGCACCAACGAGGAAACCTACCTGGTGCAGAAGATGGTCCGTGCCGCATTCGGCAACAACAATGTCGATACCTGCGCCCGCGTCTGTCACTCGCCCACCGGATACGGTTTGAAAACAACGCTCGGTGAGTCTGCCGGCACCCAGGCGTTCAGTTCGGTGTCCAGCGCCGATGTCGTGCTGGTCATGGGGGCCAATCCCAGCGATGCACATCCGGTTTTCGCCTCGCGCCTCAAACGCCGGCTGCGTGAGGGAGCCAGGCTGATCGTCGCCGATCCAAGGCGGATCGAACTGGTCAGTTCACCGCACATCCGGGCCGATCACCATCTCGCGCTGCGACCCGGTAGCAATGTTGCATTCATCAACGCCATGGCGCACGTGGTGGTGACCGAAGGCCTCGAGGACAGCGCATTTATCTCTTCTCGCTGTGAACAGGAACCGTACCGCAAGTGGCGCGATTTCATATCCGATGAGCAGAATTCGCCGGAGGCGACCGAGAGCATCACCGGAATCCCGGCGTCCGATCTGCGGTTGGCCGCGCGCCTTTTTGCCGGCGTTCGAAATGCCGCTATCTACTATGGGCTCGGCGTGTCTGAGCACAGCCAGGGGTCGACCACCGTTATGGGCATCGCCAACCTGGCCATGGTCACGGGCAACCTCGGCCGTGAGGGTGTGGGCGTGAACCCGCTTCGCGGCCAGAATAATGTTCAGGGGTCGTGCGATATGGGGTCCTTTCCCCACGAACTGCCGGGCTACCGGCACATCTCGGATCCGGCGGTGCGAAACCTGTTTGAGCAGGACTGGAACACGAACCTGAGAGCAGAGCCCGGATTGCGCATTCCGAACATGTTCGATGCTTCGATCAGCGGGAATTTCAAGGGCCTCTATGTTCAGGGGGAAGACGTCGCCCAGAGCGATCCGAATACCCAGCACGTGGAACAAGCGCTCAGGTCGCTCGAGTGCCTGGTGGTGCAGGATATTTTTCTGAACGAAACGGCGCGCTTCGCGCACGTGCTTTTACCGGGTTCTTCCTTTCTGGAAAAGAACGGCACGTTCACCAACGCGGAGCGCCGAATTTCAATGGTGCGCAAGGCTATGGAACCCCTTGCCGGTCTCGAGGACTGGCAGGTGACGATGGCCCTGAGCAACGCGCTGGGATACCCGATGGAGTACAGCCACCCGTCTGAAATCATGGACGAGATTGCACGCCTGACCCCGACGTTTTCGGGTGTCAGTTACGCCAAACTGGACCGCCTGGGAAGTATCCAGTGGCCCTGTAACGATGAATCGCCCGAAGGGACCCCAACGATGCATGTGGGCGAGTTCGTCCGCGGCAAAGGCTACTTCGCGATTACCGGCTTTGTGCCGACCGAAGAGCGCTCAACGCGCAAATATCCGCTGTTGATGACAACCGGCCGGATCCTGTCGCAATACAACGTGGGCGCGCAAACGCGGCGCACGCAGAATTCGGAGTTCTACAGCGAGGACGTGCTCGAGATTCATCCTTTCGATGCGGAGGAGCGCGGCATTTCCGAAGGGGACTGGTGCGGCATTGCGAGCCGTGCGGGTAACACCGTGCTGCGGGCGGTGCTGACTGACCGCGTGCAGCCCGGCGTGGTCTATACGACCTTCCATTTTCCGTCCAGCGGCGCCAACGTTATCACGACCGATAATTCAGACTGGGCGACCAATTGCCCCGAATACAAGGTCACTGCCGTTCAGGTCACGCAGGTCAGGGAGCCCTCCAACTGGCAAAAAGAGTACGAGGCCTTCGCCACGCGTCAGGAGGAGTTGCTGGACAAGGCCCGTGTCTGAATCCCGGGGCGTTCGGGTCTCCCAATGGCGCTCCCTCTCAACGGAGGAGGGGCCGGCCGGCGCCCACGGACCGCCCGGCCGCGTGGAAACAGCGGATGACTGCATTGCGTCCGAGGTGCCGGTGGCCTTCACTTTTAACCGCGTCTCGCACGTGGTCATGATGGCTTCGCCCTGCGACCTCGAAGATTTTGCCGTGGGCTTTTCTGTGACCGAAGGCCTGGTGGGCAGCACGGACGATATCGAAAATGTACGGGTCATTCCCCGTACGGGCGGTATTGAACTGGCGATGACGATCAATGAAGCCTGGTTTGACCGCCTTGCCACGCAACGGCGCAACATGGCGGGGCGGACCGGCTGCGGCCTGTGCGGTGCCGAGAACATCGAGCAGGCCCTGCGACGCCCTCAACCCGTGGGCCGTGCCCTGGAAACGAGCCATACGGCAATGCAAAATGCCGTTCAGGCGCTGGAAAATCATCAGCCTTTACAGGCCCGGACCGGGGCTGCTCACGGGGCTGCCTGGTGCAGTCCCCAGGGCGATATTCTTGCGTTGCGGGAGGATATAGGCCGGCATAATGCACTGGACAAACTGATTGGTGGTCTGCTCCGAAGCGGTTCCGACCCAGCGGCGGGATTCGCGCTCGTATCAAGCCGGGCGAGCTACGAAATGGTACTCAAAACGGCCGCTGCAGGGATGGAGTTGATCCTCGCGGTTTCCGCTCCGACATCACTGGCGGTGGAGTTTGCAGAGCGCTCGGGCGTTACGCTGGTAGGGTTTGCGCGGCCGGGGCGGCATAATGTCTATACTTTTCCGGAGCGGATAATGGAATGGGGATGACCTGATGCAGGAAGTGGAACAACTGGTCAAAATGGTGAACCAGATCGCGGATAATTTCAGTTTCCACGACGATGCGGTTGATCGCATTGAAGATCATCTGAAACGCTTTTGGGCGCCCTCGATGCAAAAAAAACTGATCGATTTCGATAACACGCAGGGTGCGGAGTTGAAACCAGCTGCCCGGGAAGCGATCAAACGCCTGGAAGCCGGTTGATGCCAGCAGCGCCCAGCACTGACGGACCTCCGGCTGGCGTGATCCTGGCCGGCGGGCGGTCAAAACGCATGGGAGGCACGCCCAAGGCGCTGGCGCCGCTGGCTGCCAGGCCTCTGCTCCAGCACGTGATTGACCGAGTTGCCCCCCAGGTTGACGAGCTGTATCTCAGTGTTGAAAAAACTTCGAAAGCGCTTGGCGCTTTTGGACTTCGGCAAGTTCCCGATCCCGAGCCGGATGCCGGCCCGCTGGCGGGAATGCTGGCGGCGATGCAGCAGATGGCAGCGGAGCGGCACTGGTTGTTGCTGGTGCCTTGTGACGCGCCCTTTCTTCCGTCCGATCTTGCGATGTGCCTGCTGGATTGTGCCGCCAGGTCTTCACTTCCGGGGGCGGTAGTGAGCTACCGTTGCGAACTGCAGCCGACATTTTCCATCTGGCACCGGAGCATTCTGCAGCGTCTCGAGCAGGCAGTAGATCGTGACGGGATGGCCGGTTTCAAACAATTTCTCGAAGTGGTTGAAACGGCGACTCTCGAATGGCCCCGCGCAGATCCTTCACCGTTCTTCAACATCAACGACCGGCAGTCCCTGGTGGATGCCGGCCGCATTCTGGATCAACACGTCAGGACCCGGTAATCATGCTCAGTGTCGAACAGTCCATTTCCAGCCTAATGCAGAACAGTAAACGTCTCGCAGACGGCGAAACCATCGATTTGATCGACGCCTGCGGGCGCACGCTGGCCGACTCAATCATCGCGCCGATCGACGTTCCGCCGGCAGACAACAGCGCGATGGACGGATACGCGCTGCGGCATGCAGACGGGCAAAACGGGCGCGTGGCCATTCCCGTCAGCCAGCGCATTACGGCCGGTTCTGTGCCGCAGGGACTGCAGCCCGGTAGCGCGGCCCGGATTTTCACCGGCGCCGAAATTCCGCCGGGGGCCGACACCGTCGTGATGCAAGAGCACTGCGAGGAAGAAAACAATGCGGTCAGGATTCTGAAACTGCCCGCCGCCGGGGCCAATATCCGGCGCAGGGGACAGGATCTTGCCACCGGCCAGCAGGTATTGCAGCGGGGGTTGCGCCTGAGATCCCAGGACCTGGGGCTGGCTGCCTCGCTGGGCATCGCCCGGGTACCGGTATACCGCCGCCTCAGAGTGGCCGTGATGTCCACCGGTGATGAACTGCGTGATCCCGGAGACGAATTGCAGCCCGGGCAGATCTACAACTCCAACCGCTTCACGATGAGGTCGCAGCTTGCCGAATGGGGTTTCGACGTTCTGGATATGGGGGTCGCCAGGGATGATCCGGCTGCTGTTCGTGAAGTTCTGCAGGAGTCTGCGCGGCAGGCAGACGTTGTGATTACGTCGGGAGGTGTTTCGGTAGGCGAGGAGGACCACGTGAGGGACGTGGTCGAGTCGCTGGGTGCGATTGACCTGTGGCGCATAGCAATCAAGCCCGGCAAGCCGTTTGCTTTCGGACACATAATGGGCAAGCCGTTCATCGGCCTGCCGGGCAATCCCGTTTCGGTATTCGTGACATTGCTGGTGATCGCGCGCCCCTATCTTTTTGCCTGCCAGGGCATAGCGGACCCGGTGCTGGCCCCCATGCGGCAAACGGCCCGGTTCAGCCATAAAGTGAGTCAGCGCGAAGACTATCTGCGGGTGCGGGCGTCCGCATCCGGTCTCGAGTTGTTTCCCAACCAGAGCAGCGGGGTTTTGTATTCAACCTCCTGGGGTGATGGCCTGGTGCGGCAAAAGGCGGGCGAAGAAATCAGCGATGGGTCGCTGGTTGATTATTTTCCTTTCGCTCTGTTCAACTAGTCAGCAGGCTGCAAATATGTCGCCCGATCGGTATCGCAGACGTGGCCGCAGGAGACGGTGCGTTGCAGACGTGCAGGCTGCGGGCGGTCTGCCGGATGAGAAAATCATGCAGCATTGTACCGTCACGCATTACGGCCTGGGCGCGAACACCCGCCGGGTGCGGTAACAAGTCCGCGCTTGCCAGTTGGGGACAATATTTTCGTACCTCGGCGAGATAGGCCTTTTTCCATAGCGAATTCCTGGTTTCCCTGAGACCGTGATGAAGGTGTCGGGCAGTGGCTTTCCAGAATCCGGGAAAAGTCATCATATCCAAGGTGTCGCGCAGGTCGAAATTGAGGTGTCCGTAACCTTCCCGCTTCCAACCCTGCACGGCATTGGGTCCGACTGTGACGGTGCCGTCGTGCATCAGCGTCAGGTGGACTCCGAGGAATGGCAGGGCCGGATCCGGCACGGGGTAGATGAGGTGCCGGATCAATCCATCCAGTTCGGGGCGCAACCGGTAGTATTCCCCGCGGTAAGGCACGATCCGGAATCCGTCATCGAGGTTCTGCATTCGGGCCAGCCGGTCGGCCATCAGTCCGGCGCAGACGGCCAGTTTCCTGCTGCTGAACGAGTCAGCTCCGCTATGAACGCATATAGAGTCGCTGTGCTCGGTTATTCCTGTCACTTCGGTGTCAGGAAGATAATGACCGCCGCGTCGGGAGAATTGCCGAAGCATTTCCCGGCAAATGGCCGCGTAGTCCACGATACCCGTCTCCCTGACCAGGATCGCTGCGCTGCCCCTGATCGCCGGTTCGAGTTCCCGCAGCCGGGCGGAGCTGAGCAGTTCGGGTTCCAGACCGTTTTCCCTACAGCGCTGGAATAGCTGCTGCAGACGGCTCGACTCGACCTCGCTGGTTGCGACGATAAGCTTCCCGGTGCGGCGGCAGGTGATGCCGTGATCCCGGCAAAAAACATAGGTCGCGCTCGCGCCCTCCCGGCAAAACCGGGCTTTCAGACTGCCGGGTTCGTAATAAACTCCGGCGTGGATGACGCCGCTGTTATGCCCGGTCTGGTGGCGCGCGGGAGAGGATTCTTTCTCCAGCAGCAGTATCCGGGCTTTTTCTTTCGACTTTTGCAGTTGCCAGGCGGTGGACAGCCCGACGATTCCGGCGCCTATGATGATGAAGTCGTAGTTCAATTTAAAGCCAGGGTTCGTTGCTCGGGTGCACTAAGCATATGCCCTCGGGCATAATGCGTCGATATGAAAGCCGCATTATGTGAGAAATCCGGTTTGGCCGGAGTCCCGGAAGTTGTTTAAAGGCATGCTCCGGATTTGTGCTTTACTCATTCTGCTCGCACCCGTAATGTTCACGGCTGGACTGGCCGCGGCAGAAAAGCCGGCGATTTCATTGCAGGCGAATGGCGAAAAACTAACCGGTTTGTGGCTTGGGAAGAACGGTGACATCGCGGTATACAGGGCTATTTCTTTTGCCACGAGGAAACAACTCAAGCTGGACCACGGTTAAAGCACTACAGGAACAGGATAAGAACCGAAATGATCAGGATTAAAGTGACGGATCTTGACGGCCGTCAGCATGAAATCGAAGCTCCACCGGGCGAGGTTCTGATGGAGACGCTGCGCGAACAGGACTGGGGTGTTGCGGCTCTCTGTGGCGGTATGTGCTCGTGTGCTACCTGCCATGTCTATATCGAGAATGGATGGCTGGAAAAATTTCCGCCTAAAGACTCGGACGAGGAAGAACTGCTCGAGATGATGGACTATTTCCAGCCCAATTCAAGATTGAGTTGCCAGTTACGCCTCGAGCAAGGCCACGATGGCCTGGGTATTGTGCTCGCGCCAGAAGAGTAGGCTGCGGTGATGCACGTCATGCCCTAACCGGGATTGCAAACCCCGCTGCGCGCCGGAGCGTTCTCCAGCCACCCGTCTTCTGCAACCTTGATGAGGTTGGGTCGTGAGTCCGATTCCTTCAGGCAAATCTCGAATTGCCCCGAGCTTTCGTCGTGGTCGGCGACAAGGCCCGTCAGCGTAAAGGCAGCCCGCGTCTTTACCGCCCCCATCGCGGTTACCTGGACATCCTGCTTCGGCGCATCAAATGAGCGGATCCGTTCGATTTCGTCGGGCTGGCCGTTGCCGTTGCCGTCAGAAAACACCAGCCAGCCGAGATTCCAGTTGCCGTCTTTTCGGCAGGACTGTCCGTTTGAGCTGGGGCACACGACGACCGTGCTGCTCCGCGCCGCGGCTTCGGCCTGAGCGAGCTGCAGCGCGGTAAATATTTCTCCGGAGGCAGATTTCAGGTGATATTTCGCCAATAAAACATTTGATCCCGGGACAGCAATCGTGATCACGATGGCAATGGCCGCCAATATGATGATCATTTCCAGAACGGTCAGCCCGAGTAATCCGTGGTGCTTATTTTTAGACCTGTTCGTGAATGGCATGGCATTACTTCCCGTATCTTTTGTTAATTACTGGATCTCAATTGTTGACGTAACCGTCTCGTCAACACGAGATACCAGGAGGACGCGGCCCGGATCGCTTACCAGGCCCCTTTCATCGAAATGGAACGTGTTCCGCTCGGATACGAGGACAATGTCCGGGGGCAGACTGTAATTCTGAATCTGCAGCACGCTACCGGCACCACGCTGGCCCGTCGCGGCAAAACTTATGGTCTGTTGAGCGCCGTTTTCGGAGGAAATGTTCATCATGATCTCTGATTCGGACATTCGCGCCGTCCTTCTAGCCGCCTGCAGCGAATAGCGGACGTTTTCAGTTGCCGCATTCATATCAGCTTTGATCGCAGCGCCGTTGATCGAAGGCACAGCAAAAGACAGCAGGATGATCAGGAGTCCAACCACCAGCAAAATTTCAATCAGGGTAATTCCCTTGGAGTGCTTCTTGTTCATAATCCCCTACGGTATCGGCAGGACGAATTCAGTCCCGGCAGGTGCTGTCCCTGATTAACCCCGGCAAGCCTTCCGTTCCCCTTGGCTCACCGGTCGCCGATCCGTAGCGAATTAATTTACCTGTTACAGATACAAGTATAGCCAATCTGTCCGCGGCATTTGCTTGTAGCCCGACCGTTCAGCGGGCATAAGTGACCGTTCAGTCCTTCAGAAACAAGAAAACCGGCACCCAGATGGCGCCGGTTTCAGTTCAGTCTTCAGCGGCTTACCGCTGGATCAAAACAGTGTTTATTCAAAAACCTGTGCAATTGCAGTCTTGCATGCGGGACTGACGGACTCTTCCTGAGAACCCAGGCATTCGAGAATGCGGCCTTCGCCCATCTGGACATCAGCGCACAGTTTCATGATGTCGTCTTCGCACTGGCCGGCGACATAATTCAGTGCCGAAACAGCCTGGTCCAGTTGTGATGCTGCGCTGTAAAGGGCGTACTGGCATTGTCCGCTGAGTTTGTCCTCATGCGCGTAGAAACAGGCAAGCATTCTGCCTTCACCTTCGCTGACCTGGCTGCAATAAGTTTCAATTTCCGTTGCACAGCCAGTGACGACGGTAGCAACCGGATCCTGTGCCATTGCGGCGCCGGAAATGCCGATCACTGAAAAAAGAGCACAAATAGCGGTCGTTCTGAATTTCATCAAATTTTCTCCTGGATTGAGTAATAAAACTGGGGTCATATTATGACCGATCTTGGGAGCCCGTGTCTCAAGTCAATCAGGGTTCCCGTGCTTCGTTCAGTGCGCCAACCAGTATCGATGCCCATCCTTTGAGTATCCTGTCCGCAGCCCTCCTGTTGGTGACCGAATTCGCCCAGGTGTAGTAACCCGGATTGTCGATTTGCCGGTCCAGCGCTTTGGCGATCAGGTCCCCGGTGACCGAATCGTAGAGCTCGATGTACATGGTCATTTCCCCTGCCGTATTGGCGTAGGTCGTGGTGCGCGCAGCACGCGGCGTGTCGGGCGCGTTCACGTCCAGGTTAATAATGGCCGGTCTGATCAGCAGTACATCATCCGCCGACTCGTCAACGACGTCGTAACCGGATTCTGCGAGCGTTTCAACGAAAACGGTGTGAAATTCTTTGGCCAGGTTTGCCTTGATGTTCTCAACATCTTTCGAAGTCACCTTGAGGAGCGTCGCAGCGCTTCGGCGCTGGTCCCGCTCCCAGTTCTTTTTGAAGGCGACGTAAACGTCTGTCATTTTGACGCGCTTATACTGGGAGAGGTCCGCGCCCGGTTCGGCATAGACGATGGCCAGTTTCGAGTCGCTGACACGATGCAATCCGTCCTCTGTGATATCGGGCAGTTCATCCTGTTTGGCTACAGCCGTCATCGACACGGCAAACAACAGGGCGGCAGCGCAGGCCGTAATTTGATTGAAGTGTTTCATGTTGATTTTCCTCGGGAACAAGAATTTCGAATTAACAAAGCGATATCTTACGGAATCGAATCTGCGAGACAAACCAGTTATGATTCTCCGGGTGAATATAGCACTTCGGGACAGGACAAGTTGAACTATGGCCTCAGAATCGGGGCCCAACACTCTGTGCGCCTTGCACAGCTGAATCCGCCGGAGGGTAGCAATCTGGCACGTGATGAGACCGGATAAAGAAGGTGTCGAATTGAACAGCGATGAGAAAAACTGGAAAACCCCTTTCAAATGCATGGCCCTGTCGGCATTGCTGACCGCCGGCTGTGCATTTGCAGATGCCAGGCAGATCGATGAATTTCAATGGGAAGGCGTGGAGCGCATTGTTGCCATCGGTGATCTTCACGGCGACTACGAAAATTACATCGCCACGCTTAAAGCGGCCGGGCTTGTGGATAAGAAAAGTCGCTGGAGTGGTGGAAAAACCCACCTCGTGCAAACCGGCGATATACCGGACCGCGGCCCGGATACGGTCAGGATCATCGAGCACATCACGAAGCTTGGCAAGCAGGCCAGGAAAAAGGGCGGATACGTTCATAACCTGATCGGCAATCATGAGGCCATGAACGTTTATGGCGACCTCAGGTACGTCAGCGAAGGTGAGTTCGAAGCATTTGTTACCCGAAACTCTGAAAAATTGCGGGATCGCGTATTCAATCTGAACCTTGAGAGGCTGGAGTCTTCCGACCCCGAGGCATTTGCGGCCTTACCCGGGAATTTCCGCGAATTATGGTACGAGAAACATCCGCTGGGCTGGGTTGAACACCGGCAGGCATGGGACCCTGCGTGGAATCCTGACGCCGAATTCGCCAACTGGGTTCTGGATAACAAGGTGGCCGTCCGAATAAACGACAACCTGTTTCTGCATGGTGGCATAAGCGGTTTTTACTGCCAGAATTCCCTGCGGTCATTGACTGAAAAAGTCGTCGGAAAACTGGCGCGGTTTGATCCGGCAAACACCGGCATCCTCGATGATGCATTCGGTCCGTTGTGGTACCGGGGATTGTCAGGCGTCGAGCCCGTAGCGCCTGTCGAGACCGTTGACGCTGTTCTGAACTGGCACAAGGCAAGCCATATCATGGTTGGCCATACACCCACTAGCGGAGTGATCTGGCCTCGGTATGGTGGCAAGGTCGTCATGATCGATACTGGAATCGCGCGCGCTTATGGCGGCAACGTTGCCTACCTGGAGATCACGCCAAAAGGTCTGTTTGCGGGCTACCCGAAAGGAAAATTGCCGTTACCCACGGGTGAAACGAACGTTGTCCCTTACCTGGAAAAAGTGATTGCGATGGATCCGGAGAATTCCTATCTGCAGCAGCGATTGGAAAAGCTGTTACATCCGGCTGTGCCCACCCTGCTTGAAGAGAGTGCCGGGCCGGGTGCGGGAGAAAGTGCTGCAGAAGACGAAGACACGGGTCCTGAAATTCCTATTTGCGGCATTTCCGAATAATCTTTTTTTCAAAATCTTTCGAATCCTTGATGATCTCGTAAAATTTACGGATGAATTTCGTGGCTTTCTTCCGTGTTGAGTCGTTCAGCCGCGGCTCCTGATCCACCAAGGCAAAAATCTCCGCTTCGCGCAAAAGAAAGTTATTGCGTGCCGCCTCCAGCGTGTCATTGTGTCTGCAGTAACCGCGAAACAGGCGCTGAGTTACCGAGCGTATCGGTAAACTTTGCTGCGGCACCGCGTAATGAGCGTTGACCAGCCCCGACGAATCAAAATCATATGGAATGGGGTAGACATTTTCTTTGCCTGAAAGCGGCCGGGGTCCGATCAGTTTTGCATTGTGGCAGCATTCATTCTCCTTCGGTCCTGCCAATGCCGCCCAGTCGACATTCGCAATCAAGTACTGAAACAGGGAAAAATTGCTGGTTGTGACCGGCTCGAGCTGTGACAGGTTCAATTTGGGAAGGTTGAGTTTCTTCAGGTCGTTACGGTCCGCTACATCGCCATCATCCTCGATCAGAAAAGCGAACCGGTCTTCAATTATTTTACCCTTGTCGCTGTCTACGTAGGTCACGTTCAACGGCCTGACCCGAAAACTGTATTCCGTTATCAGGTTGTACATCCGGTAGGCCAGCATTTCGAGGATGTAGTACTGTTCCAGGCGCTCCCTTTTTTCACAATGGGTCACCATTTTCAGAGCTTTCTGGCCCCTAAACACGGTGCCTTTAACGGCCTCCTTCTGGAAACGCAGCTTGATGGGAGGGAATTTGCAAACCTGTTGACGCGTCAGGCCCCGCCGTTCAATGGTGATGTCCAGCATTACCTGCTGGCCGAATTCATCGGTAAATTCCAGTTTGGCCGGGTAGGGCGCCTGATTTTTCTTATCGCGCTCAATGTCTCGCCAGGGCCCGGTCATCGTTACGCTCAGCGTATCGTTTACGCTGAACAGCTTGGGGGGTTTGGATCGGTTTTCCGGATTATCCTGTGCCTGCAACGGCGACGTGACGAAGGCGAGACCGGTAAACAATATGACGATAGCTGCGAATGCCGGCAGGCTGCTCAAGAGTTTTCCTTCTTTTGTCTGCATTTCCAATTCCCGAGAGGTGGGGGGTTGGTATTTATTATAGAGGGCTCACGAACCTTTGCATTCTTCGGCGCCCGCTCAATGCAGGATCCTCGCGCGAATGGTCGATGGTATCTGACGCAGGTTTTCCAGCAGGCTGGCCGGGTCATCGGTTTCGATATCCATCACGACGTAGCCGATTTGGTCCTTGGTCTCGAGGTATTGGGAGGCGATGTTCACGGCATGCTCGGAAAATACCTGGTTGATTTTCTGCAGAACGCCCGGCTCGTTGTGATGAATATGAAAAATGCGGCTGACGTTTTCATGGTCCGGCAAGGACACTTCAGGAAAGTTGACGGCCGAGCGGGTGGTCCCGTTGTCGCTGTACTTGACCAGCTTTCCGGCCACTTCCATCGCGATGTTCTCCTGCGCCTCCATTGTGCTGCCCCCGATATGCGGAGTCAGAATGACATTATCCATGCCGCGTAGCCTGGATTCGAACTGCTCCGAATTGGATCCCGGCTCCAGCGGAAATACGTCAATCGCGGCGCCGGCCAGGTGGCCGGAGTCGAGCGCATCGGCCAGTGCGTCGATATCAACGACATGGCCGCGCGACGCGTTGATCAGAAAGCTGCCCTGCTGCATGGCCTGCAGAAAAACACGGTCCGCCAGGTGGCGGGTCAGCTCAGTCTCCGGCACATGCAGGCTGACAACGTGTGATTCGCTCAGGAGTTCCCACAGGTTGGAGCTATTACTTGCATTCCCCAGCGGAAGCTTGTGCTCGATGTCGTAATAAAGGACGCGCATTCCGAGGCTTTCGGCCAGCACGCCAAGCTGGGAACCAATGTGTCCGTAGCCTATGATGCCAATGGTTTTTCCGCGGGCTTCGTGGGAGTGGCTCGCCGACTTTATCCACTCACCCCGGTGAGCGGCTGCATTCCGCACCGGGATACCACGCAGCAGCAGAATAGCCTCGGCAAGAGCCAATTCGGCGACACTGCGGGTGTTCGAGAACGGCGCGTTGAAAACCGGAATGCCGTGTTTTGCCGCCGCCTTCAGATCCACCTGGTTCGTGCCGATACAAAAACAGCCGACGGCAGCCAAGCGGTCTGCCGCCTGCAGGGCGGCCCGGTTCAGCTGGCTGCGTGAACGGATTCCCAGAAAGTGAACGCCCTGCAGCGCGGTGTGCAGCTCCTCGCCGCTCAAAGCACGGCGCATGAGTTCTACGCTGTTGTAACCATGTCCTTTTATCAGTTCTACCGCTGACGAGTGGATTCCTTCCAGCAAAAGAAACTTGATTTTTGACTTGTCGAGAGAGTAGTTTCGTGGTCCGTTTGGCATAATTATTACCGAGTCATCCAAGGCTTGTCCGGGCATTCTGTAGCTAACGGTGCCGGCAGGCAAGTCCGTTTGAGCCGTCTGGAGAAATGAATCCCAAAATGGACGTTGCAGCGATCTGGAAACAGAAATGCCCGGGCCTGATGGTCAGCACCGAGGCGCCGATACTGGAAAGCCATGGCCAGGACTGGACCCGCTTTACCACCCCCGCCCCGGCCGCCGTGGTTTTCCCCGACTCGTCGGAGCAGGTGTGTGCGTTGGTGCAGGTGGCAGCCGGTGCAGGTCTTGCTCTGGTGCCATCGGGCGGACGAACTGGCCTGAGTGGCGGTGCAGTCGCCGCGCACGGCGAAACCGTGGTGTCTTTCGACCGTATGCGCAAGGTTCTTGACTTCAACTCCATCGATCGCTCCGTTACGGTCGAAGCGGGTGTGGTGACGGCGACCGTGCAGGCATTGGCGCGCCAGAACGGTCTTTATTACCCGGTTTCTTTCGCCTCGGAAGGCTCGAGCCAGATCGGCGGCAATATCGCGACAAACGCCGGCGGTATTCGCGTGTTGAAATACGGCTTGACGCGTGACCGCGTGGCCGGGCTGAAGGTGGTCACCGGGCGCGGGGAGTTGCTCGACCTCAATCGCGGCCTGGTGAAAAACGCCAGCGGTTACGACCTCAGGCACCTGTTCATCGCCAGCGAGGGCACACTGGGTCTGATTGTCGAGGCGACTTTGAATCTGGCCAGCCCTCCATTGCCAAGCAAGGTGCTGTTGCTGGGCCTGGAAAGCATGGATTCATTGATGAAGGTTTTTGATTCCCTGCGTGCCTCGCTGGAGTTGTCTGCGTTCGAATTCTTTACAGACCGGGCCCTGCATCACGTTTGCCGGGCCAACGCACTGCCCGCACCTTTCGATACCACTTGTCCTTTATACGTGATCACCGAGTTTGACTGCCCGGACGAACAGGCGGAGGAGACGGTCATGGAGCGTTTCGAGTACTGTTCAGAGCAGGGCTGGCTGCTGGACGGCGTAATCAGTCAAAATGAACGACAAATCAGAGAGTTATGGCGTTATCGTGAGGGAATTTCCGAGTCCATCAGTCATTTTCCGCCGTACAAGAACGATCTGTCCGTCCGGGTCTCAGCCGTGCCTGAGTTTCTCCAGCGGCTGGATGGGTTGATGCAAAAGATATGCCCTGATTTCGAAGTGGTCTGGTACGGGCATATCGGAGACGGGAACCTGCACATGAACATTCTCAAGCCAGTGGATCTCTCGCTGGATGATTTCGAGTCCCGGTCACATGAGATCAGCGAGAGAACGTATGCGCTGACAGAGCAGATCGGCGGAAGTATCTCTGCCGAGCACGGCATCGGGATGCTGAAACAGCCGTGGCTTGGCCGGACGCGTTCGGGTGCGGAGATTAAATTCATGCAACAGATAAAAGCCGTATTTGACCCGGCCGGCATTTTCAACCCGGGTAAATTGCTGCCCTAGACAAAGCGCATCGAAAAATCGATGGCGGTAACGTTTTTGGTGATATCGCC
>JABDLD010000011.1 GCA_013001885.1 Lysobacterales bacterium
GCCACGCCCTACCAGGCGGCCGAGCAGGGCATCAAGCGCCTGCGCCGGGTGAATGCGCCGCTGCTGGGCTGTGTGCTGAACCAGGTGGTCTCCGGCGGCAAGGGTTACGGCTACGGCAAATACGGCAAGTACGGGCGCTACTACCGTTATTACCGTTATGGCCGTTACGGCTACGGGCGTTACGGCTCCTACAGCCCCGATCAATATCACGACTACTACGGCGGGGACGATGAAAAGGCATCGTAGTGCCGGGGCGAGAAAAATCGCTCCTGCGGCTTTGGTGCTGTTTTCGTTGATCATCCTGGGCTGGGCCGGCCTGCGCGCCAATGCGGCCTGGAATTTCTTCGCGGCCCAGTCCATCACCGAACGGATGCACGAGGCGGATGCGTTTACGCAGGCAGGTATCGTCGATGCGCAATCGTACCTGGACCGGGCGCTTTCTGGCTTCCCCAACAACCCGGACTACCTTGACCTGGCCGGCCATCTGCAGGAACTGCGCGCCAACCAGGCGGGTGTCGTCGGGAGTGAACGCGAAGCGCTGCTCGAATCGGCCGCAGCCAACTATCGCGCTTCGCTTATCCAGCGCCCGCGGTGGCCCTACGGCTGGGCCAGGCTGCTTGCGGTCAAGGATCAACTGGGGCAAATCGACGCGGAATTCAAAACCGCAATGAACCGGGCGGCGCAGACCGGCCCGTGGGAGCCCCGGGTGCAGCTGCAGATTATCCGCTCCGGCATGCGCTACTGGGACCGGCTGTCGCGTCCCGAGCGCGAGCTTCTGCGCGAAAAAACCGCCGACGGCCTGAAGATGCGCCCGCGCGAGGTGTTCCAACTGGCTCGCCGTTTCAGCCGACCGGACCTGGTGTGCCTTGACGGGGTCGATCAGCCGCAAATCGAGCGCTGGTGCACAGGGGTAATGCCGGGCTGGAATAGTTGAATTATCAGGTAGTTTGGGCACATACTTGTAAAAACCATAACAACGGCGCCCCCCAGAACTGTGGATACGAGCCAGATCAGCATTGGAATTCTCGAGGACGACAGCGACCAGTCGGCTCTGCTGGAGCTTTGGCTGAGCGACGCCGGTTATGACGTGACCGTATGCGCTGAGGGCGCGAAATTCCTGCGCGCCGCCCAGACCCGCGGTTTCGACCTGATGATGCTGGACTGGATCGTGCCCGAAATGAGCGGGTTCGAGGTGCTCGAGTGGGTGCGGTTGAACATACGTGAAAGAGTCCCGGTGGTGTTTCTGACCACCCGCGGCGAGGAGCAGAGTATCGTCGAGGCGCTGGAAGCGGGCGCCGACGACTACGTGGTCAAACCGGCCCGGCAGCATGAGTTGCTGGCCCGGGTCAGCGCGCTGGCGCGCCGCAGCGGTCTTACCGAACCGCAGGCCGAATCGCTCGAAGTGCGCGAATTCGTGCTGGACCGCAGGCTGGGGCAGGTGCAGAGGAACGGCGAGGTGGTGTCGTTGACCGCCAAGGAGTTCGACCTGGCCTGGTTCCTGTTCGCCAACCTGTCGAAAATTCTTTCACGGGAATACCTGCTGCGGCATATCTGGAACATCAGTTCGGGCATCAGCACGCGCACCGTGGACACGCACATCAGCAGGGTTCGAAAAAAACTCGGCCTGCGCCCGGAAAATGGGTGGAAACTGAATTCGGTATACCACTTCGGTTACCGTCTCGAGCCATTAGAATCGGAATGAGGGAAATTTGTCATGCCAGCAGATAAAGACAACAAGGACCAATTGGATCCGGAAAGCGGTAACGTCGATCAAATCCGCGAGATTCTGTTCGGGGGCCACATCCGGGCGTTCGATGAGCGGTTCGAACTGGTCGAGGCGCGCCTCGCCAAGGAAACCGATGCGCTGCGCAAGGCAACCGAGAAGAAAACCAAAGACATCGAGCGCGTACTGACGGAATACCGCGAGGAGGCCAGTGACCGCCTCGGTGCGGAAACCAATAACCTCGACCTGGCGCTCAACAAGCTGGAAATTGCGCTGGGCCAATCCCGCGCCGACGCCGATGCGCAGATGGCGTCGATGGAAGGCCAGTTTGCCTCCGAGCTGAAACAGCTGCGCAGCGACATGCAGGCGATGCACAAGGAGTTGGCGGCAGCGCTGGCCAAAGCAGAACGCCAGCAGCAGAAGGACGCGGAGAAACTCGGTTCGGACAAGGTGGCGCGGCGCGATCTGGCCGCCCTGTTCAGCACCCTGGCGCAAAAACTGCAGCCCGAATCAAAAAGCCGCAAAAAGTGACCCGTTCGGCGCGCTGAACGGCCCTGTCCATGACCGACTCAAGGAACCCCGGCGACCGCTCCGAAGCTGCTGAGCTGGCGCGCTTGCGGGCGTTGCTCCTGGGCGATGAAAAAAAACGCCTGGACCGCCTGTACCAGCGGGTCACGGAGCCGGAGCCGCGCACCGGGGACGTCGCCGAGGTCCTGCCCGGCGCGATGAACCGCGTGGCCGACGATCCGGTAGCCGGTCCCCAGATGGAAAGGCCCATCGTCCAGACCATCCGCAGCGCGATCAAGCGCGACACCGAATCGTTCGCCGAGGCGCTGTTCCCGGTCCTGGGTCCCGCCATCCGCCGGGCGGTTGCGGATGCGCTGCGCTCCCTGGTGCAGCGGATTAACGTCGCGATGGAACACAGTTTTACCGCCAAGGGGCTGCGCTGGCGGCTGGAGGCGGCCCGCTCGGGTGTGCCGTTCGGCCAGGTCGTGATGCGCCACACCATGTTGTACGCGGTCCAGGAGGTTTTCCTGATCCAGGCTGAGTCCGGCCTGGTGCTGGCCAGCGCGCGCCGTGAAGACACGCTGCTGCTGGACAAGGATGCGTTTTCGGCAATGCTCACCGCGATCCAGGCATTCATCCAGGATTCGTTCGGGGCTGCGGGCGGCGAGCCCCTGCGCAGCGCGGAACTGGGCGACCGCACCCTGTGGCTGATCAACGGGCCGCGGGCCGTCCTGGCCTGTGTCATCATCGGCTCCCCGCCCCACGAGGTGCGCGAACAGTTGATGGATGCGCTCGAAACGCTGCATAGCCAGTATGGGGATCAGTTCAGCGGCGCGCCGGAACTGGTGGCGGCAGAACCGGGCGTCAATGCGATCTTGCAGGAGACCCTGCTGGGAGAAACAGTTGAACCGGCGCAGGATTCCAGACGCTCACGGTCTCGACTGATCTGGGCAGGCGCCGGGCTCGCCCTGTTGCTGGTTCTGACCTGGACCGCGTGGACCGCCTGGACCGATAACCGGCTGGAGCACCGGCTGGCGCGGCTGTTCGAGTCCGAGCCGGGCTATGTCCTGACCCGGCACGATATGCGTGACGGCCAGTTCCACCTGGCCGGGCTGCGCGACCCGCTGGCGCGCCCGCCCGCTGTGCTGATCGGGGAAACAGGCGTTGACAGCGAAAGGGTCAGCCTCGGGTTCCATCCCTACCAGTCGCTGGAGGCGGAGATGATCGAGCGCCGCTTGCGCGCTGCCCTCGGCGACGCAACGAACCTGGAGCTGGAGTTCGATGGTGCCGGCCTGGCCGTGCGGGGCGCCCTGACATCCGCGCAATTTGCGATGCTGGAAAACCTGCCCGGCCTTCATCCCGTCATCCGTTCGGTGGATTTGAGCCAGGCCCGTCTGTCCGCCGCTGAAGCCGTGGAACAGGCGCGTGCGCAATTGAGTGCGCCGCCCTCGGTGGCGTTTGCAGCGTCCGCCGCAGGCGACCGGATCGAGGTTGCGGGCGCCGCACCCGTCGGCTGGTTTGCCGCGGCGTCGGAGCGCAGCCTGCCGGTTGGCGGCTGGGCGCTTGATTTCGAACCGCTGCGGCAATCACTGGGCTCGCGTTTGAGTGAACTCGAGCGGGGCCTGGAAGACAGCGTGGTCCAATTCAGCCGTGGCCTTCGGATGACCCCGGATTCGCAAACACGGATGGAGTCCCTGGCTCGGGACCTGGCCGAACTGCAGGATCTGGCGGCCGGCCTCGGGGTGGAAATCGAAATTCAGCTCGAGGGCTATGCGGACGGCGTCGGCGCGGCAGAGAAAAACCTTGAAATCGCAATGAGCCGGGCCCGGGCCGTGCATTCCGCGCTTAAGGACCGCGGCATCAACCCCGACCTCCTGGTACTGGCGCCGGGGCACTGGGAAGGCGGCGCGGCGGATCCGCAGCAGCGCAAAGTGGTGGTTCAGATCACCAGGGAACCGGCCCGTTGATCAGCCGCAAGCTCTGTTTACTGGGGGCGTTCGCGGTCGGCAAAACCAGCCTGATGCGGCGCTTCGTCAAGGGTGTTTTCGACGAACGTTACATCACCACGCTGGGCGTCAAGATCGATACCAAGACGGTCGAGCTGGAAAATCAAACGGCCAAGCTGGTCATCTGGGACATCGAGGGCGCCGATCCGGCGGACCGTGAGAATCAGCTGATCAGTTCAAGGATGAAAGCTTACCTGGCCGGCACCGACGGTTTACTGCTGGTGGCGGACGGCACCCGGCCGGTGACCATCGACACGGCGCGGGCCATCTACCGCTGGTTCACGGCGGAGTTCCCGTCCGTTCCTGCCGCCCTGCTGTTGAACAAATCCGACCTGGTCGATGAATGGGCTGCGGGCGAGGGTTGCCTGGACGGTTTCGATGGATTGTTACAATGTTTTACCACCAGTGCATTGTCCGGAGAGAACGTAGAGCGTACATTCCTGTATCTGGCCGAGGCGTTAACGAAGGACGAAAACCGCGCAGATGGAGACAGCTGAATTTCTCAATAAGGAAGTATTGAACAACGCGCGCTGCCTCGTGATATCCCTCAATACCAGCGGCGTGGTTTACGAGCTGTTGTGTCCCTGGGGTGAGTGGTCGGTTGATTCCATCCGGATCGGAAACCCGCTCCCCGAAGCGCTCCGGGCCGTGCTCAACACGACGCCCCAGTCGCGACAGACCAGGTTCTTTCCCTATATCTACCTCGACGAGACCCAGGTGGTCGATGTCCATGTTTCCACTCACGGCTTGAGCCGCAAAGTCATTCTGCGCGACGTGAGCGAAGTGCACCGGGCCGAGCTCAAGTACCAGCAAAAGGCCCACGAGGTCAGCCTGCTGCTGGAAAAACAGTCGGAACTGAACCGCCAGCTTGAAATCCAGCGGACCGAGCTGGAACGCGCCGGCAAAGCCAAGAGCCGTTTTATTGCTTCCATGTCGCACGAATTTCGCAGCCCCATTGCCGCCATCATGGGCCATGCCGGCCTGCTGATGCAGCACCAACAGGGCGCCGAGGCGCCCGCCGCCATCCAGCGGGCCTCCTGGCACCTGCTGACGCTGGTGGAAAACCTGTTGGAGCAGGCCCGCCAGGGCGAGGGCGTTACCCGGCTCAACCCGGCGCCGGTTCACCTTGACAGCCTGCTTGAAGACATGCGGAACCTGTTTACGGTGCAGGCAAAGGCCAAGGGGCTGGAGTTGTTCACGGCCGGTCCGCCAGCCGAAATTGCGCTGGAAGCCGACGAACTCAGGCTGCGCCAGGTGTTGATCAATCTGCTCAGCAACGCCGTCCGCTATACCCGCGAGGGCCGCGTTGATCTGGACGTACAAACGAAGGACGGCGCGCTGCAATTCCGGGTCATCGACACCGGTCCGGGGATCGAAGAGAGCGACCGTGAGCGCATATTCCAGCCGTTCATGCGGCTGGACACGGGCCAGCAGGCCGGGGCCGGGCTGGGGCTGCACATCACCCGCCAGTTGATCGACGCCATGGGCGGGAAACTGGAGCTCGACAGCGAGCCGGGGCGCGGCAGCACCTTCCGTTTTACCCTGCCGCTGGGCGCCGTGGATGCACCGGGCGCTCCGCCGGACCTGTTAAAGGGCCGCAGCGTGCTGCTGGTTGAAGACGACCCCGACGTTCTGGCCATCCATCAACTGTATATGCAGGATTTGGGCATGCAGGTGCACAGCGTGACCAGCCTGCCCGAAGCGTTCGCGCTGCTCGAACAACAGCGCTTTGACCTGGTTTTCACCGATCTGCACCTGGAAACGGGCAGCGGTAAGGAACTGCTGCAATATGTGCAAGGGCAGGGTGGTGATAGCCGCACCATCTTGTGTTCCGGCTCGGGGGTCGCCGCGAACTGGAGAGAAAAGCTCGGCGGAATTGCCGATGAATTCCTGTTGAAACCGGTTCCCCCGGAGCGCCTGAAGGCCGCGATCATCCGGGTCCTCAGCGCGCCATGACGCGCCTGTCATCCGAAGCGCAGGCGCAGCAGGCGCGACTACAGCAAAAATACTTTGACTCTTTGCCGGCCAAGCGGGCAAGCCTGGCCGGGGATTGGGAGCGGGTGCAGTCAAGCGACTGGAGTGACGCTGCGCTGACCGCCCTGAAAGCAGGTGTTCACCGCCTCGCGGGATCTGCCGGCAGTTACGGGTTCGATCAACTGGGTGAGGCCGCAGCGCAACTGGAATCATCCCTGCGTTCCGGCCCGGGCGCAGCAGGTTTTCGCGAGCATATCAGCCGGCAGGTAAGAGAATTACAACAGGCGCTGGATGACGTGGAGTCAATGGTCTGTCTGCCCAGGACAAGCAAACACCGGTAGATGTGGCGTTTAATGTGACTCGAATGTTTAACTTCGACAGTTAGCATTTAACGAAAGTTAACAACGCTGGGTTCCGAACCGTGATCAAATATTGGTGGATACCTGGAAGATGACTCCAGGGGACCGTAGTTGAGACGTTGATGGAGACCATGTGCGATATAAAGTGATGAAAACGAAAGTGATTTCCTTCACTACGACGAATCGCCACCATTGTGTGACTGTTTCATCTGTCGCCGAAACTGATGTTATACTGAAAGTTCAAGCAAAAAAGGCAGCTCCGCATGGACCGCGAAGCGATTTTGGCCGGGCCTCAAAAAGGGAAAGATGGAGAGAAG
>JABDLD010000022.1 GCA_013001885.1 Lysobacterales bacterium
AGCGTCCGCAGGACCCGACGATCGGCGCTGCCGCTGTCCTTGCCGTCGGTCATCGTCCCGCGTCCGCGAGGCCGAGCTGGGTTTCGAAAATCACGCCGATCGACTGGATGAACTCGGAGAAACGCGCCTCGTCATTTGCGTCGAAGGGCTCGCCGTCCTTGCGGTTGAGCAGCTGCGCGACGGCGAAGACCTCGCCTTCCAGGTTCTTCACCGGCAGGCTGATGATCGACCGGGTGCGGTAGCCGGTCTTCTTGTCCACCTCGCGGTTGAAGCGCGGATCGGCGTAGGCGTCGTCGATGCGGATGGTTTCGCCGGACATGGCCGCGGCGCCGGCGATGCCGCTGCCGACCGGGATCCGGATTTCCCCGATTTCGTCGAGGTTGTCGGCAACTTTCAGCACCAGCTCGTCGCCGTCCACCAGGAACAGTGACGACCGCTCGGCGTGCAGCAGGCCCGCGAGCTTGCTGGTGAAGGCCACCAGGCCCTGGTCGAGCATGCTCTTGAAGGCCAGGTTGTTGGCCAGCGCGGTGGTTTCCAGGAAGCGCTCCGACTCCTCGGTGATGTCCTGCAGCAGGTCGCGGAACTGGGTCTCGTCGAGCTGCTCGACCAGTTCGCCCACCGGCTGCTTCTGGCGGTTGTCGGCCAGCATCTCCATCATGTGCCGGTTGTTGGCAATCACGGCGTCGGTGAAAGTGGTCAGGCAGCCGTCTTCCAGGTGCACGATGCGGTCTGCAATATCGAGAATCCGGTTGTCGTGAGTGACCAGCAGGATCGTGGTGCCGTGTTCCCTGGCCAGCAGCTTCATGCGTTCCACTACTTCCCGGCCGGATTCCTTGTCCAGCGAAGCGGTCGGCTCATCCGCCAGCAGCATCGCGGGTTCCGAAACCAGCGCCCGGGCGATCGCCACGCGCTGGCGCTGACCGCCAGACAGCGCCTCCGGTTTGTGGTGAATGCGCTCGCCCAGGCCGACTGCGTTGAGCATGTTCATCGCGCGCTCGCGGTGTTCGTGACGCGGGTAGCGGCCGCTGCCGCGAATACCCAGTTCCACGTTCTGCAGCGCCGACAGCGCGCCCAGTAGATTGTGCTGCTGGAAAATAAAGCCGATCTGCCGGCGCACTTTCTCCAGCGTCGCCGGTTTTGCGTTCAGCAATTCATGTCCGAGGATCTTCACGCTGCCTTCCTGCGCCGAGCGCAGGGCGCCGACCAGCGTCAGCATGGTGGTTTTGCCTGAGCCGGAAGGCCCGGTAACGATCACGATCTCACCTCTGCGAATTTCAACAGCGACGTCGAACAGGATCTGCTTTTTCAATTCCCCTTTGCCGTAGGAATGGTTCAGTCCCTCTACCTTGATCGGCGACGGCTCCATCAGAAGACCTCCGCGGGATCGAGGCGTCGGACCTTTCGAACCGCCATCAGCGCCGATATGGCGCACATGCCCAACGTCATCAGGAAAACGGTGATAGCCCGCTCCTGGGTAATGTAGAGCGGCAGGTTGGTGGCGGCCGCGGCCTTGCCGTAGAGCCAGTAAACGATCGCCACGCCCGGCAGGTACCCGAGCACGGCCAGGATGACGGCTTGCTGCAGTACGATTCCGGAAACAAAGCGGTTGCGGTAGCCGATGGCGCGCAGCGTGGCGTATTCATTGAGGTGCTCGGAGACGTCGGCGAACAGGATCTGGTAGACGATAATGGCGCCCACCACGAAGCCCATGATGGCGCCGAATGCAAAGATATAGCCGATGGGCGTGGCCGAATTCCAGTAGTCTTTTTCGCGCTGCACGAACTGTTGCTTCGTCATCACCAGCACGTCGTCGGGCAGATAATCTGCGATTGCGTTGCGCACTGCTACCCGGTCTGCGCCTGCATGCAGCCGGATCAGCCCCAGCTGAATTTCATCGCGCGAGCGATCGGGAAACAGGCGCAGCCAGTTGTCGTCACTGGTGATGACCGTGCCGTCGATGCCGAACGAAGTCCCCATTTCGAACAGGCCGACGACCTCGATTTGCCGGTCATTGATTTCGGTGACGACGGTCTCGCCCGATTCAATCGCTTCCTTCACCGGTCCGAATTCGGGCCGGGAGCCGCTGTCGAACAGAACCACATCCTGCCCGCGCAGCAAGGCGCGTGACGCGTCGAAATCCTCCATGGCCAACAGGCGTTCATCCGGCTGAAAGCCAATGGTGTTGATGCTGCGCCGATTATTGTCCCAGGGGTTTTTCCAGACCGATGGAAAGATGTACACCGGCGTCACGTCTTCGACGGCATCGAAGCCCAGCGACTGGTACAGCCGGCGGATCGAAAACGGCTGCGGGCGCACGATAAAAACGCTATCGGGACTGAACAGCGCGATGTCGTAGTCGAAGCGCTCGTGGAACCGGACCGCGCTCTCGAACAGCGCCGAGCGAAATCCCAGTTGCATCATGATCAGCAGCACCGCAAAGGCGATGCCGGACAATGCGACCAGCAGCCGCAGCGGTTTGTGTCTGAGCTGAAGCCAACCAAGCAGCATCAGGGGTGAATCACCACTTCAACCTGGAGGTTTGTCAGGCCGGCGACGGGTTCCGGGTCGTCCAGCTCGATGACGACCTCGATGATTCGCGCGTCTTTGCGGGCGGCCGGGTCGGTGCCGATTTCGTCTTGCTTCTGAACTTTCTGCCGAATGAAGTTAACCGTGCCCTTGGCGTCCTTTTCCAGCGCCGAGCTGCGGATGGTGGCGCGCTGCCCTTGCCGAACAAGGCGAATGTCGGTTTCATACACTTCGGCGATAGCGAACATCCGGTCGATCCGGGCCAGTTCGAGAATGCCTTTCGGGGTTATCAGTTCACCCGGGCGCGCAACGACGTTGATAACGCGGCCATCGAACGGAGCACGAACGAAAGAGCGCTGCAACTCTGCCCGGACACGGTTGAGATGGGCCCGCGCGACTTCGACTCCTGATTCGGACAGGCGAATCGAGGTGTTGGCACTGGCGCATGACGCTTTTCTGGCTTCCGCCTCACCGCGCGCACTTTCGGCCTCCTCTTCGCCTGCGACGCCTTGCGCCTGCAAGCGGGTGCGGCGTTCGGCCTCGTTGGCGGCGACATCGGCGCGAACGCAGGCTTCCATTGCCTGGCTGCGGGCCGCTTCGACCTCGCGTTCAGCCAGCAGCACTGCGGCTTCGGCTTCCAGAGCGAGGGCCTCCATCACGGCCGCCGTATCGGTAACGGCCAGCAGATCCCCCCTCTTGACGTCGTCGCCCTCCTCGGCGTGGAGTTCAACCAGCACCGCGCCAAGAATTGCCTGCGGTGTCGATGAGGAGGAAACGCGGATAATGCCGTGTTCAGGCTCCAACCGGCCCAGTGCGGAAACGGCTCGTGATTCCTGCGCATCGGCCAGCCCTGCAGCCAGTAATAACGCGAGAAGCAATGAAACTCTTTGCATGTTGGTGGGACTCCCTCAAGTCGAAATTTTTATTTTTTGATTGTCGAACCGTTTTCGTTTCAGAATAGCAGGCATGCATGACTCTAGACAATTCATTGACCGCCGTCTGAACGTTGCACCGATGATGGACTGGACGGACCGGCACTGCCGTTACTTTCACCGTTTGCTTGCCCCGTCGGCGTTACTGTACACAGAAATGGTTACAACGGGTGCGATTCTTCACGGCGACCTGCAGCGGCTGATCGGCTTCAATCCTGAAGAGCATCCACTGGCTTTGCAGCTGGGCGGCAGCGAGCCGTCTGACCTGGCCGAATCCGCACGGATTGCGCAACGGTATGGTTACGACGAGGTCAACCTGAACGTGGGTTGTCCCTCGGACCGGGTTCAGCGCGGCCGCTTTGGCGCTTGCCTGATGCTTGAGCCGGCGCTGGTCGGTGATTGCCTGGCGGCGATGCAGGACGCCGTGGAAATACCGGTCACCGTGAAATCCCGATTGGGAGTCGATGATTGTTATAGCTATAACTATTTCAGCGATTTCGTCAATCAGTTGGCGCAATCCGGCTGCAGTGTATTCATCGTGCATGCCCGCAAGGCATGGCTCTCCGGCCTGAGTCCAAAAGAGAACCGGGACGTCCCCGAACTCCGTTACGACTGGGTGTTCCGGCTGAAGAAGGAACGGCCGGACCTCACCGTCGTTCTTAATGGCGGAATCGGAAGCGTGGCCGGGGCGCTGGAGTCGCTCGGCCGGCTGGATGGCGTGATGCTGGGACGGGCCGCCTATCACACGCCCTGGCTGCTGTGCGAGCTGCAGCAGGAATTGTTCGGCACCGGCGGTGTCCAGCAGCGGGAGCAAGCGGTGGAGGCCATGACGCGGTACATCCGGGCACAGACGTTGCTTGGTGTTCCGGTAAAAAACATCAGCCGCCATGTCCTCGGCCTGTTCCAGGGCCTTCCCGGCGCGAGGCGCTGGCGCCGCTATATCAGTGAGCACGCCCATCTGGATCCGGCCAATGACCGCTTGCTCATGCAGGCGCTGGATCACATGCGCAAAGGCATTGCCGTCGCGCCCGGTTCAGCACGGGTTCATGGGAATGAATTAGAATGAACACTGGCTTCTTATGGAACCCAACACGAGACTTTCGATGAAACGCCGGTTTACCCATCTCCTCCTCGCCCTGATGCTGGCGCTGGCCATGCCGGCCGGCGCCTGGGCCCAGAGCCTGGACGAAGCGGCCAGGCAGGCAGCCAGGCAGCACAATGCGAAAGTGCTGTCCGCACGCACGGTTCAGGAGGGGCAGAAGCGCGTACACGTGATCAAGCTGTTGACCAAGGAAGGCGTGGTCAAGACGGTGCGAGTCACGGTGCGGAAGCGCTGAGCCGGCGAACGACATGCGTGTTTTGCTGATAGAAGACGACCCCCGGCTGCAGGAAACGCTCAGCAGTCACCTGCGCGAGCAGGGCTACGCCGTCGACGTGTCAGCGGATGGTATCGAGGGGCTGTACCTGGGCGACGAGTTCCCGGTAGACCTGGCGATCATTGACCTGGGCCTGCCGCAACTGCCGGGGCTGGACGTGATCCGGCAGCTACGCAGCCACGGCCGGGACTTTCCGATCCTGGTGCTGACAGCTCGTTCGGAATGGCAGGACAAGGTGGAAGGGCTGGAAGCCGGCGCCGACGACTACGTAACCAAGCCGTTCCACGTCGAGGAATTGATGGCGCGTATCAACGCCCTGATGAGGCGCGCCGGCGGGCACGCCCGTCCCCGCGTGGACCTGGGCCCCCTGTCCATTGACCTGACCGGTCAGCGGGTCTGGCGCGACGGCAAAGAAATAGAACTCACTTCTTACGAGTACAAGGTACTCAATTATCTGGTCATGCATCCGGACGAAGTGGTGACCAAGACAGATCTCTCGGAGCATATTTACGAAGAAGACGCGGATCGTGACAGTAACGTGATCGAAGTGTTCATAGGCCGCCTGCGCCGTAAGCTCGACCCGGACGGCACACTCAACCCGATCGAGACCCTCCGCGGCAGAGGCTACCGGCTTGCGCGCCTTCTCGCTCCGTAAACGTCTGTTGCTGGTCGCCACCCTGGTGCTGGTGATTGCGCTGGGTCTGGTTGGATTCGCGCTGAGTGAAGCCAATTATCGCGGCGCCGTGTCGGCGTTGCAGGCCCGCATGGAATCCTATGTGTACCTGGTGCTGGCGGCGATGGAGGTCGACGCTGAAGGGCGCATGGCGGTGGATGAGGATTTTACCGACCCGCGCCTGACGCAGCCGGCTTCCGGTGTCTATGTCCACGTTCGCGGAGCGAAGGACCAGTGGAACTCGGCCTCTTCCCTGGGTTTGCAATGGCCCGACCTGCCGCTCGCCGAACCCGGCCTGATGTCGTTCCACGAGCCCGGGATAGCTGATCATCCTTTTCTGCTTCAATACGGCGTGGGCTGGCAGCTGCCCGATGGCCGAATCGAACCGTTCACCGTGTCCGTGCTGGTGGACGAAAGCGAAATCCTGCAGCAAACCAGCGCCTTTCGCATGGGTCTGTGGCGGTCACTGGTCGCCGCCGGCGCCATCCTCATCATTGCGCAGGTGGTCATCTTTTTCTTCGGCTTCCGGCCTTTGCGCCAGGTGGCCCGTGATGTCGCCCGGGTCGAGTCCGGGGGAGCGGCTCGGCTGGAGGGGCATTACCCGAAGGAACTCGAGCCGCTGGCAAGGAACGTCAATCGCCTGCTTGAAACCGAGAAATCCAACCAGACCCGGATTCGCAACGCGCTGGATTCGCTGGCCCACAGCCTGAAAACACCGCTGGCCGTGATCCAGGCCGGTCTGCCGCTGCACGGCGGCAAGTCGGAGGCCTCGATGCAGGGCGCCGTAGATGAGATCAGCCGCCTGATCGCCACGCGCATGGAGCGCGCCGG
>JABDLD010000024.1 GCA_013001885.1 Lysobacterales bacterium
GCTTCCTGATCGTCGTCGAAGCCGCCGCCGAATACCCATTTGTAGCCGCTCGGCAGGCGCAGCAGGTCCATCCGCGCTTTTATCAGATCCCTCGCTTCCTCGGTCGTGATTCCATCCAGCTGAGCCGTCACGCGCAGAGCGGTCTGGCGGTCGAGACGCCGAATCTCGGTCGGACCCCGGTTTTCCGAGATACTGACCAGCGACATCAGCGGAACCTGCAGTCCAGCCGCATTGCGCAGCTTGATGTCCTTGAGATCGGACAAGTCCTCACGGTCTTCTTCCCGGAACTGCAGACGCACCGGCACTTCACCGTCCTCGCCTTTGAATTCACGCAGGTCCGCCCCGCGCAGCGCGATGGCCACCGCCTGCGCGACATCCTGTGTCGAAAAACCAAGCATATTCGCTTTTTCACGGTCCACATGGACCTGCAATTCCTGGTCGCCGGCACCCGCTTCTGAGACCACGCTGGCCAAACCGGCAACGCCGGAAAGCGTCCGGACCGTGTCCTCCGCCAGGACTTGTAAAACTTCGCTGGACGAACCTGTCAGCGTAATATTCAGTTTCTCGGCGCTGCCTGCCCGTTCAAAATCAAAGCTGGGCTTACCGATGGCAATTTTGGGCAGCCCTTCCATGATTCGCCGGCTGATTTCCTCGGACGAAAGCACTGACTCTTCGTCTTCGGTCAACAGGATTGCCGACAGCGTATTGGCCGAACCCGTCTCGTCGTAATAGGTGTAAACGGCGCGGATCTCGAACTCTTCCTGGTTGGTGTACAGGTAATTCTCGATCCGGTCGACTGACTCCTTGATTTTTTCCAGCGGGTAATGGCCGTCCAGGTGATAACTGAGATACAGCTGCCGGGTCTGATTCATCGGAAACATGTCGGTCTTGACGATCGACATGGGAATCACGGCCGATGCGAGGCTGAGCACGACCAGTCCTGCGGCAGCCCAGCGATGACGCAGCGTCCAACCGAGCAGGCGGACATATTGCTCCCTCAGCCGGTCGACCCATCGGTCGCGGTTACCCGCGGCGGGATGATCCAGGCGCGTGGCCAGCAGCGGTATCACCGTCTGCGCGATGAACAGGGAAACCACCAGTGAAACCACGATGGCTACGGCAACGTGCGTCAGGAAGATCGAGATATCGTCCTGCTCACCGAAAATAATGGGGAGGAAAACCGCTGCGCTGGTCAGTGTTCCGGCCGCGACCGCGGTGCCTACGGCCCGCACACCCCGCAAGGCGGCCCCTTCCGGGTCATCGGGGGAGTCTTCGTGCTCACGGTGGATGCTTTCGCTGACCACAACGGAGTTGTCCACCAGCATGCCTACCGCCAGCATCAAACCCATCATCGACAGGATGTTCAGTGACAGGCCGAGAAAATACATCACGCCGAGCGTAATCGTTATCGCGACCGGTACCGCCAGCGACACCATCAGCGTCGTCTGCAGATGACCGAGGAAAAAATAAAGCACGATCAGCGACAGCAGGGCGCCGATCAGGCCTGCTTTCAGCAATTCAGACAACGACTCGGTGACCCCTTCGGATTGGTTGTCGAGAAAAAACAGCTTGATCCCCTGCATTTCCGGAATTTCGCCAATCCGGTTGACCTCCTCCACGGCCCGGCGGCCCACGTCGACCAGGTTGGCGCCGTTCTCCTTGAAAACACTGACACCGATGGCGTATTTCCGGTCCAGGTGCCTGGCGTAGGTCCGTTTTCGGCTGTCATAACGGACCTCGGCAATATCACCCAGCCGCAGACCCTCCCTGTTGATGACCAGGGCTGCAATTTCATCGATGGTGCGGAACTCACCGCGCGGATTGACGCGGTAACGAATGTCGCCGTCCCTGATCAGGCCGGCCGAATCGGAGAAATTGACCTGTTGCAACTGCCGCTGCAGATCCACCAGATCGATGCCGTGGGCAACCACCCGGTCAGCCATGAGCTCGATCAGTACTTCACGCGGCTCCACGCCTTCCAGCTGCACCCGCGCCACGCCCGGCAACCGCTCCAGCGGGCGGATCAGTTTTCGCATCAGCATGTCGTAGGCGCCGGACAGGTCACGTTCACTGGATATGCGCATGCGCAAAACCGGCTGATCGGTAAAATTGAATTTGAATACGTTGATCCGCCGCACGTCGGCCGGCAGGGAGTCACGGATCGCCTCTACCCGCTCGCGGGCTTCCACTGACTTCACCGCGACGTCTTCCCCCCAGTCAAAAATCACTTCAATAAACGCACCCGTTGAAGAAGAACGGGATTCCAGCCGCTTGATGCCGGCCAGCGTAGCGATCACCTCTTCCACCGGCCGCGTGATCTCGCGTTCGACTTCCTCGGGGGTCGAGCCCTGGTACGGGATTTCAATTCCAATAAACGGAATGTCTACCGAGGGGAAATATTCGAGCGGCAGCAGGCGTGACGACACCAGTCCGATGGCGATCAGCGAAACGAATATCATCGCGATCGTCACCGGGCGCTTCAGCGCAAATTGAGCCGGAGACATGGTTAGCCCGCCGGCACGGTGAGCGAAGAACGGATCTGCCGGCCGGAATCGTCTCCAGGCTGTCCGGGTGATGCAAGTAGAGCGTCCTTGCGCCGGTCCAGCAAGGAGTACATCACCGGAACGACGACCAGGGTCAGCAACGTTGAGGTCAGCAGGCCGCCGATGACCGTAACGGCCATGGGTGTGCGCATCTCGGCGCCCTCACCCAGCCCCAACGCCATCGGCAGCAAACCGAGCACCGTGGTCAGGGTGGTCATCATGATCGGCCTGAGACGAAGCCTGGCGGCCTCACGGACGGCACTGATCCGCTCCATTCCGCGTTCGCGCAGCTTGTTGATCAGGTCGACCAGGACGATGGCGTTATTGACCACGATCCCGGCCAGCATGATCAGGCCGATGAAAACGATCACGCTCAGGCGCGTATCTGTCAGCCACAGCGCCAGCGCCACACCGGCGGCTGCCAGCGGAATGGAAAAAATGATCACGAACGGATGCAGCAGGGATTCGAACTGCGAGGCCATGACCAGGTAAACCAGGAAAACGGCAAGCCCCAGGGCAAATATCAGGGAGCGGAATGAGGCTTCCATTTCCTCACTTTGCCCGGTAATTCTCATGCTCAGGCCGTAAGGAAGCTGAACATCGGACAACAGTTTTTCAGCCTCGGCTACCGCGCTGCCCAGGTCGCCATAAGCCAGGTTGGCCCGCAGCAGCGCCATACGCTCCTGGTCTGCCCGGCGGATCTCAGCCGGTCCTTCAGCAATCCGGATTTCCGCCACCGAAGAGAGCGGCACGGGGCGATCGCTCTGGGGATTTACGATCAGTTCGCGCACGTCTGATATAGACTGGCGGTCCTGCTCCGACAGGCGGACCAGCACATCAATCTTGCGGTCGCGCCAACTGTAGCGAGTTGCAACCTGACCACGGATTTTTCCGACCACCTGGTCTGAAATCTGCTTCACCGTCAGGCCCAGCGCCGCCGCCCGCTCCTGGTCAAAAAAGATCTGAATTTCCGGATGGCCGCGTTCGAGGCTCGATTCAACATCTGCAAAGCGGTCCGATGCGCGCAGAATTTTGAGTACCTGCTCACTGGCCTTACGCAGCGAGTCCAGGTCATAACCCTGGATTTCAATTTCCAGCGGTTTATCGAAATTCAGCAATTCCGGCTCGCTGAAGTTGCTTTCCAGCCCGGCGATTTCACGGGTACCGAAACGAAGCTTTTCAATCACGGATTCCTGCTGTTCGCGACTGGCTGTTGACTTCATTGCCACCATCATCCGGGCAATGTTTTCGCCGCTTTCCGTGGGGTTCGCGTCAATCCGGTTACCGGAACCGGCCACGCCGTACACGTATTTCACGCCGGCATCCGCAGTAGCCGCACGCTGCACGCGCCCTGCAATACGGTCGGTTGCTTCCAGCGGCGTTCCCGGTGCGGCTTCAAGAGTGACGTCGAAGCGCCCCTGCTGCATCCTGGGCAGCAACTCTGTGCCGATCGTACTCAGCAAAACAGCTGAACAGGCCAGCGCCAGCGCCGCCACCGCCATGGTCACCGCGCGGTGGCGCAATGCAGCGTCCAGCAGCCGGGCATAAGAGGATGCGAACCAGCTGCCCATCCGGCTACTGCCTGGTTCGCGAGGGAGTGTCTTGTGGCCCCGGGTCGAGGCCATCATCGGAATCAGCGTGATGGCGACCAACAGGGAAACAACGAGGGCAAAAGCCACGGTGAGCGCCTGGTCACGAAACAGCTGTCCCGCCACGCCGTCGACGAAGGCCAGCGGCAGGAACACTGCGATCGTCGTCAGCGTCGATGCAATGACGGCTCCGCCCACTTCACTGGCACCCTTGATGGCCGCGGACACCAGGCCTTCGCCGGCTGACCGGTAGCGGGATATGTTTTCCAGCACGACAATACCGTTATCGACCAGCAGGCCGGTGGCCAGGGCGATACCGCCCAGTGACATGATGTTCAGCGAAATACCCGCCTGCCCCATCAGGAAAAACGTGGCAATGATGGAAACCGGGATACACAGGGCAATGGTCAGTGTGAACCATGCATTGCGCAGAAACAGGAAGATGACCAGTATCGCCAGCAACCCGCCAAGGATGGCAGCGTTGATCACCTCTTTGATGGCGCGGTCGATAAAAACGGACTGGTCATCCACCGTTTCCAGTTCCACACCCTGCGGCAAATCGTCGGCCAGTTCCTGCAGCCTGGACTTCACCGCAGCGGCTACGCTCACGGTATTCGCGTCGCCTTCCTTGTAGACGGATATTTCCACTGCCTCCCGGCCGTTCATTCGAATGATCGCCTCGCGCTCGCTGTAACCCGAACGGACTCGCGCGATATCACGTAAATAAACAGGCCGCGCTTCAGCTGTCGATACGATGAGATTGCCAAATTCCTCGACCGAGGCGAATTGGTTGATGGTCCGCACCAGATAGCGCTGTGTGCCCTGCTCCAGCCGGCCCGCGGAAACATTGACGTTTTCGGCCGCCAGTCGCGAGCTCAGGCTCTCCAGCGAGATCTTCAGTTGCGCCATCCTGTCCTGATCGATTTCGATCTGGATTTCGTCCTCCAGGCCGCCGCTAACCTTGACCGCGGCCACGCCATCGACCGGTTCAAGAATTTTCTTGATTTCCTCGTCTGCGTGGCGGCGCAGCACTTTCAGCGATGTTTCGTCGGCCCGTTCCGCCGACTCGCCGTGGATGAGCCCTAACCGCATGATGGGATCGGTGGCCGGATTGAAACGCAGCAGCAGCGGACGGCTGGATTCGAGCGGGAGCCGCAGCACTTCCAGCTTCTCCCGAACGTCCAGTCCGGCCAGGTCCATATCGGTGCCCCAGGTGAATTCGAGCATCACGTCCGACTGTCCGGCACGGGATACCGACTTCACGCTGCGAACGTTTTTCACCACGCCCACGGCCTCTTCGACCGGGCGGGTCAGTAAGGTCTCGACTTCCTCCGGCGCGGCGCCGCGGTATTCGGTGCGCACGGTCAGTGTCGGATAGGAAAGGTCCGGCAGCAGGTTGACTTTGAGGCCCTGCAGCGAGATCAGGCCAAACAGCACCAGCGTGACTGCGCCCATGGAGATTGCCACGCGTCGCCGCGTGGCTATTTCGACCAGTTTGAGGGGCCGGGAGTTCATGCGCCCGGATTCAGACCGGTATCAATCACCTCCACTTTGCTGCCGTCACTGAGACTACCCTTGCCCGCCGTGACGACCGATTCGCCGGACACGACGCCGTCGCGAACCTCGATCATGCCGGCCCGCTCGTAACCGAGCTGGACTTCCCTGCGGGTTGCGCTGCCGGTCTCATTGATAACGAATACGTGGCTGCGTTGGTCTTCGGTGATGACCGCACTGCGAGGTATGACCGGAACGTCCTGGTGAATGTCATAAAGTATTTCCACGCGCCCAAACAGGCCGGGTTTCAGCATCTGATCGTGATCAGAGATTTGCGCCGTCACGCGGAACGTTCCGGTCGCAGGGTCAACCACGGGACTGATACGAATGATGTCGCCGGCAAAAAGTTCTCCGGGCCACGCATCGAGAGCGACTGAAACGTCGAGGCCCTTGCGCAGCACCCGCAGTTCGCGCTCGGGAACATGCAGCACTGCCAGCAGCGGATCGTAGCTGGTTACCCGAACCACCGGGTCGTGGAGCTTCACGAGGTTGCCCGGCCGTACCTGGCGCTCCGAAACGAATCCGGAAATCGGCGCACGGATGTTGGTGTATTCAAGCTCGAGGGCAGCCATTTCCCAGGCCGCTTTCTGGGCCTGGTAATCAGCACTGACCCGCTCGAAATCCTCGGCGCTGACCAGTTTTTTTCGGAACAGCTCATTCTTGCGGTTGAAGTCCGTCTCCAGGCGTTTCAGGCCTGCGTTGGCTTGCTCAACAGCCAACCGGTAACGGTCGGTCTCCACTTTAGCCACAATCTGGCCTGATTCGACGAAGTCTCCTTCCTCAGCCAGAACTTCCAGTACCACTCCGGTCGTCTGGGATACCACCAATGCCTGCTGATCGGCCTCAAGTGTCGCCGTACCCGAGTAGATCGCCGCCATGTCGCTGGTGGTGACTTCACTGGCCTCAACCGGAATGGCAGGATCGACTGCGGCATCCTTCTCTTGCTGGCCGCCGACCGCCTGGCCCATGCAGCCCTGTAACAGCAGGATGACCAACATGATCAGGATTAATCCTCCACCTGTCAGCGATGTGTAGACGAAATTTTTTAGCCGAAGGTTCATCATCAGATCTCTCTAGTGTTGTATTTCACTATAACAGTAACACAGGGAAAAAGATCGAATATGTGCCACTAGTCATAAGCAGGTTGTTTGTATTAAGGGATGCAATAAGCGGGCCATTCGGTAGCAATCGCTGTGCTCCCGGTTTAAAGACGCAATCGGGCCACAGCGGGTTACAGGAAAACCGTCTACGATGGTCAGGAAGCGCATTTATTGGCCTGAACAGCGACGCAATCGTTGGTTTGCCGTTACGCAATAGGTATAATCGCCGCCTGTCCGGAACCTAATTTAAAGCACAAAAGAGACATCCATGCGAAACCTCACAATTACCGCCCTGCTGCTGACTGCCAGCCTTGTGATTACAACGGAAACCGTGGAAGCGGACGGTGACGTCGAAGCCGGCGCAGTAAAGGCGTATACCTGCGTAGGCTGCCACGGCATACCCGGGTACAATAATGTTTACCCGACCTATAAAGTTCCTAAAATTGGCGGTCAGAACTACGAATATCTCGTTGCGGCGCTGATGGCTTACCGCAATGGAGAGCGGGATCACAAGACCATGACCCTGCAGGCCCAGGCCCTGTCGGATCAGGACATGAAAGATATTTCGGCTTACTTTGCTTCACTGGGCGGCGAATAAAATGATGATTAAAAAGACAGCTATCGCACTGTTGCTGATGACATTACCGCTGGCTGCCGCTGCGAAAGGCGACGCCGAGAGCGGAAAGCAAAAATCCCAGGTTTGCCAGGCGTGTCACGGCCTCGATGGAAAAAGCATAGATCCGACTTACCCTAACCTCGCAGGGCAGCATGAAGATTACCTGCAGAAATCACTGGCAGACTATCGCGCAGGGCGCCGGACCAACCCCATCATGATGGGCATAGCTTCGCCGCTGACCGATCAGGACATCATGGACCTGGCCGCCTGGTATGCAAGCCAGGAAGGCCTGCAGGATCTTTCGATCAAGTAGTCAGACCGCCGACTCGCCGCTGGCGTCTCCGGCGTAATAGGGGTTGGTGCCGGAACGATGGTCCGTCGCATCAAGCACGGCCGTGATTTCGGGAACGTTCCGCATCAGCGTCTGTTCAATGCCCTGCTTCAGGGTGACATCCGCCATTCCGCAGCCCTGGCAACCTCCGCCAAACTGCAGCACCACCTCTTTCTTTTCCGTGATTTCAACCAGTGCGACCTGGCCGCCGTGCGACGCCAGTGCCGGGTTGACTTCCGTTTCGAGCAGCCAGCCGATTCGGTCTTCAAGTGAAGCTTCGGCTGACGGCTCGGACCCCTTGATCCCCGGCGCCTTGATGGTTAACTGACCGCCGGTGGCGTCCTCTTCGAAATCGATCTGGGCCTTTTCGAGCCAGGGCGCGCTGGCCCGGGCCACGAACAGGCTGAATCCGCTGAAATCGAGTTCGAGGTCATCGGGCATGCTTTGGCCAACCGGACAGAACTGCAGATCGCAACCGGCACCGGGTGTTCCGGCGTGGTTGACGGAAATCCGCAAGGACAGGTCGTCGTCCTGCTGTTCGATCAGCCGCCGGAAGTAGGTTTGTGCGCTTTCGGTTATCTCTATCATTATTTCATTCCCTGTTCATGCATGTATCGGTTCGCTCACCGCTTTTTTCAAGGCCTTGGTCAGATACGGCAACGAATGGTCCAGTCGCCAGTCGATGGCCGAATGCGACCCTTCGAATTCCTCGAAATGGCAAGAAACCCCGTGCTCCCTCAGTTTGTCGGCAAAGCGGCGGGCGCCGTATTGAATATGGTACTGGTCAGACACTCCGACATCGATGAAAAGCCCGTGCAGCGATTGAAGTGCCGGCAGCTGTTTTTTCAGCATATTGAGCGGGTCATACGCCAACCAGCGCTTCCAGCGCCCGGCATCCAGCTCACAGGTGCGTAAGTCAAAAGGCAAACGGATGTCAGCCGGTTTTTCGGGATCGGGGTCGTAACTGGCTGCCATGGCCAGGATCATCATGGCCGTGTAATCCCGGCCGGAAGGCCGGTTTTTCCGCCAGAAACTCTGGATGAAACCGTTGATATCGCCATCGAATGGCGAGAGCGCTTCGCACACGACGGGAAAGTCCCGGCGATAGACCAGGTCAAACCCCATGTCGCCCGCATGACTGGCAACGGCGCCCCAGATTTCCGGGTAGTGCATGGCCAGGAACAGGGCGCCATAGCCGCCGGACGATTTGCCGAAGGCCGCCCTGCCCGCCCGCCCCGCGACGGTATTGAAGCGTTTGCCGATCAGCGGGACCAGCTCCTGGTTCAGGTAGTCGGCATAGCGCCCCACCGCGGGTGAGTTCACATACTGGTTGCCGCCCAAAGACGTGTAGCAATCGGGAAAGACCACCAGAACCGGATCCATTTTCCCCTGCCCGATGAGACGGTCAAGCCGGCTCGGCAGGTTTTCGCCGTGATTGCGCCAGTTAAGGTGGCCTGGACCCGAGTTGGTATAGGCGGCCAGGTCCCACAACACCAGGCTGGGATCACCCGAATCCGAGTATCCGTGTGGTAGATAAACGCAAACTTCTCTCTCCGCAGGATCGCCCCAGGGGTTATCCGCGAGCACTTCGGAGCGGTGCTGCACGCGCTGGACCGTTCCCTTGGGCCATTCCGGTTGGGGGCGAACGTCGGGCATTCCGGTGTTCAGATTCTGCCGCTGGTTTTGAGCAGCCTGTGCATGTGATCCAGCATGTCTTCGCGCAGTTCATCGTGCTCGAGGGCGTAGTCGATGGTCGCCTTGATGAAGCCATGGCGGCTTCCGCAATCGTACCGTTCGCCGTCGAACGGAAATGCCAGCACCGGTTGTGTCTGCAGCATGGCGGCAATTCCGTCCGTCAACTGTATTTCTCCGCCTGATCCGGCAGTGACACGGCGCAGGCAGCTGAACACGGATGAATCGAGAATATATCGGCCCACCACCCCCAGGCGTGAGGGCGCGTCTTCAGGTTTCGGCTTTTCAACGATCGTGTGGATGGCATTTTGCCTCTGCTCATTGACCTGGACCCCGACTATACCGTAACTGGTGGTCAACTCGTCCGGGATCTCCTCCACCCCGATCACGCTGGAGCCGCTCTCCCGATGCAGCTCGATCATCTGCTCGAGGGCGCCCGCACCCCTGTTTCGAATCATGTCGTCGGCCAGCAGAATGGCGAACGGCTCGTCTCCAACAATGGTCTCGGCGCAGAGAATGGCGTGCCCCAGTCCAAGGGCTTCGGGTTGGGTTACGTAAACCAGGTTGACTTCGTCCGGCACAATCTGGGTGATGCGCTTCAATAATTCCGTTTTGCCGTCTTCAGCCAGCCGGGTCTGCAGTTCGAAAGCCGTATCGAAGTGATCGGAGATCGCGTGCTTGTTGCGGCTGGTAACAAAGATGAGCGTATCGATGCCGGCATCCAGAGCCTCTTCGACGGCGTATTGGATCAGCGGTTTGTCAACAATAGGCAGCATCTCCTTCGGAATGGACTTGGTCGCCGGAAGGAAACGCGTGCCGAGGCCTGCAACCGGGAATACCGCCTTCCTGACAGGTTTTGACTGACCCATTACAAATGGCTACCGGGAGCGATGGATTGGAACGACATCAGCGACACCCGGCTTGGTTCCAATCGAGGTTCGGGCCAGTTCAGGCACCAGTCGAATCAGAATTTCCTTGAGCCTGACCGTGTCGTAGCGCTTGACGGCCAACTCTCCTTCACGCAAAACGGCCCCCAGGCTTTCCCAGTTGGCATGGCGCGGCTGCGCGAGGAAAATCTTTTCATGCTGCGTCTGTTCATACGGCTCCAGTTCGTGGAACAGTTCTTCAAACAGCTTTTCGCCCGGACGCAAACCGGTGTACACGATCTGGATATCCCGGCCCGGAACTTTGCCGGAAAGGCGGATCAACTGCTCCGCCAGGTAGGTGATCTTCACCGGCTCACCCATGTCGAGGACGTAAATCTCACCCCCGGTCCCGAGCACTGCGGCCTGCATGATGAGCTGGCTGGCCTCGGAAATAGTCATGAAATACCGCGAGATTTCCGGATGCGTCACGGTCACCGGCCCGCCCTTTGCGATCTGCTCCTTGAACAGCGGAACGACGCTGCCGTTTGAATTCAGAACGTTTCCGAACCGCACCGTGATGTAACGCGTGTTCGAACGCCCGTTCATGTTCTGGCAGAACATCTCGGCCACTCGTTTTGTCGCGCCCATGATGTTCGCCGGATTGACCGCTTTGTCAGTCGAGATCAGCACGAAGGTGCCGACGTCATGCCGCTCGGCCGCCTCGGCCAGCCGCATGGTGCCGATGACATTGTTCCGGAATGCTTCCCGCACCTGGGTTTGCAGTATCGGCAAGTGCTTGTACGCAGCGGCATGAAAAATCATGTCCGGTTTGTATTCGCCCACCACTTTTTCAACCGTGGCGGAATCACAGATATCGCCCAGGACACTGTAGAAGATCAGGTCCTGAAACTCACTGCGCAACTCGTGGTCGATGCGGTACAAAGCAAACTCGCTGTTATCCACCACGATCAATTCAACCGGGTTCAGGCGCGCGATCTGGCGGCACAATTCGGATCCGATGGAGCCGCCGCCGCCCGTTATCATCACGCGCTTGCCGGCAAGGCCTTCCCGAATCGAATCCCAAACCAGAGAAATCGGCTCTCTTCCGAGCAGATCATCGATCACGACCCGCTTCAGGTCATCGATCCGCGTGGCCTTGTTGCCGAGGTCATTCAGGGTGGGCAGTGTTCTGAATTCAACGTCGCTATTCTCGCAGATCTCGACGACTTGCTGCATCTGCTGATTGGTAGCGGACGGCATGGCAATGATGGCTATGTCAGCGCCCACTTCGATACAGACTCTGGGCAGCTGGTCGATCGAGCCCAGTACCGGAACGCCGTGGACCTGCGCGCCTTTGAGCCGTTCGTTGTCGTCCAGAAAACCCACCACTTCGAACGCGCCGCGATGGCGCAGCTCTCGCTCAAGCAGGGCTCCGGACCGTCCCGCTCCCAGAATCAGTGCGCGGCCGGTTCCAGCGCTATTTTCCCTGACCGGCGTCCTGGAGTCTTTCCAGAAACGAAAACACATCCGCGGCAAGCCCAGCGTCAGGAACAGGATAGCCGGATAGATCAGCACCGGGCCCAGCACCTGCCGGACACCCGCGCCGTAGAAAAGCGTCATCGCGATAATAATCAAAATCGTGCCGAATGTGGCTGCCCGCACGATGTTCCATAAATCGGGAAAACTGGCAAATCGCCAAAGGCCCTTGTAAAGCCCTGTAAACCACAGGACCAGGCTCTGGACGCCGAGGACCAGCAGTAATTCCATAACCAGGGGAAGTGATTCGAAAATGCCGGCAACGCCGGCCCGGTTGATAATCCAGTCTGCTGCCAGCCATGAGACCACGACCATGACCAGGTCGTGTGCAATGACGGCTGCGCGCGGATGTCTCAGAATGCGCATGTAGTTCATTTTATTATCCCGCCTGAGCTGGCACTCCAAAGCGACGAACCAATAGATACCACCCAAGGACAAATATCAGCGTCAGGGCCAGGGCTGCAACCCAGGCCAGCGCCGGGAAATGGACTGCAACTACAATCCCCGGCACAACCAGAGCCAGATTAACGGCCTGGTAAAAAGTGGCGACACTGCCGTGTGTCCAACCATTGGCAATCATTCGTTGGTACAAATGCTGCCGGTGCGCAGTATACCACCGCTCACCTTTTAATACTCTTCCCAGGAGCGTCAATGTGCTGTCCGTCAGAAACAACAGCATGATCATCAGCGCCACCGGGATCGTAAATGCGCCGGTTCCCACGCCATATATCAGCAGGGAGCCGAACAGGAAGCCAAGGGCCAGGCTTCCGACATCACCCATGAAGACCCGGGCGCGTCCCAGATTCCAGGGCAGAAACCCCGCACAACTCGCTGCCAGCAGGATCGATATCGCACTGAACGGCGCGTCACCAGCCTGGTAAAAAAGCCAGCCGAGCAGCGCTCCGCCAAAAACGCCCTGCAGACCTGCCATGCCGTTGCTTCCATCCATGAAGTTGTAAAGATTGGTCATCCAGACCAGAAAAAGGCAGCAGACGATCATTTCCAGCGCTCCGTGAACCCATTCGGCGTTTGCGGCATACCCTAACAGGTAAAAACTGACCGCAAGCTGAATGAAAAATCGCAGGCGCACACTCAATGACGAGTGGTCGTCCCAAGCCCCGACAATGGCTATGACGATAACACCCGGCATGACACCGATAAGCCAGTCGCTGGAGTCTGCCCCGGCGGTCAACCACAGGGCCGTCAGCAGAAAAGCGGAAAGCAGACCCGCACCGCCGCCGCGCGGAGTCGCTTCGGCGTGGCTGTGGCGCTCGCCCGGGTGATCGAGCAGTCCCCGGCGACGCGCATACCACGTGGTGCAGCCGGTGAGCACGAAGGAAGCTGCGAATGCCGCAAGTGCGGCGGAGCTCAAATTCAATGCAGCGGATTCGAACATGCCGGCCTGGGGCTTACTCGCCCAGCACGCCCTGAATTTTTCGTGTTGTGCTCCATTTCCTGCAGCTGGGGCACTGCCAGTGATGAGAGTTGCCGCTGAAACCGCAGTGCCTGCACCGGTAATCCGGCTGGCGCGACATCAAACGCGTGGTGACAGCCTTTAAAATATCGTCGCTGGACTCGGCATCCAGATAGCCTTCGGCCTTCAGGTCAATCAAATGGTCCAGACCCTTTACCGAGGGCTTCGAAGTGAGGGTTTCCACCAGGTAACGGCCGGCCACGGCGCCGCCCTGCTCCTCAGCCAGGAAGTCCGTCAGCTTGAGTATCAGTGAAATTCCTTTGTAACTGCCCGACCACTCGTCCAGCATGGCCCGGCCCCGGGCGCTCTCTCCGCCACGGGTGGCCAGGCTGATATAGGGTTCCAAAATTTCAGGAATGTAGTCGGGGTCCAGCTCGGCAATTTCCTCGTAAAGCTCAAGCGCGGTTGCCGTGTCACCTTCCTGCGAAGCGGCTTTGGCCAGAATGAACCTGGCCCGTATGCAGCGCGGATCGTGCCTCCGGGCCTGCTTGAGCTGCCTCCTCGCGCTTTCTTCATCGTTGGCAGAAATCGCTTCTTCAGCCATCTCGCAACAAAATTGGGCCATTACATCACCCATGTGCTCCCCGCTGACCTGTTCCAGCCGCTGGGCTTGTTCCAGCGCCTTTTGCCAGTCTTTTTCCTGCTGGTAAATATCCAGCAGACTGCGAAGTGCCGACGGCGTGTGTGAATCCGTTTCGATCAGTTCGGCAAACAGGCGCTCGGCACGGTCCAGCAACCCGGCCCGCATGTAGTCCTCTCCAAGCTCCAGCAAGGCCTGGGTTCTCTGCTCCGGCTCAAGACCGGGCTTGGCGATAATATTCTGGTGAAAACGGATAGCCCGGTCTACTTCACCCCGGCGCCGGAACAAACTGCCCAGCGCCATATGTGTCTCTACCGTGTCCTTGTTGACTTCAGCGAGCTCCAGAAAAACCTGGATTGCCTTGTCCGGCTGTTCATTGAGGAGATAGTTCAGGCCCTGGAAGTACTGGTTGCTGAACAGTTGCCGGCTCTTGCTGACCGAACGTTTTTCCAGTGACCTTGCGAACCACCAGCCAAGATACATCGCGACCGGCAGCAGAAGTAGCAGGGCCAACTCGATCATCAGGGAATCATGGTTCCGTGGTACCAGATTTACGCAGCCGGGCTCGAAGCGGCAAAATACCGAAAGTCCAGGCCAGCAGCAGACCGGCCACCAGGCCGGCGGCGGCGACGGTGATGATCAACAGACCCAGGGGCCACTGAAGCTGCACCCACAGGAGGTCCACGCTCACGGTGTCTGAATTCAGCGTGCCAATGAGCAGGCCCATTGCTACCGCCAGGACCGCGATGATGATGAAGACCAGACGGTACACAGCGTGTTAACTCTTTGGGTAATCGACGCGCTCGCGCAGTGCCTTTCCCGGTTTGAAATGAGGGACGTGTTTGCCGGGTAATGCAACGGCTTCACCGGTTTTTGGATTTCGTCCCATGCGGGGTGCACGGTAATGCAGCGAGAAACTGCCGAAACCGCGAATTTCGATGCGGTCGCCAGTGGCCAGGGAGGTACTCATTTGTTCGAGTATCGATTTGACACCAAGCTCAACATCCAGGTGCGCCAAATGTTTCTGTATCTCTGCCAACTGATCGATGAGTTCAGATTTAGTCATATAAAACTCACTATATCACTGATTATTATTGTAATACCTGTTTCACGTGTCGGGGGCTGGTCCACAGCCCCCGACTCGCGATTTCCATTACGGAGAGCAGCAATCAGGAATCCTGGTCCAATTGCTCTTTCAGAAGATCGCCCAGAGACGTCGTTCCGCCGCTGGCGCTGCTTTGCTTGTACTCTTTAAGAGCGTCAGCCAGTTCAGCATCGTCCTTGGCCCGGATCGACAGGCTTAACGTGCGGTTCTTGCGATCGAGGCTGACAAACTTGGCCTCGATCTTGTCGCCGACAGAAAGCTCACGGGTGGCGTCCTCGACGCGCTCTTCCTTGATGTCAGAAGCGCGCAGATAGCCTTCCACTCCGTCAACCAGTTCGATAACGGCTCCCCTGGCGTCGACCTCTTTGACCACGCCGTTCACCAGCGAACCGCGCGGGTGCTCGGCCATGTACGTGGCGAAAGGATCCTGGTCGAGCTGCTTGATGCCAAGCGAAATACGCTCGCGCTCCGGATCGACCGCCAGCACGACAGCCTCGAGTTCCTCACCCTTGCGGAAGTTACGCACGACGTCTTCACCGGTGTCCTGCCAGGAAATGTCCGACAGGTGGATCAGTCCGTCGATGCCGCCTTCCAGACCGATAAAGATACCGAAGTCGGTAATGGACTTGATCGCCCCGGTGACCTTGTCGCCCTTGTTGTGCGTTGCCGCAAACGACTCCCACGGGTTGGTCTTGCACTGCTTCATGCCCAGCGAAATGCGGCGGCGCTCTTCGTCGATCTCCAGCACCATGACCTCGACTTCTTCACCGGTGTGGACGACCTTGGCCGGGTTGACGTTTTTGTTGGTCCAATCCATTTCGGATACATGAACGAGGCCTTCGACGCCGTCTTCAATTTCAACGAAGCAGCCATAATCGGTAATGTTCGAAATAACGCCGAACAGGCGCGTGCTGACAGGATAACGACGCGACAGATCGTTCCAGGGATCGTCACCCAGTTGCTTGAGGCCAAGCGACACGCGGTTCCGTTCACGATCAAACCGCAATACCCGGACTTCCAGTTCGTCACCCACGTTAACGACTTCGCTGGGGTGATGAACACGCTTCCAGGCCATGTCGGTAATGTGCAGCAGACCGTCGATGCCGCCCAGGTCGAGAAACGCGCCGTAATCGGTGAGGTTCTTCACCACGCCCTTGACGATCACGCCTTCTTCCAGGCGGTCCAGCAATTGTTCGCGCTCTGCGCTGAATTCGGACTCAACAACGGCACGCCGTGAAACGACAATGTTGTTGCGCTTGCGATCCAGCTTGATAATTTTGAATTCCAGGTCCTTACCTTCCAGATAAGCGGGATCACGAACCGGACGGACGTCCACCAGTGAACCGGGCAGGAACGCGCGAATATCTTCAATATCCACGGTAAACCCGCCTTTGACCTTGCCGCTGATTTTACCTTCTACGGTCTCTTCTTCCTCGAAGGCGCCTTCCAGCTTGTCCCAAACGAGGGCCCGCTTCGCCTTGTCGCGTGACAGGCGGGTCTCACCGAATCCATCCTCGACGGTATCCAGTGCAACCTGGACTGAATCACCGACCTCGATCTCCAACTGGCCTTCAAGATTCTTGAACTGGCTGATGGGAACGATGCCTTCGGATTTCAAACCGGCATTTACGACGACGACATCATTACGGATCTCCATAATGGTGCCGGTGACAATGGATCCCGGTTTCAGATTCTGTGTAGCCAGGCTCTCTTCAAATAATTCTGCAAAACTTTCAGTCATGTTGATGTTTACTCAAAGGTGGACTGCTTTAAAGGCAACCACCCACCCAAGGTGATGGGGCACATTCATTGCGCCCGGTTAATGTTCACTATCAAAATTCAGATAGCGGCTTAAAAACTATGTAATTCATCAGGATATTCCATTTTTCTCAAGCAAAACATGAATTTCCCGCAACACTTCATTGATACTCAATTCCGTTGAATCAATCACGTGCGCATCTTCCGCAGGCCGCAATGGCGAAACCGCCCTTGTGCTATCCCGCTCGTCACGCTTTTTGATGTCCTGGAAAAGGCGCGTGAGATTAACACTTTCCCCTTTTTCTTTCAACTGCTTATAGCGTCTTTCAGCACGTGCCTCAGCACTGGCGGTCAGAAAAATCTTCAGTTTGGCGTCGGGGAAGATCACCGTCCCCATATCGCGGCCGTCGGCAACCAGCCCGGGCGGCTTTCGAAAGGCCCTTTGCCGGACGATCAGCGCCTCGCGCACGAACGGAAAGGCCGCGATCCGGGAGGAAAAGACACTGACCGTCTCTGACCGCAGCCGGCCGGTAATGTAGTTGCCGTCCAGCAGAACGACCATGCCTTCTTCCGAGATCCCGAAGTTCGCGTCCAGGCTCCTCGCCACCCGGCCCAGGGTTTCCTCGTCGTCCGCGCTGACGCCGCGGTCCATTGCCGCCACGGCCACCAGGCGATAGAGCGCACCGCTGTCGAGAAAATGCCAGCCAAGATGCTCGGCCAGGCGCATTGCGATCGTGCCCTTGCCGGAACCGCCTGGACCATCGACGGTAACGACCGGAGCCTGGGTTTGTTTTTCAGGCATTGGCGTGTTCTCCCTGGCTGTGTGCGATGTTTCCGCCGACGCGCTGCAGATCTGAGACAAAGGTCGGGAACGAGGTGTTGATGTTTTCCGCTCCGGAGATTTGCAGCACGGACGCGGCGACCTGCCCCAGCACCGCAAAACTCATCGCGCAGCGGTGATCGCCCGCGCCGTCGACCTGCCCTGCCCCCACAGCGCCGCCCCGGATATCCATGCCGTCAGGATATTCGCGCAAAGACACGCCCAGGGCTTCAAGGCCTCTGGCCATGACGGCAAGCCGGTCGCTTTCCTTGACCCGGAGTTCTTGGGCGCCCCGCAGCTTCGTCTGTCCGCGGGAGACTGCAGCCAACGCGAGGATCACGGGCAGTTCATCGATCAGCGATGGAATCAGTTCCAGCGGAATTTCCAGCCCGTTCAGCCTTCCAGAATAACGCACCCTGATATCCCCGACGTCCTCGCCCCCCTGGCAACGCGGATTCTGGACCGTCAGGTCTGCGCCCATCGCCCTGAGCACATGGACAATGCCGTCACGGGTGGCGTTCAACCCCACATTTTTCAGCAGGATATCGGAGTCCGGAACGAGGGTCGCCGCGACCATGAAAAAGGCCGCCGAGGAAATATCCGCCGGCACGTGTATCTCCGTGCCGCGCAACCGGCTTCCCCCGGTCACACCGCAGGACCCGGACAGTTTCACGCCGAAAGCCGGCAGCATTTTTTCGGTGTGATCCCTGCTTTTCAGCGGCTCGGTGACCGTGGTGCGGCCTTTTGCATACAGGCCCGCCAGCAACACGCACGACTTGACCTGGGCGCTGGCGACCGGCGAGGGATAATCAATTCCCTGTAAACCCGGGTTGCCGTGAATTGTCAGCGGCGGGACGCCCCCTTTGCCGGCTTCGATCCGGGCGCCCATCAGGGCCAGCGGCTTGATGATTCGCGCCATTGGCCGACGGTTGAGGGATTCATCGCCAAACAGTTCGGATTCGAAATTCTGAGCCGCCAGAACGCCGGCCAGCAAACGCATGGCCGTGCCCGAGTTACCCATATCCAGCGGACCGTGCGGCGCGGAAAGACCCTGTCTGCCGACGCCATCGAGAATCAGGACCTCGCCTTCCCGCCGGATTTGCATTCCGAGCTGACGGCAGGCATTGGCGGTGGCGTTCACGTCCTCGCTTTCCAGCAGGCCGGTCACCCGGGACTCGCCCTGCGCCAGCAGCGCAAATATCAGCGCGCGATGGGAAATGGATTTGTCGCCCGGCGGGGTCAACTCACCCGTCAGAGGCGAGCCTGCTGGCCGTGTCGAAAGCATCATGAGAGGGCAAGGACAGCCCGCGGGTAAGAGCCCAGTACACGCGTCAGTTTGCTGACTTTCTCGAGGTCGGCCAGAGCAGCCTCGATGTTCGCGTCTTCGACATGACCTTCGAGATCGACGAAAAAAACGTAAGCCCACTTGCCGTGCCGCGAGGGGCGCGATTCGATCCGGGTCATGTTCACGCCGTGCTGCTGCAGCGGCTTGAGCAGGCTATAGAGCAGGCCCGGCCCCTCGTGCCCGGAGAGCAGCAGACTGGTTTTGTCTTTTCCGGAAGGTGAGAACACGTGGCGGCCGATGACCAGGAAACGGGTGGTGTTGTCGGGTTCATCCTCGATGTCCGAGAAAAGGACCGGTAAACCATATACGTCCGCCGCAGAACGTCCTGCGATGGCGGCCGCTTCAGGCGCGTTGCGAACCCGGCGGGCGGCCTCGCTGTTGCTGCCCACCGAGATCAATTCGACTCCGGGAAGATGGGCGCGCAGCCATTGTTTACACTGTGAAAGCGATTGTTCATGGGAGTAGACGCGCTCAATTTCGGTAACGGACTTTGCCAGGCTCAGCAGGTTTTGATGGATCCGCAACTCTACTTCACCGCAGATCTTCAAGTCCGACAGCAGGAACATGTCCAGCGTGTGACTGACAATTCCCTGGGTTGAGTTTTCAACCGGCACCACCCCGAAATCCGCGTCGCCTGCCTGAACCTGCTCGAACACGTCATCGATACCGGGCATGCTCAGCGCATGAACAGAATGCCCGAAATGGCGATGCACCGCCTGCTGGGTGAAGGTTCCCTCGGGGCCGAGATAGGCAATTTTGAGCGGTTCCTGCTGGGCCAGGCACGCGGACATGATTTCGCGGAACAGGCGCAGCATTTCACTGTCGCTCAGCGGTCCTTCGTTTCGCTCGAGCACACCCCGCAGCACCTGGGCTTCGCGCTCGGGCCGGAAATAATCCACCGCGCCCGCGGCCGCATCTTTGCTCTCACGGACCCGGAACGCCAGCCGCGCGCGTTCACTGATCAGCTTCTGGATGGATTCATCCAGCCGGTCGATTTCCTTGCGGACAGTATTGAGGTCAGTACTTTGATTTTTCGGGTCACTCAATGTCCGGGCCTTCTGTGAAGTTTTAGGGCTGATTCTCCATTGTATATTTTTCAATCTGCTCCGCATACCGTCACGGGTTCTCTTCCCATGCTGATAAGCACTTCGCGCGCGGTGATGCCATTTGACCTCAGTTCGTCTGCCGAGAGTTCGAGATTGGTCTCGAAGGGCAAACCGGCGTCGTTCGAGGTACCGGTTTTGAAGGCCTCAAGTGTTTGCCAGGCCTGGTCCAGGTCAAAAACACCGGCCCGCAGCACCGCGTTGACTGCGACCGGAGGCCCCAGGTCCAGGCAGGCCCGGCCGCTGACCGCCTGCCCATCCAGGTCGAGCACCAGTTCCGACAGATGCAGCCGGCCGGGTGCTTCCTCCCAGCGCAGCCGGCCCTGCGCGGAAACCAACTGCGCGATTTCCAGTTCAAAGCGTGTTTCCCGGTTTGCCTGGAAGTCGCTCACGCTCAATCTTTTCACGCGCACTGCATGCTCCCCGCCCGCGGCCAGCATGATCTGGAAATCGCGCACGTCCAACTCCCGGATCAGCGGCAGGTTGATTTCAGCGGTTGCTGTTTCGCCCCCTCCCGGCTGATAGTGTTCCGGGTATATACGACCGCCGCTCAACCGGATCCATTCAACCTGCACGGTTTTCTGCAGCAGCGGTTTCAGGGCCACGGCGACGGCGAATTCAGCGCTGCCTATAAACAGCGTTCCATCGGCCTGCTCACCCACGGTC
>JABDLD010000055.1 GCA_013001885.1 Lysobacterales bacterium
TGCATTTGCCTGGTTGACGGCACATGCGAAGCAATTCGGATTCCGGATGTCATTTCCCCGCGGCAACCCCCACGGAGTCGCCTACGAACCCTGGCACTGGGCCTGGCGGGGCTGAACTTCAGCCACTCAATGCAAAGCGCCGGAAATCCGGATCGTATCCTGTTCGGGCGAGTTGACCTTTGCCGCAAGATCGAACGGCAGGTGGATCTGTTCGAGCCCAAGGCGAACCAGTAACATCCTTAATTCCTGTTGCAGAAGCGGATATAACTGGCGGGTCAGGCTGGCATGATTGGCGGTAAACTCCGATACATCGACCGGGTCGCCTTCTACCTGCTGGTAAATAGCTTCGAACCCGACCTGTGCGACAAATTTCGGTCCCGCATCCTTCTCTGCCCCGCCCTTGCAGCTCAAACGCGCACTCACCTGGTACGACGGAAGCTCGTCACCGCTGTCCGTTTGCATCAGCCTCGGCGTCAGGTTCAATTCCACTTTCGCCTGCTGGGAGCCGGCATCCTTGCTCACATGGATGAGCTTGGCTTTAAGCACAGAGACCTGGACGTGCTGCAGAACAAATTGGTCGAGTAGATTCATCATCCCTAGATGTGCCCTTGCCGCCGGTCTTTCAAGTGATCAGCACGGTATCGGCTGCGCGCCAGAAATACCAGCTGGCCGCAGACCGGTAAGGCGCCAGGTGCCGGGTGCGCTCGAACGCCTGGTCAGGCGAAGGCAATTCGCTGATGCCGTATACCGCCCGGATGCCTTTCTGGACGCCGAGGTCGGTAGCCGGCATCACGTCCGGCCGTCCGAGGTCGAATATCAGGAACATCTGAGCCGTCCATGGGCCGATGCCCCGGACCTGGCACAGGTTTTCGATGATTTCACCATCGTCCAGCCGCGCCATCCGCCGCATCGATTCGAGTGTGCCGTCAAGAGATTTCTCCGCGAGGTCCTGAATGGCCAGCGCCTTGTTGCGGGACAGCCCGGCGCCTCTCAGGCTGTCTATTGAAAGTCGAGACGCCTGGATCGCTTCCGGTACATCGTCATCGAATAAAGAGGAGAAACGGCCATGAATGGTCGACGCCGCCTTGCCGGACAATTGCTGATAAACGATCGCGGCCGATAATGCGCTGAACAGGTCGTTACCGCGTGCGGCCCTGAGTTTCAGCGGACCGCAGCGGTCAATGAAGGAACCGAGAGAGCTGCATTGGCCGCGCAGATGCTCGACCGCCCGCCTGCGGTTATAACGAAGGCGGCTCATGGCCGCCTTCGCTGGGTCGTGCCTGATACTATCCGCATCAGCCGGCGCGAATCATTGCCCGGGGCCAAACGTGTAGTTGACGACTGCAGCTGCATCACCGTCATCTGCGCCCACCGCGAGGGGATGGTAGCTGTTGGTAAGCCATAACGGCAGCTGGCTGGAATAATTCGGATGGAAAAACACGCCGCTCTGGCCGCCGGGGATGGTTTCGTGTCCGTCCACTCCGTCGGGCGTCATGGTGCCGACAAACCGGCGGTTCGGGCCGCTGCCGAACATAAATCCGTTCAGGCTGTCCGCACGCGCGCTGTGGCTTGAGGCGTCAACTGCCTGGTAGCCGCCCTGGCGGGCCAGACCCGGCAGGTTCGGATCGAGATCCATGAATCCGCCGCCGTTGGGGATATTGAACGGGTCGGAATTGAGCGGGTGATCAAACACGATCCGGTGCAGTTTGCCCCAGCGGTAGTCCAGGATGTTGTCCGAATTACCGAATGCTGCCGCAAATTCATCCGAGGCCAGCTGGTCCAGCGCTTGCTGCATGCTGCCCGCAACGGTCTCGGCCAGGCCCGCCGAGAAGAAGTTCAGGCCGGAAGCGCCAACACCGCCGTTGGTGCCGTAATTCAACAAGTGGTAAGAGAAAGCTCTTTGCGCCGCGGTGCTGCCTGGAAGATTATCACCGAGGCCAACGGCGGTCAGGGTGGCATCGATGGTGTTCTGCACGAGCATCGAGCGCCACATGGCAAACACGGTGGCCGCTGCGCTGTTGCGCACCTCGTCGTTATCGGGCTCAACCGCCATCGTGGGGTCATCGCCCGCATCCCAGCCTTCGGCCAGGCCAGTCGGGGAACTGTAGTCCCAGGTCGAGAGCACATCCAGAGCCTGCGCCATCATGGATCCCGGCGCAACCGGAACCTGGCTCATGATGCCGAGCAGTGTCGGCAGCGTCAGTTCCGCGTCGAGCAACTCGACGTTGGCCTGCAGGTCCATCATGTCCTGAGCCGTTACCGGCTCGCCGGATTCGACCAGTTCCTTGAGTACCCGGTCCACCCGGCCCTGGCGGTAATCCGCATAACCCGGGTTCAGGTAGTAGATGCCGTTGCCGCCGGGACGCAGCTGATTCAGCGGGTTGTTATCGAGCGTCGTGCCGATCGGGTCATTGTTCGCGTTGGCGATATAACCCCAGGGCGGATTCACAGTCTGCGGCATTTCGCTGTACGGCAGTATTTCATAGCGCAGGGATTGTTGAGGCTGCGGGTTCATAACGGGCAGCCATTCATGGTTCAACACGCCGCTGCCGTCGCGGATGATCCACGGCGGAACTCCGCCGCCGACGGTACCCGAAGCAAGGTCGGCCCGCAGCGGCTTTTCCCCGCTGGTGAAATAGCCGATGTTGCCCTCCACATCACCGTAAATCCAGTTCTGGGAGCCGAAGTCGAAGTACTGCAGCGCCGCCTTGAATTCATCCATGTTCCGGGCGCGATTCATATCCAGAACGAATTTCGGTTCCTGGGTCGGACCCCAGCCGGTGTGTTGCACGAACAAAGCCGAGTTTCCGCTGAAGTCAAGCAGCGGTCCGTTGTTGCGCCGCGCTGAGATGAAAGAAATACCGCCCTGGTCATAACCAATGTTCCCTCGAACGATGTTGTCCGGAACACCGTCGCCGACCACGTTAATAAAGAAAGACTGAAACGCATAGGTCAGCGGCTCGGTGCCGTCGACATGCACGGTGGCAACCGGCAGTCCGTAGGCGTTCAATTCAACCGTATCCTGGAACACGTCGGTAACATCCATCGGGTGCACCGTGCTGCCCCAGCAGATCAAGTCGTTACATCCCTGGATGATGCCCGGCGCGCCGGGAAACTGGACCCCACCGACCGAGTAGCTGCCCTCGCCGGTGTCGTACACCAGGTTGCTTTCATGGAAAGTAGCCGGCGTATTCAAAGCCAGGTGGGGGTCGTTGGCGACCAGCGGATATCCGTTTTCGGTATGAACTCCACTAACGGCCCACTCGTTGCTGCCTTTGACTTTTTCTGCCGGGGTCAGGACATGGCTCAGCAGCGGTGAATTACGGAACTTCTCCTGGACGTTCATTGCCATCAGCAAGGTGGACTCGGGAACCAGGGTGGGCTCGGCCGGGTTTTCGTCTGACGCGCTCTTTACGCTGGCTGCAACGGACTCGGTGGATGATTGTCCGATACCGCCAATCGTGCCCAGAAATCCGGGGATCGTCACGCGCCCGTCCGGCGGCTGAGACCGGTTGGTATCCTCGAAATACAGCGCGGTGCCGTCGAACCCGACAATCTGGCCAACGACCTGGTACGTGCCCAGGTCGATCGTTGAACTGATGTCGAGGTCGAAGGAAAGATCCCACGCCAGCAGCTTGAAGTAGGAAAGCGAATCGTGCGGCGTCCACGGTTCGACCCGGGTCAGCTCCAGTGGCGTGTATTCAGGGGGCAGCGGGTTGTTTTTCAGCCAGGTATTTACGCCGTTGGCATAGGATTGCAGCATCCCCCGGGTCTCAGCATCGGAGCTTTGCCAGCTGGCCAGCGCAGCACGCGCCAGTCCCAGCGTGCGCAACTGAACGTCGTTTGAAAGCGCCGGGCTGCCGACCAGTTCGCTCAACCGGCCCTGGGCCACTTTCCTGAAATAATCCATCTGGAAAAACCGGTCACGGGCGTGAATGTAGCCCTGCACGAAGGCGACGTCGAGTTCCGATTTTCCCCGAATCGTCGGCACGCCGTACTGATCCTCCGACACATGCACGGTATCGCTGAGGCCGGCAAAATTAAAGTCTTCATTGACGGGAGGTGTAATAGCATCCGATGCAAAAATCGTACTGGATACAATCAGAATCACAAACGGGATAGAGCGGCGGAACAACCGGGAAGAGCTGGACATAGATACAAATCCCCAATGCAGGTTAACGGTGCGGGACCTGGCGGCCCCGAAAACTGTGCGATAACTATATACCTTAAGCGCCGACAGTCCAAATCACCGTTGCTGATTCACCCCCGATCAATTGTCCCCGGCAGGTTGCAGCATGTCTTCCATTTTCCGGGCGATTGAATCGTACTTGTAGCGCGGCACACGGTAAGCCCAGCCGTCAACGCGGCGGTTGATTTCCCCGGCCCGGAAGCGCGTTTCTGAATCATCCTTCGCCGCAGCACTGTAGGCGTTTTCCACTGCGGTCGTGAAGACTCCGGCCCGCAATTTGAGCCAGTGTTCCTCCCCTGACGAATCTTCATCCTTCGTTTGAACCGTGACCAGCTCCGAATCAATCGTCAGGCCGTCCGCCGTCAAAAGCCTGAATTGTACTGGTTCGTCCCAGTTGAGATCCGCTGCGGGAAGCACTGCTTCCAGCGTCAGTGCGGCCAGTGAATTGGCCGGCGCGTTAACCGTCCATGCCGATCTGATCTCGCGGCCTTCAGGAATTTCCTGCAGCTCGAAATCTTCATCGTCAGCAGATGCTTTCGTTGCTTCGACAATGACGCCATCGGGGTGCTCGATCGTATACTCAACGACTTCTGCATCCGAAATATCGATGATGTCTTTATCCAGCCATCCCGACGTGGTTTTTGGCAGATTCACCCGGGAGTCGATCAGGACACTCGCGGCCGAATCTCTCAGCCTGACGTATTGCCCGGCTCTCGCGTTGGCGTCGTTCCCGACAATGACCGCCGGTATGCCGCTGCCTTCGGCAAACTCCAGCATCACGCCGGCCGCTTCTGCTGCACTAACGTCTTCCACGCCCAGGCGGGTGTAATAATCCGGATTATCTGTTTTGACTTCGACGATGCGCGCGTTCGCCAGCCCCGCCAGAACGCTTTTCAGCTGGCCCCAGTCTGCCCGGTACCCGGCACCCTCCTCGACCACCCAGGCATTGCCGTCGCGTGTCAGCGTGGCGATGACAGCATCGCCGGCTCCCGTCAGCCGCAGCCACTCGACCTCATTGGCCCTTGCCGCCAGTTGCGGCAGGAAATCGCTTTGTTCGAGACTGCTCTCCCTGCCGGTCTTTCCCGGCAGCATCAGGACCAGCGCGGCGACCAGAAAAGTGATGAATAACAACCAGGAGAAATGTTTCCTGCTCATGCCGCTTTAGCCTCCCTGATCTGCGATTGATTCTGCTTTTTCCGCCTGCGGTGGCCGTAAACCAGGGCCGCCAGCATCACGATGGCCGGGATCAGTCCGATGTTGACCAGCTTCAGCCGGGTACCCAGTTGGTTGATATCCCGCTGAAGATCATGTTGAACCTGCCTCAGCTCGCGCCGAATCTCGAACTTCCGGTCCACGAAACGCTGGATTTCCGCCTGCTGCTCCGGGCTGATGACCGTGATCTCGCTTTCGCCCTTGGCTGCCTGGAGCTCGGTCAGCTTGCGCTCCGTTTCTTCCAGTTCCATTTGCAGCCGTTCCTCGGTCGCGCGATACGACTTCTCGGCCGCCACGCGAATTTCGTCCACCCGTTCGAACGGGCGGCCCGAACTGGCGCGGGTCCGGATGCTGATCAGGTCTCGATTACCCAGCATATTATCGACGGCATTGACCACCAGCGAGCCGTTGTCGGCGAAATCAGTGAGTAGGTCTTCCCCGAAAAACTGCTGCTTCTGCACCCACATCCAGTCGGTCAGCAAGTCCGTGTCCGCGAACAGCAGCACGTTGATTCCGGCTTCCCCCGACTCGGCCACGTACCGCGCACCACCCTCTTCCGAGGCCGGTGACGAAGCCTGGGCCGGGCCCGTGATCCTGGCCGCAAGTGCATATTGCTCCCCCGTGGGATTGAATCCGTTCATCAGGTCTGTCGGGTTGGTGAGAAACCTGAGGCGCGAAGAGTCCATCGGCGCCGCATTTTCGCTGCTTTGAACCAACGTCTCGAATGCGGTTTCCGCAGCCTCTGCAGGTGCAAACCAGCCGCTGGACGAAAAGTTCACGAGCTCGAGATCCGCGGTGATGATGTGCTCGGGGTTCATTCCTCCCGCAGGCACCGACAGTATGCCGATGTGGCGGGAGCGGGTCGTGCCTGCCCCGTACTGCAAGTCGCCGATGACCCGGGTCGGGTCGTAGCGGACGCCCCAGGCCTCCAGCAGGCCGCCCAGCGACGAAGCGCTGCCCGCCTGCATTTGTGCCATCGGGTCATTGGGGTCCCCGCGGTCGGACTCGGCAAAGGGATCCAGGAACGCGATCAGGTGCCCGCCGCGCAGAACGAATTGCTCGATGCCATAGAGCGCCGCGTCATCCAGATCCTTTGGATGAACCAGCAGCAGCACATCGAGATCATCCGGCAATGCCTCGCCGGCTGCCAGGTCCTGGATTTCGAACAGCTGGCCGAGCTGGTCGTACACCACCCAGGCGTCCTGTGCGGTTTGCATCCCGGCGTTAAACCCGGGTTTCATATCGAGGCTGGAGAGCAGGCCGATGGTCTTCCGCTCCGGATTTCCCAGCGATGAAACCATTTTGGCCAGGTCATACTCGAGAAATTTTTCTTTCGACGGCTGCAGGAACGGCATGGCCTGTATGTCATCGATTGAGTTACTGCCGGCGATACCGAGATACAGGGTCGCGCCGGAAGCGCCGACCGGCACCGCCTGCAGTCCGAATGCGGCCGCCTGATCTTCCTGCTCGGAAAACGGCGCCGGGTTTACCCGCCTGAGCTCCAGGTTTCCGTTACTGTGGTTTACGAACTCATCCAGCAGTTCGTCAACCCGCCGGGCATAGCTTCGAACCTGTGGCAAATCGCGGCTGGCATCCTCGGAAAAGAACAGGTAAAGCGTGACCGGCTCCTGCAGGTTGGACAGTATATTCCGCGTGCCGGTGCTCAGCGTGTAGAGTCCGTTGTCCGTCAGATCAAAGCGCAGACCACGCAACAGATTGCCGGACAAAACATTGACCGCGACGAAAAGCACCAGCAGCAGAGCCAGTGAACCGAGTGAATAAATCGACTTTTTCTGCATCTCCGACTCCTCAATCCGCCTTTTTCAATTCGAGCACGATGGTCGTGGCCAGCAGCCACAGAATCATGACTAGACCGAAATAGACCAGGTCCCGAAGGTCGATCACACCTTTGGAAATGGCCGCGAAATGGGCGAGAAAACTGAAGTTGGCGATTGCATCCAGCAAAAGCTGCGGCGCCCAGCCGGTAAACAGGTTCATCACCATTGGCAGCCCGCTCAGCAGGAAGCCGAAACAGACCACTACGCTGAGAATGAACGCCACTACCTGGTTGCGCGTTAGCGCCGACATGCACGAAGCAATGGCCAGGAACCCGCCGGCCATCAGCCAACTGCCGATATAACCTGCCAGGATCACACCGTTGTCTGGGCCGCCAAGGTAATTGACCGTTAACCAGACGGGGAATGTCAGGACCAGCGCCAGCCCCACGAACAGCCAGGCGGCCAGGAATTTCCCCAGAACCGCCTGCCAGGTTGTGATCGGCAGGGTCAACAGCAACTCGACCGTTCCGGAGCGGCGCTCTTCGGCCCACAGTCGCATACCGATAGCCGGCACCAGGAACAGGTACAACCACGGGTGGAATTGGAAAAACGGCTCGAGATCAGCGATCCCACGCTCGTAAAACGAGCCGATATAGAAGGTGAACACGCCGGCCATGACCAGAAAGATCACGATAAACACCCATGCGACCGGAGTTGAAAAGTAACCGGAAAGCTCCCTCCGGGTTACGTTGGCTACTGCGTTCAGTGAACGGCTCATTGCGCATCTCCTCCCTGTGTCACCTGGCGGAAAACTTCATCAAGCCGGCCGGCCTCCAGGCGCAACTCGCTAACGGACCAGTCGTGTTCGCGAACAGCGTCGGAAATAACCTGGAACAGCTTGCAGCCCTCGGCGGGAAAGACCGTCAACTCGCCTTCGCGAAGCTCAACCTTGCGGGCTTCGGGCAGCTCGCTCAGAACACTGGCAACACGCTCAGGTTGCTCAATGACCAGCGTCACTGCATCGTGGTAACGGGAGCGTGCAATGAGTCCGGCCGGCGTATCGTCAACCAGCATCCGGCCGTCCGAGATAATCATGGCGCGGTTGCAAAGCGCGTGCACCTCTTCCAGCAAATGGGTGGAAATGACGATGATTTTTTCACTCGACATTTCCCGGATCAGGTGCCGCACCTCGTGCTTCTGATTAGGATCGAGGCCGTCCGTCGGCTCGTCGAGAATCAGTACGCTGGGGTCATGGATGATGGCCTGCGCCAATCCGACCCGGCGCTTGAAGCCCTTCGACAGAGTCTCAACCGTTTGCTCCGGCACCCGTTTCAGATTCAGCCGCTCAATCGCGAACCCGGCGGCCCTGACCGCCTCTTTTCCTTCAAAACCCCTGGACCGCGCAATGAACTCCAGGAACCGGCGGACCGTCATTTCACCGTAGCTGGGGGCGCCCTCAGGCAAGTAGCCGATGCAGCGCCTCGCGGCCAGCGAGTCGTTCACGATATCGTGGCCGTTGATTTCGGCGGTTCCGGATGTCGGCGCAAGAAAACCGGTGAGCATTTTCATGGTAGTCGATTTGCCCGCGCCGTTCGGGCCGAGGAAACCAAGGACTTCACCGGCCCCGACATCAAAACTCAGGTTGTCCACAGCCACCAGGCTGCCGTAATTCTTGCACAGAGACTTCGCTTCTATTCTTAGTTCACTCATGAGGAATCCCCATAATCACCCTCCTTAGCTCCTGTCTACCCGCCGAATTTAGGGTCAGCGCGATAAATTTCAAGCTTACTCTTTCTTCGATACTTCATTGCCTGTATCTTGGCCTCCATCATATGCTTTCGCTGGACTTCATAGAGCTTGACCACCTGCCGGAAGGCGTACTCGAGCGCCCGGCATCGGCGCTTTACCAGTACTTCCAGGGGCCGACACTGATCCACCTCCAGGGCCGGGACAAGCGCCCACTGGTAGTCTCGGTGCTTCAGCACGGCAACGAGGTAACCGGTTGGGAAGCCATCCGCCGCCTCCTCAAACTCCATTACCGGCACTCAGAACTGCCCCGTTCCCTTCTGATCCTGATAGGCAACCCGCTGGCAGCGAAACACCGTCTGCGCCGGCTGGATGACCAACCGGATTTCAACCGTTGCTGGCCCGGTGGCAAGGAAGCGGACAGTGAATACACCCGGTTGTTCAACAGGATTCACGAGCGCATGCGGGAACTCGATCCGCTGGCGGTGATAGACGTGCATAACAACACGGGGCTGAATCCGCATTATGCGGCAGTTAACCTGATCCGGGCAGATTATCTGCGCCTTGCGTCGTTATTTGCAACCAAAGTCGTCTACTTCACGATGCCGGCAGGCACTCTGTCACTGTCAATGTCCGAGTTCTGCCCGTCCCTGACGCTCGAATGCGGGCAGGCGGGTGAAATTCATGGCACCGATCACACCATGGCTTTCCTGGAGACCTGCCTCAACCTGGAAAAGATTTCCACCCGGCCGATTGATTCTGAGGCCGTTCACCTGTTCCACATGGTTGCCACGGTGAATGTAAACAACGACGTGCTGTTCGGATTTGGCCGCGTGCCGGCTGAGTTGGCCCTGCGGGAGGACCTGGACAAATTCAACTTCTGCGAACTGCCCGCCGGCACCTCTTTCGGCGACCTGAACAACCCCACCCGGCAACCGTTGTTTGCGTACGACCCGGAAGGCGTCGACGTCACCGGGGATTACTTTTTCTTTGGCCGCGGCCAGGTTGAAACCACGCGGGAAGTAATGCCTTCCATGCTGACCCTGGACCGCAGGGTTATCCAGCAGGACTGCCTGTGTTACCTGATGGACCGTATTCATTACGAATTCGACGAGGAGGTTACCGGCCCGGATCCGCTGCCTGAAGGCATTAAACGCTCCGACCGCCCTGGTTCCCCTCCGTCCGTTTAAGGCCGATCATGACTTCTGTCACTGGTATCATGGCACCGGTGTCCCCAATTATTAATATAGCTTAGGAAAGGAGGAATCGGGTATGAGCATGTGGACCGCTATCGCTTTGATTGTAGTGGCCGGGATTGCCGGAGAGGCATGGAGGCATCACCTCAAGTCACGCAGTTCCGGTGCGAGTAAAGAAGCCCTGGATCAGCTGAATAACCGCATGGATGCGCTGGATGCCGAAATGAGAGAACGGGTTGAAACCCTCGAACGCATCGTGACCGACAGCAAGGACGACCTGAAACGGCAGTTCGACCACCTCGACAAGGCCGGCTAGGCCTTCGTTTTCGGGCAGGCCAGGCTGTTCCTTGTGCCGGAGCGGGAACAGTGATTCATGCCGCCTTCTGTGCGCCCCGGAAGCTCGCGCTAAATCTGGCCCAACTCAAACGCTTTGAGCACAGCCCGCGTGCGGTCCCGCACCCCCATCTTGGACAGGATGTTGGACACATGATTCTTCACGGTGCCCTCGGCCACGCCCAGCGAGTTCGCGATTTCCTTGTTGCTGTACCCACCGGCCATGAGCCGCAGGATTTCAGTTTCCCGCTCGGTCAGAGGGTCGGGCTGGTCCAGGCTGGAAAAATCATTGTTCAGATTCGCCAGGCCTCTCAAAAGCCGTTGGGTCACCGCAGGTTTGACTATGGAACCGCCCGCGGCAACCGTCTTGATCGCGTTGACAAGGTCGGCCAGGGCAACGTCTTTCAACAGGTAACCCCTGGCGCCCGACTGGATTCCCGCCAGCACCAGTTCATCGTCATCAAATGTCGTCAGTATGATGGTCGCGGGCAGGGTTCCGGCGCTTGAGAGTTCCCTCAAAACGTCCAGCCCGGACAGCCCCGGCATGCGCATATCGAGTAACACGACATCCGGGTTGACTTCCGGGATCATCAGGATCGCCTCGGATCCGTCAGCCGCTTCGGCCACGACTTCGATTTCTTCAGACAGTTCCAGCAAACTGCGCACGCCCTTGCGCACCAGGTTCTGGTCGTCGACCAACATAACGGTGATCATGCAATTCCCTCCAGCGGAATCCGGGCCTGCAGCGAAAATCCCGCGCCTGGACTCGTTTCAATTTTCAATTCGCCGCCCACTTGCCGCAAACGCTCCGACATTCCGTTCAGCCCGTTGCCCCTCTCCACGGCGTTCACACCTCTTCCGTCATCCCGGGCGGTCAACGCGACCCCGTCCTGATCCTGGACCAGGTCGATCCACAGGTTTTTCGCCCGCGCGTGGCGTACGCTGTTGGTGATGATTTCCTGCGCACAGCGCAACAGCACCTGGGCCCGGCGCGGATCGGTCATGGCCAACTCCGACGGAAGGTTCAGATGTATCGCCGGCTCCGGTACACCGCTGACCAGGGTGCGCAGGGCTGCCGCCAGATCGACCTTGTCATCCACCCGCATGTCGTTGACCACCTCCCTGACATCGGCCAGCAGAAGTTTGGCCAGCGAGTGCGCCTGCTGCACGTGCTCCAGCGCCTTGCCGTCGGCCAAGTGGGTGGCGACTTCGAGGTTGAGCGTCAACGCGGTCAGGTGATGTCCGACCAGGTCATGCAGTTCGCGGGCGATGCGCACGCGTTCAGCAATCCGGGTGTTGTCGGCCAGCAGGGCCTGCGTGGCCAACAGCTCGGAATTGACCTTGCGCAGCGCATCACGGGCAACATGCTGACGCAGAGCAACGATTCCGCTCATGAAAGCAAACAGGGAAATCCCAAGGAATAAACCGCCGGCCAACGCCGCATCGCTGAATGCGGCATCGGGTATCCGGCTGATCACCAGGACCAGCAATACGTTCTGGCCGATCAGCCAGGCCATGGCAGGGGCGGCCGGCAGCATCCAGGGCAGCAAGCCGGCTACGATCAGCAACAAGATACCCCCAAGCGAGGTTTCCGCCATCATGCTGACACCGAGCGCACAGGCCGTGAGCACCGACACGGTCACCAGGCGGTGTGAAAGGTTGGAACGAACCGGCAGTACCTTGACCTGGTTCCAGTAGGTCAGGCCAAATACCAGGTGCAGGACCCACCAGGTCAGGTACTGGTTTGTACCCAGCGGGATCTCATACCAATAGGTCATCAGGAACAGCGGAATGGACGCGCAGATCCAGGTAAACAGGCCCGCGTATCGCAACAGTTCGATCGGGCGGTGTTTGCTTTCAGGAAACTCCATAACGGCTAATATTACTCCAGTCTCTGCCGCATAATATCTCTCAAAAGTCATGCAACCGTGAATAATGGATACTGCCATAATCAAAGTCGCCCGCTTTTCCGACAGCGATAACGCTCCGCTGGTTCAGCTTCTGTCGCGGCACGGGCTCGCGGTGCGGGTGCAACCGGCGGTAACGCCCATCCCCGGCTCATTCTGGGGTGATGAGGAAGCCGGCTTGATCGGCGATTCACTGCTCGTCAGTCCCGATACGCCGATTCACTCCATTCTGCACGAAGCCTGCCACTATATTTGCATGGATGATAACCGGCGGCGGGGCCTGGATACGGATGCCGGCGGCGATTACGAAGAGGAAAACGCGGTCTGTTACCTGCAAATCCTGCTGTCCGATGAAATCCCCGGATTCGGACGCGAGCAGATGATGCGGGATATGGATTCCTGGGGCTACAGCTTCCGGTTGGGTTCGGCCGCGGCCTGGTTCGAACAGGACGCGGAGGATGCGCAGGCCTGGTTGCTGGACATGGGGCTGATCACGGCAAGCGGCAAACCGGCATTCAGGCTTCGGTCAGAACGGTAGCAGGCCCTGGTACCACGCGCCGGCGGCTGCCGCCATCAGCGCTGCAACGATCAGCCAGGGCAGGTAGCCGCGGCGCGGCCTGACCGCCTCGCTGGTGAGGACTTTCTCGGGGCGCAGCCCCGGCGCCTGGAGCACCCAGCGGCAGTTGGCGATGCGTATCTCGTCACCACTGGCCAGCGGGTTTTTCCGGACCGCTTCGCCATTGAGCAGGATCTCACCGGCCGGATCCAGCTGGGTCAGCAGCAGTCCGCCGTTTTCCTGCTCGCGGATTTCGGCGTGGCGCGGCGAAACCTGTTCGTGATCAATGCGAAGGTCGCAGTCATCAGCCCGGCCAATCAGGGTTCTGGCGCCCAGCGGGAAAGACTGGTTGATAACCGGCCCGGAAGCGCCTTTCAGTCGATATTTACTCATGTGTTTCCTGATATGGAGACGGGACCGACAGATACAAGTTCGCGCAAAACCGCTGTTGCGTAGGCTCCGGGCGGCAAGTCAAATTTCAACGCCAGTTCGGAGTCCGAACACTGCCAGCTCATGGCGCCGGGAACAAGGCGCAGGCTGCGCCGGGCCGATTTCAGGCCCGCTTTTTCCAGCCCGGCTATCAACGCCCCCAAGGGCTTCAGCACTTCATTTTCGATTTCGGCGGCATCCCGTTCCGGTTGCCGGCCGCCGCTGCCCGGCAGTGGGCCGCTGGGGTGGATATCGAATTCATCACAACGGCGTTCCAACTCAGGATCCGGCATGCGGCACGCAAACCCGGAGCGGCTGCCATCGAGGCTGGCGATCTCTCCGTCGAGAATCTGGTTCCAGTTCCCCAGGCCGACCCGCCTGGACACCACCGCGTTGAACAGAAAACTGCGCACCGCTGAAAGGTAAATGCTTTTTTTGTGCCTCGGGATTCGCCCGCCATGCTCGAGCCAGTGCGCACCCCTGGCCACGTTGAGCCCCCCATGCCCAAACCGTTGCGGGCCGAAGTAATTGGGAACCCCCAGTTTCGCGACCTGCTGCAGCCGTTCTTCGAGACCGTCCCTGCAGCCTTCGAGCTGGCGCGCCACGATGCGGAACCGGTTACCCCGCAACGCGCCCCGCTTCAGCTTGCGATGATGGCGGTGGGCCTGCAGGATGACCGCATCCGGCAGTTGCCATTGATCCCAGTCCGTGTCGCGCGCTTCCTGCAAGCCAATGGAGAACCACTGCGAAGTCACGCCATGGCGGTCCTTCATCCCGGCGTAGCCAACGTCGCGCCCCGGCACTCCCGCCTGCGAGGCCAGCTGCCGCGCCACCCAGTCGGTGTTGGCGCCGCGTTTCTCGATTTCAAGCCAGAGGTGATTTCCCTCGCCGTCCGGCTTCACCAGCGGCAGTTCCTCGACCCGAAAATCTTCATGCTGCGTGCGAAGCAGCCCGCTGATACCGGGTACGCCGAGCACCCGGCTCCAGTCCGGCAGAGACCAGTTCAGGTCCATCATTCAATCACGGGTGACAAGGGCGACAGCGAGCGCGGCAATGCCTTCACCGCGGCCGCAAAAACCCAGTTTTTCAGTAGTAGTAGCTTTTACGGAAACCGCATCGAGGGGCAAATCCAGCACCTCGGCAGTCGCCTCCCGCATGGCGGGTACATGGACCGCAATGCGCGGCCGTTCACAGACTATGGTCAGGTCCACGTTCACAATCCGCCATCCGTCCCGGCTCAGAATTCCCCTCACGCCGGCGAGCAAATGCCGGCTGTCCGCGTCGCGCCACTGGTCGTCGCCGGGCGGAAAATGTTGCCCGATATCGCCTTTGGCCACGGCGCCAAGCAGAGCGTCGCATAGTGCATGCAACGCCACGTCGCCGTCGGAATGGGCGGCCAGGCCCCGGGAATGGGGAACTCGAACGCCACCGAGCATGACATGGTCGCCTTCAGCAAAAGCATGCACGTCGAACCCCTGCCCTATTCGGAAATCCAAGATTTCACTCCCACACGGACTGCTGCTGCAGTATGAATTCAGCCAACGCCAGATCCTCGGTGCCGGTAATCTTGATGTTGGTGGAAGACCCTTTGACCAACAGGGGATGAACCCCCGCCGCCTCCATCGCCGACGCCTCGTCGGTTGGAGTCAGGCCGGCAGCCAGCGCGGCCTCAAGGTTGGAACGCAGGGCGTCGAGCTGGAACAGCTGCGGGGTCTGCGCGGCCCAGTACCGCTCGCGATCGATGGTCTGGTCGATGTGCCCCGAGTGGTCGGCCAGTTTCAGCGTATCGTTGACCGGTACGGCCAGGATCGCGCCGGATGCACTCTCCAGGCCGAGACTCAGCAAGCGATCAAGGTCGGCCGTCGAAAGACAGGGCCTGGCCGCATCATGCACCAACACCCAGTCGCAGTCCGGGTGATTTCGGGCTATGTGATTGAGCCCGCTCATCACCGTTTGGGCGCGGGTTTCTCCGCCATCTACCGTGAGGACTGCGCGAAAATCAGGGCGTATCAGTTCTTCAAATATGCCGTCATCAGGGGCCAGCGCGACCGTGACCGAATCGACTGCCTGATGACGCATCACCGCGGAAATGCTGTGCGCTATTACCGGCATACCCAGCAGGTGGGCATATTGCTTTAGCGTGGTTCCGCCGAAACGGACACTCTGGCCCGCCGCGGGAATCAGTGCGTGCACTCTGCTCCCGTTCACTCGCTATGTCTCCTCGCAGCCGTTAATCCGGCACCAGTCTACTCCCTGTCGGCCGCGCCATCCTTGACCTCAGGGACCACCTGGTAAAATTCTTCTTGCTCCTTGACCATTCCCAACTCGCTCCTTGCGCGCTCCTCAACCGCCTGCAGCCCCTGGCGCAAGTCCTCAACCTCGGCCTGCAATTCCCGGTTCCGCTGCGCCAGCGCCTCATTTTCACGAACCTGCTGCTCAACCCGGAGTTCCAGCCTGGCGACATCGCTGTAGCCGCCCTCACCAAACCACATTTTCAGCTGCAGCGCGATGAACAGCAGCAGCAGGATGATCAGCAGCGAGCGCATCAGCTCCAGTTACGGATGTTGGAAAACGCGCCGGCTCCGGCAAAAGTGCCGCGGCCGCCAAGGGCTTCTTCGATTCGAAGCAACTGGTTGTACTTCGCAACGCGGTCCGATCGGCAAAGCGAACCGGTCTTGATTTGTGAGGCGGTGGTGGCCACCGCAAGATCGGCAATCGTCGTGTCTTCGGTTTCCCCGGAACGGTGCGAAATGACGGCACTGAAACCGGCCTGGTCCGCCATCGCAATCGCCTCGAGGGTCTCGGTCAGAGTTCCGATCTGGTTCAACTTGATCAGGATGGAGTTGGTAATCCCCATGTCGATGCCGCGTTTGAATATCTCGGTATTGGTAACGAACAGGTCGTCCCCGACCAACTGGCAGTCGTTTCCGGTCAGGCGGGTCAGAATTTCCCAACCTTCCCAATCGTCTTCCGCCATGCCGTCTTCCACGCTCAGTATGGGGTATTGCCTGACCCAGCCGGCCAGGTATTCGGCAAATGCGGCCGGCTCGAAGGACTTACCTTCAGATTCCAGGTGATAGACCCCGTCCTTGAAGAACTCCGATGAAGCGACATCAAGGCCCAGGCTGACTTCCTGGCCAATGCGGTACCCGGATTTTTCAACCGCTTCCAGGATGGTTTCGACCGCCGCCTCGTTGGAGGACAGGTCCGGTGCAAAACCGCCTTCATCACCCACGGCCGTATTCATGCCTTTTCCGCTCAAGACAGATTTCAACGCATGGAAAATTTCGACGCCGCACCGCAGTGACTCACTGAAGGAGCCGACACCCCAGGGCAGGATCATGAATTCCTGCATATCGACACTGTTATCGGCATGGGCACCGCCGTTGATGATGTTCATCATCGGAACAGGCAACTGCAGGTTTTCGCCCTGAGCCAGCCGGGCCCACAGCGGACGGTTTTCGTGGGCGGCCATGGCGTGCGCCGCGGCTAGAGATACGCCCAATAATGCATTGGCCCCAAGGTTGGCCTTGTTCGGGCTGCCGTCCAGTTCGATCAACTTCCTGTCCAGCGCCTCCTGGTCATCGGCGTCCGTTGCTTTCAGTGCGGCCGCGATGGTCCCGTTGACGTTGGCAACGGCCTGGGTGACGCCTTTGCCGCCGTAACGGCCGGCATCACCGTCCCTCAGTTCGATCGCTTCCCGGGCTCCGGTCGAGGCTCCGGACGGCACGGCGGCGCGTCCGAATGCACCGGAGTCGAGGACGATTTCCGCTTCCAGGGTTGGATTTCCACGGGAATCGAGAATTTCCCGGGCATGAATGGACTTGATGGCTGTCATTGAGAGGTTCCTTTTGTGAAATCGGCTTGGAAATCTAGTGCAAAGCGTTTTTCTTGCTCACGGCATCCAGGGCTTTGAGCGTGATCAGCAATTCTTCGATCTGGCCCAGCGGCCACGCATTGGGACCGTCGCTGAGCGCCTGGTCGGGATTAGGGTGAGTCTCCATGAACAGGCCGGACACACCAACCGCAACGGCCGCGCGCGCAAGCACCGGCACAAATTCTCGCTGCCCGCCGGACGATCCGCCCTGCCCGCCCGGCAACTGGACCGAGTGAGTCGCATCGAAAACAACCGGGCAGCCGGTTTCGCGCATCACTGCCAGTGAGCGCATGTCGGAGACCAGGTTGTTATAGCCGAACGACACACCGCGCTCACAGACCATGATCTGCCGGTTTCCGGTCGCTTTGGCTTTCTCCACCACGTTGCTCATTTCCCAGGGACTCAGAAACTGGCCTTTTTTCAGGTTGACCGGAATTCCGGCGGCAGCCACCCGTTGTATGAAGTTGGTCTGCCGGCACAGGAAAGCCGGTGTCTGCATGACATCAACGACACTTGCTACGGCGTCGATGTCCGTGTCTTCGTGAACGTCTGTGAGCACCGGCAGCCCGACCTGTCGCTTCACCTCAGCCAGGATTCTCAAGCCTTCTTCCATGCCGGGGCCGCGAAAACTGCTGCCCGACGTCCGGTTGGCCTTGTCGAAGGACGATTTAAAGATCAGCGGAATGTCCTGGCGCTCACAGATTTCCCTGAGGGCTCCGGAAGTGTCGATGGCGAGCTGCTCGGACTCGATAACGCAGGGCCCCGCGATCAGGAAAAAAGGCCGGTCCGGACCAACGTCGAAACCGCATAGCTTCACAAGCGGGCCACTCCCTTGGGCACTTCACCCTGTTGTTCGATCAGCGCCGCTTCGATAAACCCGGTGAACAGCGGATGACCGTCCCTGGGGCTCGACGTGAATTCAGGATGAAACTGGCAGGCCAGGAACCACGGATGGTCAGGAAGTTCAATGATCTCCACCAGGGTCTCATCCATCGAAAGGCCGGACAGAACCATGCCGTTCTTCTGGAAAATGTCGCGGTAGTGATTGTTGAACTCGTAGCGGTGCCGGTGCCGTTCGGTCACGATTTCCCTGCCATAGAGCCTGCGCGCCAGGGAACCCTCTTTGAGGCGGCATTGCTGCCCGCCGAGCCGCATGGTTCCGCCGAGATCACATTCCTCGTCACGCTTTTCGACACTGCCGGACGCATCCAGCCACTCGGTTATCAGCCCAATTACTTTGTGCGGCGTTTCGGGATCCGTTTCCGTCGTGTTTGCACCCTCCAGCCCGCAGACATTACGCGCAAATTCAACAACCGCCGCCTGCATGCCGTAACAGATGCCGAGGTACGGAATGCCATTTTCCCGTGCATGCCTAATGGCGTTGACCTTGCCCTCGAAGCCGCGCTCACCGAAGCCTCCCGGCACCAGGATGGCGTCAACGTCTTCGAGCGAAGACAGGTCGTTGCCCATCAGGTCCTCGGACTCGAGACGCTTGATGTTGACCTTGATCCGCTGGCGCAACCCCCCGTGGGCGATGGCCTCGGTCAGGGATTTGTACGCGTCATGATGCTCAACGTACTTACCCACTATGGCGACGGTGACTTCATGCCGGGTATTAATGGTGCGGTCCACGACCTCCAGCCAGTCGTCGAGGTTGGCCTCACCGACTTTGTCTTCCAGCCCGAAGCCTTCAACAATCAGGTCGTCCAGCCCCTCGTCGTACAGCATTTTCGGAATGTCGTAGATGCTGTTTTTTGCGTCCAGTGCCGTGATCACCGCCTTCGTCGGCACGTTCGTGAACAAAGCGATTTTGTCTCTTTCAGCTTTCGACAGCTCAATTTCAGATCGGCACAGCAGAATATCCGGCTGGATACCGATGGACCGAAGTTCCTTGACCGAGTGTTGGGTCGGCTTGGTCTTGATCTCGTTGGCGGCGCGCAGAAACGGGACCAGGGTGAGGTGCATGAACATGGCGTTCTTGCCGTATTCCACGCCCAGCTGGCGAATAGCCTCGAGGAACGGCAGCGATTCGATGTCGCCAACCGTGCCTCCGATTTCAATCATCGCAATGTCATAACCCTCGGAGGCCCGGATGACCCAGTCCTTGATTTCATCGGTGACATGGGGAATGACCTGGACCGTGGCGCCGAGGTAATCCCCCCTGCGTTCCTTGGCGATCACGTTGCTGTAAATCCGGCCGGAAGTGCAGTTGTTCAGCTGGCCCATGCGGGTTCTGACGAAGCGTTCATAATGGCCGAGATCCAGGTCAGTCTCGGCGCCGTCCCCGGTGACGTAAACCTCACCGTGCTGGAACGGGCTCATCGTCCCTGGATCCACATTGATGTAGGGGTCGAGCTTCACCAGGGTTACTTTTAATCCCCGGGATTCAAGAATGGCGGCAAGGGCAGCAGCCGAAAGCCCCTTTCCGAGTGAAGAAACTACGCCGCCGGTTACAAAAACTAGAGATGCCATGCCAGAACCCTTTGTCTGTATTTTGCCAATTTATCGTCAAATTATTGATGAAGTTCTGGAAGCACATTGTACGGTATGCTGAAGCTACTTGAAAACCGTTGGTAAACAGGTGAACATCCCTTGCCCCACCTCGGACCCCGGTACAGGCACAAAAATTGGAATGAGTAACAAATACCGCGCAGAAGACATCGAAGTCCTGACAGGACTGGACCCGGTCAAGAGACGGCCGGGTATGTACACCGACACCACCCGGCCCAATCACCTGGCAATGGAGGTCATCGACAACAGCGTCGACGAAGCACTTGCGGGCCATGCCGGCCTGATTGCAGTGACGATGTACGCGGACGGTTCGGTCGAAGTCAGTGACGACGGCAGGGGCATGCCGGTCGATGTCCACCCCGAGCAGGGGATGCCCGGCGTCGAGCTGATCCTGACCAAGCTGCACGCGGGGGGCAAGTTCTCAGACGAGAACTATCAGTTCGCCGGCGGGCTGCACGGTGTCGGAGTCTCGGTGGTCAACGCGCTGTCCTCGAAACTGGAAGTCTGGGTCAAGCGCGACGGCTTCGAACATTACATGGCGTTCAAAAACGGTAACAAGACCTCAGAGCTCGAGCAGACGGGGCCCGTGGGGCAGCGCAACACGGGCACCCGGATCCGGTTCTGGCCAGACGCTTCCTATTTCGATTCGCCCGGGTTTTCATTGAAAAAGCTGCGGCACCTGCTGCGCGCGAAAGCCGTTCTCTGCCCGGGTCTCGTGGTGCGCTTGCTGGTGGACAGCAGCGGTGAAAAGGAAGAGTGGTGCTATCAAAAGGGTCTGACCGATTATCTTCAATCGGAGCTGGAAGGCTATACCTGCCTGCCGGAAATGCCTTTCAGCGGCGAAATGAAAGGCAACGACTCGGAAGTCGGCTGGGCGCTCAGCTGGCTGCCCGAAGGCGGACAGCTGCAGGAAAGTTACGTAAACCTCATCCCAACATCTCAGGGCGGCACTCACGTCAATGGATTGCGCACCGGCCTGGTCGAAGCGTTGCGGGAATTTTGCGAGCATCACAACCTGTTGCCGCGGGGATTACGCCTGACGCCCGACGATATATGGGAAAAGATCAGCTACATTCTTTCGGTCAAACTGACGGACCCGCAGTTTAGCGGCCAGACCAAGGAGAGGCTCTCGTCCCGGTCCTGCGTCGCCTTCGTTTCCGGCGTGCTCAAGGACGCTTTCAGCCTGTGGTTGAATCAGCACGTCAACGAAGGCGAGGCGATTGCCCAACTGGCCATCGACAGCGCCCAGAAGCGCATGAAGTCAGCGCGGAAGGTGGTCCGCAAAAAAGTCACCCAGGGACCGGCGCTGCCCGGCAAGCTGGCGGACTGCACTTCGCAGGATCTCTCCTGGACCGAATTGTTCCTGGTGGAAGGAGATTCCGCGGGCGGTTCGGCCAAGCAGGCCCGCAACCGCGAGTACCAGGCCATTCTTCCTTTGCGGGGAAAAATCCTGAACACCTGGGAAGTGGAATCCGAATCGGTCCTGAGCAACCAGGAGGTGCACGACATTTCGGTGGCGATCGGTGTCGATCCGGGCTCCAACGAAATTTCCGGGCTGCGCTACGGTAAAGTCATCATCCTGGCCGACGCCGATTCAGACGGGCTGCATATCGCCACCTTGTTGTCGGCCCTGTTCCTGAAGCACTTCACCGCACTGGTCGAAACCGGCCATATATTTGTCGCCATGCCTCCGCTGTACCGCATTGACGTGGGCAAAGAGACCTACTACGCACTGGACGACGAGGAACGCAAAGGCATTCATGAGCGGATTGCGGCGGAAAAGAAGAAAGGCAAGGTGATGGAAACGCGTTTCAAGGGGCTCGGTGAAATGAATCCATTACAGCTCAGGGAGAGCACCGTCGATCCGGATACGCGCAGGCTGGTGCAACTGACGGTTGAAAATCATTCGGCCACCAACCAGATCATGGACATGCTGCTCGGGAAAAAGCGGGCATCGGACCGCAAGATCTGGCTCGAAGACAAGGGCAACCTGGCCACCATTTAGGGAGAAATTAATGAGTGAACACTACGAAGTTCAACAGGCACTTGCGCTTTTTTTCAAAGGCATCAATGAAAACGACGCGTCGATCATTCCGCTGACCCCTGACGTCGTGATCAGCGGCCCAATGATGCCGGAGCGGAAATCCGGCGAGGCGGAAGTTCGCCAGTACCTCAGTGAAATTGCGCCGTTCATTGCCAGCGTCACCCCAAAAGAAAGCTTGATTGAGGGTGGCGGCGCGGCCGTTATCGTCACCTTTGAAATGCTCAACGGCACGGTTATTGAAGGCGCTGAGTTTTTTCGGGTAAGAGACGGGCTGATCTGCCAGGACCAGGTCTTCTTTGACACCCGGGTTTTATTCAAGGGGACCCATTGACACTCGAGTCCCTATGGTCGAAGGGCTTCCGGCCTTTCTTTATCGGCGCTTCCGTGTTCGCCGTCGTGTCCATGGCGGCATGGCTCAGTATTTACCGGTTTGGACTGCAGCTTGAGCTTTCCGGTGTTTCCATCTTTCAGTGGCATGCGCACGAAATGCTTTACGGTTATGCGATAGCCGTTATCGCCGGCTTCCTGCTGACTGCAACCGGAAACTGGACCGGGCTCGAAACAGCGAAGGGCGCGTGGCTGTCGCTGATATTCATTTTCTGGCTTGCGGCCCGCATTTTGTTGATCAACGGAACGGCACACCTTGTCTACGCGGCCGTGGCCGACCTGGCGTTCATGGCCGGACTGGGTCTCGCAGTGGCCCGCCCGATCATCAAGGTGCGGCAAAAACGGCAGACCCTGATTCTGCTGCTGGTCGCGTTGCTCACCGGGTCCAACCTGCTGTTTTACCTCGGCGCTGCGGGCATTGTCGACAACGGCGTCCGCCTGGGCATTCAAGGCGGGCTCTACCTGGTGCTGGGAATGGTGCTGTTCATGGGGCGCCGGGTCATTCCGTTTTTCACCGCCAATGGCGTGGGTTACGAGGTCGAGATGAAGAACCCGCGATGGAATGACGTGGCGACCCTGGTGCTTTACCCGGCCTTTTTGCTCAGCGAAGTGTTTTTTTCCGGCAGCCTGGCCGGAGCCCTTTTTGCCGCGGGGCTGTTCGTGTCCAATTCCATCAGGGTCAATGGCTGGCACACCCTGGGAATCTGGCAGAAACCGCTAATCTGGGGCCTGTTTGCGGCTTTCCTGATGATCAACCTGGGCTTCCTGTTGCGCGCCCTGGCGCCGGTGACGGTCATTCCAGATTTCCTGCATGTCCATGCGTTCGCCGTTGGGGGAATCGGCATCATCACGATGAGCATGATGGCCCGGGTCAGCCTGGGCCACACCGGCCGAAACGTGCACGAATCACCGGCGGTCATGCTCTTTCTGCTGGTCGCCATGGTGGCCGGCGCCCTGTTCCGGCTCATTTTCCCGATGTTTGACCCGGCCAATTATCAAGCCTGGATCGTGATATCCGGAAGTATCTGGATTATTTCTTTCACTGTCTTTTCACTCTATTTCATGCCGATGCTGTGGAAGCCTCGCGTTGACACCCAAAAATCATGACTGAAATTACCCAATCGTTTGCAGATCACGAGAGAATTCCGCTGAAAGACTACGCGGAAAAGGCCTACCTGGACTACTCGATGTACGTGGTGCTGGATCGCGCCCTGCCGCACCTTGGCGACGGACTGAAGCCGGTTCAGCGCCGCATCGTCTACGCCATGAGCGAACTGGGCCTGAGCGCCAGCTCGAAGCCCAAGAAGTCCGCTCGCACGGTAGGCGACGTGATCGGCAAGTTTCACCCGCATGGCGACTCGGCCTGCTATGAAGCCATGGTGCTGATGGCCCAGCCGTTCGCTTTCCGCTATCCGCTGGTCGATGGCCAGGGCAACTTCGGCTCACCGGATGACCCCAAGTCTTTTGCGGCCATGCGTTACACCGAATCCCGGCTGACACCCTACGCCAAAACCCTGCTGAGCGAACTGGGGCTGGGGACGGTTGACTGGGGGCCCAATTTCGACGGCACGCTGAAAGAACCGCTGATGCTTCCGGCCCGCTTGCCGAATGTCCTGCTCAACGGCAGCACCGGAATCGCGGTGGGCATGTCGACCGATATCCCGCCGCACAACCTGCGGGAAGTCGTCTCGGCCTGTATTCACCTGCTGGAACAGCCAAAGGCCACCGTCGCTGAACTCTGCGAACACGTCCGGGGACCTGACTATCCGACCAACGCAGAAATAATCACGCCAGGCGCAGATCTGCGCCAGATTTACGAGACCGGCACAGGGTCGGTAAAAATGCGCGCCATCTGGGAAAAGGAAAACGGTGAAATCGTTGTCACCGCCCTGCCCCACCAGGTGTCTCCGGCCAAGGTTTTGGAGCAGATCGCCGCGCAAATGCAGGCTAAAAAACTGCCGATGGTCGAGGACCTGCGCGACGAGTCGGACCACGAGAACCCGACCCGCCTGGTCATCGTGCCGCGCTCCAACCGGGTTGACATCCAACAGCTGATGAACCACCTGTTTGCGACCACCGACCTGGAACGCAACTACCGAGTGAATCTGAACATCATCGGTATCAACGGCAAGCCCCAGATCCTGAATTTGCGGGAGCTGCTGAAACAATGGCTGAGCTTCCGGATGGAAACGGTAACCCGCCGCCTCAACCACCGGCTGGACCAGGTCGTCGACCGCCTGCACATCCTCGAGGGCCTGCTGGTCGCCTACCTCAACATCGATGATGTGATCTACGTCATAAGGCACGAAGACAAGCCCAAACCGGTCCTGATGGAGCGGTTCGGCATTACCGGCACCCAGGCCGAAGCCATTCTCGACCTGAAGTTGCGCAACCTGGCCAAGCTCGAGGAAATGAAAATCCGCGACGAGCAGGACGCGCTGGCGGACGAGCGCGAAGAACTGGAAAAAATACTGGGCTCAAAAGCCCGGCTCAAGACGCTGATCAAGAGGGAACTGCTGGCCGATACGGAGCTTTACGGCGACGAGCGCCGCTCCATCCTGGTGGAACGCGAAGCAGCCCAGGCCCTGAAGCATGAAGACCTGCTGCCGTCCGAGCCGGTGACCGTCATCCTGTCCAAATCCGGCTGGGTGCGCTCCGCGAAGGGCCACGAAATTGATCCGGCGACGCTCAACTACCGCGCGGGCGATGAATTCCGGCACTCGGCGCACGGCCGCAGTAATGAGCAGGCCGTATTCCTTGATTCCCGTGGGCGGGCCTATTCCCTGTTGGCGCACAAGTTGCCTTCGGCCCGCAGCCAGGGCGAACCCTTGTCCAGCCATTTCAGTATCCAGGCCGGCGAGAGTTTCCTGTACACGCTGTCCGGCAGCGGCTCAGAGAAAGTCGTGCTCGCATCGTCGTTCGGCTACGGTTTCGTGACCGAACTTGAAAATCTGCACAGCCGCATGAAAGCAGGTAAGGCTGTTCTAAGCGTTCCCTCCGGGGCCGCCCCGGTCATGCCGGTCGCATTCGACCCCGGTGCCGGGAACACGATCATTTGTGCTACCTCGGACGGTTACCTGCTGGCCTTTCCGATCGAGGATGTACCGGAACTCGCCAAGGGCAAAGGCAACAAATTGATCAACATACCGCCCAAACGCCTGAAGGCAGGTGAAGAGTTCATGGTGGGTCTGACCGTGATGGCCGAAAAGCAGGAGATACTGGTCTGGGCCGGGCAGCGCTACCTGCGCATGAGCGCGAAGGACATCGAGCACTTCCGCGGCGACCGGGCCCACCGGGGACGCAAGCTGCCTCGTGGTTTTCAACGGGTAACGAAGATCGAACTAGCCGGAGATTAGCGCAAGGAACACTGGTGACAGAGTAAAGGGGCAGGATAAATTCCTGGCCCTTTACTCTGTCATCACTCTTTCCACTCTTTAGTTCAAATCTTTCATTGATTCGCGCAACGCCAGTTTACGGTATTTCGGTAAGCATCCGGAAAGTCCACACCGGCACCGTCGTAAGTTTCCTGACCCGGTGTACCACAATAACCGCACACCTCGTTGCAATTTCCACCGTACAGATCGGGTGCGTTGTAGCCAAGCGAGTTACAGGCCTCGATCGTGTTATAGGTGCCGCCACCAAGCCCGGCTGAAATCCAAGCGGTATCGGAATCGGCGCGACAGACTTGCCAGTCAGCGCCACTGGCCACACCCGCGTTACCGGTTTGCCCGACGACTGGTGGTACAAATCCCCTGTAGCAGCGCCAATTGACGGTGAGTGAGTAAGCATCTGGAAAGCCCACACCAGCACCGTCGTAAGTCTCGTCACCCGGTGTACCACAATAACCGCACACCAAATCGCAATTTCCACCGTACAGATCGGGTGCGTCGTAGCCAAGCGAGTTACAGGCCTCGGTCGTGTCATAGATGCCGCCACCGGACCCGGCTGAAATCCACGCGGTACTGGAATCAGCACGACAGACCTGCCAGTCAGCACCACTGGCCACACCCGCGTCACCGGTTTGCCCGACGGCCGGTGGTGCAAATCCCCTTAAGCAGCGCCATTTGACGGTGAGTGAGTAAGCATCTGGAAAGCCCACACCAGCACCGTCGTAAGTTTCCTGACCCGGTGTCCCACAATAACCGCACACCAAGTCGCAATTTCCACCATACAGATCGGGTGTTTCGTAGCCGAGGGAGTTACAGGCCACGATCGTGTTATAGATACCACCACCGGACCCGGCTGAAATCCACGCGGTATCAGGATCAGCGCGACAGACTTGCCAGTCAGCGCCACTGGCCACACCCGCGTCACCGGTTTGCCCGACGACCGGTGGCACAAATCCCCTGTAGCAGCGCCAGTTGACGGTGAGTGAGTAAGCATCTGGAAAGCCCACACCAGCACCGTCGTAAGTTTCCTCACCCGGTGTACCACAATAACCGCACACCAAATCGCAATTTCCACCGTACAGATCGGGTGCGTCGTAGCCAAGGAAGTTACAGGCCTCGATCGTGTTATAGGTGCCACCACCGGGCCCGGCTGAAATCCACGCGGTACTGGAATCGGCACGACAGACTTGCCAATCCGCACCATCTGCAACGCCTTCATTTCCGGTGATGCCGACGCCAGGAGGAACGAACGTTTCGAAACTGTCGCGGAAAATAAAAGGAGGAGTTACAGCGAGGGAAACTGATTTGACTTTAGTAACCTTGGTTGTTACTCCGGCAGAGTTTTGGGATAGAGAAGATGAAGCATCGATAACAGCCCGATCCTGCTTGGCAGATTTTGCCTGGGCATCTGCACTACCGGAGATCAGGACGACGAACAAGAAGAGTAGGATTGAGAACTTGCCGGTAGCAGAACACCGCCTGTGAAAAACCTTGTAAGCACCCATTGATTTGGCTCCATCGTGAGAGAGGCAGCACAGAATCGACAACAATTGAATAATTAGCTTGATACTAGCCCCACACTGAGGCTAATTCAACGACCTGCTGCGAATCCTCCGGCGGCGCCCGGGCGAACACTGACTCCGTCCCTTAAAGTCTCAGGCCGCCATCAATTTCGATGTTGCGGCCGTTCACGTAATCGTTTTTCATGAGGTACTGGACCGTATGTGCTATTTCATCCGGCTCACCGATGCGGCCGGCTGGAATCATAGCCTCCATTTTTGCCAGGGCTTCGGGCTTCATGGAGCGCACCAGTTCTGTCCCAATAAAACCCGGTGAGATTACGTTGACACGGATACCGTAACGGATAAATTCCTTGGACCAGGATACCGACATGGCATCAACGCCGGCTTTGCTTGCGGAGTAGTTGCTCTGGCCCATGTTGCCGGCCCGCGAAACGCTGGAAATATTGATAATCAGCCCGCCATTGCCCGCTCGCGCCATCTGTTCCGCCGCGGCGCGGCCACAGAGAAACACGCCGGTCAGATTGACCGCGATGACCGCGTTCCAGGCCTCCAGTGACATTCTCGATTGCCGTTGTCCGCTCTTGAACTTGAGCATCATTGCGTCGCGCGTAATCCCGGCGTTGTTTACCAACACGTCCAGGCCGCCAAAATGATTCGAGATTTCCTCGAACACAAGGTCCACCTGCTCTTCATTGCTCACATCGCATTGCCTGGCCAGGCAATCACCCTCAGGCAAAGCCAGAGCCGCCTGCAATTCATCCAGGGCATCCGTTCGAAAATCGACAAGAGCCAGTCGGGCGCCCTGCCCGGCCAGTCGTTGCGCCATCGCGGCACCCAGTCCACCGCCGGCGCCGGTGATTGCGACAATTGAGCCTTCAATTTTCATAGTTGTTCCTTTTTTCTGATTACATACCCTTGATCCAATTTGCCAGCACGGTCATCTGGGCGCCGTCACGATAACGGTAGTTATCGCCGGTATAGCCCCACCAGTCCCAGCATGCATGGGGATTCAGCGGCGCAAACATACTTTTTTCAACCTGTGGAAAAGCCAACACGATGCCGTTGGCTTCAGCCCAGGGAAGATAGCCACTTTGCTCGATAAACGCGGTACCGACCGTCTCTGCGGATTGTCCACATCCATGCAGGACCAGGTGAAGCGCACATGCCTCTCTACCGCCTTCACAGGCGACGGGAACATATAAATAAGCAGATTCCATCAGGTCAGCATCATCCGCACCGGGCAGATTGACCTCGAGTAGACCGGTCACCGGTTTCGCGCCTGGCCTGTCCAGGCCGGGGTAGAGGTACTGGAGTAATTCACCAGCCGCGTCATATCCACAATCTCCCACGAATGGCGCTTTCATCTCTGAACAGGCGTGTCCCTGCCCGTCAGCCGGGAAGAAATGCCCGGCCTCGACATCACTTACACTGTGTATTTGCTCATCGGGAATGAACTCTGCATATAGGGCCTCGACCGTATTATGTACCTCCGGGGCAATCGTGGTGTCCTTCGTACCATGAAATAGCCACACTCGGTCATCCTCCAGGTTTGCCGGATCAGCCAGCTTACCTGCCTCGGCATCGGTGCGGATTTCGGCGGTTATCTCCGCCACCGGCAGCGGCTCTTCCGTTTTTTCCATGCAACGGCCCATGGCGGTAACCAGCGAGTTTTCTGCACAGTTGAACGGCCCGCCCGAAACGATTCCGACACCGGAAAACATGTCCGAGTAAGCGATGTGCATCTGGTGCGCCATGTGTGCGCCTGCGGATATCCCGGAGGCGGTGACGCGGTCCTTGTTTATGTTGAGCTCCGGTGCTTCGTCGGCATAAGCAACGCCGGTTGCAAGCAGAGCCGATGAGAACAGGGTCGCTAAGAGCTTAAATGGCATTTTCGATCTCCGGATAACTGGTCCGCGCCAGGTGCGCGTGGAAGGACTGATTGAATTCGTCGGGGTGAGTGATGAAGGGCACGTGTCCTGAATCTGCGATCGCCACTTCATCGTAAGACCCTCCCTCCGCTTTGTAATCGTCAAGCATTTTTCGAATCTGGTCCATCATCGGTTGCGGCGGAAAGGCTTCGGGACCTGGAAAGCCCGGCAACCGCCCGGTGGGGCCCCAGGTGCCCGGATCCGATGCGGCTGTATTGGAGACAGCGAGGTCTTCAGCACCGTAGGACCAGAGCGCATGCACTTTTGGATGTGCGGCAAGTATCCGATCTACGAGATTGCCGACATACTTGGAGGACATGGCGTTCGTCGCACCCCACCTGCCGGGCCGCACGTAGGGCCAATGCGGTGATTCTTCCTTGTCCCCGGGCAGTTCATGGTCGCCGATATGCACTCTGAACATCGCATCGATCAGCGCGTCTTCGCGCTCCGGGATCTGCCCTCCGCTCCAGACCAGGCGGCGCATGATACCGCGCGGGCTGAAATCGGCGATAGAGTCACGATCGCCGTCCAGCAGGCTTTGGATAAGATCCGGATTGATCAGACCACCGCCGGACCCCGCAAAATCAGCCGTAGTCGGAGTGCCAATGGCGTCCCGCGTTCCCCCGAAGCCGAATGGAGAGCCGGGACCGGCAAGCGTCACGGACATCAGGCGCTCCGGGGCATCGGCCATCATCCACCACACCACCAACCCGCCCAGAGAGTTGCCCACCAGGTGAAAGCGTTCGTGGCCCAAATGGTCCATGAGCGCAAGCGCGTCGTCGACAAAATCTCCCATACCTCTTGTCGCATCGATCTTCACAGCGGGGTCTGCCCCGCCATAACCGCGCTGATCAGGCGCAATGCCCCAAAACGCAGCTGGTAACGCGACCATCGTCTCTTCCCACCAGGTCGCGGATGAAAAATTGCCGTGGATGAAGAGCACGGGAATACCGTCCTCAGGGCCGGCGAACAGAACCCGCGTAGTCAGCCGGGTCGTGCTTATCGTTTGCGCAGTAATGCCGGCAATGGTTGGCGTGTTCATGACAATACTTCCTCCGAGGCGAGCAATTTCTTGTCGAGCTTCCCGATCGCCGTAAGCGGCAAAGCTTCGAGAACAACGATGGACCGCGGCAGCTTGTATTTGGCGAGGCGTTCTGCAAGAAATGCTCGCAGGTCTGTCTCATCGTAGTCTTCTGTTACCACCACGAAGGCGCGACCGACCTCCCCCCAGGTTTCGTGCGGCACGCCAACAACCGCTGCTTCTTTTACCTGGGGATGCGCACACAGCACCGATTCAATTTCTGCCGGATAGACATTTTCCCCGCCACTGATGAACATTTCCTTGGAACGGCCGAGAATGTAGAAACAGCCGTCCTCGTCACGGCTGGCGAGATCCCCCGTGTGCAGCCAGCCGTCACGTATCACCTCCGCTGTCGCGGCTGGATTTCGCCAGTAACCGGCAACGACATGCGGACCGCGAATGAGTAACTCACCGCCCTCACCGACCGCACATTCTGAACCGTCCTCACGGATGGTCTTCATGTCAATATGGAAGATCGGATAGCCGACAGATCCGATTTTTTGCCGAACCATTTCCGGCGGCAGCCAGAAATTGTTGCCTGATGCCTCTGTCAGGCCGTAACCCATTTTGAAATCGATACCGCGATCCCAGAATTTCTCCATGACCGGAAGCGGGCAGGGAGCACCCCCGCTGATCACCAGTTCGAGTTTCGTGAAATCCGCTGCGGCCCATCTCGGATGCGCCTGCAGCATTTGGAACATCGTTGGCACGCCCACGTAGTGGGTAATGCCGGAATTTTCCAGCAGGTCGAACGTCTGGTCTGGATCAAAACCGGCGCACAGAATCGTCGTACCGCCGGCATGTACCATCGGCACCATGAAAATGTTCGGACCGCCGATATGAAAAAACGGCAACTGGAGAGCCGCCTTGTGCTGGCTGCTGATGCCCCATGAAGCAATGGTATTTACGCTGTTCCAGGTGAGGTTGCCGTGGGTGATCACCGCACCTTTCGGCAAGCCCGTGGTGCCGCCGGTATAGTAGATTCCCCAGGGATCATCGAGAGTCAATTGCGGAACCTCATCGAGTTCGATGCTCATTGAATTCCGATCGGCAAAATCCCGCTCCCCTGCCCCCGGGTTGCTCAGGGCGACGACATGCTCAACTGTCGTGAAAGATGCTTTGAGTTCCTCTACCTGGGGCCGCCAGTCTTCACTGTAGACGAGGATCTTGGGGGCACCGCTATCCACGATTCCGGTCAGTTCGTGCACCGTGAGGCGCCAGTTCAGATTTTGCAACATCGCACCGATTTTGGGGGCCGCCCAGAACAGGTCCAGGTAATCGATGCAATTGGAGGAGTAAACAGCTACCCGGTCGCCTTTGGCTACGCCAAGGTGACGAAGAAAGTTTGCAGTCCGGTTCGCTCTCTCGTTCCACTGGTAGTACGTGGTCTCTTCTCCGCTGGAGTAGTCGATGAGCGCCACCCGATCAGGAGTCAATCGTGCTCGTTTATCAAGCCAGTCCGTTACATAATGCGATGGCTGTTTCATTTCGCTGCGCCCCATTGAACGATGGCGCCGGCCCAGACGTAACCGATACCTGCCGCAATGACCGCCATCGTATCGCCCGATTTCAGCCTGCCCTGCTCGATACCGGCCTCGATATTGATAATGGCATCCTGCTCTCCGATATGGCCGATTTGCGACATGTACACACTTTGCTCTTCCGACAAGCCGAGTTGTCCTAGCATTTCCCGGTGTGCCGAGGGTTTTACCAGGGACATATTGAAAAAATCGATATCGGCCCGTGTATAGGGAGATCCATCTTTTTTGGCACCTGATTTTTCAAGAGCCAGGTCGACACAGGCCAGCCAATTGCTGATGGAAACCTCGCCGAGCCGCTCTTTCATCGCTTCCGGCTCCACCAGCCTGAATTTGAAACCACCGTCCCTGACTGCCACATCGGTTGGGTGTTGAACCGTGCCGCTGGCCGGAACGATGACGTGGCGGCTCATCAATCCGTCTGCGATCAGGTGCATGCCCAGCACCCGGTTTTCAGGCCAGTCGCGTTTTACGATCATGGCCCCCGCGCCGGCCCCGATGTTGAACAGGAAAGAGGTGTTCACGTCGCTGAAGTCGATGAAATGTGAAATGGCGTAGCCGCCGGCAATAAGAACGGTATTAACTGTCGGGTCATCGGCCATCAGGCCGCGAGCCAACTTGAGGGCTGCGATGCTGGTGGCGCAGCGCGTATGCACATCAATTCCCCAGGCATTTTTTGCGCCGGTCTCATGAGCGATGTCGATGGCGGTGGTCCAAAGCAGGTACTCACGCCACTCCTCGGTTGTACACAGGACGACATCGATTTCCGAGGGATCGATTCCTGCTTTCATTATCGCTTTGCGCGCAGCGTGGACGGCCATCTCGTTGGGATGGACGTCCGGGTCTGCCACAAACTTGCGCTCGATTCCTAGTTTTTCCCTTACCACCCATTCGGGCAACCCGCTCTGCTCCGCAATTTCCTGCGCAGTGACGAAGGTATCCGGAAACCAGGTTCCGGTCGAAACTATGCCCATGCTCGTCATTCGATTTCCTCAAACGCTGACCGCTGCACTTCTCTGTTCAACCCTGCCCGGCCTTGATGCCGTTGGCGATCAGATCGGCCACCGTCTCCGCCACGCGGGAAGCTGAAACGGTCTCATCCCATTCGGCATATCGCATGCCCAGGATCACTGCCATTCCCATGATTGCCCAGGACCAAGTTTCATAGTCACCTTCCCTGATACCGCCAACTTCAGCCGCTTTCCTGAGGTTGTACTCGTAAGCCCTGGCAAAACCCGTGTAGTGCTCGCGGTAGGCATCATTAGCCACGAACTCGGCCTCCTGGATGATGCGGTATATGCCCTTGTGCTGTCGCGCGAATTCAATATAGGCCTCCAGGCCTTTCCGTTCAGCCGTCAAACGATCCGGAGCATCGGCCACCCTCTCCGCTATCCAGCGCCGGGTGCGTTGACTCATGAAAGAAACCAGCGCTTTGAATATTTCTTCTTTGCTGCCGAAATACGTGTAGAAAGACCCAAGCGCAACACCTGCCCTGTAGGTGATCCCGCTGATGGCGGCCTCATGAAATCCCTTCTCTCCAAATTCTATCTCGGCCGCCTGCAACAGCTTCTCTCGCGTGCGCTTACCACGAGCTGTCTTCGGCAGCTTGCCAGAACTTGAAACTTGATTCATGTTTCATAAAGTTCCATACTTTGACGCGGATGGCAAGTATTTGAGCCAGTTTGGGGACAAGACCAAATCGTTGCATCGGGCTTTTTACCAAGCATCGGCGCACAAAACGGAGGAGAAAATCATGAGAAGTTCAATTGATCAGCGGAACTGCCGGGCTGGCCGACAAAGGCCTTTAGCAATCCTGGTCAGCACGCTGCTCGCGTTGATGTCGGCGCCGGTCGCTACGTTCGCGCAGTCCGGTACAGCAGATGACGAAAGCGAGATGGGCCTGCTCGAAGAGGTCATTGTGACCGCCCAGCGGCGCGAACAGTCCCTGCAGGAAGTCCCGATTGCGATCAGCGCTTTCAGCGGCGCCAAACTGGCACAACTGCAGGCCGATAATCTGGACTCGTTGCAGGGCGCGGTACCCAACCTTAATCTCGTACAGGGTCGTGGGTCCAACTCCAGCGTCAACGCTTTCATCCGCGGCGTGGGACAACCTGATGCGCTGCAGTCCTTCGACCCGGCGGTTGGCCTGTATCTGGACGATGTTTACCTCTCCCGAATTCAGGGCGGCCTGTTCAAAATATACGACATCGAACGGATAGAGGTTCTGCGCGGGCCACAGGGAACGCTGTATGGCAAGAACACTCCCGGCGGCGCCATCCGGCTGATCACTCGAACCCCGGGCCAGGATTTCGAAGCCCAGGCCGGTTTGCTGGTCGGCAACTATGACCGGGTGCAGGCCAAGGCCTACCTCTCAGGTCCACTCAGTGACAATTTTGCTCTGGGATTCAGCGTGCTGTACGACAAGCGTGACGGTTTTGTGACCGATCCCATCGACGGCAGGGATTACAACGATGAAGACACGCTTGTCGCCCGCCTGAAAGGTAGCTGGGATGCAAGTGACAGCGTCAACGTCGTTTTTTCAGCTGACTACACCAAAGAAGACGTCGAATTGACTCTTGGGCGTGCGGAGGATGCCCTGGTCAGCGTCGACCTCGCAACCGGTCTGGTGCTCCGCCAGCTACCACCCAGCGGAGACTGGAATTTCCTGACCAGTACTTCGATGACCGATGCGGGTGGCCAGCAGACGGATCACTGGGGCATGAACATGACCATTAACTGGGATATCAACGATCAGCTGGATTTCAGATCCATCACGGCCTACCGTGATCTTGAAACCGCATCGTTTATTGATATCGATGCCAGCACACTGGAACTGGGTGATGTCTTTGTTGGTTTGGACCAGAACCAGTTCAGCCAGGAATTCCAACTGCTTGGAAACAACGGCAGCAACATCAACTGGGTCGTAGGCTTGTACTATCTGAACGAGCAAGTGCCTTCCGACCAGATCGCCTTCGCCGATGATTTCCTGCTTTTTGGCGGCGTGCCGATTTCGTTCACCCGCACCATTACCGACGACCTCGAAACCAAGAGCTACGCCGCATTTGGCCAGGTTGACTGGATGTTTGCTGAAAACTGGAACCTGGGCGTCGGCATTCGCTATACGAAGGAAGACAAGGACTACTTCCGTACGACCAGCACGTTCAGCAACATCTTGGGCAATGCCGATCCGGCATTCGAGTTTACTGATTCGGACAGCTGGAAGGACTGGACCCCCACATTTACTCTTGATTACAACCTGAACGACGACGTCCGGTTTTATGGCCGCATCGCCAATGGCTTCAAGAGCGGCGGTTTCAATGGCCGCGCCAACAGTCCGGCTGATGTCAGCACTTTCGATCCGGAAACGGTTTGGACCTATGAGATCGGCGCTAAAACCGTGGTTGCTGACGGCCGCTTGATAGCCAACTATGCTCTGTTCTACAGCCAGTACGACGATTTCCAGGCGCGCGTCTCCACCGTTGATCCCGACGACATTGCCAACTTCCGCTTCCCCGTGCTGAATGCAGCAAAACTGGACATCAAGGGCGCCGAGGTTGAAATGACCTGGATGCCGATCGATCCGCTTCAATTGTCAACGCAAATCGGCTACCTGGATGCCAAGTACGGCGCCGGCGGCTTCACCGGAGCTGACGGGGTGGAGGACGAACCGGCATTCTCGCCCAAATGGACGGCGCGATTTTTCGGTATGTATACGTTCGATCTCTCGGGCGGCTCACAATTCAGCCTGAGCGCGGCCGCCAACTATCGCGATGCGATGTGGCTGAGCGTTGAAAATGTCGCACCGTTGACAGAGGGCGATTACTGGGTACTGGATGCTTTCGCCAGTTGGGTCAGCGAGAACGGTCGCTGGACCCTGACCGCGGGTGTCAAGAACTGGGCCGATGAAGAGTACAGAATCGAAGGCCAGGAATTCCGGAGCGTCGGCAATATCCAGACGGCTTACTACGGCAATCCTCGCACTTACACGTTTTCGGTGGATTTTAGATATTGATGTGGCACTAACCGCGCCCTGTTCGCCGCGGAGGCCAGGCCCGCAGACTCAGCCCTGTTCTGGATCTGCGGGCCGGTTCCGTGATTTGCTCTCATGAAGCGAAACCCGGAGACACTGCTCGTCATTGTCAGCGGCCTGTTGTGGTTGACCATGGTCGGCCTGGCGGCAGCAGGAAACTGGTTCGTCGCCCTGCATGTATTACTCCCCTTGCTGCTGGTCTACGGTGTACTCGGCTCATCACACAAAGGCCGGTTTGACCTGCGCCTTGTGGCCTTTCCAACTCTTGCCTGGATCGTCTTGTGGGTGTTCGCATTCGGACTGGGCAACCATTACGCGGCGATTTTCGCCGGTCGCCCCCCGGATTTCACTGTCCTCGGCTTCCACCCTTCTTTTGCCTCGATGATCGTCTTTTTCTGGATCGTGCCCACTTTGCTCATGGGCTTTGGCTTCGAGGCGGTCAAGGATCGCTGGCTCTCGAAAGAGCGGTGGGATGAATTCGTTCGCCATGTTCATGAACATGAAAACGACGATTCGGACCAAGAGGGTGCGGCGTGAGCGAGTCGGTAAAATACCTGATCCTCGGCTCGTCGTTTCTCGTGTTGGCCATTTCTTTCGCTATCGGAGTCTGGGCCAAGAAAAAGGTCACTTCACCCGAGGACTTTTTCGGGGGAGCGAAAATTTTCGGACCTCTCACTGTCGGCCTTGCCACCATGGCCGCGGTCGGTAGCGCCTTCGCTGTTGTCGGCGTGCCGGGCCTGGTGTACAGCACCGGCAACACGATCCTGCTCTTCATGTTCGCTGCCCCGGCTTTCGTGTTCAGTTACCTGGTGATTGGAAAAAAGGTCCGGGGAATGGCCGAAATCGGCACGGTTGCCAGCCTCGGAGACCTGTCGGATCTTCGTTTCAACCGGCACCGCGGGATCAAGCTGATGCTGTCTTTGATGCTGTTCATCGGCTGCGCAATGTACCTTTCCGCCCAAGTCGCTGCCTGCGCCAAGCTCTTCGAGAACCTTTTTGACTGGAACCAATGGGTGATCAGCGCGGTAATTTTCACCATTCTCATTGCCTACACGGTGCTCAGCGGAGAGATAGGCGGTATTCTCACACAGGCATTCCAGGGGCTGGTGATCGTCGTTGCAGGCCTGATTTTCATCATATCTTTCTTTGCCGTGACCGGCGGCTTCGGACCTGTCCTTGAAGCCATCTCGGGACCCCGTGGTGAAGCCGCGGGTCTGAATACCGAGGCCATGACGGCGTGGGGCAGCCTGCCCGGAGTCTACTCCTTTGCCTGGGTCATGCTGCCCACCCTCGGCATCATGTGTCAGCCCCAGGTCCTGACCCGCATGATGATGCTGAGGGATCCGCGCGATATGCCCCAGCTTTCGATATATGCCACCTGCACCAATATGGTGGCTGGCCTGATGGTCATGGCTGTCGGATATTGCGCCATCTACCTGGTGGCAAACGGCACGGTGACAATCAGCGATCCCGATAAGGCGGTGTTCAAGGTGGCGGACTACCTGGGAGTCGTCGCCCAACTGTTCGTCTACCCCGCCGTGCTGGCCGCCGCACTCTCCACATCGAGCCTGTTTCTGTCGCTCGCGGGCAATATCGTATCCCGAGACCTGCCGGGCTCGCTCGGACTGACCTTCGCACCGGCGACACAAATGAGGGCCTCTCGCATCGCGATGTCCGTGATGGGAATCCTGGCTATTGGCTTTGCCGCCGTCAGCGGCGACATGGTGGCTATTCTCGGCACCTACGGGTTCGGCACGCTGACCGCGGCCACCTTTCCGATCTTTATTATTGGTTTTCTCTGGAAAGGCGCCAGCAGCAAGGGCGTCATGATAGGTATGCTTACCGCACTCGTGACCACCATCGGGGGCGTGGCCATTGAGCTCCTCAAGAAATACGACATGTCGGGCTTCGACTGGCCGGGCGGAGTGCCCTGGTACGTCTTCGTTATGACAGCCTCAGTGTCGGTAACGATTTTTGCCTCGCTAATCACCACGGGTGATGAACTCGACAGTCGCGTCGAGATGGCCCTGGATCTGTAGTGGGGTCATGCATGTAGAGGGGT
>JABDLD010000084.1 GCA_013001885.1 Lysobacterales bacterium
CGATATCGAGGTCGTTAGTGGGCTCGTCGAGCACCAGCAGGTTGGCGGGCTTACTGAACAGCTTCGCAAGAATGGCCCGGTTCTGTTCTCCACCGGAGAGCGCCTTTACCGGCATCCGCACCCGGTCCGGCGCGAACATGAACTCGCCCAGATAGGAAATGGCATGTCTCTTGCGCCCGTCGATTTCTATGAATTCCTGGCCGCCGCAAACATTGTCGATCAGGTTGCTTTCCGGATCCAGGTGGGCGCGTAACTGGTCGAAATAGGCAATTTCGAGCTTTGTTCCAAGCTTTACCTTGCCCGCATCGGGGGTAAGTTCTCCCAGCATCAGTTTGATCAGTGTTGATTTGCCTGCGCCGTTAGCGCCGACAATACCGATTCGGTCACCCCGCTTGATGAGGGTGCTGAAATCCCTGACCACCAGAGTATTGCCAAAAGACTTTGTCACGTTTTCGACTTCGATCACGCGCTTGCCGGAGCGGTCCGCCGTCTCCATGCCGAAATCTGTGCGGGCGCTCACGTTACGCCGCTGCCTGCGTTCCTCCCGCATGGCCTTGAGTGCGCGCACCCGTCCCTCGTTGCGTGTTCGCCGCGCCTTGATCCCCTGCCGTATCCATTTTTCCTCTTCCGCCAGGCGCTTGTCGAACAGCGTATTTTCGCGTTCCTCGGCTTCAAGCTGCTGTTCGCGAAATCTCAGGAAGCCGGCATAGTCGCCTTCCCACGCCGACAGGCAACCGCGATCCAGTTCGATGATTGTGTTGGCGACCTGTTGCAGAAAAGCCCGGTCATGGGTGATGAACAGGACCGTTCCGGGAAAAGCCTGGAGCTGTTTTTCCAACCACTCAATAGCCGGGATGTCGAGATGGTTGGTGGGCTCGTCCAGCAGCAGGATGTCCGGCTCGCTGACCAGGGCCTGGCCGAGGGCGACCCTGCGGCGCCAGCCGCCCGAGAGACTGGACATGCGGGCATCGCCCGGCAGTTGCAGCTGGCTGATCACGGTATCCACCCGCTGCTGCAAACGCCATCCGTCTTTTGCTTCCAGCTCATGCTGCACCCGCTCGAGAACCTGCAAATCGCCGTCCAGGATGGCGTGGTGGTACTTTGCCAGCAGATCGCCCACCCCCGCCAGGCCGTGGGAAATAACGTCGTACACGTCCTGGCCGTCGGCCTGTGGCAATGCCTGGTCCAGGTAGGAAATCCTGATGCCCGGCCGGACCCAGCGTTCGCCGCTTTCGGGAGTGATCTCCCCGTTGATAATTTTCAGGAGGGTCGTTTTACCAGCCCCGTTGCGCCCGAGTAATCCGATGCGACTGCCCCTGCTCAGGGCCAGGTCTACATCGTCAAGCAGCACGAGGGTGCCGTAATGTAGCGATACTTTGTCCAGTTTAAGTAGCGGCATTATTCGGAGTGATTTCCAGAAACAGGATCGGCTACGTGGGCCTCTTCAGATTCCCCGTGCCACTGGAAGATGTTCAGCTCGATGAAGATGAAAGCGACCAGCCATAAGAAAGCGTCCCAGAAATCAAGGAAGCTGCCTTCAAAACCCCAATAAGCCGCGGCGATGAACAGCACCGAATACAGCACGCCTTTCAGGTATTTTCCGAGCCGTAGCAAACGGTTCGTTAAAGCCTCGCGCAACTGCATCCAGACTTCAAACTCCAGCATGATCACGATCAGCAGCCAGGTTCCCGCATTGACGATATCGATTATCGCCAGCCCGCGTGCGGAATCGAAAGCCTCGCGGGTTCCCAGAATTTCCGTTCCCGAGACCTGCAACAGCGACTGTCCCTTCAGGTCAAGACAGGCAGCCGCATCCAGCGGCGGGTAATCATCCAGATCCACGACGTAGTTCCAGTCACTACCCGCCAGGCTGCAGGCATCGGCGATGTTCAGGGGGAGCAGGTCGGTTATAACGAAGTACTTGTTCACGTAGCCGTAAAAGGCGTAAACAATAAAAAAATAGCAAACGGCTTTTACGACGCCCAGGAACCATTTCAGACCACCCTTGAGTTTTTCGTCGGAAATGATTGCGGTCTCAAACTCGAATACCAGCAACAAAACCAGCCAGGCCGTTGTGTCAATGAACGCTGAGTATGCCTCCACCACGTTGCGCCAGTTGACATTGTTGCCAAAAGTCTCTGCACTGGCCGCGAGATCCTCCTGAAGAAACTGAAAGGCGTTCCAGGCCAGCAGGATGTATACCAGCCATTTGAAAACCGTGAAAATCCGGTGTGGATGCAGGAATTTCCCGTGGTGTGCGATGGCTTCGTTCATTCAGAATTTTTGCAATGGGCGCCTTCAGGCGTTCAATCCTCGCAAGCGATAGGCCCGGCAAGCATCGCCGAAAGCACGAAAGATCGCTGTCGAAACCGGATTTTCCAACACCCTCCACTCCGGGTGCCACTGCACCGCCAGCGTGAAGCCGGGAGCACCAGAAACTGAGAAAGCCTCTATCAAACCGTCGTCCGCCACCGCTTCGACATTCAATTCTTCTCCCAGCCGGTTCACGCCCTGGGAGTGAAGTGAATTGACCATGGCGCCGCCGGTGCCGGTGATTTTTTCCAGCAACCCACCCTGGCTAAACGTGACCCGGTGGGATGAACCGTACTGCACCTCCAGGGGATCTTCGGGATTTTCCTTGTGCATGCCGTATTCCGGCAGTTCGTGGACCATTTGGTGAAGCGTTCCGCCAAAAGAAACGTTCATTTCCTGAAAGCCCCTGCATACCGCCATCAGTGGCATGCCAACGCGGATAGCCGCAGGGATCAGTGCCAACGCCGCCAGGTCGCGGTGCGGATCGTGCCAGGTCCCGGGTTTACTCGGATCCCCAAGGTAATGGAGCGGTTCGACGTTCGAAGGGCTGCCCGTCAAAAAAATCCCGTCCAGCCGGTCAAGGATATCCAGAACGTCGAATCCCTGATTGAGCAAAGGAAGGCCCACCGGATACGCATCCGAGCCGTCGGCGACGGCCTGCAGGTATTTTTCACCGACCATGTGGAAAGGGTGTTTGCCCTGCATTCTGCGATCGGAGATAACACCGATCAATGGTCTGTTACCCTGCATTGTCATTCTTGACTCCTTCCCGACCCGGGTTCTACCGGCGCGGATTTGCCGCGTATAGGCAGAGCATTTCCGCCGCGAGGCTCGCGCCGGCCAGGGCAGTGATTTCCCCCACGTCGTAAGCGGGCGCAACTTCGACGACATCCATCCCGACCAGGTTGATGCCAGACAGCCCGCGAATAATTTCCAGCGCCTGGAAGGTCGACAGGCCGCCGCATACCGGCGTACCGGTGCCGGGCGCAAAGCTGGGATCAAGGCAATCGATATCGAAGGTGAGGTAAGCCTTATGATCCCCGACAATGCGCTTGACTTCGGCCGCCACGGCCTCCGGCCCGTTATGGTGCACCCAGCGGGAATCCAGGATATTGAAATTCAGCGGTTCGTCGTTGGTCGTGCGCAGGCCAATCTGAACCGAGCGGCTGTCGTCCACCAGGCCTTCGCGGACTGCATGATAGAACATGGTGCCGTGATCGAGCCTTTGCTGCTCCTCTCCCCATGTATCGGAGTGTGCATCGAAATGCACCAGTGAGAGCGGTCCGTGGACTTTGGCATAGGCTTTGAGCACCGGATAGGTCACGAAATGGTCACCGCCCATCACCAGACTCGCGGCGCCTGCGTCGAGTATCTTCGAAATGAACTGCTCAACAAAGGGCACAATCGTGTCCGGCGCGCCGAAATCGAATTCACAGTCGCCATAGTCCACCACCGCCAGCCGGTCGAACGGATCAAAGTCCCAGGGCCAGGGCCGTTCCCAGCTGATGCCGGGAGATGCGGCGCGGATCGCCCGCGGGCCGAAACGTGCTCCCGGGCGATGGGTTGTGGCCGAATCCAAAGGAATGCCGGCGACAGCCACATCAACATCCCTCAGGTCCTTGCTGTACTTGCGGCGCATGAAACTGAGCGCACCGGCATAGGAGGGCGATCCCTTGACGGTCCCGTAAGGGCTCTTTGCGGTAAACGCGTTATCCCATCCCTTGCGTTCGCTCATCCGCTTGTTCCGGTTTCAGAAGCCAGGGATCCCGCCGTCAGGTCCAGGCATTTCCACGCCTTTTCGACTAATTCATCGATATGGCCGTCTTCGACGATCAGCGGGGGGGAAACAATCATGGTGTCGCCCACGGCCCGCATCACCAGGCCGTTGCTCACGCAAAAATCCCGGCACCGCATGCCGGCCTTGAACTTCTTGTCAAAGCGTTCGCGGTTCGCTTTGTTCCTGACGATTTCGATCGCGCCAACCAGCCCGATACTGCGCGCCTCACCGACAATCGGATGATCGCCCAGTTCTCTGAAGCGTTTGCTGAAGTACGGCTCGGTATGCGCTTTCACCCTCTCCACAATTTTTTCGGCCCGCATGATTTTCAGGTTAGCCAGCGCAACGGCACAGGCCGCCGGGTGCCCGGAGTAGGTATAGCCGTGCGCAAACTCGCCGCCCCTGGCAATCACCACCTCGGCAACCCGGTCGCCCACGAGCGTGCCGCCCAGCGGCAGGTATCCCGACGTCACCCCCTTGGCGAAGGAGATCAGGTCTGGCCGGATGCCAAACCGTGTTGAGCCGAACCATTGACCGAGGCGGCCGAAAGCCGTAATGACCTCGTCAGCCACCAGCAGGATGCCATATTCATCACAGATGCGCTGGATCTCGGGCCAGTAGGTATGCGGTGGAATGATCACCCCGCCGGCGCCCTGCACCGGTTCGCCGATGAAGGCCGCCACCTTGTCCACCCCGACTTCCAGGATCTTTTTTTCCAGCAGGCGCGCCTGTTGCAAACCAAACTCCGCTGGAGTCATGTCGGCGCCCAATTCAAACTGGTACGGTTGCTCGATATGCTCGATCCCCGGCACCGGCAACATCATCTGCTGGTGCATGGCCGACATGCCGCCCAGGCTTGCGCCACCCAGCGTACTGCCGTGATAAGCATTCTTGCGGGCAATAATGGTCATCCGGTCCGGCTGACCCTGCAGGTCCCAATAACGGCGGATCAGCCTGATTTGGGTGTCGTTGGCTTCCGAACCGGAGCCGGTGAAAAATACGTGGTTGAAATTTCCCGGACTGAGTTCACTCAGCAGTTCCGAAAGTTCAATCGCCGGGGGATGGGTGCATTGGAAGAAGCTGTTGTAGTAGGGCAGTTCCCTCATCTGGGCGGTGGCGGCGTCAACCAGTTCCCCGCGTCCGTAACCCAGATTCACGCACCATAAACCCGCCATGCCGTCGAGGATTTTGTTGCCGTCTGAATCGAAGATATAAACGCCGTCGGCATGGGTGATGATGCGCGCGCCGCCCTTTTCGCCCAGTTCCTTGTGATCGGTGAAGGGGTGCATGTAGTGGCGGTTATCATTGCTTTTCCATTCCGACGTTTGGTTCGAAGCATTCGTGGCCACAGACCACCTCCCTGATCGGCAAGACTTTCAGTCCGCAGACTGTACCTGCACTCAGGAAAAAATTCCATGAGCCGAAAACTACGGCCTCTCGGACTCGACAGGCCGATGGATCGGCCGGGTTGTCGCCGCGGTGTTTTCCTCCGCATGCCTTGGCCTATACTATCCCGATGACCGACAACCGCATGGTACTGCCCACCCTGATTGCGACCTCCGTGGTTCGCGGCGCTGAACAGGGCGACAGCCACGGAGGCATCTACCTGGTCGATTTTACCGGCCAGGAAGTGCGCCAAGTAGTGGACTGGGACACCTCGGAAATCGATTTTCAGGGCCGGGGCTGGGACCGGGGATTGCGCGGCATCGCGTTTTTTTCCGGGGAAATCTACATCGCCGCCAGTGACGAGCTTTTTGTCTATGACAGGAACTTCAAAATCCAGCGTTCCTTTCGCAGCACCTACCTCAAGCACTGCCACGAGATCTTCCGGTTGAACAATCACCTGTACCTGACCTCAACAGGGCACGACAGCATTCTCGCCTTCGACCTGGAAAAGCAGGCTTTTTTCTGGGCTATTCACCTGGCCCAGGGCGAAAACGGCCCCACCGGCACCGCTTATAACCCGTTGGGCATTAACGGCCCGGGCGGCGCCAATGGGCCGGCGGCGCAGAACCTGCTGCACCTGAACAATGTCCATGCTGATTCTAGCGGGATGTTCGTCAGCGGCCTGAGGACCGGGGGAATCCTGCATATCGGAAACGGTAATGTCGTCAGCAAAATGGTCGATATGCCGCAAGGCATGCATAATGCGCGCCCGTTTCGGGAGGGCGTGTTATTCAACGATACCGGATCCAACGTGGTCCGTTACGTTGGCCGGGACGGAACGCAGCAGGTCTTCCCGGTGCCTGTTTATGATGTTTCCGAACTCGAACATGCTGAACTCGCCGACGGCGAGTTGGCGCGCCAGGGTTTTGGGAGAGGCCTTTGCGTCGTCAACGAGCGCATGATCGCCGCGGGATCTTCTCCCTCCACTGTCACCCTGTTCGACCTGGACAGCGGCACGGAAATCTCGCGGGTCAACTTCTCAATGGACGTGCGCAACGCCATTCACGGCCTCGAAGTCTGGCCCTTCTGAGAAGGTTTGTGTGGTTAAACGAAAACGGGGCCCTGTAGGCCCCGTCCCGTTTGTTTACGTTACAAGAGTTACTTGCCGAATCGCTGAATCCAGCGAACGCCGAATTCACGCGGACGGTTCACGGTAATCCTTGACCGGTCGAAGAAGTAATCGAATTCGTACGGGTTGGCAAACAACACCGCGCGTTCGTCGGTGATGTTGTTGACGTAGAGCTGCATGCTCCACTTCTCCCGATCCAGCCCGAACCGGAGATCGCCGATATTGTAGGACGGCTGTTCGATCTGCGGCGCAGGCCCGTCGTCAATCGTCAGCGGTTCAACCTGGTTGAGCATGCTGCCCGTATAGCTCCATTGCAGGCGGACCCAGGCGGCGCTGCCGCCAAACCAGTCTACGTCCCAGTCGTACTGGGCATACAACGAACCCTTGAAATCGGGCGACAACGGAAGTTTGGAGCCTTTAGGCACAACCACGCCAATTTCAACGTCCTCGGTCAGCTTGGCGTCCAGCCAGGTGGCGTTAGCCCCCACCGAGAGGCGCTCGGTGGCGGCCCAGTCGACCTGGAGTTCGAACCCCTTGGAACTGGCATTGCCTACGTTGGCCACCACTTTTTGCCAGGGCTGGCCGCAGTTGGGTTCCGGAGGCGCATTTTCTGAACCGCACAGGCGGTTACTGGGATCGACCACTTCAAGCTGGTAATCGTTCCACTTCATGTCGAAGTAGGTGGCGTTCAACCGGACGCGGCCGTTGGCCAGCGTGTTCTTGGTGCCGACTTCAAAATTCTTCAGCTTGTCGGAATCGTACTGTTGCGGAAAGGCCGGCAGTCCCCTGCCCCGGTTGGTTCCGCCGGGGCGAAATCCCTCGGAATACAGGGCATAGAACATGTTGTTGTTCGTCGCATTGAAAGCGAGGCTGACCTTCGGCACCCAGTCATTTTCTTTGCTGTTCGGCGTTGAAACTCCCTCATCTGTTGGGTTGTACCGGGGCAACTCGAGGATGTATTGCTTATCCATCTTCCGGTCGAACCAGCGGGCTCCACCGGTCAATTCCCAGCGATCGGTGATGTGCCAGGTGACTTCGCCGAAAACCGCCCATTGTTTCCAATCCGTTTCGTCGGCAGAAAGCCACCAGGCGTCTCCCGGCAGGCGGGACGGAATCGGATTGCCGCGATCGATCATGTTGCCGGCCAGGTAGTTGGCCATGGACAGGGATTCGTCGTAACCGTCGGCGAAGGTGGTGAACTCCCATTCCTCACTGGAATCTTCGTAGAAGAAACCGGCCACCCAATCGATGGTCTCGCCCTGGTGAAACAGGCGGAATTCCTGCGAAAATTTCTTGTTCTTCTGAACGTTCTGCAGGTAACCGATGGGGTCGTTGTAGTAAGCGCCGCCGTAATAGGTGCTGTCCGCCAAAGAAGCCGGCTGAAAGCAGTAACGGGAATACGCGATGAAATACGGGTTGTAGCAGAAGGTTCCGAAATAGGACGCGTAACCAACGGAGGTGTCCTGGGTATAGGTCCAGTCCCGAGTGAAATACGAGGTTGCGGAAACGAAATCGGCAAACCCGAGATCACCCTCGAACGTCAGGGAGTACTGGGTCCAGTCCTGCTTGTCGTATTCAAATTGCGGGTTGAAGCGGACGACCTTCAGGTCACCAGCATAGGCTGGATCGTGTTCAGGCCGGCCGTCGGAATTCGTCTTCTGATACACGACGCCGGCCGTCATCGTCCAGGCGTCGTTAATGAACCAGCGGGCTGCAATTCTGCCGCCGGTGTGCTTGACGTCGTTGAAGTTCTTCTCGACCGCGTCATCGTTTTCAAACAATTCGAACCGGGGCGTGGTGCCCAGAACGTTGTCGATGAAACCACCGTCTTTGGCGGAAAATCCGACAAGGCGAAGGGCCCAGGATTCGCTCAACGGTATGTTGACCATGCCGCTGGCGTCGTAACTCATGTCGCCGCTCTTGGTTGAACTCAATCCCAGGTCAACCCAGGCGTCGAATGCTGACGGGTCTGGCTTGTTGGTTACAATGCGCAAAACCCCCGACTGCGAACTGGCACCGTACAGCGAGCCCTGCGGACCGCTGAGCGCTTCGACGCGTTCAATGTCGACCATGCGCGGGTTGGGTTGTGCGTTCAGAACCAGGGATTGCTCGTCGAGATACACTGCCGCGGAAGGCTCCGCGATGAAGGTGCTCTGGGCATCTGCAATACCACGGAAAACGACCATCGCGTTGCCGGGGTTTGACTGCACGATGTTCAGGCTGGGAATGAACCGGACATAATCGTCCATTCCGCGCAAGCCCGCCTGTTCGATTGTCTGAGCCGAGATCGCCTGGATGCTTTCAGGCACCGTCTGCAGGCTTTCCGCCCTCTTGCGTGCGGTCACCGTGACTTCTTCCAGCATTCTGTCGCCGGCCGCTTCAGCCTGATCCTGGGCAATAGCAGTGGCGGCTGGGGCGGCGATCAGGGTGGAAATGGCAAAGGAGAGAGGGTGGGGTCGAATAACGGGAAGGTCTTTAATTAACGTACGCTCTTGCGCCATATGTAATGCCCTCGAAATCTCAAGAATGGATACTGCAAATCTTTTTATAAATGTGTTGTAAATCTTTTTTTATTTGGGCGATCATAAAACGCGACCAGTCAAAATACAATCGCGCCAACAAAATTAGGCAGTTATGAATGGACATAGACGAAACACTGCGGGACCTCGGACCGGTTGAATCGAAGCCGCTTGCGGATGCGATTCTTGCCCAGGGCGAATCAGCCTGGAAAGAAAACCAATACCGCCAGCAGGCTTATGAAGTGCACACCCAGACCGAATCGCTGGTGATGGTGTTTTGCGACGGCTGGCCGGAAATGAAAGTAACCCGTGAATCGGCCTGGAAACCTTTGAAGGACACGGCCGTGCCTCTGATGCATCACATCATCGATAACTTCTATCCGCCCGGGGGCACCATCATCCGCGCGATGGCCGCAAAGCTGAAGGCTGGCGGCATCATCGCCCCGCACCGGGATACGCACCCGACGTTCACCCACAGCCACCGAATCCACATACCGGTCACGACCAATCCCGGCGTGCGTTTCATGATCAATGGCCGGCCCCACAAATTCCAGCCAGGCCACGCGTACGAGATCAACAACCAGAAAAATCACAGCGTGATGAACAGCGGGTCCGAAGACCGCATAACATTCATTTTTGATTACTTGCCGCCGAAAGAGGAAGGCTGATCCTCCGGCGGTAATTCTCTCAGCAGGAGTTCCAGCGTTTCAATCAACTCGCCGAGGTGCGGTTCGTAATTACGCCAGAAATTCATCGCCCCGGTGTAGATGGGTTGGCGCACCTGCTCCGAACTCGCCGTATTGATGGCGCGCTCGGTTTCATAGAACCGCAGACACTGATCTTCCCACGGTAATCCGCAATATTCGAGCAACCGGCGTGTCTGGTTTTCCTGGTCGGTGACCATCTGCTCGTAGTGCACATCCAGCACTTTGCCGGGCAACGTGCTGGCCCAGTGGTTCATGATGCGGCGGTATTCCAGGTAATAGTGCCCCAACTCAAAATGGTCGTAGGTGAAAGACTGGCCTTTGAAAAACAGTTGCTTGTAGCTGCCCAGGCAACTGTCCAGCGGGTGCCGCCGCGCATCGATCACTTTGGCGTTCGGCAAAATCAGTTGCAGAAATCCGATGCTGGGAAAGTTATTGGGCATTTTGTCGATGAAGTAGGCTTTGCCGGTCCGGTAGCGCATGGTCGATTGCAAATAGGCCCGGCCCAAAGACCCTACGGCATCCTCGTCCAACTCGAGGACCGCTTCGGGATACTCCACGCCGCGCGGGCTGGCCTTGCTGAGGTCGGCGATCACCCGCGACAGGTCGGGCAGTTCCATCGTGCCTTCCACCATGCTGTGGCTGGCGAGAATCTGCTCGATCAGGGTTGATCCCGACCGTGGCAGCCCTACCACCAGGATGGGCGCGGCATCCGGATCGCCCCAACCTTCTCTTTCCTGCAGGAAATCCTGGCTGAACACCTTGATGATGCGGTCATGCACTACCTGCGTCTGCACCGGATCGTAGACCTCGTGTTCACGCCTCAGGTCATTGCCTCGCCGGTAGTGATCGAAAGCGCGGTCGTAGTCTTTTTCATTCTCATAATGCTTACCCAGTGAGAGGAAGAAATTGACTCTGGGCTCATCGGCTAGCTGGTCATCCGCAACCATCTTTTCCATGACCCGGACTTCTTCGTCGTTAAACTTGAACGTTTTTAGGTTCGCCAGGCTCCAGTAAGCCTCACCGTAGGCAGGATGAGCCTTGATGCACTGGCGAAACGCTTCGATTGACTTTTCCTGCTGTCCGATCGTTTTGAGCACATGGCCCATGCCGGAGAGTGCGCCGGCATTTCGCGGACTCAGTTCCAGCGCCTTCCCGTAGGTCTCCAGCGACTCCTCGTTCCGTTGCGCCCGGGTCAGTATGTTGGCCCGGGTGATCCAGGTTTGAACCATTTTCGGATCTATGTCCAGGGCGCGCTGCACAGCGTCGAGGGCCTCGTCGTATCTGTCCTGTTTCATCAACAGGTTGGCCAGATCGTTCCAGGCGGGAACAAAACCGGGATTCAGCGCCACCGCCCGCTCCAGCATTTTGCGCGCGGGCCGGAAACGGCTGGCTTCGACCGCGATACTCGCCAGCATACGCAGCGCTTTCACATCCTGCGGATCCTGAACCAGAATTTCACGGAGCTGCTTTTCCGCCTCTTCGAGCCGGCCTTCTGCAAGCGCAATTTCGACCTGGTTCAGAGCTGCCTGGCGCGGATTGAGATCGAACGCCTTTCGGATCGCTTTCTCCGACTCCGCGTAATGTCCCGACTCGGCCAGCGCCCGCGCCAGGGCGATGCGCGTTTTCGATCGCTTCGGAGCCGCTGCGGCGGCCTTGACCAGGTACTCGGCGGCATCAGCGGGTTTTTTGTCGGCCAGCAGAGCCAAACCAATACCTTCCAGGGCCCTGGGAAACCCCGGTTGCCGGCCCAGCACTTCTGCAAACAGGTGCCTGGCTTCCTGCGGCCGTCTCCGGCGAATGCAGATTTCACCCAAAAGACACAGGATGTTCGGATCTCTTCCAAAATGGGGCAGCGTGCGGCGGCAAATCAGCTCCGCTTCCTCAACATCTCCGGATTTGAGGGTATTGAGCGCCTCGTCATAATGCTCTTTAAGCGGAATTGTTGACATTTGAATTGCCAAAACACCCGGTGGCTGGCCATACTTAGCGCTCAGGATCATACCCGTTTGAATCGGCAAAGCAAGAGGTGAGTCATGCTGGGAAAAACTGCGATTGACCGGCACGCAACGGTGGGAAAACTGAATTTCAAAGGCCGCACATTCGTCAACGCATGCTGAAAGTCAACCCGAGGCTGGACATCCAGGCGGCGCGGATCACCGACAGTCAGAACTGTGTCGTAATCGATGACTTTCTGTTGAATCCAGAGCATGCGGTGGAACATGCATGCCGGCATCAAAGCGGATTTATCATGCAGGAACGCGCGTACCCCGGATATGTCCTGCCGGTCGACAACCGTTATCTGGAGGAGGTCAACCGGTTCATACAAAGGGAAATGAGCCGGCTGTTCCCAATTTGCCGGGGCGACATGGATTTTCATTCGCAGTACTCGCTCGCGACACTCCAACCCGAAGAATTTACCTGGGTACAGCGGTTGTGCCACACCGATCCGCGACTGGCCCCCGGACGGGTCAACTACGCGGCCCTGCTCTACCTGTTTAACGATCCGGCCATGGGCGGCACCGGCTTCTATAAACTCAAAGAGCCGGAATTCTGGAGCGAGATGACACGGGCGCAGCGCGATAATCCGGATGCCGGCCTCGACATTCTGCGCGAGAAATATGCCCTGTTTCGTGACCCCGCCCGTTACATGACGGATTCCAACGAGGTCGCCGATTTGCTCGACGTGGTTCCCGCCAGGTACAACCGGTTCGTATTCTACTCGGGAGACTTACCGCACAGCGCTTATATCACGAGCCCGGAGCTGCTTAACGGCGATCCTGCAAAAGGCAGGCTGACTTTGAATTGTTTTGTTAGTGCCTTGCCGAAAAACCGCAGGGATGCCTGATTCACGAACGCTGCTGGGCTAGGAGCCCTGCTCCTTGCAGTCCCTTTCCCCGGCCTCGTCGGAATCCGTTGACTGCTGACACTCTGGCTCGTGATTTTCGACTGCTTCCTCGCTGTGCTCCGTTTCGTCAATCTCCGAAATTGCGGTACCGGAAAGAATTTTCTGCTCGCTTTCGGTCGGTTCCATACCACCCTGGTAAAAGGCAAGGCCCACCAACAGGACCATACCGGCGGCAGCGAAACCATATCGAATCATTGGACTCATCGTCTTTCTTCCAGTAAGCGGGCGCACATCATAACGCTGTAGAAGGTGAAACCTAAAGAAGGTAAACCTGATTTATAATCCCCCCTACCTATAGATATTACTCGATCAATCAGGGAACTCAACCAATTTCTGCAAAGCATGACCTGACCGTTGGCCCGGTTGCCGCACATTTGCGCAGGCAGGGAATACCGTTCGCACTAGGGCTAGTAGCCATTTTCTCGTTCGAGGCCGCTGACCTGTTCTTTATTTCGCGACTGGGTGATGCACCGCTAGCAGCTATCAGCTTTACTATGCCCGTCATATGGTTGATCTACGGCATTGGTATCGGTTTCGAGGCCGGTGCAGCTTCCTGCGTTTCCCGTGCCGTTGGCCGGCAGGATCAGCAACTTGCCGGCCGCCTAACCACCGACACCGTCGTACTCGGCATCTTGGTGGCGCTGTTGCTTTGTCTTGGCGGTCTCACGACGATAGATCCCGTGTTCCGGCTGCTCGGGGCGACACCGGATGTCATGCCGCTGATCCGGGACTATATGTTCACCTGGTACTGGGTTGCCCCACTGGACATGGCGCTCTGGATTTCCCTGGCATCGCTCCGTGCCCGCGGGAACACGTTACTGGAAAGCAAGGTAATTACAGTCGCGGCCCTGCTGAACCTGGCGCTGGACCCGATTTTCATCTTTGGACTTTTTGGATTTCCCAGAATGGAGATTCAAGGCGCAGCCCTGGCAACCGTTGTGGCCAACGCAATCATGTTGCTGTTCACGCTGGCCTATCTTCATCTGCGTCTCAAGGTTTACGCCAGCCCTTTTGCGCCACTGAAGGTCATCTTCGATTCCTGGCGCCATATGCTGCACATCGGTATCCCGGCCATGATCACCAATGCCATCATTCCGGTATCGAGTGGAATCGTTGTCGCCATGGTGGCTGCTTACGGTTTGGACGCAGTAGCCGGTTTCGGTATAGCCATGCGTATCGAACCGATTTTCCTGATTCCTTTCTACGCCCTTTCCGCGGTTTCCAGTCCGTTTTTCGGCCAGAATCACGGCTCAGCCCAATACGGCCGCCTGTTCGAAGCACGCAGAGTGATAACGCGCTTCTGCCTGGGATTCGGGCTGGCGCTTGCCGTCTTTCTGGCGCTTGTCGCCGATCCCCTGACCGGGCTGTTCAGTAGCTCGGACAGCATCAGGATTGTCGCCGTTCACTATCTGTGGATTGTCGCCGTCTCCTACGGGTCCTACGGCCTGGTGATGTCTGCCAATGCGGCGTTCAACGGCATGGGTCAACCGATGCCGGGCGTGGTGATTTCGGCTTTCCGGGTGGTCATCGTGTTCCTGCCGCTCGCGTTCGCCGGACGTCAGCTGTTTGGACTGCCCGGGTTGTTCGCGGCAGCGACTGTGTCGAACCTGCTGATGGGCGCAGTGGGCTTCATCTGGCTCGGCTTCAAGATCAAACAGGCGAAAACCCAGACTTCCGTGCACGGCTGATTCAAGCGGCCCGCAAGCCGGAAATCCTGATGGCTTCGGGGATCGTTTCGGAATTCCCGGTTGTCATCAGGTTTATCCCTGCTACCCCCGGGACCTGGGACACTTCCTGCATCAATTCGGCGCATATCCGGATGCCTTCCCGTTCCGGGTCGCCGGCGTCTTCGAGGCGCGCCACCAACGCGTCCGGAATACGGGAATCACTCATGTTATTTTTTACCCAGAGCGCAGCGGCGGCAGACGGCAGAGGCGACAGCGAGACCATCACGGCGAACCGCTCGGCTAACCCTGCAGCGACAAATCGTTTCATGTAGCGGCGGAGAATATCCATGTTGAAACACAGTTGCGTTTGGGTGAAGCCCGCTCCGGCGGCCGCACGGGCCAGTAGAGATTCAGCCTGCCAGCGCGGGCCCGGGCGGAACACCCGGGCGCCTGTTCCGATCAGGGGCTGACTTTCCAGGGACGAGGCCAGTGCAATCAATTCGCGACCGGTCAGGTCAAACACGGTGGCTGCAGGCACCGCGTGGTCCTGGGGTACGCGGTGGCCTCTCATCAGGATCAGGCTGCTGACCCCGAGCGCCTCCAGGCCCAGCAGGTCACTTTGCAGCGCCAGCCGGTTGCGGTCCCTGCAGCTCAGAATCGGCACCGGGTCGAAGCCGTGATCCAGCAGGATCGCAGCGGCGGAGAGCGCGGACATCTGGACCCAGGCATAGGGATTATCGGTTACCTGGATGCCGTCGACCAATCCGCCCAGGCGGTCCGCCTGACGCCGAACGTAATCCGCGGAAGAGTTCCGTTTAACGGTCAGCTCCGCTGACAACGCAAAACGGCTATCATTCAAAGCCTGACGAAACGTTTGCAACGCAACCAGTCCTTATCAGAACGAATTTAAAAATGAAACGGCATTGCCGCCATACAGCTTTCCTGCCCTGGCGCGTTCCAGATATTCCTTTTCCCAGGGTTCCGGAAGCCCGGCCAGATCACCACCGGAGTGGGTAACCCGATGCACGCGGTATCTGTGGTACATGCGCAGTTGCATTTTCAGCGGAATGACCCGGGCCGGTTCCGTACCGAACTGCTCCCGGTGATAGGCCGGTAATTTATACCAGGGCACGGTAGGGCGCTGGTGGTGTGCATTGTGAAATCCAAAACACAACGTCATGTAATTGGGCCAGTCGTATTTCAGACACTCCGGGTTGCTGAATGTATGGGCCTGCTCGGTTGCGCGTCCGCCGAAACGGGAAGGCGGATCCTGCTGAAACAATGTCGGGTTGCTGCCGTAATCATGTTGCAGGCCATCCTTGAAACGCAGAATGTGAATCATGAGCAGGTAGGCAATGACGTACAGACCGGCTGCTTTCGGGTTGAAAAACAAAACGGTGAAAAAGGCTCCGCCACGCACCAGGATGACCACGGCGTTGCGCAGTCTCTGGTCCTTGCGCTGGGGAATGATGAACGCACCGAATAGGGTAATGAAATGCATCACAAGGTCGTGGGCGGGAATATAGAACCATTCCAGGAACTTGATCGCGCGAACCAGATGAGGGTGTCGTTCGAAATACTCATCGCACATGAACCAGGCCGCATCGTCATTATCCATATGGTGCCGAAAGTGCTTGTAACGTATGTCTTCGAAAGTGCCGTAAGACGTGCCGCAGACCCAGTTTAAAATTTGCCCGAGCCTCGCGTTGCTGTCGTTGCTGCGAAAAACCGTGTTATGGCCGCATTCATGAATCAGGTAGGCGCAGATGGTCATCGCATGCCCCAGCAACAGCGTTGCCCCCGCGTTGATCCACAGGTTCTCGCTGAACAGCCCGTAAAGGCCCAGCGCGTAGCCGGCCAGTCCGTAAAACAACGCTCCGCCGTGGAAAAAAAGCCCCTGCGGTTCATGAAACGCGCTGGTGACCCGATCCATCATTCGATCGCATCCTGGTTTATCAGGAAAGGAATAGCGGCCGGCGCCATCAGGCGATTATCGTGATCAGCACCCTTCACGATTTCAAGCTGCCAGCTGAACGGAACTCCCAGCTCTTCCGCTGCGCTCCGGGCGGCCGCAAAAAAACCCTCGCCGCGCGCCAGCCGGTGACTTCCCTGGGCCATGGCTTGCGGAGCTCTGCGCAGACTGGGGTGTTCCGGATCGATGTCGCGATCTCCCAGCAGCACGGTGACCGGCAATTGCAGCCCGCTCTGCAGGCGCTTCCGGTCCACCGCTGAGCCTTTCAGGCCATAAGGATACTCCGTGGCGGTATCCGGCATCATGTACCAGCCTGCGTTGGCGGCCACAATCTGGAATACCCGCGGCGCCGGAACATGAAAAATAAAGCGATGCGCAAATTGCGCGCCGGCTGAATGGCCGTACAGCGAATAGATTTCTGTCGAGATGTTGAACCTCGAGCGTATGTCGTCGAACAGGAGCTCGATGGCCGAATAGGTCCACTTCTGTTCGGGCCTCAGCGCACCGTTATCGTCGAAGACGTGTCCCAGGTTATAACGAGCCGGCCCGGGAAAATCCCGCTCGCTGAATTCCGGGACCACCAGCAGGAAATCATGCTCAATGGCGAGATCATGCCACTGATCCCGGTAATCAAGCGCGTTGCGGCCTATACCGTGCATCACGAATACCACCGGCCGGTCCGGCGCCAGCCCGGCGGGGCGGGTCATATGCACTTTCAGCGCGGGGCCTTGCCATGCATTGAAACGGTATTGGATTTTGGCCGCTTCCACCGAAAGCGGCCAGGTAACGAACATCCACGAGACCAGAACAGCCGAAAGCAGCTGCTTCGCCCTCAATTTGCATATGATTGCGTGCATTGCACGTTAGTATCCTTGGACTGGAACCCGATTTTCAATCATTATTGCCACTTATGGATGAATTTCAAAAATATTGGGACTTTCCACTCTTCACGCTTTCCTCCGGCCCGGTGGTGACCGCCGGCCAGGTCGTCCTTACTTTGCTGGTTATCTTTATCGGTTTTTTCATCAGCTGGTACCTGCAGCGCCTGCTCGGCCGCCAGATGCTGAAGGCAAACGTCAACCCGAACGTCACCCAGACGGTGCAACGAATTGTTTTCTACAGCGTATTGGTATTGCTGTTCATTACCGTGTTGGGCATGTTGCGCATTCCCATCACCGCCCTGGCGTTCATCAGCGGCGCGGTAGCAATCGGCGTCGGGTTCGGCGCCCAGAATATCATCAACAACCTGATCAGCGGCTGGATCCTGATGTCTGAAAGACCGGTCCGGATCGGCGATTTTGTTGAAATCGACTCGCACAAGGGCACCGTGGAGGTGATCGGCAACCGCTCGACACGCATCCGGCGGATAGACGGAGTTCACCTGCTGGTTCCAAACAGCCAGATGCTGGAGAGGGTGGTGGTTAACTGGACCCTGGTGGACAAGAATTTCAGGAGCACCGTTCGGGTAGGCGTCAATTACGGCTCCCCGATACGCCTGGTTGAAAAGCTGCTGCTGGAAGCGGCTGACGAGCATAAACTCACGTTGAAGGATCCGCCCATCATCGTGGTATTCGAGGACTACGGCGACAATGCCCTGATCTTCGATGTGTTTTTCTGGTGTATAGGCACCGGCGAAAAAGAACTGCGCCAGATTCGCAGCGACATCCGCTTTCGTATCGAGGAATTGTTCGCCGAGAACGGCATCGTCATCGCCTTCCCGCAACGTGATGTCCACCTGTACGCCAAAACCCCGATAGAAGTGACGACAAAACAGCCATGACCCATCAATTGGACTGGACCCACATCAATTTCTCGGATACCGCGGGCGCGGCCTGGATCAGGCAGGAAAGCGGGATACCGGACATTATCGCCGACGCCATGCTGAGCGAGGAAAGCCGGCCGCGCGCCCTGCATACGGACCAGGGTATCCTGGTCATTTTGCGCGGCGTAAACCTGAACGCAGGCTCAGAAGTGGAGGACATGATTTCTGTTCGCCTGTGGCTGGAAAAAGACCGTCTCGTCTCCGCCAGCAGACGGCCGTTGAAATCGCTCGACCTGATACGGCAGCGAATCGAGGAGGGAGAAGGGCCCGGATCGCCCGCGGCATTTGCGCTGGAATTGATTGACCGGCTCTCCCATTTCATCGGCGAGGTGACCGACCAGATTGAACACCGGCTCGAACAGGCGGAAGACGAAGTCAATGACGCAAGCGCGATCCTGAAAAACAGCCCCTTCAGCGTTGTGCGCCGCCAGTCTGCTCGCATCCGGCGTTACCTTGCACCGCAACGGGAGGCGCTCGACAGCATAACGGTCAATCCCGCGCCGGTGTTCGATGAGGCCCATGTGGCTACGCTGCGGGAAGAGACGAACCGGATCACGCTGGTGCTCGAAGACCTGGACCTGGCACGGGAACGCGCGCTGGTCGCTCAGGAAGAATTCCTCGGTATCCTCGCCCATGAACAGAACAACCGTATGTTGCTGCTGTCGATCGTCGCCGCCATTTTCCTCCCCTTGTCTTTTCTCACCGGCCTGATGGGGATGAACGTGGCGGGTCTTCCGGGCACTGAGAACACGTTGGCATTCGGCGTCATTGTTTTTCTGATGACCTTAATCGCCATCCTCATCCTGTTGCTGTTCAGAGCCCGAAAATGGCTGTAGCGATAGTATCGTAAGTGCTCCCACTGATAAAAATAAGGACAACACCGTGATCAATAAGCCCGGACTCGCCCTGCATTGGAAAATTCTGATTGCCCTGGTCATCGGAGTGATTGCCGGCTACTTCAGCAGTGACGTCTCGATCGCAGGCACGCCCCTGGTCACGGTCTACGAATTTGGCGGCCAGCTTTTTCTGAATGCCCTGAAAATGCTGATCGTGCCGTTGATTGCCTCTTCGATCGCAATTGGTGTCGCCGGTCTGGGCAATACCGATTCCCTGGGCAGCATGGGGTTCAAAACCATGCTGTTTTACGTGCTCACGACCACCACGGCCATCCTGACCGGGCTGCTCATCGTAAATGTCATTCAACCCGGCATCGCGGATGGCCAACCCGTTGGCGAGCTGCTGGCCCTGACCGGAAATGCCGATGAGATACAGGCAAAGCTGGCAGGAAGGGGGCTGGGAGAACTGCCGCAGATCCTGCTGCGCGCCGTGCCGCCGAACATCCTGGCAGCCGCAGCCGGCAACGAAATGCTCGCCATTATATTCTTCAGCGCGCTGTTCGGATATTTCATGTCACAAATCCAGCACGAACTGGCGGAAACCCTTTATCGCTTCACCGACGGTGTATTCCAGACCATGCTTCTGATCACCCACTGGGTAATGGGTTTTGCACCTTACGGTGTTTTTGCGCTGGTGGCAGCGGTTGTCGCAAAGACCGGTTTCGACGCAGCCGGCCCGTTGATCACTTTCAGCCTGGTGGTCGTTGCGGCCCTGGCGATCCACGTGTTCCTGAGTCTGCCCCTGTTCGTGCGGGTGTTTGCCCAGCGCAGTCCAATCAAGCTGTTCAAAGCTGTCGCGCCGGCGTTGCTGACCGCGTTCTCAACCTCTTCTTCATCTGCAACGCTGCCGGTTACCATGGACAATCTCGAATCCCGCGGCGGCGTGCCCAACAAGTACACCGCCTTCGTGCTGCCGCTCGGCGCAACGGTCAATATGAACGGCACGGCGCTTTACGAATGCATGGCCGCGATTTTTATCGCCCAGGCCTATGGCGTTGAGCTCAGTTTTGTCACCCAGTTCCTGATCGTGGTGATTGCGCTGGTGACCTCGATCGGCGTCGCCGGCGTGCCGTCGGCCTCACTGGTTGCCATCGCGATCATACTCACGGCCATTGGCCTTCCGGTTGAAGCCATCGGTGTGCTGCTCGTTTTCGACCGGGTTCTGGACATGTCGCGGACAGCCACCAATGTGTTTGGCGACGCCTGCTGCACGGTCATCGTCTCCCGGTTGCAGGGCGAGGAGTTACCGGAGCTAAATGCCGACAGTGCTGAAAAATAGGCCCGTTGACGCTCCGGGCCTCTGGCACGACAGCATTCCCGGTTGCCTCGATCCCGGGCCCGCCCTGGCGACGGACATCGAGTCCGATGTCGCCATCGTCGGCGCAGGCTACACCGGACTGTGGACTGCCTATTACCTGAAGAAAAATAACCCCAGCCTGGAAGTTTCGATCCTGGAGGCGGAAACCGCCGGGTATGGCGCTTCCGGCCGCAACGGCGGCTGGTGCTCAGGCTACCTGTCAGGCATTGAACACTGGCTGGACGACCCCGCCCGGCGCGATGCAGGTATCAGGCTGCAAAGACTGATGTTCGACACCGTGGCGGAAATCGGCCGGGTCACCCGTGAAGAATCGATCGACTGCCATTTCGAGCAGTCGGGGGCACTGGAAATAGCTGTTTTGCCACAACAGCTCGAGCGTTTGAAAACAGAGATCGAAAACCTGAGGCGGCTGGGCTTTTCCGAAACGGATTATCGCTGGCTCGATGCAGGCGAAACCGGCTCCAGGCTGTCAGTTGACCGCGCGCTCGGAGGTCTTCTTATGCGGCACTGTGCCGCCGTTCATCCCGCCCGGCTGGCTCGCGGCCTGTCCGCGGCCGTGCAACGGCTGGGCGTTTCGGTGTTTGAAAAAAGCCCGGCCCTTGCCGTTAACCCTGGCTCGGTGCGGACGCCAAACGGTAAGGTCAAGGCGCGAAACGTCATCCTTGCCACCGAGGGCTACACGGGCAGCATCAGGGATCGGACCAGGCAGCTGATTCCGCTGCATTCCATGATGGTGGCCACTGAGCCGCTCAACAAACAACAACTCAGTGAAGTTCGCTTCAAGCGCCGTTACTGCTTCGGCAACCTCGACCGGCTGGTCACTTACGGACAGCTGACGGCTGATAACCGCATCGCATTCGGCTGCCGGGGCTCCTATCTCTTCGGGTCGGGAATTCAGTCTTTCGAACCGGGCGACCCGGTGTTCAACGTGGTGCGCGAGACGTTGCTGCAGTTTTTTCCGGGCTTGCGCGGTGTTCGTTTCAGCCATTCCTGGGGCGGATGCATGGGTGTATCCCGGACATTACGACCGTCTGTCGTTTTCGACCGGGATGCCGGCGTCGGCTGGGCCGGGGGGTATTTCGGAAACGGAGTCGGCGCCGCGCACCTGGCCGGAAAAACGCTGGCCGACCTGGTGCTGGGATTCGACACCGACCGGGTCAATACGCCCTGGGTTAATCCCGCGGGACCGGCCAGGCGGTGGGAGCCCGAGCCGCTGCGTTGGCTGGGAATCCGGTCCAGGGCGCGGCTGATGCAGCTGTCTGACCAGGCCGAGTACCGTGGCAGCCCATTGGCTCCCGTGTTCAGCAAAACCCTCGACGCTCTATTTCCTTAACTTGTCCAGGTAGGCCGTGATGAGCTTTTTCTGCACCCGGGAAGGAAACATGGCGGGATGCAGCAATCCCTGCTGACCGATACCCGCCGAATAAACCCAGATCGCCAGCGCTTCGAATTCGATGTCCAGCCCCGGACGAAGTTCGTCCCGTTCCTGCGCGCTTTTCAACAACTGGGTAATCCGCTCGACCCAGCCGCTGATCAGTTCCGCATGCATATCGGCAAAGGGCTCTTTCAGGGCGGCCGTGTAAAGAAAGGCCAGCCACACCAGCGAGTCATCGCGGGTTCCCTCGTCAACCAATGCATCGTCACACATCAGCTGCTCGAGCGCTTTGAGTCCCTTGAACCGGACCGAGAAAGCGTTGACCCGGCGCGCCTGTTCAGATGTTGAATGCCGGATGGCGTGCATCAGCAGTTCATCCTTGGATTCGAAATAGTGGAACAGGGAACCGTAAGACAGTCCGGCTTCAGCCGCCACGGCGCGCATCGTCAGGCCTTCCAGCCCTTCGCGCGCCACCAGGCGAATCACCGCATTGGCAAATTTCGCGCGCTGGCTGTCGTGATCGACAATCTTGGGCATGCTTTTTTCCCGTTTCGATATGCTATATTATACCGATCAGTTGATATAAATAAAACGCCATGAACAAACGATATCAAAAACAGGAACATCCGCAGACGTCCTATTACGCCGCGACGGTCAACGAGATAACGGACTACCCGGAACTGGAAGGCAGCATTTCGGTGGACATCTGCATCGTCGGCGCCGGTTTCACCGGGGTAGCGACCGCGCTGACGCTGGCCGAGCGTGGCTACTCGGTCGCACTGGTCGAAGCCAACCGGGTGGGCTGGGGCGCATCCGGCCGCAACGGCGGACAATTGATCAACGGCATCACCGGCCTGGCCAAAGTTCAGAAACAGCACGGCGATGGAGTCGCCGACATGCTCTGGGACCTGCGGTGGCGGGGCAATGACATCGTGCACGAGCGAGTGGCCAAATACGGCATAGAGTGTGATCTGAAAAAGGGCTTCGTTGAGACCGCGCTGAAACCGCGCCAGGTAAAAGAGCTGGAAGAATACGCTGACGAACTGGAAAAACACCATCACCCTCACCCTTACGAACTTTGGGACCGCGAAAAGACCCGAAAAATGCTTGGGACGGATGTTTACATCGGCGGCCTGGTCAGCTACCACGACGGCCATCTGCACCCGCTCAACCTGTGCATCGGCGAGGCCAGGTCGGCGCACGAACTCGGCGTAAAGATTTTCGAGCAGTCCCCGGTGACAGGCATCCAGCACGGCGCCAGGCCGAAGGTAAAAACCGGCAAGGGCCAGGTGGAAGCTGACTGCGTTGTGCTGGCGGGTAATGCCTACCATCGGCTCGAGTCCAAACATCTGTCCAACCTGACCTTTCCGGCCGGCAGCTACATCATCGGCACCGAGCCTTTGCCGGAGCAGATCGTGGCGGAGATCAACCCGCTCGATCTCGCCGTGTGCGACCTCAACCACATCGTGGATTACTTCCGCCTGTCCGCCGACAAACGCCTGCTGTACGGCGGGCGCTGCAACTACTCCGGCCGCGAACCTTCCAGCATCAAAGCCGCCATTCTTCCGCGCATGCTGGACATCTATCCCCAGCTCAAAGACGTCCGCATCGATTATGAATGGGGCGGAATGATCGGCATCGTTCTGAACCGCATTCCGGCGCTGGGGCGGATCAACGGCAACGTGTATTACTGCCAGGGCTATTCCGGCCACGGCGTGAATGCGACCCACATCATGGGCGAACTGGTGGCGGACGCCATTGGCGGAACCATGGAGAAATTCGACCTGTTCGCCGACATGAAACACTTCAGGATTCCGGGCAGCCAATGGATGGGCAACCAGATCATTGCGCTGGGCATGCTGTATTTCCGGCTCAAAGACAGGCTGTAAACACCAAACCACGCTGCATCCGCACGCATATAGCCGCCTATAAAAAAGGGCAGGATGCCGAAGCACCCTGCCCTGTTTTTACCTAAGGCTTTTCAGCCAGCTTTTCTTACGCCTTAACGGGCATGCACCCTCTCAACCGAGTAGGTCTTGCCTTCGCCGTGGCAAACTCCACACGATTCACCCAGGTTACTGCTGGTGTTCGCGTCCGCATGGGCTGCTGCGTTGAAGCTGTCATGGCAGGACAGGCAGGCGGACGTGGCGGGCATCATCTCCGTCAGCGGGGTGCTCGGGCTGTGGGTCGGCAACGCGCCAGCCGGAATGGGCAGGTTGTAGCTGTCGTCAACATGGCAGCCCTCGCAATTGCGCAGGTCGCCCGGGTACTCGACATGGCTGTAGTCATGCACGGAACTGCGGTATCCGTAAACAACGTAGCCGTTTTCAAGTTCTGCACCCATGTGGAGCTTGTGGATCATGTACTTGAAGTGGATGCTCTCGTTCTCGCCTTCCAGCCTGACCTCTTCATCGGTCGCCCCCGGCATGTGGCAGGTCTGGCAGTAACCGTTGGCGTCATGCCGGTTTTCACCGTGCAGGCTCAGGTTGGAGTGGCAATTCTCGCACGTGGCGTCGTCAACAATCATCCGGCGTTCCACGGCTGCGTCATCGGTCACCGCGAACGCATAGATGAAGTTCTGCATTTGGTCATTGTGAGAGAATTCGTCGTCTTCGCCCGGATTCAACAGCTCTGGCTTACGGCCTTCCGCACCGAATGAATAGGAGCCGGTCGCATCCATCGGAATGCGGGCGCTGAACTGGTAGGTGAAGTTGGATCCAGCCTGCTTCAATTTACCCAGTGCGTTTTCCTGCACATAGAAATCGAAGTCGTCGTTCGGGCCGGACAGTGAGAACCTCAGGCGGCCGAGTGTGGCCGGGTTCATTGGGCCGAACTTGTCGCTGATTGAGAAAGTGACCAGCGGCCTGCTGCCCGGTGCGGTGTTGTCGACACTGACAACATCGATAAAGATGCCCGGTAACTGGCTGGACTTGTAGGTAACGGTATGCGCGCCTACGACGGACCGGTCATACTCATTACCGCTGTTGGGTCTGTGGCAGTTGCCGCAATTGTCGTCATTCGACTGGGCCGGGTGGCCTACACCGTTTTCGAAATCAATATTGGAATGGCAGGCTCCGCAAACCGCGCGTGAGGGTCTTGATGCCCAGCGGTCCCAATCCATGCCGGCTTCACCCCGGAACGTGCCCGGAGGATTATTGGCACAGCCAAATACCGTATTGTTGACAGGGACTTCTTCCAGCACTTCTCCGGTGGCCGCATCAACAAGTACGAACACCTGGCCGTCAACGACCCACTCACCGGTCTCGGATGAACCGGCCGCGCCGGAAGCCGCGAACAATGGGCCGTCCGCTGAATTCACGTGAACCTCGATGCTGCCTGCGTCAGCCCAGAACAGTTCGGTCATGCTCCGGCCGTTTCCGCAAGTTTTTGCGGGATTCGGATTCGCAACCAATGGCGTGTCGGCTGTCGGCATACCGCCGGTGTGGCAGGTCGTGCAGTCGTTCAGTTCCGGCGGATATTCATCGCCAAGCTCGGCGTGGATCCGGTGGATGAACACATCCATGCTGTAACTCACACCGTCATCGACCAGCGCGGGATTGTGGCACGATGCACAAACCTCGACTTCCTGGTAACGTCCGCCGTGCTGAGCCAGCGGATCATGGCAGCGGTTGCAGGTTTCTGTGGTCACCACGCTTCTGGGCATCGGAGCGGATGCACCGGAAGGTACGAAATTGACCACGTCGTTGCTGCTGTAGCGGTCGAGATCGAAATCACGCAGGTCTCGCCTCGAGGCGATCGCCAGCGTATGCGTGGCGTCGGCATCGTAGTCCGCCGGAATCGCGTTTTCGAATTTATACAGGTACTTGCCCGGCTCTAACTGGGTGTACGTGCCGTTACGATCGGATGTCGGTCCGCGGGAACCGGTAATGTAGTTGACAATCTGCTCTTCACCTTGGGGAATGTAGACCAAAAAGAAACGACTGCTCACGTCACCCGGTGTGAAGATACCGTCCAAATCCAAAGGCAGTCCGCCAGGATCCTTCATGGTAAAGGTGACTTCCGGTTGCAGGTCGGCAGGAATGGAGTAATCGACAATATCCACTACCAGTCCCGGCCGATAATAAAAAAACAACTCGTCCGTCAG
>JABDLD010000035.1 GCA_013001885.1 Lysobacterales bacterium
CTACAACATCGATGAGCTGATGACTCGCGGCTTCGATACGACGATACGATACAGTTTCAAAACAGACCGGGCCGGCAATTTTCAGGCCTCGCTGATGCACACCTATATCGACCAGTGGAAAATTGTAGAGTCTTCCCCTGGCTACATTTTCCTGAACAGGAATATCGCAGGCCATTTTTGGGGAGTTGCTGTCCCGCGCAACCGGGCCAATGTGAGTTTCTCATGGGACAAAGGCCAGCACGCTGCGGCAGCCAATGTCCATTACACCGGTCATTGGTACAATGTGGATAACTTATGGGTCGATGGCGTACCCACTGATCAGCCAATGACAATTCCCAGTCACACCACGCTGGACCTGCAATACAGCTATACCTTCGAGCGACTCAGAAACGCAGTGGTGCGTTTTGGTTGCAACAACGTCACTGACAAAGATCCGCCGCTTATTTACTGGCCCACCAACGAACCGTTTCACGACGGGCGCGGCCGTTTTTTCTATATTCGCTGGCAACAACCAATTCGTTAGTGAAGTGCGGTTTTGCCGCAGGCAAAGAAGCACTGAACGGCAGAATGGATGGTGCCGAAGGAGAGACTCGAACTCTCACTCTGTTTCCAGAACCGGATTTTGAATCCGGCGCGTCTACCAGTTCCGCCACTTCGGCTTGAGGTGGGTTCGTGCGAGGCGCAAATTATAGCCCCGCCCCGAGTTCAGAGCCAGTGCTTTGGGGCTGTCGTGGTCCCGCGTTCGTGTTCAGTCAATATTCTTCAGGTAGCTCTCAACGGCCGGGCGGAAACGCCTGTAGTCCACCAGGAACGAATCGTGGCCCTGGATCGACGGCAGCATCTCAAGGTGGCAGTCGACGCCCTTGCGCGAAAATGTCCTGCAGATTTCCCTCTGCTGATGCGGCGGCCAAAGGAAGTCGGTTTCCACGCCGATGACTTTGGAAGATTCGAGTTCGATATCGGCAAAGGCCGCCTGCATGTTTTCGTAGCCGTCGCTGATGTCGTACCAATCGATCGCCCGTGACAGGTACAGGTAGCAGCAGGGGTCGAAGTTGCGGGTAAATTTGCGCGCGGCCGACTCGAGGTACGATTCCACCGAGAAATGCATGCCGAACAGGCGTTCGTTATAGCGGTCCTGCAGTTCCCGGCCGAAACGTTTACGCCATTCCGGTTCAGAACGGTAGGAAATCATGCCGAGCTTGCGCGCCAGGCGCATACCGGTTTCCGGCCAGTCTTCATTGGTGTAGGCGCCGTCTTTCCAGTGCGGATCCCTGACGATCATTTCGCGCTGCAGCGAGCGAATTGCAATGCCGAAAGGCTCGGCCCTGGCCGCGGTGGAGATTGCCAGGAAATGCCGCGTGATACGGGGCGCCTGTTTCATCAGCGCAAAACAGCTCATGCCGCCCATGGACGGCCCCACCATGGCTCGCAGTTGCTCAATTTCGAGGCTTTGCAGCACCAGGTGAGCACCTTTCGCGATATCGTGCATCGTCAGGTCGGGAAAGGCCAATCGATACTGGCCGCCGGTCTTGGGGTTGTTGCTGCCTGGGCCGGTCGAGCCCTTGCAACTGCCCAGGGAATTGACGCAGATGACGAAATTCCGGTCCGTGTCGATCGGCTTTCCCGGTCCGATCATGGGTTCCCACCAGCCGTCCGTGGGATCTTTTTCGCTGCTGGCGGCGTGCGCATCGGGAGAGAGGCCGGTCAGGATCAGAATCGCGTTGGAATGGCTGGAATTCAACTCGCCCCAGGTCTCATAGGCAATATCGACGCGCGGAATCTCGCCGCCGCTCGCAAAGCGAAACGTCTCCTCGACGTGCAGAAATTGCGTTGCACCGCGTTGCGCTGAGCTGATATGAAATGATGCGTTCATGGGAAGTAATGATACATTGTGTGCTGCCTGCCGGCATAAGGATTATGAACCAGTCGCGTGAAGTTAGCAGCACACAGCAAGACGTTCATCCACGTCTTGATGAGCTGTTATCCAGGCACCTGGCCAACGAATGGTCGCAGCCCTTGCATCCCCCTACCATCGAGGCCTTCCAGGCTCTCGAAGAAAGGGTCGACTGCCTGCGGGATCACATCGTTTTGGATTCGGGATGCGGTACCGGGGCGAGCACGCGGCGACTCGCCCGCGCGCTGCCGGATTGCGTCGTCATCGGCGTTGATAAATCAGTCAACCGCCTGTCTCGCTCGGGCGCTGAGCCTTACCCGCGCAGAGAGGGAAACGCCGTGTTCGTGCGCGCCGAACTAACGACTTTCTGGCGGCTGGCATTGCGGGCGGGCTGGCGCGTGCACCGGCACTACCTGCTGTACCCGAACCCATGGCCAAAGCCCGGGCATCTGCAGCGGCGCTGGCACGCTCACCCGGTGTTTCCGGACATGCTCAGGCTGGGCGGGAGGCTGGAAATGCGCTGTAACTGGGACATCTACGCACTGGAATTTGCGCACGGCGTTAACCGGGTGCTGGGGGTTAACGTTCGGCCGGGCTCACCGCCGGATGAGCCGGTGATGAGCCCGTTCGAACGCAAATACCGCAACAGCGGCCACCGGATTTACTCGGTGGTCGTTTCCTGCGGCTCCAGCGGGGTGAAGTGATCGACGCCGGTCAGGCTGTTGAAGATGAAAATGACCAGTTGCTCGGGCGTGATCCAGACTTTGCCCAGGATGTCGTCCCACTCGGCGGTGGGTTTTGCGGCAACAACCTGGTCCAGGCTCATGCCCTGATCGATCAGGGCCTGCACGTTGTCGCGCGCCCTGGTCAGGAACTCGTGATATTCCTTCAGCCCCTGCAGGTCGCTCATCGGGCCGTGGCCGGGAATGACCTGGGTCTCGTCGTCCGCCAGGCTGATGCCGAGTTCCACCGCCGCGATCATACCCTGAATGGTGCCGCCGCCGTCGAGATCGATATAGGGATACAGACCGTTAAAAAAGATATCACCCATATGGATGACATTACTGGTCGGAAAATGGACGATGCTGTCGCCGTCCGTGTGGCCGCGCGGCACGTGGGTCACTTTCACGGCTTCCCCGTTGAGATGAAGCGTAACCTGGTCGTTGAAGGTCACCACGGGCAGCGACTTTTTCGGCCAGGCCGGCGTCGTCTCTTTCCAGAAATGGTTGAACTGGTCGGTGCTCATCCGCTCGCGGATGTTGTCGTGCGCGATGATGACGGCTCCGCTTCCGCCGATGGTCTCGTTACCGCCAACGTGGTCGGCGTGGTAATGCGTATTGATTACGAAGCGGATGGGACGGTCGCTGACCTTGCGGATGCTGCCCAGCAGTTGGTCCGTCAACGGCTTGAGCTGATCGTCGATGATGAAGACGCCGTCTTCACCAGAAGAGACGGCGATGTTGCCGCCCCGGCCCTTGATCATCGTAACCGTAGTTGAAAGGGCTGTGGCGGCGTATTCGACTTCCTGGTCCTGGGCGGCTGCGGTCACCGGCAAGGACGCCAGCAGCGCCGCCAGTAAGCCCGCCAGGGTCTTGCGGTTTGAGAAGAATTGCATGATGACCTCCGTTTAGCTGGCGGTCATTCTACCTTCTGATTGATCAACAACTCCACGATTTCAGCAGAATCCAGCGCCACGAGCTGCACGGCACTCTGCCAGTCACCCGGTTTGGCCCCCGGTGAGCCGGTGAGGGAGATTCTCGCCTGCACCTGGACCTCGGTCTCGGTAGAGATCAGGCGGTCCTGCATCATGCTGTCCTGGTCATTGATGGTTACAGTCACCGGCAACTGGGGATTGATGATCCTGCGCACGCCCAGCGGCGGCCCCATGGCCGGTCCCGGTGAGCGCACCATGATGTACAAAACACCGCCGGTCGGAACCTGGGATTGCGAGGCCGCGTCAGCACCCACCATCAGCTTAATGCCTTGCGAGGCGCCGCCGTCCTGGCTTGCAGCGTCGTTGGCCATTTCGGCGCCGGCCATTGCGACTGTCGCGGCCGCCGGGTTCGGCGCTTCATTGCCCGTGGCTGGCGCGTCAGTGACATTGCTGTCGCCGGCTACGGCCGCAACGGGAGCGGCCATGCCGGCCCGTGACCGGGCCAAATCAATCTGGGACTGGACCGATTGGGCCACGGCGCTGCCTGGCTCGACCTGCTCCAGCAGGGTCTCCCAATAGCCAATGGCGCGGGCATCGTCCCCGGCCTGTGAGGCGGAGATGCCCATCAGCCACAGCGCTTTTTGCAGGCTGGGTTGAAGTGCCAGTGCGCGCTCCAGCGTCGCAGTCATTTCGGGTGTAATGCGGCCGTCCGCGGTCATGAAGATTTGTGTCTCAACCCATTCCACCATGACCGCCGGGTTATCAGGCGCGATGCGTATCGCATTTTCCAATGCTTCCAGCGCCTCCGGAAAGCGTTGTGTCGCTTTGAAGGTGCGCGACAGCAACATCCAGCCTTCCAGGCTGTCGGGGTTTTGATCGAGCCTCGCCCTCAGACTGGTGATCATGCCGTCCATTTCTGCTGAATCCGGTGAATGGCCCTGGTTCGCCGCCGCCTGCTGCGGCGGTTGCGGGGTATGCTTCAGCGCTTCCGGAGTTCCGAATTGCTGATACATCCACAGGGTGGCTGCCGGGACCAGGAACACCATGGCCAGAGACAGGGGTTTCCACATCGATCGAGCGCGCAGAAGCGGGGAGAAAGTAATCAGGGCGGCTGCAAACAGAACCGCTGCGGCAATGGTCCAGAACACGGGCGTTATCCCTCTTGCCGCTGGGCGGCGAGTTTACGGTTGCGGCTGCGTACGGTGAAGAAAAGGGCGATCGCGCCGATGGCAAGCAGTACTCCTGGCAGCAGCCAGAGCGCCAGCGTGTTGCCTTTTATTTCGGGGCGGTAGAGGACGAAATCGCCGTAACGGTCGACCAGGAATGTCTTGATCTGCTCGTTGTCCTGGCCGGCCATCATCATGCCGTAGATTTCTTCGCGCAGATCCCGCGCCAATGGCGCATCGGAATCGGCAAGGTTCTGGTTTTGGCAAACCAGGCAGCGCAACTCTACGGTCAACTGCTGGTAGCGGGCTTCCTGCTCCGGAGTGTCAAATACCAGCGGTTCCTGCGCAAAAGCGGCGGAAACCGACAGCGCAGCCAGCATGACTGCAAGGTTGATCCACTTTCTAATCATCTGATGTTGCTCCCTTACTGCCGGACTCGGGGCAGGATTTCCTGTTCAATGACTTCATAGGTCATGGCGCCGATTTGCTTGTAAACGACGTTTCCTTCTGCATCGACCAGGAACGACTCGGGTGCCGCGTACACACCAAAATCGATGCCGATCCTGCCCGAGACATCAGCCAGGCTGAACTCATACGGGTCGCCAAAACGTCGCAGCCATTGCTGTGCGTCCGCCGCTTCGTCCCGGTAATTGAGACCAATGACCCGCACGGCGCCGGATTTGGCCAGCTCCGTGATGACCGGGTGCTCATAGCGGCAGGTCGGGCACCAGCTTGCCCAGACATTCAGCAGGAAAGGCGCTCCCAGCAGGTCTTCAGAGCTGACCTTCGTTTCTTCCTGTCCCAGTACCGGTAATGAAAATTCGGGCATTTTCTTGCCGATCAGTGGAGAGGGAATCTCGGTTTTATGGTCTGCAATTTTGAGCCCGACCGCCAGCAACAGGCCAAGCGCCAGAAATATGATAACGGGGACCAGTCTGCCGATCATGCCGGAGCCTCCTCCAGGCGGCGCGCGCCGGTCTCGCCGGCTGGCTTTTTGGCCGGGGCCGTGACTTTACGCCGATAGCGCCGGTCACTGGCGGCCAGGAAGCCGCCGAACATCATCAACAGCGCGCCCATCCAGATGAACCGGATGAACGGCTTGTGGTAGATCCTGATCGCCCAGGCATTGCCCTGGTCATCCAGGGGTTCGCCCAGTGAAACGTAGAGATCGCGCGTTAAACCCGGATCAAGAGCAGCTTCGGTCATCACCTGGTTGTTGGGGTAGCGGCGTTTCTGCGGGTACAGGCTGGTGACCCGTTCACCTTCCTTGTACACGATGAATTCACCTTCGTCGGCAAAGTAATTGGGTCCTCGAACGCCGCGTGTTCCTTCGAACACAAAATTGTAGCCGGCCAGTTCAAAGGAATCTCCCGGCACCATGCGCAGGTGCTTTTCAGAACTGACGGGATTGGTCAGCGAAGCGCCGATCAGGAACACGCCAACACCCAGGTGGGCCAGGATCATGCCGGTCTCACTGCGGGAGGGTCGCTGACCCTTGACTGCGGTCAGGCGCGAAAAATAGTAGCGCAGGCAACTCGCGATAATCCACGCAGCTGCCGCGGAGCCTGCAATTCCCCAGCCGCCGGCATCGGGCAGCCAGAAAGCAGTCGCGGCTGCGGTAACCACTGCCAGGACAGCGGGAACGGCCAGTTTACGCATAAGCCGTTTCAACTTGTCTTCCTGCCACTTGGCATAAAAGCTCAGGGGCAGCAACAAAGCCAGCGGAATCAGCAGCAGTGCAAAAAGCGTTCCGAAGTAGGGCGGTCCGACAGAAATTTTGCCAGCATCGAGCGCGTCGAGCAGCAGCGGATAAAGCGTTCCGATCAACACCATTGCCGTCATGACGACCAGCAGCAGGTTGTTGACCAGGAGCAGCGTTTCCCTCGACAGGCCGGCAAAGTTGCTGCCCTGCACCATGCCCGGTGCGCGAATGGCAAACAACAGCAATGAACCACCAACCACCACGAACAGGTAGGTCAGGATAAAGACGCCGCGGGTCGGGTCCGATGCAAACGCGTGCACCGAGGTCAAGACGCCGGAGCGAACCAGGAAGGTGCCAAGCAGGCATAACGAGAACGCCGTGATGGCCAGGATCAGTGTCCAGTTCCTGAAGGCACCCCGCTTTTCAGTGACGGCCTGGGAGTGGATTAACGCAGTGCCGACCAGCCAGGGCATGAACGAGGCGTTTTCCACCGGGTCCCAGAACCACCAGCCGCCCCAGCCGAGCTCGTAGTAAGCCCACCAGCTGCCGAGCGCGATACCCAGGGTCAGAAAGGCCCAGGCGACGTGTGTCCACGGCCGCGACCAGCGCACCCAGTCGCGGTCGACCTGCTGCCCCAGCAACGCGGCGACAGCGAATGCGAAGGAAACAGAAAAGCCGACGTAACCCATGTACAGCATGGGGGGGTGAATGATCAGGCCCGGATCCTGCAACAGCGGATTCAGGTCGAGGCCGTCAGCCGCTGACGGGATCAATCGTCCGAAAGGATTGGAAGTGAATATCACGAACATCAGAAAGCCGGTGGAAATCCAGCCCAGAACCGCCAGTGTTCTTGCCCGGAAATCGTCAGGCAGCTTCTTGCTGAACAGGGCGACAGCGAAGGTCCACAAGCACAGGATCAGTTCCCACAGCAGCAGCGATCCCTCGTGTGAGCCCCAAACGGCTGAAAATCGGTATTCCATCGGCAACTGCGAATTGCTGTTGCGCGCGACATATTCGACGGAGAAATCCTGGCTGATAAATGCCCATGTCAGCACGGCAAACGAAGTGGCGATCAGCAGAAACTGCGCAGTCGCTGCGGTCTGGCCCACTCTCATCAGTCGTTGATTTCCAGTGGAAGCTCCGATCAGGGGCAGGGTGCCCATCAGGATGGCGACGAGCAGGGCGCCTATCAGGGTGACTTGTCCGATTTCCGGGATCATCTGCGGTCCTTAGCTGTTTGGTTTCTTGGGTAAGACATGGCCGGTTTCCTCCAGGGCGTCAGCCACTTCCGGCGGCATGTAGTTTTCATCGTGCTTGGCCAGCACTTCCGACGCGTCGAATGTGCCCGTACCGTTCAGCGATCCGCGGGCGATCACGCCCTGGCCTTCACGAAACAGGTCCGGCAGGATCCCGACATACTCCACCAGGACTTCCTTGGGCCCGTCGGTGACGATGAACTGGGTGGCCAGTCCGCCCTCCTGCCGCTCGACCGTACCCGGCTTGACCAGTCCGCCCAGTCGGAATTGCCGTCCGGGGGGAATGGGTTGCACGGCGAGATCGCTAGGGCTCTGGAAATACAGCATGTTCTCCTGCAGCGAATAAAATGCGATGGTGCTGGCGACACTCACACCGGCGAGTATCAGCAACACGGCTACCAGTCTTCTTTTACGAGTTGGGGTCACGGGAACGTTCCTCTATTTGAATTAAACGCCGGATGTCCCTGGCGATGGATTTTTTACGCATGAGCGGCGCAACGGCGCACCAGAGAAGAACGACAAAGCCGATCGAATAAGCGGCGATGATGAAGGGTGTATGGTCCATCAGTTCTTCTCCTTCAGAATTTCACGGACCCAGGCCTTGCGCTTGTCCTGCTCGAGCAGTTTTATTCGCGCCCGGGTCAGCAGGTTGGCTCCGTAGTAAAATTTGGTGGCGACGGCCATGATCAAAAGCGGGTACAGCATGCTGCTGTCAATACTGCTGCCGCCCATCAGGCTGATGCTGCTGCCCTGGTGCAGGGTATTCCACCATTTCACCGAGTAATGGATGATCGGCAGATTGACGGCGCCGACGATGGCCAGCAGGCAGGCTGCCCTGGCCGCCTTGCGTGGTTCGTCTATGGAGTTGTAAAGGCCGATCACGCCCAGGTACAGGAACAGCAGAACCAGTTCACTGGTCAATCGTGCGTCCCATACCCAGTAGGTGCCCCAGGTCGGGCGTCCCCAGAGGGAGCCGGCCGTCAGCGTCACGATGGTGAAGGCCGCACCGATCGGAGCGCTCGCCATCGCCAGGATTTCAACGATCCGAATGCGCCAGACCAGGGCGATGAAACCCATCACCGCCATCGAGGAGTAGATCATCATCGACATCCAGGCGGCGGGCACATGCAAATAGATGATCCGCACGCTCTGGCCCTGCAGGTAATCTTCGGGCGCCTTGACCAGGCCGAGATACAGGCCCAGGACGGTAAGGACTCCAAAAATCAACCAAAGCCACGGAATGAATTTCCCGGCGAAATCATAAAACCACGGGGGTGAGCCGAGTTTATGGATGAACAGCACGACCGGGTGCTTTCTGGGTTTTGCTTTTGTTGCAGTGTTTGAATTCATGACAGACTGATTTTCAGGGCAGCGGCCGCCGCGAACGGAGCGAGCGTCACCGACGTTATCAGGCCTGCAATCAGCAGACCCAGGAATTGCGTGTACGGCAGGCCGTCAGAGGCTGCCATGACCGCGGCGGTTGCGATGATCAAGATGGGGACGTACAGCGGAAATACCAGTAGCGACAGCAATTGCCCGCCCCGCTTGAGACTGATTGTCAGGCCCACGCCGATCGAGCCGATCAGGCTGAGGATGGGTGTGCCCAGCGCCAGAGTCAGGATCATGACGCCCAGCGATTCGCTCGGCAGGTTCATCCAAAGCGCGAGTAACGGAGACAGCAGTACAATCGGGAGGCCGGCTACCAGCCAGTGCGAGACAATCTTGGCCAGTGCGATCAGGGTCAACGGATGCCCGCTGATGATGAACTGCTCCAGCGTCCCGTCTTCAAAATCTGAACGGAAAAGCGCGTCCAGGGAAATCACCGTAGCCAGCAGTGCAGCGATCCAGATTACGCCGGGGGCAATTCGAGCCAGCAATTGCGGCCCCGGGCCGATACCCAGTGGAAACAGGCTTACCACCACCAGCAGAAAAATGACCGGGAAAAGCAATTCCGTGCGCCGCCGGAAAGCCAGCAGGAGATCTCGTCTCAGCAATGCCAAAAAGGCTTTTGATAGGCTGCCGCTTAACGGCTCGGCGGTCATGCGGCGGCTCCTGAAATCAAGTGGAAATTATTGGTCTGGTCCCAATCCGGCCGGTGTGCGCCATGTGTCGCCAGCACGCAGGCGCCTCCCGTCTCCAGGTGGCCTCGCAGAATATCATCAACCAACTCAACGCCTTCGACGTCCAGATTGGAATAAGGTTCATCCAACAGCCACAGCGGACTCTCGCTGACCAGCAACCGCGCCAGCGCGCAGCGTTTGCGTTGCCCGGCCGAGAGGGTGCGGGCCTGCTGCTCGGCCACGCGCGTCAGGCCGACCTGTTCGATCACATCCGTGCAGCTGCGTGACGACAAGCCGAGGAAATCACGCATGAAGCGCAGGTTTTCCTGCACGCTGAGGTCGTCCTTAATGCCCAGATAGTGGCCGACATAGGCCATGGCGCCAAAACGGTTGTCTATGGCTCCCGACGTGGGGTGCAGAATGCCGGCAAGCACCCGGATCAAAGTTGTTTTTCCACAGCCGTTTGCACCGGTTACCAGCAACAGCTCCCCGTTTTCCAGCTGGAAATCTACGGGAAGGAAAACCGGCTCAAAGTAACGTTCGAAAACGAGTTGTGAAGCAACGAGCATGAAGTTCCAAGTCTTGAATTTTATGTGTCGGGCTATGCTACGGAAACAGCGGTAACAAGTCCAAGTGATTCTAGGCAACTAAATGATGCAGATCAACGCATCTTTTCGAAATTTTTTCCGTCAAAGTCCGGTCTGCCTGTGTCATGCGCTTAAAAGCAATTAACGGTATCATTCGCATGCTTGAAATCGGGTGGAGCCCAGATGAGCCAATATGATTTTGACCTGTTTGTGATCGGCGCCGGATCCGGGGGTGTGCGCGCCTCGCGGATTGCCGCTTCGCATGGGGCGCGTGTCGGTATTTGCGAGGAAAGCCGCGTTGGCGGCACCTGCGTCATTCGGGGCTGCGTGCCGAAGAAACTGCTGGTGTATGCATCTCATTTTGCCGAGGATTTCGAGGACGCCCGCGGATTCGGATGGGAAACTGGCCCGTCTTCGTTCAGCTGGTCCAGGTTGATCCAGGCCAAGGACAAAGAAATCGACCGCTTGAACCAGGTTTACCTGGGCCTGCTGTCGGGTTCCGGCGTCAAACTCTACGAGGCGCGCGGCTCATTCATCGATCAGCACACACTGCAGGTTGGTGGAGAGACGGTTACCGCGGAGCGCATCCTGATCGCGACCGGCGGCACACCCTGGGCCCCAGACATACCCGGTATTGAACACGCCATCAGTTCCAACGAAGCCTTCGACCTGAAAGAGTTGCCCGCGCGGGTTGCTACCGTGGGCGGCGGCTTCATCGCCTGCGAATTCTCCGGGATATTTAACGGCCTGGGTTCCTCGGTCACTCAAATTTACCGGGGTGATGCGGTCCTGAGGGGATTCGATCAGGACGTGCGTCGGGTCGTGAGTTCCGAACTGGTCAAGAAAGGCATCGACCTGAGGCTGGAAGAGGACATCAGCAGCATCGAGAGGAAAGACAGCGGCCTGCAGCTTAATCTGAAGAGTGGCGCTACGCTCGAAGTTGACCAGGTCATGTATGCAACCGGTCGGGTTCCGCTGGTGCGTGACCTTGGGCTGCGTGAGATCGGTGTCGAAGTTCGTGCGGACGGCCGGATCGTGGTTGACGACTACTCCCGCACCAGCGTTGAGCATATTTTTGCGGTGGGTGACGTCACCAGCCGGGTAAACCTGACACCGGTAGCCATCTATGAAGGTCACTCCTTTGCAGATTCGGAATTTGGTAATCACGAGCGCCCGGTGAATCATGAATTCATTCCCTCCGCCGTGTTTTCCCAACCTCCGGTGGGCACCGTGGGCTACACCGAGGAAGAGGCAATTACCCACTTCGGGCCGGTTGATGTGTACTTGTCCGAGTTTCGTCCAATGAAGCACACGCTGTCCGGGCGCGATGAAAAAACATTGATGAAACTGATTGTGGAACATCAGGGCCAAAAAGTGGTCGGAATACACATCGTAGGACCCGACGCTCCCGAAATTGTCCAGGGTTTCGCAATCGCCGTGAAATCAGGACTGACGAAGGAGCGTTTTGACTGCACCATCGGGATTCACCCGACGGCTGCCGAAGAACTGGTAACAATGAGGACTCCAGCCAGGAGCCATGGATAACGTTGTCATGAATGAACAAGTAGCGCCGGGTCGTTCCGGCATTCTGGCCATCACTTTGTGGTCAGTCATCAGTTTTTTACTGCTGGCCCCGGTTGCGGTCGCGCGGGACGGATCGCCGTCGTCGTCCCAGCATCAGCGATACCTGGTCGAATTGCAGGATCCGCCTCTGGCGGTCTATGCGGGACAGGAATTGTCGGTTGAGACCCGCACCGGCGAAAAACATCTCGCGGCAACGTCGGCACTGTCAACCGGCGAACGAAAATTGAATATGCGTTCCCCTGAGGTGCTGGCCTACCTGGCGTTCATCGCAGAGCGTCACGAGGAGTTTCGGGAGGAGGCTTCGTTGCTGCTGGGCCGTTCCGTGAAACCTGTATACCGTTACCAGGCTGCCACTAACGGCATGGCCCTTGACCTGTCTCCGGTCGAAGCCTCGATCCTGGCGGGGTCTCCGCTAATCAAGACGCTCGCCCCTGACACCAAACACACACTGCAAACGTTTGCCGGTCCCAAATGGATCGGGGCCAGCGAGATTTGGAATGGCGATGCGGGTTTTGGTGAGAAAAGAGGAGAGGGCGTCATCTTTGGGTCGCTCGATTCGGGCATCAACTGGGAACACCCGTCGTTCTCCAACCCGTCGACTGACGGATACATCCATTCCAATCCGCTGGGAAGTTATTTGGGCCTGTGCAACGAGCTGGAATCCGGCGCCCAGTGCAACGACAAGCTGATCGGAGTTTACGATTTTGTCGAAGACGACCCGTCCACCGAGGACGTGGTGGAAGAGAACACCAACGGCAGGGACAATGACGGCCACGGCAGCCACACGGCTTCCACCGCCGTGGGCAACTCGCTAAACACCTTTCTCGAGGGGCGGGTCAACGTGACCATCAGCGGCGTGGCGCCGCGCGCGAACATCATTTCTTACCGCGTCTGTTACATCGGAGAACCCCTGGGCCCCGACAGCGGGGGCTGCAGTGGCTCGGCCATCCTGCAGGCCATCGACCAGGCGGTGAAAGACGGTGTTGACGTGATCAATTATTCCATCGGCTCGAGCGCCAGCGATCCGTGGAGAAACCCCAGCATTTCCCAGGCATTTCTGAACGCCCGCGGCGCCGGTGTGTTCGCGGCCACTTCTGCCGGAAATTCCGGGCCTAATGCCGGTACCATCGGTTCCCCTGCGAACGCACCGTGGCTGGTTGCGGTGGGTAACGCCACGCACAACACTATCTTCGGCAGTGTCGTCAGCGACCTCTCGGGGGGCGCCGGCACGCCGCCTGGTGACCTGATCGGCGCCAGCCTGACGGCTGGGCTCGCCACCCGGAAGATCGTCCATGCCCGGGATTACGGAAATGCCTTGTGCGGTATGGGCGAGGCGGAACTGGAAGCGCGATGCGAAGACAACGAGGGCCTTAGCAATCCGTGGGACGGTGAGCAGCCGTTTAACGGTGAAATCGTGGTCTGCGACCGCGGCACTTACGGGCGGGTTGAGAAAGGCAAAAATGTGCTGCTTGCCGGCGCCGGCGGTTACATTCTCGCCAACACGGATGGCCAGGGCGAATCGGTGGTTGCAGATGACCACTGCCTGCCCGCAACGCACCTGGGTGACGCCGAGGGCGACCAGTTGCGCAGTTGGCTCGACAGCGGCAGCGATCACCAGGGATCCATATCCGGCTTTTCGCTGGTGGAAAATGACAGCTTTGGCGACCAGCTCAACAGATCCAGCTCCCGCGGGCCGGCCTCACCGCCAGTAGCCGATACGCTTAAGCCCAATCTGATTGCCCCGGGCACTTCGATACTGGCGGCGTCTGATCAGGGCCAGGGACTCCTGACTCTTACGGGAACCTCAATGGCATCACCGCATGTCGCAGGCGCGGCCGTTCTGCTGAAATCGATTCATCCGGACTGGAGTGTCAGCCAGATTGCCTCCTCCATTGAGACCACCGCCAACGCGGAAGTAGCAACCGACCAGGGTATCGTGCCGGCGGATCCCCATCAGCGCGGTGCAGGCCGTCCGCAATTGGCTGATGCTGCCAATGCCGGGCTGTACCTGGACGTCACCAACTCCCAGTTTCTGGCGGCCAACCCTTCATTTGGCGGCCAACCGCGGAATCTGAATCTGGCCGGCCTGGTGGACAGCCAGTGCCGCAGCAACTGCAGTTTTACCCGCACGGTAAAGGATCAGTCAGGCGGGGCCAGTTGGACTGCGGCGCCCGTCGGATTTCCGGAGGGCGTTGGCGTTTCAATCAGCCCAACGAATTTCACCCTGGGTTCCGGTCAATCGCGCAGCCTGCAGGTGGACATTGATCTATCGCAGTCAGGCGTGGTCGGCGACTGGGTATTCGGCAGCGTTCGTCTCAGTTCTCCCGGCAAGCCCGACCAGTTCCTGACCATCTCGGTATACGCGGACGGCGGAGCCTTACCGGAAAGTTGGTCGATTTCCGACAACCGCAACGGTGGTTGGACGACGAGGAGCCTGTCCGGTCTCGTGGCCATGCCGGATGCCACTTTTACCGCGGGTGAATTGGTCAAACCGTCTCAAACGGTAAAAACTCTCTTACAGGATCAAAGTGAAAGCAATCCCTACGACGGAGGTGATGGCGTGTTCACAACCTGGCATTCACTGCCCCAGGGCGGACTCTGGCTGTACGCAGAAACACTGGAATCCACCTCGGAGGACCTGGATCTGTTCGTTGGGCGCGACGACAACGGCAACGGATTTGCGGATGAATCCGAGGAACTGTGCGCCAGCCAGTCCGAGAATGACTTGGAGCTGTGTAACCTGTATGACCTGCCCCCCGGCAACTACTGGATTGTCGTGCAGAACTGGACAGCGACCGCGGAAGGCGGAGACGAGGCGACGCTGGTGCATGCGGCGGTCGGATTGACCGGCGATTCCCAACTGGCCGCCACCGGCGCCGGCATGATCTCAGCCGGCCAGGAATTTACGCTCCAAGTGAGCTGGGACAACCTCGATGCCCTGCCGGGCGAGCAGTTCCTGGGCGCAATTGGCATCGGAACCGATCGTTCCAAACCGAACAACATCGGCATCATCCCGGTGCGGTTCAACCGCAACGGCATCGCCGGACCTGAGACTTTTCCGCTGATCGACGGTTCAACCCACCGGCTGGCGCTGGATGCTGAAAGTGCGCATGACCGCCTGTTCATCGACATTCCCCCGGGAACCAGCAGCCTGACTGTTTTTGCCAACGGCGCGGATGACGCGCAAAACAACGGATTGACCCTGGAGCTCAAGCGGCTCGATTTCTCCGAGGGAATCAGCAGTCCGCCTTTTGCCACTCCAGCCGGTGATGCACCCGCAGTCGTTTCGGCTGACGGCGTGGGCGGCGAAGGACCGTCCATCACGATCTTCGGGGTGGACCCGGGGCGCTGGTATGCCCAGGTGACGAACGGTAATACTTCGCCGAGCGCGGTGCAGATACGCGCAACCACCGCGTTCGACGGCACTCCGGTCCAGGCACGCAGCGGACTGTGGGAACCCAATTCCCGTCCAGGCCTCGGCCAGGGCTACGAGTACAACAACGGCGGTTCCAGCAGGGCCTTCATTTGGTATACCTATGACCGTGAGGGCGAGCCTACCTGGTACATTTCCGGCAATCCGGTCATCAACCACAACATCTGGACGGCCGACCTGCTGCGATTTACCAACGACGGCGCCCGGCAGCAATTCGTGAAAGTGGGCAGGGTGTCGGTCACCACTCTGGCCGAGAATGATCAGATGTTCTCCTACACGCTTTACGGCGAATCCGGAACCGAACGCATGCAGCCGATCAGTCCGCCGACCTGTCCGCAAATCAACGGCTCAGACCAGAGTTACACGGGTCTCTGGTACCGCGGTGTCGACGGCCTGGGGGGCGCCAGCATCCTGGTGAATGCCAGTACGCAGTCGCAAATCCACTACCTGTTCGACGCTGCGGGCGTGCCACGCTGGCTGGTAGCGCAGGATATCGTGAACCCTCAACCGACAAACAGCGAGATGCCGATGCTGCAGTTCAACGGCTACTGCGCTGTCTGCACTCCCACCGGGCTTTCATCGCAAACCGTGGGCGTGCTCGCCCGCAGTTTCGACGGTGAGGCCTCGGGCAGCTGGACACTGGATTACGTTTTCGAGTCTCCGATCAGCGGGTCCGTGCAACGGACCGATCCGATCATCAAGCTGACGGATAGCATTAACTGCCAGTGAGCGCGCGCCATTCGGAGATGTGTTGCAGGAACGTGCAGCAGTCTTCAAAGCGGTTATAAAGCGGCACTGGCGCGACCCGGATCACATCCGGCTCACGCCAGTCGGTGATGATTCCCCGTTGTTCCAGGTAGCTGAATAGCTCGCGGCCGCTTTCGCGTCCGGCCCGAACCCTGAGGGACAGCTGGCAGCCCCGCCGGGCGGAGTCGCCGGGCGTGAGGATTTCCAGTATATCGTCCAGCTGTGACTGGATGCCTGTCACCAGATAGTCCGATAACGCTAATGACTTCTGCCGCAGCCGCGCCATGCCGGCCTCCTCGAACAGGGCAAGGGAAGCCCGGATGGGGGCCATCGCAAGGATCGGCGGATTGGACATTTGCCAGCCGGCAGCACCGCGAGCGGGTTTAAAATCGTGCTCCATCCGAAACAGGCTGGAGCGGTCGTTGCCCCACCAGCCGGTGAAACGCGGAAGACCATTGGCCTGGTGGTGGCGCTGGTTGACGAAACAGCCGCCCACAGCGCCCGGACCTGAATTCAGGTATTTATAGTGGCACCAGGCGGCGAAATCACAGCCGCTTTCGTCCAGCGACAACGGGATGTTGCCGATGTAGTGCGCCAGGTCAAAGCCGATCATCGATCCGGCTGCATGGGCTGCGGCAGCCAGCCGGGGCAGGTCGAAAGCCTGTCCGGTTATGTACTGCACACCGGGCCACAGCACGAGGGCAACTTCATCCCCGTGCGACCGCAGGTAATCTTCGACCTGGCTTTCCTCGATCAGTTGGGCGCCGGGCTCCGGGCCCAGTTCGACCATGCACTCTGCCGGGTCAAGGCCATGAAACTGCAGTTGCGACGCCACCGCGTAACGGTCTGATGGGAAAGCGTGTTTTTCGATCAGGATTTTACGGCGGTCGCCCTGCGGGCGGAAAAAACTGACCATCAGCAGGTTCAGGTTGACCGAAAGGGTATTCATGACGACCAGCTCGGAGGGTTGCGCCCCGGTCAGTCCCGCCAACTGCTGGCAGAGCGCATCGTTGCAGTCCATCCAGGGCAGCTCGCCGGTGAAATGCCCGTAAACCGCGCGATCCCGCCAGGCAACCAGTTCTTCCCGAATGGTTGATTCAACCGATCGGGACTGCAAGCCCAGCGAGTGGCCGCAAAAATACGCCTGCTCGCCGCCGCCGGAACGGGCCGGAATGTAAAAACGGTCACGGAAATGTCCGAGCCTGTCTTCCGCATCCAGTTTCTTTGCAGTTTCCAACAGATTTTCCATCATGCTCGTTCCCCGGTGAATGGGGCATTATAATGCCGCGCAGTCATCCCGGTGCCCTGATAGTGAAACGAAGTGATTTCAAATTTGACCTGCCGCAGGATCTGATTGCGCAAAAACCGCTCGAATCGCGGTCCGGCAGCCGCCTATTACATCTGTCCAGAGCAGGCGGACAGGTCAGCGATCGCTGTTTCCGTGATTTGCCCGGCTTGTTGGAAGCGGGAGACCTGCTGGTATTCAACAATACCCGTGTGATTCCCGCCCGGTTGTTTGGGCGCAAGGAAACCGGGGGGCGGATTGAAATCATGTTGGAGCGCATGCTCAACGACGTCGAGTGCATGGCGCAGCTGCGGGCCAGCAAGACTCCGCGGCAAGGTTCGATCATTGTTCTCGAGGACGGATCTCGCATGACCGTGACCGGCCGCGACGGTTCGTTTTTCAGCCTGAAACTGGAGGACGGCGCCCTCGCGGAAAAGCTTGAAACACTGGGTCACATGCCGTTGCCGCCCTACATTGAACGTGAAGATACTTCCGACGACCGGGAGCGCTACCAGACCATTTACGCGCGCCACCCCGGCGCGGTTGCCGCGCCCACGGCCGGGCTTCATTTCGACCGCGAGCTGCTCGGCCTGCTTGAGTCGCGCGGCATTGAGCGTGCGGAAGTGACCTTGCACGTGGGCGCGGGAACCTTCCAGCCGGTGCGTTGTGACAACATCGAAGACCACCGGATGCATGCCGAGCGCCTGGACGTAAGCGATTCGGTGTGTGAAGCCGTGGCTCGAACCCGCGCGCGGGGCGGGCGGGTGATCGCGGTCGGCACAACCGCGGTGCGCAGTCTTGAAACGGCGGCCGCCGCCGGCGCGCTCGCACCTTATTCGGGCGACAGCCGTATCTTTATCTACCCGGGATATCAATTCCGGGTCATCGACGGCCTTGTGACCAATTTTCATCTGCCCGAGTCCACTCTGCTGATGCTGGTTTGCGCGCTGGCCGGCACCGCGGAGACCCTTGCTGCATATCGGCATGCGGTAGCGCAGCGTTATCGATTCTTCAGTTATGGTGATGCGATGCTGGTTCTCTGAGCCGGCAGTTGTCATAATTCCACGGCTGATTCACTCCGGAGTTTTTCATGTCCACACTGATCGAACAGGTGCATTCCAGGGAATGGTTTTATGCCTATGATCTGCCCGACGGCAGCAGCACGACGACTTATCACGGCATTGATATTCAGGCCATTCACGATACGCGCTGGAATATGCTCGATGCCTGCATTGGTCATTGCCTGGGTCCGGAGCGGGGCGGGCTGACGGCACTCGATCTGGCCTGTCACCAGGGCTGGTTCGCGTACAACATGGCCCGCTCGGGTTTCTCCCGGGTGCTCGGCGTCGATGCCCGCCAAAGCCATGTCGACGACAGCAGCCTGATCTCGCAAATTTACGAGATGGATCAACTGTCCTTCCTCCAGGGTGACATTCATGAACAGACCCCGGACCAGACAGGAAAATTCGACGTGGTGCTGATGCTGGGCTTGCTCTATCACCTGGAAAACCCGGTAGGCGCATTGCGCGTCTGCAGAGCACTGTGCAAACAGTTGTGCGTGATTGAAACGCAAATCGTTCCCGGCATGACCGGTTTCGTCGATTACGGCAGTTATCAGTACGTCCGGCCGCTGAAAGGCAGTTTCGGCATCATTGACGAAACCGGCGACACGCACGGGCCGGAGGCCAGTGTCACGGGCGTCTGTCTCGTACCGAGCCTGGACGCATTGCTTTGGCTGCTCGAGAAGGTCGGGTTTTCCAGTGCGGAAGTGCTGGAGCCGCCGCAAGAAGCCTATGAACAACTGCTTCACCACAAGCGCGTGATGGTCGCCGCCCGCGTCTGACCGATGAAATTCAGGCTCAATAAGATCAGCGGCAAGGCCCGTACCGGCTTGCTGCAGATGGAACGCGGGGATATTCGCACTCCGGCCTTCATGCCGGTGGGCACTTACGGCACGGTCAAGGCCATGACACCGGGCGAAGTGCGCGACACCGGCGCGGACATCATCCTCGGCAACACCTTTCACCTGATGCTCCGGCCCGGCACCGAAGTGATCGAAAAACACGGCGGACTGCACCAGTTCATGCAGTGGCCGCGGCCCATCCTGACGGATTCAGGCGGGTTCCAGGTCTGGAGCCTGGCCGAGCGGCGCAAGATCACCGAGCAGGGCGTCACGTTTGCCTCGCCCATCGATGGCTCAAAGGTCTTCATGGGTCCGGAGGAATCCATGGCGGTGCAAAAATCGCTGGATTCCGACATCGTAATGATTTTCGATGAGTGCACGCCCTATCCGGCAACCGAATCGCAGGCCAGCGAATCGATGGAATTGTCATTGCGCTGGGCAGAGCGCTCGAAGCGCGCGCATGAAGGCAATTCGTCCGCCCTGTTCGGGATTGTGCAGGGCGGGATGTTCGAGGATTTGCGGGTGCGTTCGGCGCGCCGGCTGGTGGATATCGGATTCGACGGCTACGCCATCGGCGGCCTGTCGGTGGGGGAGCCGCACGACGAGCGCGACGGGGTTCTCGACTTCACGGTGCCTGAACTGCCCGAAGACCGGCCACGTTACCTGATGGGCGTGGGCCGGCCCGAGGACATCATTGCCGGAGTGGACCGGGGGATCGACATGTTCGATTGCGTCATGCCGACACGGAACGCCCGTAACGGCTACCTTTTTACGTCTCGTGGCGTATTGAAAATCCGTAATGCGCGCTATGAACAGGACACCCGGCCGATCGATCCCGAATGTGATTGCGAAACCTGCCGCCACTACTCCCGCGCGTATGTAAAACATCTGGAGCGCTGTAACGAAATCCTCGGTGCCCGGTTGATGACCGTACATAACCTGAAGGTTTACCAGCGGCTGATGCAGGGCCTGCGGGACGCGATAGAGGCGGATAATCTGGCTGATTTTACCGCCGAATATCTGGAAAAGGCGGCGCTCGGACCACTCTGACGGTGACAGTGGCGCGGGACGATGAAAAGAAAAGGTGTAAATCCATAGGATGACAGCCACCTTTCACATATAATACTCGGCTGCACATTGTTCTAAACGAGGATTCACATGGAAATCTTGGATTTCTTCATTGCCAGCGCTTACGCACAGGACGGCGCTCAACCCGGTGGCTTGATGTCTTTCCTGCCGCTGATCATTATTTTCGTCATTTTCTACTTCCTGCTGATCCGTCCGCAGATGAAGCGTGCCAAGGAGCACAAGAAACTGATTGCCGAACTTGGGAACGGTGACGAGGTGGTCACTAACGGCGGCCTGCTGGGGCGCATTACCAAAGTCGGCGAGTCATTTGTCACCGTGGAGTTTGCGGATAATATCCAGATCAGGGTACAGAAACACGCTATCGCCAGCGTTATGCCCAAAGGCACTATCAAGTCCGCTTGATACGGGCTCTAGACAACATTAATAATCAATCCTTCCGAGGCTGAATAATGAATCAATATCCTGCCTGGAAATACCTGCTTATCGTGCTGGTTCTCCTTACGGGCGTGCTTTACGCCCTGCCAAACCTGTTTGGCGAGGACCCGGCCTTGCAGGTTACTTCCGCCCGCGGTTTCGCCATTCCACTGGATCTCGAGGCTAATATCGAAGATGCGCTGGTGGTCGAGAACCTGGATTTTAAAAACAAGGAGCGGGTCGGTAACCGCATGCTCTATCGTTTCAACTCGACCGATGACCAGTTACGGGCTTCGGACGTCATCAAGGAAGCATTAGGCGAGCAATACGTCGTTGCCCTGAACCTTGCGCACGCTACGCCCACATGGTTGCGGGCGGTTGGCGGCAAGCCGATGACGCTTGGCCTGGACTTGCAGGGCGGGGTGCACTTCCTGATGCAGGTCGACATGGAAACAGCGCGCGGCCAGCAGCTTGACCGCTACGTTGACGATCTGCGCACCGCGCTCAGAGATGAGCGCATCCGTTACGTATCGGTTCGCCGTGAAGGCAATGGTTTGCTGGCGCTGTTGCGTTCCGTAGAGGACCGCAACCAGGCGCTGGAGCTTATCCGGCGCGACCAGAGCCTTCAGGGTCTGATTGTCGATGAGAAGGATACCGCTGAATATTTTGGTATCGAAGCTACAGTGCAGGAAGCGCAATTGCTCGAATTGCAAAAGACCGCCCTGCAGCAGAACATCACGACACTGCGAAACCGCGTGAACGAAATTGGTGTTGCGGAGCCGGTGATCCAGCAGCAGGGCGCCGATCGCGTCGTGGTGCAACTTCCCGGTGTACAGGACACGGTGCAGGCGAAGAAGATTATCGGTGCCACGGCCACGCTGGAATACCGCGCCGTTGACGAGGCGAATGACGGTTTCACTGCCGCCCAGACCGGCAGGGTTCCGCCGGAGTCGCGTTTGTACAACGACGCCGGTGGGCAGCCCATCCTGTTGAAGAAGCGCCTGATCGTTGCTGGTGACCAGTTGATCGGCGCCTCCAGCGGCTTCGACCAGCAGACCGGCCAGCCCCAGGTGAGCGTTACGCTGGATGGCGTTGGCGCCAAGCGCATGCTGGACTTCACCCGAGACAATGTCGGCAACCGCATGGCTGTCGTTTACATTGAACAAAAACCCGGCGGACGCAAGACCGAGGAAGTGATTAGTGTTGCAGTGGTGCGGGAACCTTTCGGCAAACGCTTTCAGACCACCGGTCTCGACTCGATGGCCGAGGCCAGTCAGCTCGCCCTGCTGCTGCGTGCCGGAGCCCTGGCCGCGCCGATGGAGATTGTGGAAGAGCGTACCGTGGGCCCCAGCCTGGGTGCCGACAACGTCGAGCAGGGTTTCAAATCGGTGATGATCGGATTTATCCTCGTCCTGATCTTTATGGCGGCCTATTATCGCGTGTTCGGCCTGGTGGCTGACATGGCCCTGTTCGCCAACTTGGTTTTGTTGATGGCCCTTTTATCCATGCTGGGCGCCACGCTGACCATGCCGGGTATCGCAGGTATCGTATTGACGGTAGGTATGGCGGTTGACGCCAACGTGTTGATCTTCGAGCGTATCCGGGAGGAACTGCGCAGCGGCAATACCCCGCAGGCGAGCATTCGCGCCGGTTATGACAAGGCGTTTTCAACCATCGCCGATGCGAACATCACGACCCTGATTGCAGCTTTCGTGCTGTTCCTGTTCGGAACCGGTCCGATCAAGGGATTTGCCGTTACCCTGTCACTGGGTATCGTCACTTCCATGTTCACTGCGATCATGGGCACGCGGGCGGTCATCAACCTGATTTACGGCGGCCAGAAGCGCGTCCGTAAGCTGTCCATCTGAGGTGCGGCAATGAAATTTCTGAACAAGAAAACCGACATTGATTTCATGGGGCAACGCAAGATTGCGTTTGTCTTTTCGATCATTCTGATCGTGATCAGCATCGGCTCGCTGGTGACCAGGGGGCTGAATTTCGGACTGGACTTCACCGGCGGAACACTGATTGAGGTCAGTTACCCGTCCGCGCCGGAAATATCCGATGTGCGGGCGCACCTGTCAGACGCGGGCATGACGGATGCAGTCGTGCAGACGTTTGGTAAAGCAACGGAGATCGTGGTCCGGATTCAGCCGCGGGACGACCAGGAAGCCAGCAACGCTGAAATCTCAACCCAGGTGCTGGCGGCTCTACAGGACGGCGTCGAGGGCGAGATTATGATGCGCCGCGTGGAGTTCGTCGGTCCGCAGGTCGGTGAAGAACTCACGGAGCAGGGTATCCTGGCCGTGGTCTATGCCCTGATTGGCATCTTTTTGTACGTGATGATGCGCTTCCAGTGGAGGTTCTCCGTTGGCGCCGTAACGGCATTGGTGCATGACATCATGATCACGATGGGCATCATTTCGGTGGTCCAGATCGAGTTCGACCTGACTGTGGTTGCCGCGTTGCTGGCCGTTATCGGTTACTCGCTCAACGACACCATCGTGCTGTTCGACCGCATCCGGGAAAACTTCCCGAAGCTGCGTAAAGCCAATTCACTGGAAGTGGTCAATGTGTCGGTCAACCAGACGCTGTCACGTACCTTAATGACATCTGTTACCACCTTGCTGGTGTTGATGGCGCTGTTCATCTTTGGCGGCGAGATCATTCACGCTTTCGCGTTCACGCTGATCGTGGGTGTATTGATCGGAACCTACTCTTCGATCTATGTGGCCAGCACAACCCTGCTGGAACTGGGTGTGAGCAAGTTTGACCTGCTGGCGGTGGAGAAAGAAGGGGCGGGTGCGGTAGTCGATCAGAATCCCTGAATCAAAGGGTTGAGCTCAGGGGTTTTTCCACTTTGAGCTGATCAGTTGCCGTAACGGTGTCATCACCTTGTACGGCGCCGCGATAATAGTCCCGGCGTCCTCGACGGCGTCATTGCCGTCAAAGTCCATAACGACCCCTCCGGCCTCCCGTACGATAAGGGCGCCGGCGGCTACGTCCCAGGGTTTCAATCCCATCTCAAAGTAGCCGTCCATTCGGCCGGCAGCCACCCAGGCCAGGTCCAGGCTGGCCGTGCCGGCGCGCCGGAAATCTTCGACCTTGGCGAAAACCGATTGAAATATACGGGCATAGGCCTGCATTTTTCCCCGGTCCCTGAACGGAAAGGCGGTCGCCAGGATGGCGCCTTCCAGCCCGTTGCGCGCGGCAACCCGAATTCGTTTGCTGTTCAGAAAAGCGCCCGAGCCCCTGCTGGCTATGAAGAGTTCATCCCGAAGGGGATCGTAGACCACCGCATGCTCAGTCCGGCCCTTGACCTGCTGGGCGATGGAAACCGCAAAATGCGGGAGACCGTGCAGGTAGTTGCTGGTGCCGTCCAGCGGATCGATGATCCACACGTAATCGGATTCGCCGGTTTTTCCGCTTTCTTCGCACACAAAGCCGTGATCTGGGTAATAACGTTTAATTTCCCGTACAATTTCTGCTTCGCAGGCCCGGTCCACCTCGCTGACATAGTCATGGCGGGCTTTGCGTTCTACAGGTATGGCGTCCACGTGCTGCATTTGGCGGCGCATGATTTTGGCGGCGGCGTGGGCTGCTTCAATAGCTACATTAAGAACAGGGTGCGTCATGGCAGATAGTCCCGAAAAGGCGGCACAGGATACCAGAAGCGGAGCGCTGATGGCAGGTTCTGAATCAGGTGAGGTCGAATCACGGCTGGCGCGAATCCGGATCGTGCTGATCAACACCACCCATCCGGGAAACATCGGCGCGACTGCGCGGGCCATGAAAGTGATGGGCCTGTCGTCGCTGCACCTGGTGACCCCAAAAATTTACCCTAGTGCCGAGGCTACCGCAATGGCCTCCGGCGCGGACGATGTGCTGCAGCACGCGGTGGTGCACGAGTCACTGGATTCGGCCCTGGCCGGGTGCCCGTTGGTGCTGGGCACCAGCGCGCGCCTGCGTAGTTTGCCGATGCCGATGATCGATGCGCGCCGGGCCGCCAACCAGGCTTTGGCTGAGTCGGAGACGCACGAGGTTGCTGTGTTGTTCGGCCGAGAACGCTACGGCCTGGTTAACGAAGAGATGCAGCGTTGCCAGTTCCTGGTCAATATTCCCTCCAACCCTGATTATTCATCGCTGAACCTGGCCCAGGCCGTGCAGATCATTGCCTATGAATTGAGGGTTGCCGCGCAGGGATTTGCTGATATATCAGTGCAGCCGCCGGATTGGGAACCGGTCGATGATCAGCAGATGGAGGGTCTGTTCGAGCACCTGGAGCGCACCTTGCTGGACCTCCGGTTTTTGAATCCCAAGCAACCCAAGAGGTTGATGATGCGTCTGCGAAGATTATTCAATAGGGCACGACCTGATCAGAATGAAATCAATATATTACGCGGCATACTTAAAGCGTCGCAGGACGCTGCAAACAAAGAGTCAGGCGCGAAATGAGCGAGCTGACCGCTGATATTCAGTCGTGGATGGCCGACGGCCATTTTACCCGCGTTGACCAGGTGGAAATTTTTTATCGCATCCAGGGTGAGCCAAAAGAGCACCTGCCCTGGCTGGTTTGTTTTCATGGCTTTCCCACCAGCAGCTGGGACTGGCATCTATTGTTGCCTTCTCTGTCGAAAACTCACCGGGTCCTGGTTTTTGATTTTCCCGGCTACGGACTTTCCGGCAAGCCGGTTGAGCGGGACTACTCCCTGGTGCGCCAACTCGATGCGGCCGAAGCGTTGTTCGACCTTCTTGGGATCAGCGAATTTGACTTGTTGGCCCATGACATGGGGAATAGCGTGGCCTGCGAACTGCTGCGCCGCCGGGAGCAGGGCGGCTACCGGTTTTCACTTCGGTCACTGACCTTGCTGAACGGGGGGATTTACATGGAGATGCATCGGCCCCTGTTCACGCAGCGCCTGCTGCGGACCCCGGTAGTCGGCGCTATCGCGGCGCGCTTGACCAGTTGGCGGATGTTTCAACTGCAGTATCCGCGCGTGTATGCCGATCCTTCGCAGTTTGATGAATTTCATTACCGGTCACAATGGTCATTGCTGCTGAATAACGGCGGCCGCAGGACATTGCATAAGATAGCCGGCTACATGCGCGAGCGAACCCGCATGGGCGAGCAGTGGACCGGGCCGCTGCACCGGCTGGAGTTGCCGCTGAAGGTCATTTGGGGAAAAGAAGATTCGATTGCCGTCTACGGGATCGCTGAAAAGCTCTGCGAACTGAACCGGTCCGCCACCCTGGACACGCTGGAAGGCGTGGGTCATTACCCGCAATTGGAGGCCCCGGAACGTGTTCTGGCTGCAATGGGCTCATGACGGAAAACATAAAGAGGATAAAGATGAAACATTTTTACAGCGTCCTGCTCTCAACCATGGTCTGCATCGCGACGCCGGTCTCGGCCCAGGAGGACAGTGACGTCCTGTTGCAGCAGCGAATCGAGGCGCACATCACTTTTCTCGCAGACGACCTGTTGCGCGGCAGGCAGCCCGGAACGGATGGCTACAACATTGCCGCGGGATACGTGGCCAGCCAGTTTCGGCAACTGGGGCTGGTTCCGGCCGGATCAGAGGGCAGCTACTTTCAGCCGGTGCCTCTGCGCCGGGCCTGGTTGAACCCCGGCACGGCCTTGATGAGCCTGAAGCGGGCCGGCGAGAGCACCGCCTTTAAATTTGTCGACGATTTTTTCATGGGTCCAGGCAAGTCTCAGCTGACATCCTCCGTGGAGGCGGAAATGGTGTTCGCAGGTTACGGAATAAAGGCGCCTGAGCTGGATTACGACGATTACGAGGGCCTGGACGTCAGCGGCAAGATCATCGTCGTTTTGCGTGGGCAGCCAAAACACTTTCCCAGTGAAGAAGGGGCTCATTTCTCCTCCGGCCGGGAGATTGCGAAAAATGCGGTCGCACACGGCGCTGTTGGTATCGTGTCTGTCCATACGCCTGCAAGAGAAAAACGTTTTGCCTGGGAGCGCGTCGAGAACATGGTCGGCACCCCGTCGATGGGCTGGCTCGATGACAGCGGCGAGGTGTTCGCGGATTTCCCCCAGCTTCAGGTCAGCGCTTCCCTGCATCATGTCGCTGCGGCCGCTCTTTTTGAGGGCGCTGAAAGTCCCCTGGAAACGCTGATTGCGCGAGACGAAGCCGGAGAGGCGGTGGGGCATTTCCCGTTGCAAGGCCGTCTACGCATGGCCCGGGCGAGCACCCTGGAGGACATCACCAGCACCAACGTGGCCGCCTACCTGCCCGGCAGCGATCCCTTTTTGAGCGATGAGTACCTCGTTTACACGGCGCACCTCGACCACATTGGCGAGCTGGCCGGCGAAGGCCACGAGGACGGCATCAATAACGGTGCGCTCGATAACGCCTCGGGGATAGCCGTGATGCTGGAGACGGCGCGCCTGTTTACAGAACATGAGCCGCCGCGGCGTTCCGTGCTGTTTCTGGCCGTGACGGCCGAAGAAAAAGGGCTGGTAGGGTCGGAGTACTTTTCCCGGAATCCCACCGTGCCAACGGCCAGCATGGCTGCCGTAATCAACCTCGATATGCCCCTGCTTCTATATGATTTCGGGGATGTGATCGCATTCGGCGCGGAACATTCCACCCTGAAGTCAGCGGTGCAGGCCGCAGCTGACGAGGCCGATATCGCGCTTACACCGGACCCTTTTCCGGAACAGAATATTTTTGTTCGCAGCGATCATTACCGATTCGTGCAGCAGGGCGTGCCCGCTATTTTCCTGGTGACTGGCATGCAGTCGCGAGACGGCCAGACCGATACCAGGCCCCTGTTCGAGGGTTTTCTCAAAGACCATTACCACAAGCCAAGTGACGATCTGAACCTCGCCATAGACTACGGGGCAGCCGCACGGTTTACGCGAATCAATGCGCGTATCGGAGAACTTATTTCAAGTCAGTTGCAGCGGCCCGAGTGGAATGAGGGCGATTTCTTCGGTGAGACCTTCGGTCGCTGAAACGCCCGGGCGAAACGCCACGCCAACCCCGGTCAGGCCAGCAAGAATTTGGAGGCGGCAAAGTACAGCGGGATTCCAACTACGATGTTGAACGGAAATGTGATCGCCAGGGACATGGGCAGGTAAATCGCCGCCTTCGCTTCCGGCAGGGCGAGCCGCATGGCCGCGGGTACCGCAATGT
>JABDLD010000037.1 GCA_013001885.1 Lysobacterales bacterium
CAGCAGTTCGGCAAACCTGGGGTGTTCACGCACGTTGTCCAGGTCTGAATCATGCAGCAGCCATTCGCGGTTAAGGTTGCCGACCTTGAAGCGGCAGTTTTCCAGGCAATCCAGCGATTTTTCAGCTTCTCCCGCCAGCGCATAAAGGCAGGCAGCGTTGTAATGCACGATGGAATCCATCGGCGCTTTTTCCATCGATGCGGCCATCCATTCCATCGCTTCCTCCCGCTGGCCGAGCCGGAACAGCGCAAAGGCCCCCATGTTCAGCGCCCGGTTGTCATCCGGGTTCAATTCGAGCACAGCGCGAGCGCGCTCCAGCCCTTTTCGCGCTGATTCCAACTCGCGCTTGCGGTCACCCTTGCTATGGAACAACTGCGATTGCAGTAAAACACTCTGGTAATCCTCCGGCCGGACCCGGGAGGCGCGGTCAAAATTTTTCAACGCCTTCTCAATTTCACCTTCATGAACGTTACAGCGGCCAAAGAAATACCATGCATCATAGTTTTCCGGGTCGATTTCAATGGCCTTCTCAAATTCCGTTTCCGCCGTCCGGTAGTCCTGCACCATGCAATGCGCTATGCCGGCTGAAACGTGTGACTCCACCAGCTCGGGGGCCAGTTCCAGCGCCCTCTGACTGGTGTGCAGGGCCTCTTCGCGGTTGACGTCGTCAGCGTTGAAATACATGTATTCAAAACCATAGGTATAGGCCATCCCGGCCCAGGCCCGGCCGTATTCCGGGTCCACTTCCAGCGCCCGGCTGAACATCTGGCGGGCATAAACCGTATCCTCGATATCATGCTTGGCAAAATAACTCTGCCCGCGTAAAAAGAAGTCGTAGGCTTTCGGATCGACATTCTGCTGCTCACGGGAGAGGTTCCGTTTAAGGGTCACACTGAGGGCGTTGGCAATGGAGCCTGCAATTTCTGCCTGAATTTCGAAGATATCTTCCAGCGCGCGGTCGTACTGGCGTGACCACAGGTGATAACCGTCCGCCGTTTTGACCAGTTGGGCGGTGATACGCAACTGGTCGCCGGATTTGCGCACGCTGCCCTCCAGTACCGTCTGCACTTTGAGTTTTCTGCCGATCTCCCTGACGTCCGCCTTGTTGCTGCCAAAGCGAAACGCCGTCACCCTGGAGGCGACCCGCAGATTCGCGACCTTGCACAGCGCATTCAGGATTTCCTCCGCGATACCTTCGCAGAAGTAGCCCTGGTCTTTGTGTTCACTCATGTCAGCGAACGGGAGGACGGCAATTGACGGGGCCGATGTATCCAGCTCGGGAGGCGCGTCCTCCGACTCCGCCAGGCCGGCTGAATCCTTGCGGATACCCTCCGGTGTGACTTCGAAAGCCCAGGCTAATATCAGCGAGATAGGAAAGCCGAGCAGCACGAGAACAATCAACAGGCTAAGCGACCAGTCCGGCAATTGCAGTGCCTCGAAGGTCACTTCGCCGATCTGCATCAGAATCCAGCCGACGACGACGTAGACAATCCCAACCCGGATGACCTTCCGTTCCTTCAACTGGGTAAAAAAGCCTTTTTTTGGTTTTTCTGTCATCGGTTTTCCTGCATTCAGTGTAGCAAATGAAGCCGTTGTTAGCTGGTGACAGGCAACGCCGGCAGTTGATCAAATATACATTACTGTATATATTTATAGTTAATTACTGACGGCGCAGCATCATGACCAGGAAAAAACTCACCGAACGTCAAAAGCAAGTTCTCATGTTTATCTCTCAATTTATTGAAAAACATAAATATCCTCCTACAAGATCAGAACTTTCTTCCCATTTTGGATTTCGCTCCCCAAACGCTGCGGAAGCGCACTTGCGGGCGCTGGAGAAGAAATCGGTGATTGGTATCGAACGCGGCGCGGCGCGCGGCATCACCCTGCTGCCGCTGGCGGAGGATGAACTGCCGGGTGCAGCCAACAAACCTCTGCCGCTGGTCGGCCGGGTGGCGGCCGGCAGCCCGATCCTGGCGCAGGAAAACATTGAAGACGAATATCGCGTGGACCCTTCCCTCTTTTCCCGCAAACCCCATTACCTACTGCGGGTGAAAGGCATGAGCATGCAGGATGCCGGCATCCTGGACGGTGACCTGCTGGCGGTACACCGCACTCCCGAGGCGCGTAACGGCCAGATCGTGGTAGCCCGGGTGGACGACGAGGTCACCGTGAAACGCTTCCGCCGGCGCGGTTTCCTCGTGCAGCTGGTTCCCGAAAACATCGACTTTACGCCCATCGAGGTGGATTTGCGCCGCCAGGAGCTGGCCATCGAGGGCCTGGGAGTCGGTGTAATCCGTCCGAAGCTGTGAGTTCCGTTAACCAGCTGCTGGATTCCACGCCGCTGCTGTGGAAGGGCCGTCAACCCGGCTACGGCCAGCGCGCGCTGGCCTCCGGTCACTCAAAACTGGACGCGCAGCTGCCCGGCAGAGGCTGGCCCCTGGGCGCCATGACAGAACTGATCTGCCGCAATCCCGGCCTGGGCGAGTTCCGGCTGTTATTCCGGGTACTGGCGGATATCGGCGAGCAGGGGCAATGGGTGATCCTGGTAGACCCGCCCTGGATACCCTACCCCGCGACGCTGCAAGGGCATGGACTGCTGCTGGAGCGCCTGCTGCTGGTACGTACGCGCGGCGGCAGGGAATCGCTCTGGGCTTGCGAACAGGCGCTTCGGAACGGCCGGGGCGGCGCCGTACTGGCCTGGCCGGAGCAGGCCAGTTTTACCCGCTTGCGGCGGCTCCAGGTTGCCGCTGAGTCCAGCGCAAAGCTGGCCTTCCTGTTTCGCCCCGAGGCGGCCGGGCGGGAGTCCTCACCCGCCGCTTTGCGCCTGCAACTGGAGCCGGATGACCGGCGCGGCACTCTCGTGCGTATTCTCAAATGCCGCGGCAACCGCCCGTCTGAGCCCATCCGGATTCCACAGTCTTTCTCAGCTTATGCGAAACAGAACCCGCAAACTGGATGCCATGCACCCCTCGCAGAAAACAGCATCAACACCGCTGTGGCTGGCCATCCGCTTTCCACAACTGCCGCTGGACCTCCATAACCGCGGACAGAGCGGCGCTGAGCGGGAACCGCATTCCGGCCGCCCGGATCTTGTCGATGCCCCCCGCGATGAGGCCGCAGAGCGGCAAGCCCTGCAACGGCTGGCCGCCTGGTGTTACCAGTACAGCAGCCAGGTGTGCATCCCGGGCGACCGGGATGGGTTGTTCCTGGAGGCCGGCGCCAGTAAACGGTTGTTCGGGCGCACGGAGGTAATGGGCGGGCGGTTGGTGAATGAGCTGGGGCAACTGGGCTACCTGGCACTGAGCGGCTCCGCAGCCACCCCGGAAGCGGCATGGCTGGCAGCCCGCGAGAGACTGCATATCGATGCATCCGGCCAGCTTCGCCGGCAACTCGGGCCGCTGCCGCTGAGCCGGCTGCACCTGGACACGTCACAGCGGGCCGCATTGGAGCGCATGGGATTTCGCCAACTGCGTGACCTGCTGCGGCTGCCGCGCAAGGCCCTGACCCGGCGTTTTGGCCCGGCACTGCCTGACTACCTGGACCGGGTTCTCGGTATCCGGCCCGACCCCCGGGCCATGTATCATCCGCCAGAGCGTTTTGCCTCCACGCTGGAACTGGCCGCGGCGATCCACAGCTGTCAGGGCTTGCTGTTTCCGTTAAACCGCCTGCTGGAAGAGCTGTGCGGCGTACTGCGCGGAGGCGACAGCGCGGTTCAGTCCGTGCACATTGCGCTCGGACACGAGGATCATCCGAGCAGCCAGATCACCCTGGGGCTGCAGTCCCCCACCCAGGACGCGGGGCGGCTGATGCTACTGCTGCGCGAACGGCTGGAGCGGTTGCGGTTGCCGCAGGCCGTGCGTGATATCAGCCTGCAGGCGCCAACCCTGCTCAAGTTCAATGCCGGCCAGCACAGCCTGTTCCGGGATACGCCGGCAGAACAGCGCCAGGATATCGAACGCCTTTCCGAACGTCTGCAGGCCCGGCTGGGCAAGCAATCCGTATGCGGCCTGACCGGCGTCGAAGACCACCGGCCGGAGTACAGCTGGCGCCCAAGGGCGCTGGATGAGCAGCCGCAGTGCGTGGCCCTGCCTCATCGTCCGAGCTGGCTGCTGCCTGACCCCGTACGCTGCAGGATCAAGGACTACGAAATCATCGCCGGTCCCGAGCGTATCGAAAGCGGCTGGTGGGACGGACGCGACTGCCGCCGCGATTACTTCATCGTTCGTGAGCGTGGGGGCGGCACTTTATGGGCCTTCCGCGAATACAAGCCCCGGCGCGGCTGGTATTTGCATGGTATCTTTGGCTGATGATCAGGCCGGCCACTACATGTCCGCACTAGAACTTAAAATCCCGCCCGTGCTGGCAACGATTCTGTTTGCAGCCCTGATGTGGGCCATCCACCGGTTTACCCCCGGCATGACGTTGCCGCAGGAAGTGCGCATCTTGCTGGTTGTCTTTGCCGCCATCCTGAGCGCTGGCACCGGTCTGGCCGGTGTCGCTTCCTTCAAACGGGCCAAAACCACCGTGAACCCGTTAAAGCCGGAGGACAGCTCGACACTGGTTGCATCCGGGGTCTTCAAGCGGACGCGGAATCCCATGTACCTTGCGTTGCTGCTGCTTCTGGCCGGATGGGGAATTTACCTTTCCAACCCGTTCTCGCTGTTGCTGGCCGCCGGCTTTATCCTCTACATGAACCGTTTTCAGATCGCCCCCGAGGAACGGGCGCTGGAAGAAAAATTCGGTGCAGCGTTCCGGGATTACAAAAAACAGGTCAGGCGCTGGATCTAGGCTTAAAGCAGAATTTCATGTTGCCAGGCCGGGCAGACACAAGTTTTTGCCTCCTCATTTGTCCTTTTTCGTTTTCTGCCGCGGTGTCGCCGTTGAATCGTGCCGCCCATAATGACAACATGCGACCATAGTGAAAACAATGATTCCAGTCCTGTTGAGCGCCTTTGCGCTGCTGTTGCCTGACCTCGCCGCTGCAGATGTCGTCAAGGCGGCAACGGCCAGTAACTTTCGCGACGCCATGTCGCAACTGGTGAGCGCATTCGAGAAAACATCGGATCACACAGTCGTGCCCGTATTTGGTTCGACCGGCAAACATTTTTCCCAGATCGTCAACGGTGCGCCCTTTGACGTATTTCTGGCTGCGGATAACCGGCGGCCAAAGGTGCTTGAGCAGGATGGGTTGACCGTACCGGAAACCCGCTTCACCTATGCGATTGGCCAGCTGGTCCTGTGGAGCCCGCGGGAGGGTTACGTCGATGCGGATGGGCATATCCTGGGCAGCGGAAATTTTCGTCACCTGGCCATCGCGAATCCGGATTTGGCGCCCTATGGAGCCGCCGCGAAAGAAACGCTGGAGAATCTGGGCCTGTGGCAGAACGTCAAACCAAGTGTGGTTTCAGGTGAGAACATCGGTCAGGCTTTCCTGTTCGTGCACAGCGGCAACGCGGAGCTGGGATTCGTCGCCCGCTCACAGCTGATCGGCGGCAGAGCCTCAGGCGCAGGGTCCATGTGGCGTGTCCCCCCGCATCTGCATGCCCCGATTGAACAACAGGCCGTTCTGCTCAGGGACACCGCGGCCGCCCGCGAATTCCTCTCGTTCATGCGCGGGGCGGAGGCAGCTGCAATCATCCGCGCCCAGGGGTATACACCAGTGGAAGACGGGGGACACTGATGCTCTCTGCAGCAGACATGACCGCACTGGCGATCACCCTGAAATTGGCCCTGGTCAGCACGTTGATTCTGCTGCTGCTCGGCACACCGCTGGCCTGGTGGCTGGCGCGAACGCGCTGGCGTTTCAAATTCATCCCCGAGGCCATCGTTGCGCTGCCGCTGGTTCTGCCCCCGACCGTACTGGGTTTTTACCTGTTGCTCGCGCTTGGGCCGCACGGCCCGGTGGGCGGGCTGCTGGAATCACTGGGCGGCCGTCCGCTGGCGTTTACCTTCACCGGGCTGGTTATCGGATCGATCATTTATTCCATGCCGTTCGTCGTTCAGCCTCTGCAGGATGCTTTCAGCGCGATTGGGAGGCGCCCCCTGGAAGTCGCAGCCACTCTCCGGGCATCGCCGATGGACCGGTTTTTTACCGTGGCGGTACCGCTTGCACGCCCGGGATTCCTGACCGCGGCCGTTCTGGGTTTCGCCCACACGATTGGAGAATTTGGCGTCGTGCTGATGATCGGCGGCAACATTCCAGGGCAGACCCGGGTGGCCTCGATCGCGGTGTACGACCACGTTGAGGGCCTGGATTTTTCACAGGCTCACGGCGTCTCCATCGCCCTTTTGCTGCTCTCTTTCGTGCTGTTGCTGCTGGTCTACGGATTGAACCGCCGGTTCCGGATGATGAGACTGTGACGATCAAGGCTCGTTTCCGGTTCAAACGCACGGACTTCAGCCTGCACGTGGATACCGAGATCCCCTCCTCGGGAATTTCCGCACTGTTCGGTCCGTCAGGCTGCGGCAAAACCAGTCTGTTGCGCGCCATAGCGGGACTGGACTTTCACCCGGACGGTTACCTGAAAGTGAATGAAACCGTGTGGCAGGACGGCGACCGGTTTTTAGCGCCCCATCGCCGGCCCCTGGGCTACGTATTCCAGGAGGCCAGTCTGTTTGACCATCTCAGCGTCAGGGGAAACCTCGAGTACGGCGTGAAACGGACCCCGTCAAACCGTCGCCGCATTGCCCTCGATGAAGCGATCGATCTGCTTGAAATCGCGCCTTTGCTGGAACGTTCGCCATCCGGGCTCTCCGGCGGCGAGCGGCAACGTGTAGCCATTGCCAGGGCGCTGGCGGTAAGCCCGGAGCTGTTGTTGATGGACGAGCCGCTCGCCGCGGTGGACAGCGGGCGAAAACAGGAGATCATCCCGTATCTCGAATCGCTGCATCGTGAACTGGTGATACCGGTACTTTACGTCAGCCACCAGCTGGATGAAGTTTCCCGCCTGGCCGACCACATCATCATGCTGCAGTCAGGTCGAATCGCGGCAACCGGAGACGTGCACGACCTGTTCACCCGGCTCGACTTGCCCGCTGCGAACGATGATGAAGCCGCCTCGATCATCGAAGCGGTGGTCTCATCTCATGATGCAGCCTATGAACTCACTCACTTGGACTTTCCCGGCGGAAAAATCACGATGACCCGGCTGGACCTGCCCGGCGGAAGTCCAGTCAGGCTTCGGCTGGCGGCGAGAGATGTCAGCCTGACGCTGGAGCGGCAGTCCGGCACCAGCATCCTCAACATTCTGCCGGTGACCGTGGATTCAATGAAAACGCTAAAAAACGCGCAGGTGAATGTACGTCTGATGGCCGGCGGCGTGCCGCTGCTGGCCCGCATTACGCGGAAATCCTGCGAAGAGCTCGGGCTCGAAAAAGGAAAGCCGTTATTCGCGCAAATTAAAAGTATCGCGCTATTAGCATGAAATCGTAATATTAAGGTAGAATGTGGCCCCAAGTGACGTAATAGCGATTTCACCCAAGCAGAACCTGAGTCAAGAAGTTGTCCTTTTGGGGCAAGTATGATCGCGGTCAATCAAATAAATTAAGCCTGTAATTTTTAAACAGTGGATGATTACAGGCGTTGATTGACAATGGAATGTATTGATTATGTTGTTAAAAAGGCGTTACGTTGCTTGACGGCGGCTGTAAAAATCCGGACACTTTGACCCACAAAGGCCCTTGATGATGGATTCTAAAAATACTTTCGGGCAGAAAAACGGACCTGAACCGTCGGACGAAAGCTCCATGCAGCCAACGCCTCTGAACAAAAAGCTCTCCGTTAAAACCACAGGATTCGCGAATCTCGCGGATGTGCTGGATTATGCGGCCACGGGTGAAACCGGTTTTAATTTCTATGACCACCGCGGTGAACTGGAAGCTGTGCTTAGCTACCGTGCGCTCCGCGAGGAAGCCTCAACCCTGGCAAGACGCCTGCTGGGCCTCGGACTGAAGCGAGGCGACCGTGTTGGCCTCATTGCTGAGACCGACCCCATGTTTCAGCGGTTCTTTTTTGCTTGCCAGTACGCGGGATTGATTCCTTTCGCCCTGCCCGCGGGAATTCAGCTTGGCTCGCACTCCGCTTACGTCAATCAGATTCGGCGAATGCTGGAAAGCTGTGACGCTACGATCGCCGTGGCGCCCCATTCACACGCGGATTTCCTGCAGGAGGCAGTCACCGGACTCGACCTGGTCATGTCCGGTGTCCCTGAGGATTTCGATGCTTTACCGGAGGCTGACGTTGAGTTTGAGCCGCAAGGCTCTGACGATATTGCATATCTGCAATACACCTCGGGCAGCACCCGGTTTCCGCGCGGTGTGGAAATCAACCAGGTGACCGTTCTTGAAAACCTGAGAGCGATAGCAGAAGACGGCCTGAAACTCAGCGAGGCAGACCGTTTTGTTTCCTGGCTTCCCTACTACCATGACATGGGCCTGATCGGCTTCATTCTGGTCCCGCTCATCTGTCAGTTGTCAGCTGACTACCTGCCCTCGCGGACTTTTGCGATGAGGCCCCGGCTCTGGCTCAAGCTCATTTCCGACAACAAGGGAACGATTTCTTCCAGCCCGACTTTTGGCTATGCACTGTGTGCGAGACGACTGCGTCCGTCGGATTATGAGCGCTACGATCTGAGCTCGTGGCGAGCCGCATGTGTCGGGGCGGAACAGGTCAACCCGGTCCCGCTGCAGGCCTTCTCCAATGCCCTGGCTCCCTGCGGTTTTGACCCCAAGGCCTTCGTCGCCTGTTACGGCATGGCCGAATGCGTGCTGGCCGTAAGTTTCGCGCCACTGGATTTTGGCCTGACGGCGGACTACGTCGACCAGGACATCATGTCTAACACCGGTAAAGCGTCACCGGTTTCAAAAGACGCCGAGAACGTCGCCACTTACGTCGATTGCGGTCCGGTCCTGCCGGGATTTGAGTATTCAATCCGTGATGAGAACGGTAATGAGGTTGCAGAGCGCCAGTGCGGTGAGATTCTGTTGAGAGGCCCAAGCGTCATGAGCGGCTATTTCCGCGATGAGGAGGCGACCTGTGCGGTCCTCAGTGACGAAGGCTGGCTGGACACCGGTGATATCGGGTATCGCGTTGGGGACAACATTTACATTACCGCACGCAGCAAGGACGTCATCATCATCAAGGGGCGTAATATCTGGCCCAACGATATGGAAGTCGTCGCGCAGCGTGTCGAGGGTGTCAGGCTGGGCGGAGTGGCCGCTTTTTCCATTAGCGGCATAGGCGATGAAGAACTTGCCGTCATGGTGGTCGAGACAAAAGAGCGCGACGCCGGCAAGCGAAACGAATTGACACACGCCATTACCGCCCTGATGCACGAGCACTTCGGGATCAATGTCATTATTGACCTGGTCAGGCCGGGCACTCTGCCACGCACCTCATCAGGCAAATTGTCCCGGTTCCAGTCTCGCGAAGCGTTTCTCGACCGGCAGCCAGAACCTGCGCTGCGCTTACCGGGCGCCTATTTGCGCAAACGTAAAACAGCCTGATCTCCACATTAAAGATGAATCCCGTTCTGCTTACCGGCGCGACGGGTTTTATTGGCCGGCGTTTGCAAAGCGCATTGGCGGCCGATGGAACCGGCGTGATGGCCGTGGTCAGGCCCGCCTCCCCGCACCTGGATCGCCTGGACGGCGGAGTGGAAAAATTATTGTTCAGCCTGTCCGACGCAGGGCAACTTGACGCGGCTATCGCCCGGGCTTCAGCGGTTATTTACTGTGCCGGGTCCGTGCGCGGCAGAACACTGGAGGACTTCCGGGCGGCAAACATAGACGGCGTGCGTTCGGTGGTCGATTCAATGAACCGCGTTGCCGCTCAGACGCCGCTGTTGCTGATCTCATCCCTGGCAGCCAGCCGGCCGCGCGTGTCGGATTACGCCAACAGCAAATATCTCGGAGAGCGGGAAGTCTCGCAACATGCCTCCTTCCCCTGGACGATCTTCCGGCCGCCCGCGGTTTACGGGCCGGGAGACCGCGAAATGCTGCCGATCCTGAAGCTGGCCCGCAAAGGCCTGGTCACGCCCGTAGGGCCTGTCGATCAAAGGCTGTCACTGATTCACGCTGATGATCTTGCGGCGGCCGTGCTGGCCTGGCTCAAAGCGTCCGCGAACTGCAACCGGCAAACCTACACACTTGACGACGGCCATGCCGGCGGATACTCCTGGGACGAAATTGCGGCGGTTGTGAGCGGTGGCAGCTACCGGAGGCTCAACATTCCACGCTGGCTCATATTTGCAGCGGGAAAAGTCAATCTGGCAGTTTCACGGGCTCTGGGTTACGCTCCCATGCTGACCCCCGGCAAGGCCAGGGAGTTAACGCAGGACGACTGGGTATGCAACAATAGGAAGTTGACTGAAGATACCGGCTGGCTGCCAAAAATCACGCTGAAAGACGGGGTAAAAGCCCTGTTCCAAAACAACAGCAGTCCGCAAAATGATTAATTGGGAGACGGCATTTGAATACCCGTAAAAATGAAATTGAACGCCGGATTTGCGAACTGCTGGCGAGCTACCTCGAGTCCAGTAATCATCCGGAACTCGAGGCTCACGGTGAAATCACCGGGGACACCAACCTGGCATCGGATTTTACGCTGGATTCCTTTCAGATCATGGAGTTCATGATGGAGATTGAAGAGTCCTTTGATATTCTGATCGACGTGAACAGCCTGTCCAACAGCCATACCGTCTCCGATCTTGCAGAAATCGTCATCAGCTCGCTGGATGATACCGCGGGGTAAGGTATGGCTCTGCTCGATAAATTTGCCGCAGCGGACAATCTGAAAGCTCAGCTCAGCGCTGTCGGCCACGATCCCACGCAGGTCGTCATCGACAAAATCATCACGGCCACCGAGGGGTTGGTGGAGGGCCGCCACACGATCCTTGCCGGCACCAACAATTACCTGGGTCTCACGTTTGACACGGCCTGTATCGAGGCGGGAAAGCAGGCGATTGAAACCCAGGGCACGGGCACGACGGGTTCGCGCATGGCCAACGGCAGCTTTGCGGCGCACAAAGCGCTTGAGCAGGACCTGGCAAATTTTTTCGGTGTTCCCTACGGAATGGTTTTCTCAACCGGTTACGCCGCCAACCTCGGCACGCTGACCGCGTTGCTCAAACCCGGCGATGCGGTGTTACTCGACGCTGATGCACACGCCAGCCTTTATGACGGTTGCCAGATGAGCGGAGCGGATATCTTCCGCTTCCGGCATAACGACACGGCCAGCCTCGAAAAAAGGCTGCAGCGTCTCGGCGAGAGGGCGGCCGACTGCCTGATCGTTACCGAGGGGCTATACAGCGTAATGGGCGATTGCGCTCCGTTGCCTGAAATCGTCGAGTTGAAAAAACGTTACGGAGCCTGGCTGCTGGTCGACGAGGCGCACTCGCTCGGTGTGTACGGTGACAGCGGTTGTGGTGTCGCGGAAGCTCAGGGCGTGATGCAGGACGTCGATTTTTTTGTCGGCACCTTCAGCAAGAGCCTGGGGGCTATGGGCGGGTTCTGTACCAGCAGGCACCCGCAACTCGAGTTGATCCGTTACGTCTCCAGGCCGTTTATTTTCACGGCTTCGTCCAGTCCGTCAATTGTCGCCAGCACGCATGAGGCCTTGCGCCAGTTACAGGCCAGGCCGGAGCTTCGCAAGAATTTGTGGCGCAACGCCCACCAGTTGTACCGGGGATTGCATGACAGCGGCTTTGAGGTCGGGCCCGAGATCAGCCCGGTGGTAGCCGTTCGCCTCGGCAAAAAAGAAGTCGCGCTGCCCTTCTGGAACTACCTGCTGGAAAACGGCATCTACACAAACCTGATGGCGCCGCCCGCCTCTCCGGACCAGCACAGCTACGTCCGCTGCAGCGTGAGCGCCGCCCATACGGCGCAGCAGGTCGAAAGAATCATCCAGGTCTTCTGCGAGGCCAAAGAAAAGCTCTAAACAGCCGGTTTGCGCCCCGCCGTTTTTGCCACCAGTCGCGCCGTGAGGCCCAGCGCCAGCAGAGAGGCGAGGATGGCGGCCAGGCCTGGGCCAATCAATCCGGTCAGCCGCGTCAGAAGGAAAAACATCGAGATATAGACGGCGATCCCGGCCAGGTGAATGTTCAACACCGCGCCGGCTTCGCCTACCGCGTATGCGGCCGCCCGCAGGGAAGCTGAGGCCAGGTCGAACGAGGCGGCCAGCAACAGCAGGCTCAGCAGCGCTGCAGCCGGAACATATTCCTCGCCAATAACCCCCAGAATCGATTTGCCGAAAATGACAGAGACAGCCACAAACACCAATCCCGCCAGGCCTGCAATCACCGCGGCTTTGAACGGCACCTTGCTGATGCCGCCGTCGCGAGCATGGAAACTCCGGGTCAAGTCGGGAAACAGCACTTCCCGCAGGGCCACCGCGGGTTGCGTCAGCACCGTGGAAAATTCCCGGGCCAGCCGGAACAGGCCGGCCGCGGCGGGTCCAAGCATTGCGCCCGCCAACAACACCGAGACATGTTTCGGGAGAAGGTCGATGTTCGTTTGCCAATAGACGACCCGGATAAACTTCCAGAACTCGCTGTCTCTTTCCCGGATTTCCCGCCAGCGAAATCCGGTCCACAAACCGGTGCTTACGTGGGCACGTAATTCGATCATTCCACGCACCACCATGTAGATGTGACCTAAGGCGAATGCCGAGCCCCAGGCCAGGATGAAAACCGGCATGGGCGCCTCCAGCGCCCAGGCGACGGCGACTGAAATGAAGCGCAATGCCGGAGCAACCGTGAACTGCACGCTGAGGGCGTCAAAACGATTATATACCCGCAAAATCCCGTTCGGGGTGCCGTTGGCCGTGGACAAGATAAAAAGACTGTAGAACGAAGCCCAGGTGACCATCTCAGCATCCCAGTCCAGAATGACGCCGGCTGCCGACGCGGCCAGGATGCCGACCAGAGCGGCCAACACCGCAGACGCCAGGTCGATGAGCGTGGTTGAACGCAGCAGCGCCAGGAACCCGGCGTCATTGCCCGCGTCATTCAGCGGAATGCCGTAGCGGACAACCGCCTCGAACGTCCTGAAATTGAGCGCACCGCGAATCACCATGACATAGGTGTGTATCAATACCACGAGTCCGAACTCCGTGGGTGACAGCGCATTGGCCATCAAGCCGGTGGCCAGAACCGAAAACACGCCCGCTATGCCGCGGCCTCGTATCACCACCCCAAAGTTTTTCAGCACGCCTTTCAGCATGTTTCACAGTCCCTCACTGGAATGCCCCCCGGCGCCACAGCCGAAACAGCAGTGGCCAGGCAAACAGCAGCGGGTACTTTCGCTGCAGCGCGGTGGGCTCGATGTACACTCCCGAGTGCCGCTTGATCTTCCACAAAAGATAATCCAGTGCGCCGTCGAAGGTGAGCGCAGCCTTGATGATCCGCAGAAACGACAAGACTTTTCCCTGGAGCTTGCGTATGCCCCATTCGAAGGGAGACCAGCGGCGCGATCGGGCGCTGCATTGGTTGGTGAACCACCCTTCCCGCTTTGCGGCCGTGAAACCGCTACGGTCACCCGATACCGCCTGCGTCATTGCGCGATAGTAGTCCGGCCAGTAATCGAAGAGTTTAGCTGCGTGCCCCGGCGGTTCCGACCGGAACTCGCACTGGTAGGTCTGGCTGAGTCCCTCAACCCACAACTGTTTCGCCTCGAATTGATCCGGTAGGCGCGGTGCAACGCGGCGCGCAAACGTGCTGCTGGCCTGTCCGATGGCATCCACCACTCGCCGTTCCGTTTGCGGGTCGCGGCAGTAAACAACGCCGCAGGGCTGGGCGAATCTTGCCCAGAAATAGGAATGAAAATCGCACTTAACCGCCCGTTCGAACCGGTCCAGCGTCAGCAGTGCGTACTTGGCGCGGACTTCCTCCGGAGGTGCGCCGTGTTGAATCTGGTAGACGTTCGGCGGAAGCGCCTTCGCCAGCCAGCCGTGCCAAAATGGCTTCAGCGAACGGTAATCATCCAGAAAAACATAGAAATCCAGAAGCGTATCCCGCTTGCCGCGCAGATAGGACCCATAAATCAGGACTGCCTGCAGGCTGCCCCCGTAGCGCTGCCTGATCTGGTCCAGCAGGCCGTCCCTTTGCGGATCGGGAAAATCACAGGTTCCGGTAACCTGGGCGGCGACTATCGACCGCAGCGCATCTCCTTCGAAACGGTCCGGCTCAGTCACCGTACGCTCCGCGGGTGCTGCCGAAAACACGGTATGCACTTGCATTCGGCCCCACGGCGACGTCTTCGGCGTTTAGCCAGGATTCCAGCGGTCCTCCGCGCAGCCGCGCCAGCAGACCCTGAATGAGCCGTGCCAACAGTGCCAGCGTGGTCAGCACAGTCCAGAAGGTCACGGCGATAAAACCCCAATCAGGGCGGCCGATCACGGCGCTCAGGGTCAACAGAATCAGGCAGGGGTTGCGGCGGGCCGTGACCAGGCGGAACCAGGCATCGAAGGGCCGCCATGTGAAGACATTGCAGCCGCAGAGCAGCGGGAAGACGCCTTCAACGGCGCGGCCACCCACGTAGCCGCCTATGATCAGCCAATACATCTCCGGCTGATTCAATCCCCATACAGGGTCGATCGCACCGAGGGACATGCCCCAGAAGATATACCAGAACGGCGGATGCACCAGGTCGATGATATGGTCATAAAGGTGGCCGAACTTACTGGACTGAACCGTTACCCGCGCCAGCTTGCCGTCCACGGTGTCCAGGAACGTCATGATCCAGCCGGCGGCCAGCCCGGCGAGGTACTGACCCTGCAGAAACAGGTAGCAGGCCGCCAGCACCAGGATAAAACCAATCGTCGTGACCGTATTGGGCGACATTCCCATCGAAGCGGCAACGTGCACCGCCTGTTTGGCCGGTCGCGGCCACAGGAACTTCGTCACCAGGTCAGTAATGCCCTTGTAGGCGTTCCCGTACAACCTGTTTTCCAACTCTGTCTTGCGGGCATCGGTCACCGGCTCCAGCACCGGCGGCTGCGCACTGAGCAAAGCCGCGTTGAAGGCCGTCAGGTCCTCCGGTTTCATCAATGCAAGTGGCGCCGAGGCAGGATCCTGCCGCCCCTCCATGCAGTCGAGAGCAGCCTGCAGATGGTCAGAATCGACTACCGCGCCCGCGACGCCGCCCTCCAGTGGGCAGATCAACAGCGCGTTGTCATGAGTCTTCAGATCCGACAGCGTACGCAGTTCAAAAAGATATCGCGCATTCAGCAGCATGTGCCTGCCGGTCGCAGGCAGTGCGTCAACCGACTCAACCAGCGTCAGGCCCTCGATCTCCCGGAACTGGCGACGTAAGCGTTCGATTGACGACAACCCCCAGAGCCTGACAGGGGAGTCGCCCAGAACAAGAACATGAATGGTCATGATGTGATTTGCTTCCCGGGTGCAATAAGCGGGTCAGTCGATTATAGTCAGCCTGGTGAAAACCGGCAAAATTCTGTTGCAAAACCCTGTCCATCATCGATGCGCCTGATCCATCTGACCGATCCTCACCTGAGCAGCCTGGATGGCCGTTCATTCTGGAATGTCCGAGGGAAAAGACGCTCAGGCTACCTGTCCTGGCACAGGAAAAGGCGCCACGTTCACCGCCGCGAGGTTCTTGAACGGCTGACAGACTCCATAAACGCGCAAAAGCCGGACTTGATCCTGTTGACCGGCGACCTGGTCCATATTGGCCTGGACCATGAAATGGCCGAGGCCGCCTCGTGGCTCAAACAGCTTGGCCCGCCGGAAAATGTCGTGTTTGTGCCAGGCAATCACGACAATTACGCGCGCGATTCTCTCGAAGCCATGTATAGCCACTGGAACGACTACCTGCCCGGTACCTGGCAACCGGATATGAACTACACCACTGGCTACCCTCTCGTGCGCGAGCTGGGGAACATTAAACTGGCGGGTGTGAATTCATCCTGCATCACCCCCGTATTTTCCGCCAGGGGTGAGCTGGGCACTGAGCAAAGGCAGCGATTGACGCGTGAACTCGAGCCGAAAACCGGTGAAAATCCGTTCCGTTGCCTGTTGATACATCACCCGCCTTTTCCGGGCATGACCCGGCGCCGAAAGGCCTTGCGTGATGACAGGGAGCTGCAAGAACTGTTGACGAAGCAGCCGGTTGAACTTTTGCTCCACGGCCATGTTCACCGCAACCGGGAGGACCGGTTAAACGGAGTCAGAAGCTACTGTACCGCCTCTGCATCCAGCGTCAGATCCGCGTCCTACCGAATTTTCGACCTGGAGCAGGAAGACCCGGCCTGGCGTTGCCGGATGCGCCTGATGAGCATTTCAGGTGCAACCGAATCCGAACCGGTTTTCAAGCTTGCCGGCGAGACTTCATGGCAAGTTTAGGTTTGCCGAAACCCTTCCAGTACTGCGCACCAACAGAGACGGCGAGCAACAAAAACACCGGTGTCAGGATGGTCAACGACGGCACCAGGTTAAACAGTCCCGCCAGGTGCCCGGTCATTTGCTGCACCAGGTAAAAAACAATACCGACGACACCGCCCAGAACAATTCTCTGGCTGGCGGAAATTTCCCGGGTAGAACCAACCAGCAGAGGCAGTGACAACAATCCCATCGCTACCACCGCGATCACGATACTCGCCTGCTTCCAGAAGACGACCCGGAAATGATGCGTGTCCAGCCCGTTTGCGCGCAAATGCCTGATATAGAGCACCAGCTCATGCGGCGCCAGGGCCTCCAGCGGAAGAATCAGAATGTCAGCCTGCTCCTGGGACAGCAGGTTGTCCCAGCTGATGCGGTCAAGTTGCTCGTCCACCGCCATCATTCCGGTCAACTGGGTCCGGGTAACGTCCTTCAATAACCAGGTTCCGTCGCCAATAATCGTGGCCTGCTCCGCCTCGATCAGGTTACGCAGTTTGCCCTGTTGATCCGTGCTGTAGATTTCGACGCCTTTCAGGACGCGGTTGAATAAAACATCCTCCACATGCACGAAATTCTCACCGCTTCGGGTCCAGAGCTCGAACCTGCCGCCCGAGTCGATCGAGACAGACTCGAGCGATTTGGTGCGCAATCCGGATGCCGCCCGCTCGCTGGCTGGAACCAGCAACGACTGCATTACGACCACCAGGGCGGCCACAAGTAGCGTTGCCTTGAATACCGGCTTCACCATTCGCGCCTTGGACAAACCCGCGGCCCTGGCGGCGATCAATTCCTGGTGATTGGCCATTGCGCCCAGGCCCATCAATCCCCCGAGCAAGGCGGTAACCGGCAGCAGGTCGACGATCCGCCTCGGCGAGGTATACAAAACCACCAGGAAAGCGTCAATTTGACGAAACGTGCCGTTCCCGACTTCTTCCAGTTCGTCAGCCAGCGCCAAAAAGCTGAACAGGGTCAGCAACAGGACAAGAACGGGAACCATGCCCTTCAGGTAACTGGATGCAATATAGCGGTCGAGGATCATCATGCTGCCGGCACCCTGAGCCGTATGACAGGACGGAACACTTTTTTCCACGGGACATACAGCACCAGCACCAGCAACGCGAGTGTACCCGGCGCCCACCAGATCGTTCGTGTAGTGCCCTGCTCCACCCAGGTCCGGCTGACGTCAAGCAGGTTGAAGTAGACGGCATAGATCAACAGGGCAGCCAAAATCCGGGCGTAACGGCCCTGGCGCGGCCGGCTGCGGCTCAGCGGAATGGCCAGTAGCGCCAGCAACAAGGCAGTAACCGGCGTGCTGAATCGCCACTGGAATTCTGCGACGTCTTTTGTGTTGCTCGCATTGCTGAGCGCAAACATGTCACTCGACTTGGTCTTGTAGCCCACCGGATCCGGCACGCCGGCCGGTATCCACACGGAAAGCAAACCCAGCTGTGCAAACACATCCGGACCGTCATGCACGCGCCGGTAAACACTTGCGTCGTACAGCGTCAATTGGTGGAAGTCGGGTTTCGCCTGGTACCCCAGTTTTCCCGTCGCCGCGGTGATGACCTGCAAATCACTGTCTTTCTGGCTGCGGATGAACACTTCACCCAACTGCTCTCCGTCTGTTGAAACGGTCCTGACAAAAACGGTGCGGCCGGATTCCTTGAAACTGTAAAAACGGGCCGCCCTGATCCGGTCAACTTCGGACGCCGCTTCTGCCCTTGCCTTGATTTCATAAGACATGCCGTAAGCCCAGGGGCGCACGAAGAACGAAAATAACGCAATGAAAATGGCCAGCAGCACGGCAACGCCGATAATGGGCCGGAGCGCCCGCATCTCACTGATCCCACTGGCGCGCATCGCGTAGATTTCGGAATCACTGTGCAGCCTTCCCAATCCGGCCAGCACTGAAATATAAAGACTGAGCGGTAAAAGAACTTCCAGGGATATCACTGATTTCAGAACGGTGAGTTGAAAAATCTCCCCGGGTTGCAGCAAGCCGGCGTCTGCATCCATCAGGAACCGTGTCAGACTGTACGTGACGAAGATGGATAACAACACGGCACTGACTGACAGGAAAGGAACGCTGATTTCCCGGCGCAGGTAATGGTCGATGATCATGAACAGCTGCCGCCGAAGTTGTTATGATCTGACCAGGTCTGAACCGTGTGTGTAATGAACAGAGCCGTCTCCAGAATAGTGTGCCCGTTTGCCGTCCTGTGCATCGCCGCGCCGCTGACCGCAGCCAATGAGCGCATTGCCGGTTTTTCAGCCGACGACACCATAACCATCCGCTCGGCCGAAGCCCGCATGGATGAGCAGTCCGACATCATCCATTTTGGCGGCAGTTTTGAAATACGGGCCAACGATTTTTACCTGCTGTCTGAACAGGCTTCATTGTACGGAAAGCTGGATGACCCTGAAACCATCGTCGTCACCGGTTCCCCGGCAACCATCAGCGTGAACACCGTCACCGACGGCCGCACCTCGACGATTTACGGGCAGGCCGCGCGAATCGTTTACCAGCGGGACGCCAACAGTATCCGAATGGAGGGCGCCGCCTCGCTGTCGCGGGATGGACACACCATGAGCGGCAGCGAAATGGAGTACGACGTTGAAACGGATTACCTCCGCGCGGGCGGCGATGGAGGGGTTCATATCAGGATCCGTCCGGACGGATCCTGACGAGATAATGAAAAAGCCGGCAACTGCCGGCTCGTCACTTATTGCGAGAGCGTAACGCTGACTATCTTCTGCGCGTGGCGCTCGGCCGGGGCTGCCCGGTTGCGGCTGCCTCCTGCCCTCCCGTTTCACTCGGCGGGCGCACCGGCCAGGTCTTTACAACCTGTTCCGCATGGGCCAGATCCACCGGATCGTCCACTTCACACCAACTCAGGCCGTGAATCGAGCTGACACCGACGATCCCGGTCTGGGCCAGTTCATCGATTGCGGAAAGGTACCAGCGATTGAGTCCGTCGCCGATGCGCATCAATTCCTCGACTTTGTGCACGAAAATTTCCGCACCGGTCCGGCTGAAAAGCATCATGCCGATGGATTCGCCGTTTACATGACTCAAATCCAGCGTTTTACCGACACGGCACAGACGGTCCCGCTCAGACCAGATCTTCATATCGTCGGAGTCGTACCTGTTTTTTTGGTCGGTCGCCAGGGTAATCGGATAATGATCGGCGTCGGTCAGCAGATGCTGCAATACGGCGGCTTCAAACAGCGTGTCGCCGTTGATCAGCAGGAAAGGCTCTTCCATCTCCCCCCGGGCTACCCAGCAGGTGCCGAGGTTGTCAGAAAGGCGGAAAAACGGGTTGTAAAGCGTACGGACCTTGATTCCCTCGATATTGTCCACGACTGCCTGAACGACTTCGTGACCAAACCCGGTCACCACGACCACCTCCTCGATGCCGGAAACGGCCAGTTGGGTGATCTGCCATTCCAGTATGGACACACCCCCCGGGCTCAGGCAGCACTTGGGCGTCACTTCGGTCAGAGGCATGAGCCGGCGGCCCTGGCCTGCGCTTAATATGATCGCTTTCATTCAAAAAACCTCTTGGCAACCCGGTTGTCCGTTACTGTATTAACGCGGGCAGGCTGAATAAAAAAGTGATTTTACTTGTTTTGGGTTAACAAAGTGTAAATTCACCGGCTTTCGTTCAATTCAGCTACAGCTTATGCACTCTTCGGCTGGCTGGCTTGCCTGTTTCAGACATCGGCATGACTCTTCCGTTTCGGCCGCCATGCGGGTAGATTGTGTGCCATGCTTATCGATTTGCAGGACGCCGCTGCGCCGTCACGGCTCGAAGCCGATGTCTGCGTAGTTGGCGGCGGCGCGGCCGGCGTTGCCATTGCCCGAAAACTGGCTGACCGGGGTCACGATGTGTGCCTGCTGGAGGCTGGCGGCACCGACTTCGAACAGGCCACCCAGGACCTTTGCTCCGGTGAAAACATCGGGATGGAGTATTACGAACTCGACCACTCCCGGCTCAGGTTCTTTGGCGGCACCACCAATATCTGGGGCGGCCGCTCCGTTCCGCTCAACCGCATCGACTTCGAAAAGCGCGACTGGGTGCCGCACAGCGGCTGGCCCGTCACGCTGGATGATCTCGAACCCTATTATCGAATTGCCCACGACTCCCTGGAACTCGGGGAATACGACTACAGCGGCGGGATGTGGGAAAAGCTGCAGCTTCAGCCAATTGCTTTCGATGCGGACGAGATCGCCCACATGTTCTGGCGTTTCGACAGCAAGAAAGAACGCTTCAACAGCCACCAGATCGATGACCTGATCAATGCTTCGAACGTGCGGATCGTGCTGCATGCGAACGTGGTTCACATCCAGGCCGATGATAACGGACAACAGGCAGAGAAAATTCTGACCCGCACCCTGGATGGCCGTGAAACAGCGGTCCATGCAAAACATATCGTGCTGGCATGCGGCGCGATCGAAAACGCCCGCTTGTTGATGCTGTCCGACGACGTTGAAAAAAACGGCATCGGAAACGGTCGCGACCAGGTCGGGCGCTATTTCATGGAGCATCCGCATGGGCGAATTGCCCACATTGAGACGGAAGATCCGGGCTGGTACTGGGCCCATTACCGGAAACGCTACCCGTCGTCAGGTCCGCCCGTGGCGCCCGCGCTGGTCACACCGGAATCGTTTCAGCGCGACAAGCAAGTTTTAAACAGCGCCGCGACCTTCAAGATCCAGCGCGACCCGAAACTGGGGCTCGGCGTCGGCAGCAAGGTGTATCAGAACCTGAAACACGATCTGAGCGCCACGCAAAACAATCGAAAAGCCTGGCACTTTTATCGCGGCATTCTCGACTGGCTACAGAAGCACGTATCACTGAGCCTGGTGAGGAGTGTAGTCCGGCTGAAGCAAATGGAGCTTTACCTGATGGCCCGGGCCGAACAGGCCCCCAATCCCGACAGCCGCGTCTTGCTGTCGCGGGAAACCGATGCTCTGGGCTGTCGACGCGGCGATCTCGACTGGCAATTGACCGAACTGGATAAGCGCACGGTGCGCGAACTGGCCCGTGCGGTGGGGCGTGAATTTGAGCGCCTCGGCCTTGGAACGCTGAGCACTTCAGAATGGCTGGAAGACGGCACCAGTTCCTGGCCGGTGGATCCCACGGTCGGCAATCATCCCATCGGCGGCTATCATCACATGGGTACGACGCGGATGAGCGATGCGGCATCGGAAGGCGTGGTCGACGCCAACTGCACGGTTCACGGTTACCGTAATCTGCACATTGCCGGCAGTTCCGTGTTTACCACCAGCGGCTGGGCTAATCCGACCCTGACGATCCTGGCGCTGGGCCACCGGCTGGGCGATCACATCGACAATCTGCTCCGGGAGCCCGGCTAGGCACTGCAATCCCGCACCCGGTTTCAGCCCGACTGCAGGATTTTTACCGCCAGGTCACGGTCGGCCGCCGAGTCCACGTCGACCGCGGCGCGCGGGTTGTCGAGCAAGGCATAGCCAATACTGCAACCCATCGCCCGGGAGAGCGTGTCCAGGGCTTTGTCCAGCGTCAACCGGCCCAGTAGGTATTGCACCAACAGGCCAACGCCGGCGTGGCGCACCATCCGCCAGGGCTTCTTGCGGTCAGATTCCAGTTTTGTCCAAAAAGCGGGCCCGGCTTTGCCGCGTGAATTCATGATCGCGAACAGGTTGCTGCCGCAATAGTGTCCGTCCCGGAATTTCAACACCGTTCGTTTACTCTCAGGAAAGGCGGCCCTGACAACCTCATAGGGCACCAGACCGAGAGCGATATCCACACCAAGTTCGCTTGCCCCGGCACAAAATTGATCAATCAGCGCCGGAGTTAACAGTGCATGATCGCCCGCAGTTAGGAGCACAGGAAAATGATTCAGCTGCTCAACCCCCGCCAGCGCGCTGGCGCTGGGTCCGGTGGCAGGCGGCATCCACTCAAAAGAGCTTGCGATGAGAATTTCCTGGATTTCCGGCGTTTTCCGAAACACGGATTCTTCCGGACCGCAGAGTAAACCGCCGTTTACCGAGGCGCTTGAATCCAGCGCATCGAGCACGCGCTGCAGAGCGGATTTGCCGGCTACATCGACCAGAACGCTCGCTGCCAGGCCCAGTTGGCGGGCAAAATCGCTTCCGCCGGGCCGTTCGCCGGCCAGCACGACCGCTGAAAACTGAGCATCCATCAAACCATTTCTTTACGGTACATCCGGTAGCGCTTGGTAATCACGCCACCCACTTTTTCGATGATGTTCCGCATCGCCTGATTCTGTTCGAGGATCCACGACATTTCGACTTTTTCCATTTTTAGTTCCACGGCCGGCTTGTAAAGCGCGCCCATGACCAAAAAAGCCAGTGCAGGCCCCAGGCGCGTGTGCTGATATTCCTTGCGCACCCCCATCAACGCAATGCGGCCGGTCTCAGGCGCGCGAACTTTGAGCCTCCACAGCAGTTTAGCCCAGCCAAAGGGAAACAGCTTGCCGTTGAGGTCGGCGATTGCCTCGTTCAGATTGGGGATCAGCACGATGAAGGCCGCCGGCTTGCCGTCCGTCTCCGCGATAAGGGTAAATTCCGGCGGAACAATCATGAACATTTCCTTGCCAACCGCCTGAAACTCGTCGCTGGTGAACGGAACGAAGCCCCAGTTCTCGGACCAGGCGTCATTGAAAATATCACGCAGGATCTCCAGCTCTGCTGCGATGTTTTTCCGGTCAACCTGCCTCAGATGCATCTTGTCCGATAAGCGACCCAACAGTTTTTGCACGGTTGCCGGCAACTTGAAGTCCTCTTTACTCAGCTCATACGCCAGTACGTCCTGTTCACTGCCATACCCGCGCGCTTCGATGGCCGGGCCGTAATAGACCGGGGCGTGCCCCATCATGACATAAGGTGGGGAATCAAAACCTTCGACCAGGCAGCCGATTTCCTGGTTGATGCTCAGGTTGAAAGGACCCAGAACGCTGCGCATGCCCTCGCTCCGAAGCCAGGTTTCAGCGGCTTCGAATAACGCCGCAAAAACAGCCGGATCGTCGGGTGCCTCCAGTAATCCGAAAAAACCGGTATGCGGGTCATGACGCTGCAGATAGAGATCATCGATCTGGGCTGAAATTCGGCCCACGGGTTCTCCCCCGCGATAGGCGATCCAGGCTTTCCAGCGGGCATGCAGAAAATAGGGGTTCTTGCCCGAAAAAGCCTCTTTGCGTTCGATCTTGAGCGGCGGCACCCAGTTCTGATCAGTCCGGTATATCGACCAGGGAACAGCAATGAAGGCCTTAAGATCCCTGGCGTTCAGTACTTCCCGAATTTCAACATCTGGATGGTTCATTCTACCGGCCTCCCGGGTTGCAATCCTTGACAGGACAGGTGGATTTTAACCCTTTAGCCCAAACCGGTGTTGTCCATCGCGGAATAACCGTTGACTGCCTCCGCGGCTATGCTTTTTCGATATTTACGCGTGGCTGCAAGATGGTACAGTAGGAGCAGCTAAAGAATTAGGTGACGGTAGCCGCACATCATGAAAGAACAGAATCTGAAGGAACTGCTGAATCAGCTGCACGACGTGCTGGAGAAGACCGACGAGGTCGATCTGGAAACTCTGGAACTGGTGCGCGATCTGGACGAAGAAATCAACCGGCTGGTAGACCCCGATTCCGCCGATGACGATTTCGACAGCGTCGTGGACCACGCAAAAGCCATCGAAACCCGGTTCGCGGTGGATTACCCGGTGGCGGAACGCTTCCTGAGGGAAATCATCGATGCCTTGTCAAAAGTGGGTATCTGACCGCTTTCCGCCGCGGTCTGACGTCAATTCAGAACGGCATAGCCTCGATAACGCAGGCAGTTCTTCGTCACTTTCGCCTTCTCATTATCCGATTTGAGCAAGCCGCCTGCCCCGCCGCTGACGGCGCCGGTTGCGGCGGCGGCTCCAATATCACCGCCAATTACTCCATAGGCAGCACCCACGCCGGCGCCAAAGGCTGCCGATTTCGCGGTTATTTCGCCGGTTGCCACCTGCTCAGCGATTTGCTCGCATTGAGCCAGGTCTTTCTCATACTGCACCATATCGGTGTTGTAGGTATCCACGATTGGCTTGGAAGCACAACCGGCCGCAAGCGCACAGACAGCGGCGCCAGCCAGACATATTGTTATTCCGTGTTTCATGCTTCACTCCTGGCCACAACTCGTTTCGCCATCAATATGGCATACTTTGATTATACAGCTTCAAGATGAATCATAGGTGAACCGGCTTCATGAATGCACTGGGCAAACTGTTTCTGAAAGGGCTCGCGGTCGTCATCCCGATCAGCCTGACGCTGGCAATCCTGTGGTGGCTTGCGCGCGAGGCGGAGCAAATACTCGGCGGCGTGCTGATGCGGTTTCTGCCCGAAGGCTGGTACATACCCGGCATGGGCGTTATTTCTGCTGTCGCCATCACGATCCTGGTCGGGCTGCTCACCCACGTGATTTTGTTCCAGAAACTGTTCGCACTGGGCGATACCATCCTGCACCGGTTGCCACTGGTAAAAACCATCTATTCCGCGCTCAAGGACTTTATTTCCTACCTTAGCCCGGACAGCCAGATGGGACTCAGCAAGGTGGTCCTGGTGAAAATTCCCGGACAGGAGTTTGAACAGCTGGGCTTCGTGACCCGCGAATCCTTCCAGCAAATACCCGTGCAGCCCACGGTTGAAGAACCGATTGCGGTCTACCTGCCCATGAGTTATCAGATCGGTGGTTACACCCTGTTCCTGCCGCGCTCCTGCCTGACACCGGTTGATTTGTCGTTCGAAGAAGGCATGAAAATGGTGATCACCGGGGCGGTGGCCCGTGACCGCAAAGCCAATACACTGAAATCAAGAGAGAAAAAGAATGAACAGGATTAAATGGGCAGCTACTTGCGTGATGTTAGCGGCCAGCCTGTCTGCCAGCTGCGCGCAAACGGAAGAGCAAGAGGTTATTGAGCCACCAGGAACAGAACTCGAGGGCATGTTTCGCTACATGGCTGACGCCGCTATATTTCGTGACTGCCGCAACGGCAAGTCCTATCCCGTGTCGATGGAAGGTCAATATATAGAATTGGAACGCGCGTATTTAAATTCCGGAATCGAGCCGGGTGCCGAACTCATGATCAACGTCAACGGGCAATTGCTCGAGCGTCCTGCAATGGAAGGTAATCGTAATAAAATCAAACTGATAGTAGATAAACTTAATAATATTTATCCCGATAAAACCTGCTCTCCTGAAGTGCATGCAGAGCTTTTCGGAACGTACTGGAAACTGGTCGAACTGGGCGGTAAAGCCGTTATCACTCCGGACGGAATGAAAGAGGCCCACATGATACTGGCGGCAAACGAGTCAAGGGCGCACGGCAACGCGGGTTGCAATAACTTTTTTGGTCAGTTCGAAACCAAGGATCTGGCCCTTTCCTTTTCTCCTCTGGGTTCGACCATGATGGCCTGCCCTGCCGCAATGGACACCGAGCAAGCCTTCCTCGCCGCACTCGGCGCCACCACCCGCTATGAGATCAGCGGCCTGTTCCTGAAACTCTACGCCGACGACCAATTACTGGCCCGCCTGGAAGCTGTCTATCTTTAACGCATAGTCTAGGCTACTTTTGCCTTGGTGCCACGGCCGCAAGCAACCTCTAGCACAGCGGCAGGTGAGTGGGTGAATATCTGGTGACAGGCCAATCGGCTGTCTGGAACAGCCGATTAGTGCACAGGGACGTCTTGAACGTGTCCTGACAGCGGATATTCACCCGCTCGCCGGGTTCAGAGCGCTTTCGGCGGGGGTCGGGGCACGGGGCCGATACCGATAAAGCTGTTTATTCAGATTACCTCCTGGATTTAAACTACTGTATATTAATACAGTATGAAGAAATCACCCCTTTATGCAGAACTGGCCTGCACCAGTAACTTCACCTTCCTGACCGGGGCCTCACACCCGCAGGAACTGGTCGCGCGGGCGGCAGAGCTGGGATACCGCGCCATTGCCATAACGGACGAGTGCTCGCTGGCCGGGATCGTGCGGGCGCTGGAAGAGTCGCAGCGCTGCGCAGAGCGGGGCCAGCCCATCCAGCTGATCCCCGGCAGCCGTTTCCGGCTGGAAAACGGCTCGCAGCTGGTCCTGTTGCCCATCGATCACGCCGGCTACACCCAGATCTGCACGCTGGTTACGCGCGGGCGGCGCACCGCCCCAAAAGGCGAGTATGCTCTGCCCGACTGCAGTTTCGAACACGGCCTCGATCGCTGCCTGGCCCTGTGGCTGCCCGCCAGCGAGGACGACCTGCTGACCGCCCACTGGCTGACCGGCTTTTTTCCCGGCCGCTGCTGGCTGGGTGTCAGCCTGCATTGCGGCCCGGATGACGCGGCGCGGCTGGACCGCCTGCTGGCCACGGCCAGGACCGCCGGCCTGCCGGTTACTGCCTGCGGCGACGTATTAATGCATACCCGTTCACGCCGGATGCTGCACGACGTGCTGGCGGCGGTTCGCCATGGTTGCCGTGTGAGTGAACTGGGTTACAGCGCCCTGCCCTGCGGCGAGCGCCATCTGCGCAGCCGGAATGAGTTGGCGCGGATCTTCCCGCAACAATTGCTGGAGGAAAGCGCCGCGGTTGCGAAACGCTGCCACTTCCGTCTCGAAGACCTGCATTATCACTATCCGCGCGAAGTGGTTCCGGAAGGCATGACGCCTATCGCGCACCTGCGGGAACTGACCGAGGCCGGCATCCGGGAAAGGTGGGGGCAGAGTAAAGGGACAGAGTGCGCCACTCTGTCCCTTTACTCTGACCCCATATCTCCCACTCTCCGCAACCAGATTGAAAAGGAGCTCGAACTGATCGAAGAGTTGCATTACGAGCCGTTCTTCCTGACGGTGTATGACATCGTCAAGTTCGCCAAAAGCCAGGGCATCCTGTGCCAGGGCCGCGGTTCGGCAGCCAACTCCGCCGTCTGCTACTGCCTCGGGATTACCGAGGTCGATCCGGCGCGCATGAGCATGCTGTTTGAACGCTTTATCTCGCGGGACCGCGATGAGCCGCCCGATATCGACGTGGACTTCGAGCACGAGCGGCGCGAGGAAGTCATCCAGTACATCT
>JABDLD010000082.1 GCA_013001885.1 Lysobacterales bacterium
CGGCCATGCCGGTAAACCAGCCCGCAATGGGCGTGAACGAGGTAATCAGGTCCGATGTATCGACGTAATCGCGGATGTATTCGGGCAACGTCATGAAAATCTGGTTGAACGAAATCCAGAAGCCGGCCATCAACAGCAGAAACAGCAGGTAGCGCCCTTCCCCGATGGCCATCGGCTGCGCATACCAGGCCCGCTCTGTGCCGCCGGGAGACAGGCGGAACAGCGCGTCAAGCAGAAAATTGGCGGCCAGCCAACCCGCCGCCACCATCCCGACCAGTGAAAAGCTCCACCATTTCGAGCCCATCACCAGGATGAACAGCACACCGCTGACCAGGATGAAAAACCGCGCGTTACCGACAACCTCGATCATCCCCCTGAATACTTCAGCCAGGGAACGCTCGCTTTCGGCACGCGTATCGCGCGGCGGTTCCTTGTAGACCAGCATGGCGACCACCGACATGACCAGGATCCATCCGCTGGACGCATAAAACACCAGGTCCCAGTTCCAGCCACGCACAATTCCGGCCACGATCGGGCCAAGAAACCCGCCGATGTTGACCATCATGTAAAAGATGCCGAATCCGACCGAACCGTTTTCCTCATTGGTCGCTTTCGCAACCGTCGAGATCACGACGGGTTTGAACATGCCGTGGCCGACCGCTACCAGGAAATAGACCCCCAGGAACGGCCAGAACCCGGTCGGAATAGAAAGCAGCAGGTAAGCCGGCGCCATGACGACTGCAGATGCCAGAAACATGTTCTTGTATCCGTAACGGTCCGCCAGGGCGCCAAACACCGCGGGGAAAAGATACAGGAAGAAAGTCGCGATGCCCTGGATCACGCCTCGGTCGGCCGACGAAAAGCCCAGGCCGCCGTCTTCGACCGGACCGGTCAGGTAAAGCGTGGAAACGGCATAAAAGCCGTACCAGCCCATCCGCTCGAAAATCTCCATGGTGTTGGCCGCCCAGAAAGAGCGGGGGAATTGGCTCAGCGTGCCGGTTTTTGCGGTCATTCAAGAATCCTGCGGAGCGTGAACAGCGGGCCGGCAAATTTGCCGGCCCGTTGGTAATCAAATTGGTTGGCCCTGTCTGAAGGCAAACTTCTGCTAGGTAAGCACGCCTCGTTTGGCCATGGCGCGCGCATAGAAAAACAACGACAAGACGATAACCCAGATTACCACGGTCATCCAGGTAGCAGCCTCGCCCATCATCTCCATTCCCGTCGACAGAACGAAATTGTAAACCGTGCTGACCGCCAGCCCCAGAATCGATGCGCCGAACAGCCAAACCGCCCAGGCTTTACGCGCCAGCAGGAAAATGGAACCCAGCAGTGAGCCCCAGACACCTACCGCCCAGGCGGAATCCACCCAGGAAGGGAAGGAATAGAAGTAATCGAGCTGTTCGGGGGTGAAATTGCTCATGTAGGACTCTATGCGGAACTGGGTCGCAGAATAGTCAAACGCCCCGATTGAGTTCCACAACAGGGACACGATTCCGATAATCCATAGATGAACGGGGGTCTTAACGGTTGCATGATTCATTTCAATTACTCCGGTAAGGTTCAAACGAATAATAGCAGCAACCGCGGATTTATTCGTAACGCAGCGCGTCGATTGGATCCAGTTGGGCCGCTTTCGCGGCCGGGACTATGCCGAAAATCACACCCACCGCCGCGCAGAATCCAAAACTCAACATCACCGCCCACAGGGGCACATGGGCCTCCGGAAAACCGGGCAGGAGGTTCGACACCAGGGCGCCGAGGCCGTAACCGATCGCGACACCTGCCAGGCCGCCAATCATGCATAAAACCAGCGCCTCGATCAGGAACTGCAGCAGGATATCCTGCCGCGTTGCGCCCAGCGCCTTCAGAATTCCGATTTCGCGCGTCCGCTCGGTCACCGACACCAGCATAATGTTCATGATGCCGATGCCGCCGACCAGAAGCGAGATACCCACGATCCCGGCCGATACCGCGGTAATCGTGTTGATCACCGCGTTGAACGACTCGGTCAGCTGCTCGGCGGTCTGCACCTTGAAGTCATCCGGCTGGCCTGACTTGAGGGCGTGTTCCTGGCGCAATACCCGCCGGATGCGTTCCTTCACTTCATCCTGGCGATTCATGTCATCCACCAGCAACTGGATCTGAATATCGAGATCGCGCTGCGAACCCATGATTCGTTTCGCCGTCCCATAAGGCAATAAAACGTAATCATCCTGGGAGAACCCGAGCAGCTCACCGCGTTTTTCCATGATCCCGACGATCTTGCACCACTCGTTGCCCACTCGGAAAAACTCGCCAACCGCCTGTATCGGCATTTTCAGGTTCTCGATGACATCCACGCCCACGGCGCAGACCAAGCGCCGCCGGACGTCATCGTCGCGGGAAAAGAAACGGCCCCGCTCCGGGTAGACGCTGTTGACTTCCAGGTAACTGGAACCGATTCCGACCACCCGCGTGAACGAGGACTGCGAGCGGTAACTGATTACCCCCTGGGTGCCGGACTGGGTGTACAGGATGGGCGTGATATGGGAAATACCGTCGATTCGCGAGGCAATGGCCTCCATATCGCTGTCACTCAGCTTGGCCAGGTTGCCCTGGAGCTGCTGTTTGAACGGCGTATAGGAGCGCACCGTCAGGGAGTTGCCCCCGAGTCCCGCAAACTGCGCGTTTACCGTGTAAGACAGTCCCTGAACGATCGAAACGACGGCGATCACCGAGGTGACGCCGATAATGATGCCCAGTGACGTCAACAGGGAACGAAAGCCATGGGCGCGAACCGACTCGAGCGCGGAGCGGATGCTTTCCCAAAGCATGTTCATCTGTTCACCTGCCTGACCTGCCGGACATCTGAGTCGATTTTGCCGTCTTCCAGTCGAATCACCCGATTGCAGTGCGCGGCAATATCGGGTTCGTGGGTCACCATGATGATGGTCTGGCCTTGCTCGTGGACCTGGTCGATCAAAGCCATGATTTCCCGGCTGGTGGCGCTGTCGAGATTACCGGTGGGTTCATCGGCCAGCAGGATGGCCGGCTCGCCGACCAATGCCCGGGAGATCGCGACGCGCTGCCGCTGTCCTCCGGATAACTGATTCGGCCTGGAGTCCAGGCGCCCGCCCAGGCCCACCCGTTCCAGAGCTTCGCTGGCGCGCTTGACTCTCTCGGCGTGGGAAACACCCCGGTACACCAGGGGCTGCATTACGTTCTTCAAAGCCGAGGCCCGCGCCAACAGGTTGAAACTCTGGAAAACGAATCCGATCTCGCGGTTGCGGGCCCGGGCGAGCTCCGCTTCGTTCATTTGTCCGACATGGGTGCCGTTGAGCCGGTAGTCGCCGCTCGTGGCCCGGTCCAGGCAGCCGATGATGTTCATCATCGTGGATTTGCCGGAACCGGAAGCGCCGACGACGGCGACGTACTCGTTGCGCTGGATCTCGAGACTCACGCCGTCGAGGGCATTGAGCACCTGGTCGCCCATCTTATAGGTTCGGTAAACGTCGTTGAACTCGATGACCGTTGATGATTTCTCACCCGGCATGGTCAGTCGCCTACCGACACCGTCACGGTCGAATCGCCTTCCTCTGAATCATCCTGTTTGGCAATTTCCTCAACCTCATCATCCTCGTTCAGGTGACGCAGCGTGCGGAACGGCCCGGAAATGACCCGGTCTCCCTCGCTGAGACCCTCCAGAATTTCCTGGTCGCTGTCGCTGGAAATTCCGATTTTGACGTCTTTGCGGACAGCCTTGCCGTCTTCGATGACGTAGACGTAAGGCTGGTCCTCCTGGTTGTTTGTCTCGCTGTCGAGTTCTTCGTCGTAAAGCACCGCCTGCACCGGAATGGCGAGGGTTTCTTCCGAAGTCTCGGTGTAGATATCCGCGCGCACACTCATGCCGGGACGGATCTGCATCCGATCCTGCTCGTCCAGCAGAATCTTGACCAGGAAAGAAAGGCTCTGCTGGCCCTGCTGCCGGCGTGCGACCGAAGCGATGGACTGAACCGTTCCGGACAAGGCTGAATCAGGCCACGCGGCGGCATAAATATCGGCTCTCTGGTTTTCGCGGACCTGGGCGATATCCGCCTCATCCACCTGCACTTCGGTCAGCGTTTCAGAGGGGTCTGCAATCACCATCATGGTTGAGCCGGGGATATTGGTTGTCCCGGCAATCACCGTTTCACCGACCTTGACATCGATCTGGATGACAATCCCGTCGATCGGCGAGCGGATCTGGGTTTTAGCCAGCAGTTCCCTGGCCTGGTCCAGCGCGGCGCGCGCCTGAGAGAGGGACTCCTGCAGCGAGAGCAGATCCACCCGGGCCAGGGACAGTTCGTTTTCAAGCAGGTCGAAACTGTTTTCGTCCACCAAATTTGAGCTGAACAGGGCTTTTTGCCGCTCAAACCGCTCCTCCGTATTCTGGATCAGCAGCCGCTGGCGATCGATCGCAATTTCCTGGATCCGAACGCGGGCCTGAGCCTGGTCGACCTGGGCTTGGTAGGTTTTTGGATCCAGTGTGATAACCAGCTGTCCCTTTTCCACCGTATCGGCTTCTTCGACATGCAGTTCGATCACTTGGCCGATAACTTCGGATCGAAGCTGCACCTGCTCGCGAAAAGCGAGAGTGCCCGAGGCCAGAATCGAACTCTTGATCAGCTTCGATTCGACTTCCGAAAGCTCGACCTCCTTGGCGTCACTGCCGCCGGTGACTTTTGTCAGAACAGGGATACCCACCAGCAGCGCGGCCAGTACGGCGAAAATCAGGATTTTTTTCATCTGGTCTGCCCGTCAGATCATGATCGCCCAGATACCGAATATGGCGACCCAGGGCAAGGCTGCAATGACGGCGGACTTTACGATGGTGGAGCCGGTCCAGCGGGCGAAGCCCATGCTCAGAAGAAAAATCGTCCAGAGGTTGATGATCCCCCAGGAACTGGCCCAGCGGAACCAGGGCTCACCCGGAGCGGCGTGCAGCAATAATGAGTTGAATGAGAGCACCTGCAGGCTTTCCGCTGACAATTGATTGGAGTCCGCCATCAACATGACAATAAATCCGGCCAGCGCGCCAAAAACCGAAACGAAACCGGTCCAGGCGCTCAGCGAGAACCACTGGCCAAAACCGACTTCCGAACCGGTTGTCACTTTGTTTGCCAGATGGAGATAAGTGGACTGCAGCAAATAGACGATGAAGGTCACAACGACGATCGCCGCAACCGACGTCCACATGCTGGTGGAGGGCTGCATGAACGTCCGGACCGCATCCGCCGCCTCGGCCCGGTTTTCGGCCGGCATCTGCCGGATGGTCTCTTCGACCAGCCAGGGGAAATCAACCCAGTTATAAAAGTAGGAGAGCAGCCCGCAGGTCAGTGCAATCGTAATCAGCAGGGGCCACCACAGCCACGAGGTATGCGGCTTGATCTCGTCGAGCGCCTTACTTGGCGATGCAACGATATCGACCATCGCGTTGAGCACTGAATAGGAATTACCGGCCATTTCGATCTCCTTGGTCAAGAGCAAGGCAGGTACGCCTTGCAAGGGCGCTTAAAGTGATTATTATCGAGGGTAGTTGTTACACTATACAAGCTATAAGCAAGGAACATGGACCGAAATGTCGAATCAAGAGAGCACCACGAAACTCCAGCCGGCAAATCCAACTGAAAGCGCCGAATCTGAAGCCGCTCCTGAAAAAAACGCCGAGGAAATACTCTCCGAAAGCCACGCTTTGCAAAAAGACGTTGAGCGTTACGGCAGCGACAGAATTCTCAAAACACTGGAGAAATTCGAGCAGGAAAAAAGCCTGAAACCCTACCAGGCCGAACTCATACTGCTACAAAAATACCTCGAAGCCACCAAGCGCCGGATGATCATTCTGTTTGAAGGACGCGATGCTTCCGGCAAGGGCGGAACGATCCGACGCGTAACCCGGTACATGAATGAAAAGCACTACCGGGTTGTTGCACTGGGCAAACCCAGCGATGCGCAACGCACGCAATGGTTCTTTCAGCGCTACGTAGAACAATTTCCACGCGGAGGAGAAGCCGTTCTGTTCGACCGCAGTTGGTACAACCGGGCGATGGTCGAGCCGATATTTGGTTTTTGCACACCGGAAGAATACAAGGTGTTCATCAAGGGCGTGGTCGGCTTTGAACGCGACCTGGTTCGCCAGGGCACGATCCTGGTGAAGCTGTATTTCAGCGTGACGAAGAAGGAACAGGCCTATCGATTCAACCGCCGCAAGAACGACCCTTTGCGCCAGTGGAAATTGAGCGAGGTCGACCTGCAGGCCCAGGAACGCTGGGACGACTTCACCAATCAGAAATACGAGATGCTAAAGCGCACGCATTCTAACCACGCCCCCTGGACCGTAATCCGGTCCAACGACAAGCACGAGGCACGCCTGAACGCGATGCGAACCATTCTGAATTCCGTACCCTATGATCGGGATAACTACGACATCGATTATGTGCCGAACCCGGAAATCGTTATTTCCGGCTCGCGCGAAGTCGAGCAGATGGAGGCGGAACGGATACGGCGCGGTAAATTCACATCCTAGTGAAGTCCGAATACGGGGAGTTTCTCTATGAGAAGCTGACCGACGACCAGGACGGCCGCCTGTGCGAGGACATCAGCGAGGACGCGTGCCGTGAAACTCCGCGCAGTTTTACCCTGATCCTGCTGAGCTCTTTCCTGACCAAGCTCGGCGACGCCCTGGCCAGTCCGAAAACCACCCTCGCATGGCTTTGCACTGCGCTGGGCGCACCCCCTTTCGTACTCGGTTTCCTGGTTCCGATACGGGAATCCGGATCGATGATACCCCAACTGTTCATCGGCAGCGTGGTCAGAAAGATGCCCGTTCGCAAATGGGTCTGGGTGGCAGGAAGTATCGGTCAATTCCTGTGTATTGCTGCGATTGGGGCAGTGGCTTTCCTGCTGGATGGCGCGACTGCCGGCTGGGCTATTCTGGCGCTCATCAGTTTGTTCAGCCTCGCTCGGGGTTTCAGTTCCGTGGCCGCCAAGGACGTGCTCGGAAAAACCGTTCCAAAATCAAAACGCGGGCAGCTGAACGGTTGGTCCGCCAGCGCAGCCGGCCTGGTCAGTGTGGGTGTCGGTATTATTCTGGTGGTCTCCGCAGCCGCTTCGCTGGACGTCACCGTGCTTGGGATCTTGTTGCTCGCCGCCGGTTCACTGTGGTTGCTCGCGACTTTGCTTTACTCACAAGTGCCTGAATATGCCGGCGCGACCGGTGGCGGGCGCAATGCAATCGAGTCCATGAAGAAACTTAAAATCCTGATAACAGACCGGCCTTTCAGACGCTTCGTAGCAACTCGGGCGCTGCTGATGTGTTCTGCTCTGAGTGCGCCGTTTTACGTCGCGTTGGCACAGAATAACCTGGGCTCGCCGGGCTACCTGCTGGGTGCTTTCGTCATTGCCGCCGGACTGGCTGACCTGGTCAGCGCCCCCGTCTGGGGCCGGTTCGCCGACCGCTCGAGCCGCCAGGTGATGATTGCCGCAGCCCTGGTCACTTCCGGAATCGGATTGCTGACTTTCGCCGTGAGTTTCATGTTTCCTGCCGTCGGCCGCTCGATCTGGTTTCTGCCCCTGGCTTATTTCATCCTGTCGGTCGCACACAGCGGGGTTCGTGTCGGGCGCAAAACCTATGTCATCAACCTGGCGTCCGGCAATCAGCGAACCGATTACGTGGCGATCAGCAACTCCAGTATTGGTATCATGCTCCTGCTGGCCGGGACGGTTGGTATGCTGGCCCCGATCATTTCCCAGGCCGGTGTCATCGGACTGCTGGCACTGATGGGCCTGGCCGGTGCTGTTTCAGGCACCCGGTTGCCGGAAGTCGACAAATCCTGAGGAACAAGAATGAAAGCATCCGATTTACTCGTGAAATGCCTCGAAGCCGAAGGTATCGAATACATTTTCGGCGTTCCGGGCGAGGAAAATGCGGATTTCATGATTTCCCTCGAGCAATCCGAATCCATCAGGTTCATCCTGACGCGTCACGAGCAGGGTGCAGCCTTCATGGCGGAAGTATACGGCCGCCTGACGGGAAATCCGGCGGGCGCCCTGGGCACGCTCGGCCCGGGCTCCACCAACCTGATAACCGGTGTTGCCAACGGCAACATGGACCGGGCGCCGATGTTGGTATTGACCGGACAGGGTTCCACCGACCGCCTGCACAAGGAATCGCACCAGGTAATGGATGTGGTGGGGATGTTCGAGCCGGTCACCAAATGGGCCACCACCATAGTCAATACGGAAACCATTCCGGAAATAGTGCGCAAAGCCGTGCGCCTGTGCCGTACGGAAAAACCCGGTGCCGTGCATATTGAACTGCCGGAAGACATTGCCGCCCTCGAGGCAAAGGGCGAACCGATTGAACCGCGCCGCTTCCGCCGCTCCGTGCCGGATGACAAGATCACGGACCGCGCGTTCGCCATGCTGAAAGCCGCCAGCAGGCCGGTCATCATCGCCGGCAACGGCTGCATCAGAAAGCGGGCGAGCAAGCAGCTGCGTACTTTCTGTGAGCAAACCGGGATCGGCGTCATCAGCACGTTTATGGCCAAGGGCTGCGTTGACATGGATGAGGAATACTGCCTCTACACCGTTGGGCTCGGCACCAAGGACCTGGTTAACCAGGCAATCGATGACGCGGACCTGGTTATCACCCTGGGCTTTGACATGGTCGAGTACCCGCCGCAGTCGTGGAACCAGAACCGGGACAAGAACATCATTCATGCCGATTTCCTGGCGGCGGAAATCGATCAGCATTACCACCCGCAGGTAGAACTCATCGGTGACCTGGCGCACACGCTGTGGATGTTGAACGAACGGGTGCGGCAATCAGGGGAATTAGATTTCGATTTAAGCGGGCAACGCCGGATTCGAAGTGCGATGGCGGCTGATTTCGCCGAGTTCAGCGAAGACCGCACGACCGGTTCGATCCGTCCGCAGAAAGCCATATGGGACGTCAGGCAGGCCCTCGGCCCAAAGGACATTCTGCTGTCAGACGTGGGCGCGCACAAAATGTGGATCGCGCGTCATTACCACTGCCATGAGCCCAACACCTGCCTGATCCCCAACGGGTTCTGCTCAATGGGCTTCGCGCTGCCGGGAGCCATTGCGGCCAACATGGTGTTCCCGCAACGGCGCGTGCTGGCAATCGCCGGTGATGCCGGCTTCCTGATGAATGCCCAGGAAATGGAAACGGCGAACCGCCTCGGCAGCGATATCACTGTGCTGGTCTGGGAGGACAAGGCCTACGGACTGATTTCATGGAAACAGGACACGCATTTCGGCCAACATACCGACCTAGCCTTCGGTAATCCGGACTGGTTGCAACTGGCCGCGGCCTTTGGCTGGAGCGGCCACTTTGTCGACAACAGCGCCGATCTCGCCGGCACGCTGGACACAGCGCTGACGGAGGAAGGCCCCAGCCTCGTCGTAATCCCGATCGACTACCGTGAGAACGGACTGTTGACCCAGCGGCTGGGTGAAATCACCTGTCAGATCTGAGCCTTGCGCCCTTACTGCGCCAATTCGCGCCTCTCTACCGGCTCGAGCCGGACGATGGGTGTTTCATTTCCGTCGCGGCCATCGATCGCAATGTAGATAAACCCGTCCGGACCCACGCGCACATCACGCACCCGTCCGATGCCCTGGACCAGGGTTTCCTCGCGCACGACTTCCCGTCCGTCCAGCTCCAGCAGCGTGATGCGCTGACCGGATAGCCCTCCCGCCAGCAGATGACCGCGCCAATGCGGGAAAGCATCGCCATTGTAAAGCGCCAGGCCCGACACGCCGATCGAGGGGACCCATATCTTTTCCGGTTGCACCATGCCGTCCCGATGGGTGGCCTGGTGGATGGCGGAACCGCTGCGGTAGTTCACGCCGTAACCGATAACCGGCCACCCATAGTTGGCGCCGGGCTCTATCAGATCCAGCTCGTCGCCGCCCTGCGGCCCATGTTCGGTAATCCAGACGTGGCCGTTTTCACGATCGATAACCATCCCCTGCGCGTTGCGGTGGCCGTACGACCAGATCTCCGGAAGCGCGCCTTCCTGCCCCACAAATGGATTGTCATCAGGCACGCTGCCGTCCTCATTCAGCCGCACCACCACGCCGTGGTGATTGGCGAGATCTTGCGCCGGATGGGATTCCAGGTCGCCGGACGGCGAAGCCTGGCGATCACCGATGGTGATAAAAAGATGGCCCTGCCCGTCAAAGGCAAGCCGGCAGCCGTAATGCCCGCGGCCACGGGTCTGGGCTTCGAACACCTGCTCCAGCCCGGTCAGGCGGTCGCCCTCGAGGCGTCCGCGCACCACTGCCGTGGTGGACTCATCATTTTCCAGCGGTTTCGAATAGGAGAGGTAGATGAGCCCGTTGCTGGCGTATTCCGGGTGAGGAACCACGTCAAGCAACCCGCCCTGCCCCTCGGCGAAGATCTCCGGCAGGCCTGAGACCGGCTGTTCCACCAGTACTCCGTCCCGGATGATTCGCAGCCGACCCGGTTTCTCGGTCACGAGAATCTCCCCGCCAGGCAGGAAGGCGAGCGACCAGGGGCGGACGAGTCCCTCGGCAACTGTTACGGTGCGGTAATCGTGGTACGCCGAATACCGTGTCTCCTGCGCCTGCACCCCAAGAGTCATAAAAATGGCTATTAGCGCGATGATCGATGGAAACACGCAGGTCCTGAATTTCATTGAAGCGAATCTCATTTGGAAATCTCCAGCTCGTGTATCGTAAAGATGTATAGTATTTGTATAAGTACATTATGCTATGATGACGCGTTAATTGTACAGGGCATATTTAAGGCGCATGGCAAACTCAACATCCGATGCGAAAAGTTCCCAGGGCTCACTCTCCCTGAGAGCGACTGTGCTGATCTGTACGCTGCTTATTTTGGCCGCTTCCGCCGCGCTTTACCTGATATTCAATACGGAACCTGAAGTGAAGCGGGAAGCGGCGGTGCGCGAAACCGCCATGCTGGTCGAAGTCACGCGGGCCGAGTCCGGATCCTTCCGTCCCGCGATCAAGGCCATGGGAACGGTAATACCGTCAAGGGAAATTATGCTCAACCCCCGGGTCAGCGGCGAGGTCATCGAGATTTCACCCTCGTTTGTCCCCGGAGGAACGGTGAAAGAGGGGGAGTTACTGGTCCGAATTGATGACGCCGACTATCGCACTACCCTGTTGCAGCGCCAGAGTGAACTGCAGCAGGCCATCGCCGAACTGGAAATCGAACAGGGCCGTCAGGATATAGCCGAGCGCGACTTCCGCCAGTTGCAAAAAGAAATCCGTCCGGAAAACAAGGCGCTGGTCCTGCGCGAACCACAGCTGAGATCCGCGCAGGCTGAAGTTCAGCTGGCCCAGGCAGCCGAGGCTCAATCCCAGCTTGAATTGCAGCGAACTTCGTTAAAAGCGCCGTTCGACGCACAAATTCTCTCGCGGCAGGTCAACCTGGGCTCGCAGGTCTCCGAAGGTGATGCGCTGGCCCGGCTGGTCGGCCTGGATACCTACTGGATAGAAACGACCATACCGCTGGATAAACTGCGCTGGCTGTCTTTTTCTGACGGGTTGGCGGAACAGGGCTCGCCCGTATCGGTCCGGCTGCGCAATGCGTGGGCCGACGGTCAGGAACGCGAAGGTTATCTCTACCGGCTGGTGGGTGAACTCGAGGACGATACCCGCATGGCCCGGGCGCTGGTAGCAATCGAAGACCCGTTGGCCCGCCGCGCCGGTTCAGAGAACCTGCCGCATCTCATGCTGGGCGCCTTTGCGGAGTGCCGCATCCTGGGGCGCGAGATAACCGGCGCTTTGCGTCTGAAACGCGATTACGTGCGCGCGGGCGACACGGTCTGGCTGATGCGGGACGGCCAATTGTCCATCCAGCGTGTCGATATCGTTTTTCAGGACCCTGATTATGCTTACATCTCGAGCGGTCTGAGCGCCCGCGATCAGGTTGTCACATCGAGCCTCGCTACCGTCAGGGACGGCGCCCGGCTGCGCCTGAAAACACCGGCCGAGGCGAACGCCGGTTCAGCAACGGCTCAAACTGAATGAAGGCCAGTCAAAAACTTTCACGTCACGATAAGGGGCCCATCGCATGGATGGCCCGCAACTCGATTGCGGCGCACCTGCTGATGATCATCCTGCTGGGCGGCGGTATCTGGACCGCTGTCACGATGCAAAAAGAAGTCAATCCCCAGTTCGAGCTGGATATCGTGGAGGCCTTTGTCGCCTATCCCGGCGCAGCGCCGGCCGAAGTCGAGCAGGGAATCCTTCTGCCGATCGAGGAGGCGGCCCGCGGTGTCCAGGGGATCAGGGAGACCACATCAACGGCTCGCGAGGGATCCGGAAGGGTGCGTTTTGAACTGGTTCCCGGAGTGGACCGGATCAAGGCCTACCAGGACATCGACCAGGCCGTCGCCCAGATCCGAACCTTTCCCGACGACACCGAAAAACCCGAGGTGAGGTTGCAGACACGCCAGCGCGACGTCATGGAAATAGGGCTTTACGGCGACGCCGACATCTGGACACTGCGTCAATTGGCGGAGCGAGTTCGCGATCAACTGCTGAACCAACCCGAGATTACCCAGGTTGAGATCGGTAACGTACCGGACTACGTTACCCACGTGGAAGTCCCGCAGGACACGCTGCGCAAATACGGCCTGACCCTGGGCCAGGTGGCCGACATCATAGAGCAGTCCAGCCGCGACGTGGCTGCCGGTTCGATCGACACCAGCGGCGGCGAGATCCTGCTGCGCATCGATGAGCGCAAGCAGTGGGCCGGACAGCTCGGCAAAATTGTCGTTGTGAGTTCCGATACCGGCGCCCCGGTCAGGTTGGCCGACATCGCCACGATCACCGACGGCTTCGAAGAGGACGGTTTTCACGCCCAGTTCAACCAGCAGCCCTCGGTTGAAATCGAGATATTTCGGATCGGCTCGCAGTCGCCGCTGGACATAGCCGACGCGGTGGAGAGCGTGCTGGCCGATATTGAAACCACCTTGCCGGAAGGTATCGAATACCGCATTGACAGCAACCGGGCGCGCGATTTCCACGAGCGGCTGACGCTGTTGCTGGAAAACGGCGCACTCGCGGTGATCATTATCCTGGTGATCCTGAGCCTGTTCCTGGAATTCCGACTGGCTTTCTGGATCATGATGGGCATGGCTATCTCGTTCGTCGGCTCAATCACCGTGTTGCCGATGATCGACGTCAGCATCAACATGATTTCGATGTTCGGGTTCCTGGTGGCGCTTGGTATCGTCGTGGACGACGCCATCGTGGTTGGCGAAAACGTCTACGAGTACCGCGAGCGCGGCATGAACAACATGCAGGCGGCCATCCGCGGGACCCAGGACGTGGCGCGGCCGGTAACCTTCAGCATCCTGACCAATATCGTCGCCTTCCTGCCCGTGATGTTCCTGCCGGGCATCACCGGAAACTACTGGTGGCCGCTGCCGGCCGTGGTGATCGCGGTTTTGACTTTTTCACTGCTGGAGGCGCTGTTCATCCTTCCGGCTCACCTTGGCCACATTCACCATCGAACGACCTTGCCGGCCGGGCGGTCGTTGCATGCACGTCAGCGTTCATTTGCCCGCGCCGTGAGCCACTGGATCGATACACGCTATGCACCCTTCCTGGACCTGTGCCTGCGACACCGTTACGTCACCGTCACCGGTTCGTTGGTGGTGCTGATCGTAACGGCAGGCTATGCCTACAGCGACCACATGGGCATGATCCTGATGCCGCAAGTGGCGGCACACGAGATCGAAGCGGGCGTTTCCTTACCGGCCGGCACGACCCGAAAGCAGGCCGCCGCCGTGGCCAACGAAGTCACGAGGTCCACGCACCGCATGTTCGAGGAGCACGATCTGTATCGGGCCGCCGAGGGGATCAAGACCAACGTCCGGAACCAGACCTTCATTGACGTGGAGATCGTGATGAAGCCACCGGGTGAAAGAGACATGACCACGGCCGAGGTGATCCAGCTGTGGCGCGACCAGATCGGCGACATCGAAGGCGTGGACCAGATTACTTTCGAGGCGGAACGGGGGCCGGGAGGCTGGCAGGACGATATCAGCGTCGATTTGAGCCACTCCGACATCGAGGTCCTGGCGCGCGCCAGCGAAGCTTTTTTCCAACGGCTGGAGGAGTTCGAGTCTACCCGTGATGTGAACGACAACTACCAGCCGGGCAAATCGCAGCTGAACTTTTCCCTGCTGCCGGAGGGCCGTGCGCTCGGACTGACCCCGTTCGACGTGGGCCGCCAGGTTCGTGACGCGTTTTTTGGCGCCGTGGCGCTACGGCATCTGCGCGGCACCAACGAAGTGGAGGTGCGGGTCAAGCTGCCTGAAGCTGAACGCGAAAACATGCGCTATCTGGAAAGTTATATCGTGCGCACTCCCGACGGTGTAGAGGTGCCGTTGATGGACGTAGTGGAGGTCAGACCCGGCACCGCGTTCAAGTCTATCGACCGGCGTGACGGACGGCGTGTGATCACGGTGAGCACCGACGTCGAACCCAAGAGCGCGGCCAACCGCGTACTGAAAGTGATTCGGGACGAGTTGCTGCCCCAATTGCGGGCTGACTTTCCCGGCATCACGTGGAGTTTTGAGGGCAGCCAGGCGGAGATGCGGGAATCGACCGCTTCGCTCTGGGGTGGTTTTGCATTGGCCATGGCGGTCATCTATGCCTTGCTGGCGATCGCGTTCAGCAGCTATATCCAGCCTGCGATCGTGATGATGTCCATTCCGTTCGGTATCGTGGGCGGCGTCCTGGGGCATATCATCCTCGGTTACGATCTGTCATTGGTCAGCCTGATGGGCGTAGTGGCCGTATCCGGCGTGGTTGTGAACGGAGCGCTGATCATGGTGCATCACGCCAACCGGAAACGTCCTGAGCTTTCAGCTTTCAATGCGATACACGAGGCCGGGGTGCGCCGCTTCCGCCCGATCGTGCTGACCACGTTGACCACCTTCGGCGGATTGACGCCGATCATCCTGGAAACCTCAAAACAGGCGTACCACCTGATTCCCATGGCTATATCGCTGGGCTTCGGCATCGTCTTCGCCACTTCCATCATGCTGCTGGTCGTGCCCTGCCTGTACCTGATGCTGGACGATCTGGAGCGCCTTCGTGCAGGAGGCGAGCAGCCCCAGCCAGCCTCGTGAGACAACGCGAACTTGAAGCACGCCACCGCGCTCAACTGTTTAGCCAACTGGCCCAAACCGGAAAAGCGGGACTGAGCGCAGCTGATTCCATTCACGTGATGGTGAAATCGGCAGATCGGTCCCTGCAGCAGCCATTGCGGCTTTTTTGGAAACAACTTGCAGCCGGTAAGGACATCGCCCAGGCCGGCCTGAAGTCCGCTGTGTTCCTGTCCTGGGAAGCCCGTTTGATCCAGGCCGCTGAAGCCAGCGGCAAGCTGGTAGAAAGCTACGCCGGACTGGCTCGGCGCCATGCCAACCGCGCCCGGCGATACCAAAATCTCAAACGCGGCATGACCCTGCCGCTGGCGTTATTCGTGCTGGCGGTCCTGGCCGCGCCACTGCCCGGCCTGCTGCTCGGAAACATCAACTTTGAAAGTTACTTACTGAACACGACCGGCCGCTTGCTGCTCCTTTTCGGCTCACTTTACCTGCTGTCCCGGGGTTGGCGACGCCTGGGTGCAACCGGAGCCGACAACGCGTTGTTTCGATTGCTTCTACGCACTCCGTGGGCCGGCAAACTGATCCGGCGGCAGCAGCAACACGACTGCCTGCTGAGCCTGGCCCTGTTACTGGATGCCGGCGTGCCGGCGTTTCAAGCGCTCGGCGTCGCCGCCGATAGTGTAAGCCATCCGACGTTGAGGGCGCAGTTCGCCGGCGCAGAGAATGCGGCCCGCAGGGGCTCGAGTGTGACCGGTGCGCTGGAATCCGGCGGTATCCTGCCGGATGAGCAAATGAAGAATCTGGTCAAAGCCGGAGAATTCAGTGGCCGGTTAAGCGAGCAGCTTTACCGTGTTGCCGACCAATTGGATGAGCAGCTTGAAATGCAGTTCAAGGTCATTTCGGACTGGGCGCCGAAGACAGCTTATTTCGCCGTGGTCGTGCTGTTCGTGCTGTGACAGTAAAAGAGAGGGAGCCTAAAAGACAGGGGGCCGGATCCACGCTAATAAGGTATCCGACCCCCTGACTGGTATTACCGGCTCTTACAAAGAGAGCCCGAGTTTTTTGGCGGTTTCGATCGCAATGTAGTTCGAACCGTAAGGCAAGCCGTTGCTCTGGGCGAATTTATTCGCGCTCACAATCGTCTTCTTGCCGATCACGCCGTCGATATTGCCTACGTCGTAACCCTTCTGCTGTAAAGCGGACTGCAGGGTGCGCACGTTGCTCGCGGTCAGGTTGACCTGGCACAGGACTTCACGCCACTCAAGCACATCGTCGGAAACCTTGTTTCGCTTTGTAACCTCGGAGTATTCGGCCGGAATGGCGATACGTTTTTCCTGTGCCGGTGAAACCAGTTTGGTTACCTCGACGGTGCCATATTCTGCCTCGATTGGAATCTCACGCGTCTTTGCCGCCTCCACAAGAACCGTTTTCTTGATGGTCTTGTATTCAGCCGGCACGACCAGTTCGCGCGTGTGGGCCGCTTTATCGACCACAGTCCGCGTCACTGTCTTGTATTGCGCCGGAACCTCGACCAGGCACATAACCTCGCCGGTATCCGTAGTCATGCTCTGCATCACGTTGTCACCAAAGCTCGATGCCGGACCGCGCTTCCATTCTGTGCGGGCGGGCGCGATGAGCACCTGCTCTGAAACCGATTTGTAGGTGGCGGGTACTTCTTCGATCCGTGTTGACTCAGGCCGGACCAGAACCCGCTCCTCAACCGTTTCATAACGGGCCGGGATCGTCTCAAGTCGGGATGATGCTTCCTTGACCAGCACCCGCTCCTTCACGGTCTCATACCTCGCAGGAATGATCTCAACCCGTTCCGAAGCTTCCCTGGCCAGAACCGTTTCTGTCGTTTCCTGGTAGCGGGCCGGTGTTAAAATCCGGGCGTAGCAGTGTCCGGGTTCCGCGTTCGGCGGAAATAAACCGGTAGTGGTCGACTGAACGGGCTGGCTGCTCTTGGCCATCAGCGCACGGTCCTTTTCTTTCAATTCGCTGTCCTGTACCTGCAGCCGGTTCTCGAGGCTGTCAATCTGGTTTTGTTGCTCAGTAATCAGCTTTTTCTGAGCTTCAATATCGGCAGCATCTTCTGTTTTCCAATCGGTTGAAGAACAACCGGCGAGAGAACTGGCGATTGCGGTCGCCAATCCAATGGCTAAATATTTTTTGTTCATAAACTCTCTCCCTTTGTAACGGTTACTGTTGAAACTGGTAAAAAGACTAGCAGTTGAACCACTCCAGGACTGTGACAAATTGTTAAAACAAATCCAGGGCAATCAACGTCACACTTGTTAACATTTTGAGACTTTTCTGAGGCTTGAAATCTGGTATCGTGAAGACGCAAAGAGGTCTGAAAGGAAGAGACCAAACGTAAGAGCCGCAAGGAAGGGGCGATCAAAAAGGGGCCGGAGGGTCCCTTTTTGCTAATACAATTTCACCATCCGTAGCACTGCGAAAACGGCCATCAACATGCAGTAACCTAATCTGTTCAGTTTGGCCGTAACAAAGAGGGCAGCAATTCCTGGTCACCATCGATGGCCGTGTTCTTCGGCAATTCAAGAATTTCCAGTAAAAGCGGATAAACGTCGACCGCATTGATGGGCGGGATCCGAACCCCATTCGGCAGCCGCGGCCCCCGCGCGATAAAAATGCCGTGCATTTCCTGAAAATCCGGCGCCCAACCGTGGTCGCCCGGGCTTCCCTTACCGGCATTCTCCGATGAAGCGTAGACCGTGTGGCCCGGATCGGCCTGCACAATGATGTCGGCGAACCCGGCCGCCTCGGTCACATGCCAACTGCCCGGCGTTTCGGCGCGCAACATGGCTTTGCCGTTGCGCCAGGAGGCGTTGATCGAGTCCCTGATTTTTGTTGCCCGTTGCGGGTCCGGCTCAGGAAAATAAATGAATGAAGCGGCCCCGTGATCGACCACCGTCAGATCATCGAGACTGGCCACCGACGTGATAATAAACGGCGGTGCGTCTTTTTTTACAAGGGACTGCCCATGGTCGGAAACAATGACGACGTATACCCGTTCAGCAATTGCCAGTGCAGCGACGCCGTTCATGAGCTGGGCTATATAGTCGTCCACCCGCCGAATCGATTCAATGCTCTCGGCGGAGCCGGGACCGAACCGGTGGCTGGCCTCGTCCACATCCTCAAAATACAACGTGATAAGGTGCGGCCGCCGCGCTTCCTCCATTGCAAGCCATTCAAGCACTTTCGCGACACGATCATGGCCCGGGACCGTGGCGTCAAAGTCGTGCCAGTAGGTTAGGGGAACGCCGCCCACCGCCGCCTCTGTGCCGACGAAATAATAGGCCGCAGTGACCAGGCCGTTTTTCTCGGCGGTCACCCAGACCGGTTCACCTCCGTACCACCTGCCGTCCTGTACCGATTTGCGGTCGTAAAGGGTGTAGAAACGGCTGCGATCCTTGCCTGGAAACCGGTTACCGATCAAACCGTGATTGGCCGGATAAAGGCCGGTTGCAATCGAATAATGGTTGGGAAACGTCAGCGTGGGAAAAACCGGAATCATGGCCTCGGCGCGGAGTCCGTTCGCAATGATTTCATCCATTGCCGGCGTTTCATACAGATCGAAATAATCCCAGCGAAAGCCATCGATCGAAATCAGGATCAAGTACGGTTTATTGCGTTGGTCAGCGGCGTTGATTCCGCCGGAACCGGCACTTTCATAGATCGCTTTTTCCGGTTCTTCAGCCGATGCCTGGCTTGCGACCAGCGTCAACAGAAGACCGGCCAGAGCCCACAGGTTTTTTTGCATTTCAGTCCCGCATTTTTTTCTGCAAAGCCGCAGTCTCTATTCGTACCTCAATGCGGCCATCGGTTCAATAAGTATCGCTCTGCGTGACGGCACCAGTGTGGCGATCATGACTGAAACGATTAAGAGCCCTGAACCATTCGATAACTTGCTCAACAACCCGGTCATCATTGACCAGGTCAAAATGGGTCTTCTCCTGGAATACCCGACAATTTTCCTCTTTGACTTTGAGGTCACCAGGGCCATTCGGCCTGGTTCCCAGGGCACTGCCAACACGAACCAGGAGATCGCCGAAGATGTGGCCCATAGGGTCTCTGTCATGGCGGCCGATGCTGGCTGCGACAAAATAATAGTCAACCGAGGGCAGCAAAGGGACATCTCTGCGCGTATCAAGGCTCGGCTTTTCGCCACCCGGGCGGTCCCAATCGTCATCAAGCAGGTTTCCGTGCCGTAAATCCTTGATGCCGGCACTGCGTTTGCGGCCAAACGAAAGGGGCTCAACGTACTTGACGGATCGCATTGCCATGTCGACTAAATGACCCGCCTTCTCAACGGGCGATCCGTGATTTGGCGCCCCGAGAAAAAGGGCACGCTTCAAGGACTTGAGCCATGAGCGCTGTTCCGAATCTGCGTACCAGCAAGCGCTGCGAATAACCAATCCGCCCATGCTGTAACCCACCAGTGACAACGATTCGACGGGTACAGGCCAGCCGGCCAGCAGATCATCCAGCAACCTGGACAACTCTTTTCCATTGGTTGAAATTCGCCTGCCGGTGTTATATCTCAGATAAACCGGAGCCATGCCGAGTTCCCGCTTCAATTGCTCGGCAATGCCCGGATTTTCATCTCCTTGCCAGCATTGTTCGGACAGGCAAAGACCATGCACCATTACCACGATATGCGGGCTTGCAACCGGCTTCTCTGTGGATTCCAGATGCGGGGTATCTGGCGGCCTGGTAAATTCCATTGGAATGGCCAGCACACTGCCCCTTTTTTCGAGGTGATCGCCGCATATTCCGTTCAACACGGCCAGCCAACGGATTTCACTGTTATCCAGGGAACGCAAGTCTGAATGGTTGTGGATATGGGCCAACGACCTTGTCACGCCCTTGTTGAGCATATCGCTGGCCAGCCTCACCACTGGATAAGCTGTGGGGCTCCTGATCTCTTTGAGCGGTCCGAAGTTCGATATTCCGTTCAACCACGCTGTGGAGCTGCCCGCAATCGTCCGATGCATGCTCTCAGCGGCCGTAGTGATCCCTGAAACACAATCGAACATGAGCTGTGCTGAACCTCGGATCAGTGCTGTCGAAATAGCCAAAATTCAATCCTCTTAGTGAATCGCCCGCAGATCTCCAGACGCAAGTTTCCCTAAAAAACGGCACAAGGCAGTATATGGGTTTTCAGTCGTTTTCTGTATGGACATCAACCTGGGTGCCGCTATTTGCCGACACATTTACCCTTATATCCATTGGCCGGCAGCAGACCTCACAGTCCTCTATGTATTGCTGCTCCTCTACTGAGCCATCCACCAGGATCGAGATCACTTTTGCACAGTATGGGCAGCTTATGATTGATTCCTGGGGTAGATTCATGGCCTGAACATAGTGCCAGAAAACGACTTCAAAGACTCGTTGCGGTAACGGCGGTATTTCCGGTCTGGATTGCGCTAGAGATGCGGAGAGGTAGCCTTGCCCATAACCCCGGCACTACGTGGAATCCAATCTGAATTATGGATACAGATCGGAAAATCCCTCCTGAAATCACCGCCACATTTGCCGATCCGGGCCGTCAGGCGAACTTGTTATCCCCCCATGAGTCATCAGAGCTTGACGCCGAACGCAGCCAGCGTCGCCGGCAGCTTTTCGCGAAGACGGACGCGTCGTTCTTTTTGGTCAAGAAGAATGTCCTGGTATGCGGGCTCGTCCGAATACTGCTGCAGACAGTTAGAGTCTTGGATAAGCGGGTTCCAGAGTAAGCGCGGGCTTTCCTTAATGCGGATAAGAAGCTGGAGCCCCTCATCATACCGACCCAATATCGCAAGGCCGCAGCCCCGGTAGAGGGCTATCCAGGCTATATCGCCCCACCAGGGGCCATTATCGCTCCAGAGGGCTAATGATCGCGCCAGTTCAACCGATTCATCTGTACGCGCGCCGGCCAGGGCATTGATCAGCGTATAGAATGCCTCAAAGTCGGACACAGAGCGAATCACTTCGTCAAGCACCAAGTCCGGCAGTCCGGTAGAGCTGAGGATGTGGATGGCCGATTCAAACTGACCAGTGGCATTGTAAGCGAAAGCCAGAAGATAGCGAACGTCGATGTCTTCTGGACTTTCGATCATCAGGAATTCGGCAACATCGATCAACTCCGGATAGCGCCGCATCCGAAACAGCAGGCCTAGGCCGGGTTCGGGCTCAAGGCCCAGCGCCGTTTCAAAATCCCCAATGCCGGCATAGAGACCAGCGAGTTTCCCAATGTGATCGGGGTTGTCCGGCTCCAGGTCCCTGGCCCGGATGGTCCAGGCAATGGCCAGGTCCACTTCGCCGATCAGCTCATGCAGCCGGGCGATCAAACGGTAGGATTCGGCATCATTAAACAACTCCTGGACGCCCTGGATACTTGACTTGACTTCGTTAACCATACCAAATTTGCCATAATACTCTCCCAGTGCGGCGTGTCGTGATAAGGAAAGTGGGTCGAGTTCCAGTGCCCGACCATAGAGCTGAGGCATGACTTCAGGGGCGCTCTCTTCATAGGACAAAAGTGACATATTTGCGTAATTGGTCAACGCGTCTGCATTGTTATTGTTGAGTTCTACTGCACGTTCAAACGCAATACTCGCCTCTGGCAGGCCGCGGGCCCAGTAAAACTCGCCCAGCGTATTCTGGACTTCAGATAGGTTCGGGTCCAGAGACAGCGCTTTGAATATCGGCGCCTCGGCTGCCTCGATATCACCCAGATACAGGAGGGCGCCGGCCAGGCGGCTATGGGCGAGTGCGGATTGCGGGTCGGCTTCGGCGGCTTCACGGTAAAGGCGTACAGCATCACGTAGCATGTCTGTGTCCACTTCCTGCCGGTCTCGAACTTGATGTTCGTAGTGACGAGCCAGCAACATGAGCTCGTTGGCCGAAGCGTCTCTTGTTGCCGGCTCCGCCATGATCGAATCCGAATCAGGAAGGATGAATTGCACCACCTGCTCGGCAATCGACCGTTGCACACTGAGCAATTCGTTTGGGCCATGCTCGAAAGTCTCGGACCAGAGTGCCAGGCCGCTACTGCCCTCGATCAGCTGGACCGAGACCCGCAGCTTGTTACCCTGGCGGCGGATGGTGCCTTCGACAAGATTGGCGACTTTCAACCGGGTGGAAATGGTCAGGGCGTCAAGACGCTGTTCGCGGGCCGCGACTGATGACGAACGAGCAGCTATGCGAATTCCCTTGATCCGTCCCAACTGATCGCGGAGTTCGTCACTGAGCCCCTCACTCAGGAAGGAATCATCCGGACCCAGACCAGCGTTTTCGAACGGCAGGACGGCCACGCTGTTCGGGAGCATTGTAACCAGATCCGTTTGCGCCAACCGTTGCTGCAGTGACGGTTTGATCAGTAAAAACAGGCCAGCCGTGCCGGCAAGCAGCAATAGCATCGACGCGGCGATGCTGGCCTTACCCCGACGGCTAGAAACCGCCGCACGTTGAAAGCCTTGGGAGGTGAAGTCGAATGACCATGAGAGAAACATGGTAACCGGAAAGCCGACAACGAATCCGATCACTGCCAGCGTAGACACCCATTGTGGGAGAAACAAATGCTCCACGACCGTGACGAAGACTTCCGTAACGCCCCAGGCAACAGCGCCGTAAATGGCAGCTGCCCTTAAGACCTTGCGTTTATGCAGTTCCGAGAAAAAAGAGCCGCCTGTCATGGATCAGGTTCCAGCCGTGTCTGTTGACGCCTTCCTTCGCATAGCTTATCCAGTAAATGGTCTCTCAAGGAATTTGTAAAACCCAAATGTTGATCACAGCAGAGTTGTGCATCTAAAAATAATCCTGGAAGCGGCCATTTTTGACCCTGCGAAAATGGGCAGTCTACGTGACTTTCCTCGTTTTCCGTATGAGCTTAACACGAACCAAACAGATTACGTCTCGAGGTGATTTGAAGACAGTTTTGTGCTAATTATAAGCTAGTAGAAGCAAATCGACAGATTGGAGTACCCATGTTGCTGAGAGCCGCGCTTTCCGGATTTTCGCTGGTTCTGGTTCTGGTTTTGGTCCCGGTTGCGGCCGCACAGGAGCGCATCGCCGACTTTAGTAACAGCGTCCGCATTGAGTACTTGTACGCACAAACAGGCGAATTTCAGTCCGGTATCGGGGCGCTCCAAGCCGGTACCACGGACACGCATGCCTTCCTGCTTTCCGGCGTTTGGTCACTGAACGATAAGTGGAAAATTTATGGAAGCCTCCCCTACGTACAAAAGCGGCTCATTGATCCCACGGGGGGTGGGACCCATGACTGGCGGCTTGATTTTGTTGAGTACACGCCACCCGACCTGAGGATTGTTGACGACGGGAAATTCCACGGCGGGTTTCAGGATTTCTTCGCCGGTGTGCAATATCTTGCAATCGATGGCCCAGCTTTTAAGCTTTCGCCGTTCGTTTCGTACGGGATACCCGTCTCGGATTACCCAATCTATGGCAGTGCGATCATTGGCCGGGGGCTCAACGAACTGCACGTGGGCGCGTCAATTGAGGTCACCCCGTATTTTTCGGACTGGTACTTCAAGGCGGACATTGCCTATGCCTTCTCGGAAAAAGTACTGGGTGTCGATCTCAATTACTGGTTGACGTACTTATCGGCGAGCTATTACGTAACCCCCCGGTTCGCTCCGCGAGTATTTGTAACCAGCCGTCACGCCCCAAACGGACTACGTTATCCGGAAGACTTTGAACCCTACGAAGAGAAGTACGACAACGAGTCTGGTTGGCGCCACGACCAGACCCTGAGACACAATTACATCAACGCTGGCATTGGTTTTGACTATGTCGCCGGTGATCGTTACCAAATTTCCGCGTCTTATTACAAGACAATCGACGCCGATAACTTACTGAAAATCGATTACGCGTTCTCAGTCGCGCTGATGCGCAGCTTCTGACCACCACATCGGCGCAGGACAGAGCTGGCCATAGCAAGAACAGCGCAATGGCGGTCAACAGCGGTGAACTTTGCGTTCTCATTATGAGCGCATGTTGTCATTATGGACTGTATGAATCCACGATCGTTCGCAATCAGAGCCCGAAAACATGATTCGCACAGAGTTGGAGACCGTTAGGCTCAGATTAAGACATTTCACTCCTGCAGATCTGCAGGCAATGTATGAGCTGAATTCCGATCCGGACGTCATCCGGTATGCTGAGGCAACGCCGGCCAGGAATTTGCAGGAGGCGGGCCAACGGCTGGCAGAGGGGCCGCTGTCAGATTACCGGAAGTACGGTTACGGACGGTTTGCGGTTGAATGGAAGGGAACGGGTCAGGTCATTGGTTTCTGTGGGATCAAGTACCTTCCCGAGATTGAGCTGCCGGAGATCGGATACCGCTATCTGAAAAAGTTCTGGGGACAGGGAATCGGCACTGAAGCGGCAAAAGTCTGTGTCGACTTCGCCCGGGACGACCTCGAAATCCAAAAGCTGGTTGCACTGATAGCGCCTGAAAATAAAGCATCAATCAGGATCGCAGTAAAACTGGGGATGACACGGGGACCTTTGATCCACATCTATGACACGGACGCATATCAGTATGAAATGCTGCTGGCGGCCTAGATGCACCGTCTGACCTAGTTTTGTAGTCGTGAAACGCCGTACCGAATTTTTTTCCAGGGCATGTTCTTCCGCCACGATCTGGAAACGGTTCATGTAGGCAATGAAACAGGCGGCGAGCAACAGCGAAAACAGATTGGCCAGGTAAATTGCCCATCCGATCAGCAGCAGTAACAGCGCCAGGTACAGGGGGTTCCGGGTCCGCCTGAAAATACCTGTTGCGGATAGTAAGAATAAAGCACATGTTGCCAGATTCCAGCAAGTATAGGGAACGCAGTGAGGCGACTCGATCTGCCCTGTAAGGACCTGAATGATAACCCCGATACGTCGGGGCCAGTGAGGCGTTGCATCCAGCTCATGGGTGCCACGGGTTGATCGCGGTCCGCCGTGCCCACTAGGCAGATCAGTCGTGTTTGCGAAACGGCTGCAGGTGCAGAAAGGTACCGCTGCGCCACAGCCACTCAAGCGGGCCGTATTGGAAGTGCCGCAGCCATATTTTACTGAGCTGTGCCTGTATAGCGATCATGCCCATGGCCAGCAAAATAAGCAGGCCGGAACGCACCTCACCGAGCAGGCCGAGCCCCCAGCCAAATAACAGGAAGGTGCCGATTAGCGATTGCAACAGGTAGTTGGTCAGCGCCATACGGCCATAGGGCGCGAAAAACGCCAGGCGCGGGTTCCAGTTGGTTTTGTGAAACAGCACCACGAAAGTCAGTCCGATGACGGCGGCCATGCAAAGGTTGGCGAGGTCGACGAAGTTAAAAGCGATGACGAAATGCCAGGAGCCAAAATCAACCGGCTGCGGCATGGTCGCAAAAGCTGCGGTGGTGAGGATCGCCAACAGGATCCATGCCAGCGCAAAGCGCTTGATCATGGTCTTGATTGTCTGCAGCGAGTCCTGTGAATTGCGCAGCAGCCCGGACCTGCCCAGCCACAAGCCGAGCAGGAAGTAGGCAAACGTATGAAAAAGCCTTGAGGAGCCGGCGATCTGGTAGTTCCACTTGGTCAGCAAGCCGTAAACGCCGTTTGCCTCAAACACCGCCAGCAGCGAGCCGCCGCTGATGGTTCTGAAATAATCCGCCTCGCGCGAGGTATCCAGATCCAGCGGCAGCCCGAACAGACCTTCAGTTCCCAACACGGCGAACACTATAAAGCGCGGGATACCACTGAAAATGACGATAGCGACAACAAACAGCCAGCGGTCGCTGACCTTGTGAAAGGGTATGAGGAAAGGCGCCAGCAGGGCATAGACCAGCAGGATATCACCGCGGTAAAACAGGTGGTGGGCATAACCGATAAGCAACAACAACATTGCCCGCCACAGGAAGCGTGCGGAAAAATCGATGTTCCGCCGCGCTGCTGAATCCATCTGGATGGCAAAACTCAAACCGAACAACACCGAGAACAGGGCGAAAAACTTGCCAACCAGGAAAAACTGGATTAACCCGAGTGCAATTTGATCTATCGGCCCGTTGATGCCTGACATAAAGCTATCGGGATGGGGCCCGGCAACATATTGCTCCGCCATATGGGTAAGCGCCACACCGGCCAGCGCGAAGCCCCTCAGTGCATCAATAATTACGATTCTGGATCGGTCGTGAGGATTCTGCATGTGGGGATGAAGCCTTTTATTGGTTGTGTGCCATCGGTCCGGCAGCATGTCGTGGCTGGTAGTGAAGCTCGATATTAAATGAGTCGCAATCGCCGCGCTACCAGCACGGCGGCAGCCAGTGCTCCGTTGACTATGGAGAGCGCAAACGGATTTTGGCGGATAGTAAGAACAAAGCACATGTTGCCAGATTCCAGCAAGTATAGGGGCAGTCTCGTCTTAGTTTGGCGCCGAAACAGCTTCGCGGATTGCAAAATGACACAAGTGAGCTAGTCCAACGCTTCGGACGCTATGCTAAATTAACTGCTCACAATGGTGGAGGCCTGTGAAAAACCACTGAGATATCCATGCCCACGATTCGAATCGCACTCGCCAATGTTCGCTTTCCGTTGTCGCCGGAAGAGTCTGTTGAAATAGTCCTCGCAGCGATGGAGGAGGCATCAACCTGT
>JABDLD010000087.1 GCA_013001885.1 Lysobacterales bacterium
CTGGAAGCTGATGAAGGCGTTTTGAACATCAGCAGCACGGACCGCATTTCCCATGTCGCCCAGGAAAGCCCCTCAGGCACCCGGTCGGCGGTCGACTTTGTCGTTGACGGTGATCACGAGTTACGAAAGGTTCAGACGGCGATTGAGCTAGCTGAGCAGAAAGGTCGCTCCGGCAGGCTGCACACACTTTATGAGCAACTGGAACAACTGGATGGCTTTACGGCGGCATCCCGCGCGGCGCGCTTGTTGCACGGGCTGGGTTTCCCTGCAAGCAGTCACGACAGAGCCGTGCAGGAGTTTTCAGGCGGCTGGCGCATGCGCCTGAACCTTGCCCGGGCATTGATGTGCCCATCCGAGATTTTGTTGCTGGATGAACCCACCAACCACCTGGACCTGCCCGCCATTTTATGGCTCGAGCGCTGGCTTAACAAATACGCAGGCATTCTGATGGTCGCCTCGCACGACCGCGACTTTCTGGATGCTGTCTGTAATCACATTGCGCACATTGAACACCAGCAAATTCGCCTGCACACGGGAAACTACTCGCAATTCGAGCAGCTGCGAAGCGAGCAACTGGCGCAGCAGCAGTCAATGTACAAAAGACAGCAAAAAGAAATTGGACATTTGCAAAGTTACGTCGACCGCTTCCGTTACAAGGCCTCGAAGGCCAAACAGGCGCAGAGCCGCTTAAAAATGCTGGAACGCATGACTGTGATCGCGCCCGCCCACGTCGACTCCCCGTTCCGGTTTCGATTCATGGAGCCGGAAAAGCAGCCGCAACACCTGGTGAAACTGGAGCAGGCGGTGGCCGGCTATTCCAGTCCGGTTCTGCAAGACCTGGAGCTTCTTATCTCGGCGGGCGACCGTATCGGGTTGCTTGGCGTCAACGGTGCCGGCAAGTCAACGCTGGTCAAAGCGCTTTGTGACGGAAGCACACTTCTCGCCGGAGAGCGTGTGGTCAGCAAAGACACCCGGATGGGCTACTTCGCCCAGCACCAATTGGACCTGCTGCGTCCCGATGAGAGTCCGTTTGACCATCTCAGGCGGGTAGCGCCCGATGACCGGGAGTCGGAGCTGAGAAAATTTCTGGGTAGGTTTGGCTTCGGCGGCGAGCGAATATTCGAACCGGTCGCACCATTTTCCGGAGGTGAAAAAGCCCGGCTGGTTCTCGCTTTGATGATTCGTCAGCGACCGAACCTACTGTTACTCGACGAACCGACCAATCACCTGGATATCGAGATGCGCCAGGCGCTCAGCCGCGCGCTGGTCGATTACAGCGGGGCACTGGTCGTGATATCACACGACCGGCACCTGCTGCGCAGTGTATGCGATCAACTCCTGATCGTGCACGACGGCAGCGCGGAGTTTTTTGATCGCAGCCTGGAAGATTACCCGGCCTGGCTGCGCGAACAGCAAGATGAAGGAGAACCGGAGCCGGACGGTACCGACCGAAACAGTGAAGACTCGCCCAGCCGCAAACAACGCCGCCAGATTGAGGCCCGGCAACGCCAGTTGCTGAAGCCTTTAACGGACCGCGTGCGAGCCATCGAAAAAAACCTGGATTCTCATCGGAGTGAATTGCAGGAACTGGAGACCGCCCTCCTGAATGCCTCACTTTATTCAGACGAGTCGAAAAAAAATGAACTGAGCAGCATTATCCGTCGCCAGGCTGACCTGAAATCGGCTGTCGATTCACTCGAGTGGGAGTGGCTGGAAGCCAGCGAAGCGCTGGAGGAAGCACGCTCCCGGGCCTGATCACTCCAGCGGTTTGCGAAAACGCAAAGTCATGCGGTCACTTTCGCCGATCGCGCGGTACTTTTCCCGGCAGGCTTCAATCTCATCTCCGCCTGAAATTTCGTCGCACATGGCAAGCCCCGGTGGCAGGCTCCAGACACCCTGGCCGTAGTCTTTACTGTCGGCTGGATTCGCATTTACGTCGGAACGGGCCTCGAGGTAGAGACCTGCTTTTCGGGCCAGGTCTATGACCGCCTGCTCAGAGACATAACCGGTGCCCGAACTGATTTTTGGATCCGCACCCTGCTCTGCACGGTGCTGAACCAGCCCCAGAATTCCACCGGGTTTTAATACCCGGGTAAACTCGGAAAAAATCATGTCTGCCAAACCATCGGAGATCCAGCCATGGGTGTTGCGAAACGTCAGGATCAAGTCAACAGATTCGGCGTCACCCAGCGACGCAGACCCCGGAGGAGAAAATGGCGCGATGGCCACCTGATCATATATTTCCGGCCGTGCTGCAAACTTGTCCAGCAAAGCTTTTTGCAGACGGTAGCGGTACTGCGGCTGGTCGGGAACATCAACATCGTAAGCTGCCACGACCAGCTGGCCATGATGCCTGATAACCGGCGCCAGAATCTCTGTATACCAGCCGGCACCCGGCCAGATTTCCATAACGGTCATGCCGTCCTCGAGCCCCAGAAATGTCAACGTGCCGACAGGATGGCGGTAGCGATTCCTGTCGCTGTTTTCCTGCGAGCGATGTTCTCCGAACATGGCGCTTTCGACACGCGCTTCAACGGGCAGACCATTGGCCCACGCGGGGATCGCAAGAATGGTCCCCAGAACGATTAAGAATGCTTTTTTCATGGTGTGACTCCCGTCTCTCTGTTTGCCTATCCCGTAACCGGCGCTTTGAATCCTTTTCTGACCGCCATGCCTGTGCAGATACCGGCGATGACCGCAACGATGATCACCACGCTGTCCGGCCGGATGATCCCCTGCAATGCTGCGAACAGCCCCACCAGCATGCCTCCCCTGACCCGCGCGGGGTCCAGTGCTTTGCCGTAAGCGTCACCGGTTGCCCGCACCGTTTTAAGCAGCGCTGTGTTCAGCGCAAAAATCAGCAGAAACAGCACAGACAGCCATTTGAAAAGGGTGTCCGGGGCCGCCAGGCTCTTTAACCCGATGTCGTGATCCACCACGTAGACTATGGTCGCGGCCACACAGATCAGGCCAAAAACCCACTGTTGCCTCGAGGGCTCCCGCAGACTGCCGTCCAGAATAAAAGCGAGGGCAGCCACCAATCCAAAAAACGCACTATCGGTGGCATACATTACCAGCAACACCAGCAACAACGTGAGGACGGAATCAGTCGTTCGGGACTCCAGGCCGCTGCTGCGGTTCACAGCCCGCACCAACGCGATGGTGGTGAACACAATCAGTATGCCCGGCGAGTCAGTTGCCAGTGCAGCCAGCAGGCCAAACGCCAAACTGATAAATGCGGCAAACGGATCGTCGGGGTAAAGCTCCCTGGCGAGGGCCCAGGACCCGTAGGCAATCAGCAGAAAAAGAACTCCCTGCTGCAAAATCTGAAGGGCCGGTTGCGCCGCCAGCCAGGACGCAACTGCCCCGAGCAATGCAGCCGAAGGCAACAGTACCAACATGGCCCGGGTGGTGGCGGACTTCGGCTCAAACGGGCGTGCGATCGATGTGTATCTGTAGATTCGGTGGTAAGCCAAAGCGCCTCCCGTGCCACTCGAGAAATCGTCCGTTCATCATAACAAAATCGCTCAGGCCGAAGGTGCGGATTTGCTCTCCGACTTGTCTGCCTGCTGCATCTGTTCGATTATTCGGGAAACCCGCTGCGGCGACGAAGTGGTCTTGGCAAACAACGCGTATAACGCCGGGACGATGAACAGGGTCAGCAACGCTGAAATGGTGACGCCGAATACGATGACGATACCGATTGGCTGCCTGGATTCCCAGCCGGCGCCGCTGCCCAGAAGCAGCGGCAGCGCACCAAACGTAGTCGCTGCGCTGGTCATCAGGATAGGCCTGAATCGAACCGTTGCAGCCTCCAGTACGGCCTCACTGATATCCATTCCACGGTCGCGCAACTGGTTCGCAAATTCGACAATCAGCACGCCGTTTTTTGCGGACAGGCCAATCAGCAGGATCGCGCCAATCTGGCTGAATACGTTGACTGTCGATCCGTAGGCGTGCAGCCCGGCCAACGCACCGGTCATTGCCAAAGGTACGGTAACCAGGATGATCATCGGATTGATGAAGCTTTCGAATTGCGCAGCCAGCACCAGGAATACGACCAGCAGGGCCATGGCAAAAGTAAGGTAAAGTGAGCCGCCTGATTCAAGATAGCCTTTGCTCTCCCCGTCCCAGCTGATCCGCGCCGACTTGGGCAGTGTTTCACGGGCTTTTTCGGTCAGGGCTTCGATCCCCTGCCCGAGGCTGACACCCTCGGCCAGGCCGGCTTCAATCGTGATCGACCGCATGCGGTCGTGACGGTTAAGCTGCGCGGGACCAGCCGTCTCGGTAATCTTGACCAGGTTGCTCAGGGGAATCAGGTCACCGGTCAAAGAGGACCGCACATAGAGGTTGGTCAGGTCGTCGGGGCTGGCCCGGTCGGCTTCCTTGCCCATCAGGATCACGTTGTATTCCCGCCCGCGGTCGATGTAGGTGGTCACTTTCCGCGAGCCCAGCATCGTCTCCAGCGTGCGCCCCACGGAAACCAGGGACACACCCAGCGCCGATGCGCGATCACGATCGACGGATATGTTCATCTGCGGTTTTCTTTCCTGGTAATTGCTGTCCGCATTGACCAGTTCCGGCATCTCCTCGATGGCGGCCAAAAGCTGATCGCGCCAGTCGCGCAACTGTTCATAATCCGGCCCCCCCAGCACCATCTCCACCGGCCTTCCATCCGATCGCAGCCCCAGGCTGCTGGGGCTGGAAACAAATGAGCGGACTCCGGGCAGTTCCTGCAGACGCGTTCTGAGCCGGCCGGCAATGTCCTTGTCCGTCTCTTCGCGCAAGTCCCAGTTTTCCAGCAGCACAATCGAACGTGCGGAATTGACCTCGGCCCCGCCCCAGCTACCCGGCAACCGCGTCAGGTACCGGCGTACGGATTCAGAATCACCAATCTCATCGTCGAGGATGGCTTCCATCTGGCGGGCATAACGATCCATGTACTCGAGGCTTGCTCCTTCCGGCGCACGAAGCAAAATGAAGAAGGCCCCGCGGTCCTCCTTGGGCGCATACTCGGGAGGCAAAGTTTTCATCATCCATGCAGCCAGCAGGCTCAGAACCAGCAACGCAGCCACCGCTAACCAGGGAACATTAACTATTTTTTTCAACGCGTTACGATATACTTCTGAAAATCTTCGAAACAAGCTATCAACCCATCGCGTCAGCCCGGACCCCAGACTGCGGCGACGCAGCATTTTTGAACACAGCATCGGAGTCAGAGTGAGCGCCACCAAGCTGGAAAAAAGGACTGCAGCCGCCAGCGTGATGCCGAACTCGCGGAACAGACGGCCGATATCACCGCCGATAAAAGACAGCGGGACAAAAACGGCGACCAATACCAGCGTCGTGGCAATCACCGCGAAGCCGATCTCATGCGAACCTTCCAGCGCCGCAAGTAACGGCCGCTGACCATCTTCGATCCGGCGATAGATGTTTTCCAGTACTACGATGGCGTCATCCACCACCAGTCCGATCGCCAGCACCAGCCCCAATAAAGTCAGGATATTGATGGTGTAACCCAAAGCCGCCATGACCATGAACGTGGCAATAACCGATACGGGAACGACCAGCGCCGGTATCAGCGTGACCGTGAAAGACCCCAGGAAAAGGTAGATCACGATCAGTACGAGCGTGATGGCAAAAAACAGCGCTTTGTAGACTTCCCGCATGGAAGCCTCGATGAATTCCGCGCGGTCGTAATTGACCGCCAACGACATGCCCTCGGGAAGTTCGCCGTCAATACCGGCCATTTCCTTCTGTACTTCACGTGAGACCACCACGCTATTGGCCTTGGACAACTGCTCGATCGCCAGTGAGACCGCTTCAACCCCGTTCGCACGGGCGATACTGCGTTCGTTTTCTGCCCCTATCCTCACTTCGGCAACCTCTCCGAGCTTGACCGACTGGCCATCCGGCCCCCGTCCGATCACCAGATTCCTGAAGTCATCCGCGGTGGTAAAGCCGGTGGCGGTGCGCAGCGTAAACTCCCGGGACCGGGACTCCAGCCGCCCGGCGGGCAACTCCACGTTCTCTGCGCGCAGGTTGCTCTCTATATCCGCAACGGTCAGGCCGCGGGCCGCCAGCGCTTCGCGCGAGAGCCAGATTCTCATCGCGTAGCGTCGGGCGCCGGATATCTGCACACGGGCAACGCCGGATACGGTTGAAAAACGGTCGATCAGGTAGCGGTCCGCGTAATCCGTCAATTCCAGCCCTGAATGCCTGTCGGACAGCAGGTTGAGGTACATGACGGCCTGGCGGTTGGCGTCGACCTTGGCAATCTCTGGCGGATCAGCCTCTTCGGGCAACTGGTCGACCACGCGCGAAACCCGGTCCCTGATGTCATTCGCGGCGGAATCGATATCCCGGTTCAGATTAAATTCAACTCTGATGTCAGAACGCTCATCGCGGCTGGTCGAAGTCAGCTTATCAATCCCCTCAATACCGGAAATGGCATCTTCTACGACTTGAGTCACCTTGGTTTCGACGACTTCGGCCGAAGCGCCGCGGTAGCTGATTTCGATAGAAACGACCGGCAGGTCAATGTCCGGGTACTGGCGCACCGGCAGGCTGCCGAGTGAAGCCAGGCCGAGGATCACCAGCATCGCTGAAATGACGGTCGCAAATACCGGCCTGCGAACGGACTGGTCGGAAATAATCATCTTTGTTCGATAATGCTGACGGGCTGGCCCGGTCGCGCCTTTTGGGTACCTTCAGTGATTACCCGTTCTCCCGGATTGAGCCCCTCCAGAACCTCCACCTGGCCCGGCCGGCGCCTGCCCGTGATGACCTCGCGCCGCTCCACCACCCCTTCGTCGTCCACCGTGAACACAAACTGCTTACTGCGTTCGGGAATCAGCGCTTCCTCCGGAATCAGCAAAGAGACAACATCCTCTTTCAACAGTGAAACAGTCAGGAACATACCCGGCCGCAGGCGGGCATGGTCGTTGGGTAACAGGGCCCTAACGGTGACGGTACGGCTGACCGGATCGACCCTCGTGTTGATGGAAACCACCTGTCCGGTGAACTCATGATCAGGCCAGGCAGCGCTGCGGGCGGTCACCGCCAGGCCCCGTTCCAGGCGAGCCAGAAACACTTCCGGCACGTCGAAATCCAGTTTGATCCGCGAGGTATCATCCAGCGTCGTGATGACGGTTGACGGGCTGACGATAGCCCCCATGCTCACGCGTCTCAGCCCAAGCTGGCCGTCGAAGGGCGCCCGGATCACGGTGTGGGCCAGCCGTGATTCGGCCGCCCGGACGGCGGCCTGGTCCGCGTCCCGGCGGGCCTCCAGCTGTTCCAGCTGTGACGCCGAAACCACATTGGTCCTGAACAGCTCCGCTGACCTTCGATACTGGCTTTGCGAATCGACCAGCGCCGCCCTGGCAGCAGCCAGGTCAGCCAGGGGTTCGGAATTTTCCAGTTTGAGCAAGACGTCCCCTTGCGCTACCGTCTGGCCCTCTTCGAACAGGATGGCGGTGACGGCTGCGGTAATTTCCGGCCGGATATCCACCGCTTCGTTGGCACGCGCATTACCCAGGGCCTCCGCAGACAGCGGAAACGGCTGCACGGTTGCCTCGGCCACAATGACCCCCGGCGCTCCAGGTTGCGCCCAGGCAGTGGTTGCCTGGCTCAACGCGAAAAAAAACGCGGCAATTACAGTTTTTGCATTCATGTGGGCAATCATACGCCTAAAAAAAAGGGCCGGTACAGCCGGCCCTTTTTCCTGTAAACAAGGCGATTTCAATAACGCCATGCATACTCAATACCCCAGGTTCTGGGATCGTTGACAATGCCGGTAAGGTTATTGAAATCGATCGTGTAGATGTTTTCGGTGCGGTCGGCAATATTGCGTCCGTAAACAGACAGGTCATGATGGCCGTCGCCGAATCGGTAGCCTACTCGCAAGCCCACTTCCGAAAGTGACTGGCCTCTGTACTCCAGGGCCTCATACAGAACGAAATTGATCTTGCTGCGGTACATCCAGTCGCCCTTGACATAGATTTGTCCCGAGTCAATGTTCCGCACCCAGTCGATGATCAGGCTCGACGTGATTTTAGGCGCCTGCGGCAGCGGATTGCCGTTGACCAGGAAGGACCCCTCAACCGGGCCCGGTGGATTGGTAACCGTACAGGGTGCGCCGCAACCCGCGACAGCCAGGCCGTCGTCCTTGATTTTCGTGTCGGTGTATCCCAGGCTGTACGTAATCAACAAATCCGGCGTCGGACGCGCCTGCAAATCAAGCTCGAAACCGCTGCCCTTGACCTTGTTGGCATTGATGACCTGGTTGAAGTTAGCCTGCCCCCCCACTGCCGTCAGCTGAGCATCGTCCACCGTGTAAGTGAAAAGGTTAAAATTCACGCGGGCGCGGCCATCGGCAAGTGAGGCTTTGATGCCGCCTTCGTAGGATGTTGAAGTCTCTGAATCCGCAACAGACACCGTGTCTCCGAACAGCAGCCGGCCCTGGATCGAAGGAGCACGAAATCCGGTTGCCACGCGCGCATACCAGTTGACCTGGTCATTTTGGGCGAACGACGCTGACAGATCCCAGGTTACTCTCGAGTCATCCGGATCGGCAAAGATCGGTCCGATTGGTCCTACGCCCAGAAAAGACAGGGGGGAGAGGGTCCGCTCCGCCGAGTAGTCCTTTTCATCATGGGAATAACGGATGCCGGCGCCGAGCTGCCAACGATCGGACAAATCCCAGCTTGCGGAACCAAAAAATGCATACGCCTTGGTTTTTTGATCCTGGAACACCAGGCCGTTTTCACCGCCGCCGAACAAAGTCGAATAGTTGATGGTATCGATGGCAAAATCTTCGTTGAAATAGAAGAACCCGCCGATCCAGTTGAAAGGGCCGTCGTAGTTCGAAGTCAGTCTGATTTCCTGGGTCCACTGAGAATGGTCCGGCATGCCGTCAGCTGTTTCAGCATCGAAAGGAATGAACCCCGGACCACACTCGTCAACCACGAAGCAGCCGCCAAAGCCGCCGTCGATATCACCCCGACTGAACGCATCCAGGCTCTCATAACCGGTAATCGAGGTGAGCATCAGATCGCCCAAATCCCATTCCAGCCGGGCAAACCCGCCAAACTGGTCCAGTTCCTGGGTATTTTGGCCGTCGAAAAAGACGGTCTTGCGGTCATAGAAATCCGGGTTCAGGCGTGGCGCTCCGGGCTGAATGATATTCGCGCGAAACAAAATGGCGCTGCCGTCCAGGTTTCTTCCGTGCAGGTTGAACAGGGCCCGGAATTTGCCCCCGTTGTCATAGGCCAGCTGGAATCGCCCCGCCCATTCATCAAACCCCTCGTAGGCGTCTTTTTCCCCGGTGAAACCGTTGTTGACGTAGTCGTCCTGGTGCATGTACAGGATGGATAGACGTGCAGACCAGCCATTGTCGAAGCCGGTGCCGAAAGCCCCTTCAACGCGAGCCTGGTTATAGCTGCCGTAAGAGGCGCGGAAATAGCCGTCCGTTGAATCCGTGGGTTTCACCGAATCGACTTTCACAATTCCCGCAGGCGTGTTGCGCCCAAACAGTGAGCCCTGGGGGCCGCGCAAAACCTCGATACGCTCCACGTCGAAAACCGGAAACCCCTTCAGCATCGGATTTTCCTGAACGATTTCATCCACCACGTACGACACCGGTTGCGATGCGTTCAGATCGAAATCTGTATTTCCATAGCCACGAATATAAAATCGCGGGAATACGCGGCCAAAAGAGGACTCGATGGTCAGGTTGGCCACCCTGCCGTTCATGAACCTGATGTCCGGAACACCGGCTGAGATTTGCTCGATTTCCGCGCTGGAAAGCGCTGTGATCGAAATCGGGATGTCCTGGATGTTTTCCGACCGCTTGGTCGCTGTTACCAGAACTTCCTCCAGTAATCCGCTATCCGATGTTTCAGATGCATCCTGGGCAAAAGACTGTCCTGCAAGAGCCGCCCCCATGACGAAAGTTATGGTCGATGCAAGGATCGAAACGTTGCTGATCTTCATTTTAAACCGCCGGTGATTGTTGTTGTTTGGAAGAGCAGTTTATATCACAACCCGAGTCCGGCATGCCACGCGTCATCTATTATTTTCCGGGGCACGGCTGCTCAGGTCCGCGTCGGTTTAAGCCGTCCTCGGATCATGCGACAATGGCCCAGCTTCCGTATTTTCGAGCCGGTTTGAAAGCAAGGCAATCAAATAAGACCGACTGATTGACGAAGGGGCCGCCGCCGGCATCGCACTTAGAACAGGACTCACTCAGTGACCGCTACGGGATTTTCATCCATTGCCATGCAACCCGAACTGCAAGCAAACCTTGCATCTCTGGGTTATACGGCCATGACACCGATTCAGGCCCAGGCCTTACCCCTGATCCTGAACGGCAAGGACGTCATTGGGCAGGCTAAAACCGGATCAGGCAAAACGGCGGCTTTTGGCCTCGGTCTTTTGCAAAAGCTGGACGTCAAGGCTTTTCGGGTGCAGTCGCTGGTGCTTTGCCCGACCCGGGAACTGGCGGACCAGGTTGCGCGGGAATTACGCAGGCTCGCGCGCGCCATTCACAACATCAAAATACTGAACCTCTGCGGCGGCATGCCGATCGGACCGCAAATTGGTTCGCTGGAGCATGGCGCTCACGTCATCGTGGGCACACCCGGCCGGATCGAGGACCACTTGCGCAAAGGCACCCTTCGTCTCGAGCACGTTGACCTGCTCGTGCTGGATGAAGCCGACCGCATGCTCGACATGGGCTTTCAGCAGTCACTGGACGCCATCCTCGCCCATGTGCCGCGGCAGCGGCAGACGCTGTTGTTCAGCGCGACCTATCCGGATCAGATTCGCTCTTTATCAAAGCGGGTCATGCGGCAACCGGTGATGGTGAAAGTGGCATCCACGCACGATAGCTCGAGTATCAGCCAGCATTTTTACCGCATTGGGCTGAACAAGCACAGGATGGCCGCCCTGCGGCTTCTGTTGCTTAAATTTCGGCCCGGATCGACCCTGGTGTTTTGCAACACCCGCCGGGAAACCGGCGAAGTGGCTGAGGAACTTCGCAGCCATGGCCTGAGCGCGCTTGCCCTGCACGGCGACCTGGATCAGCGCGCACGCGACGAGACGCTGGTGCGCTTTGCAAACAAGAGCATCTCGGTACTGGTGGCCACCGACGTCGCGGCAAGGGGGCTCGATATCGATTCGCTGGACGCGGTGATCAATTATCACATCGCACGTGACCCTGAAGTTCATTTGCATCGCATTGGCCGAACCGGCCGGGCGGGCAACAAAGGGTTTGCCTGCACACTTTACTCGGACAATGAAACGTACCGTGCGGAACGCCTGGGCGAGTACCTGGAGCGCGTGATCAAACCCGAAACGCTGCCGCCTTTCAGCGTGCTCGAAAAACCCACCTTTAAACCCGACATGGTGACGCTGCAAATTGACGGCGGCAAAAAGCAGAAGGTTCGGCCAGGCGATATTCTTGGCGCGCTCACCGGCGAAAATGGCGTCGCTGGAAAACAGGTTGGCAAGATCCACATCTTCGATAACTGCTCTTACGTCGCGATTAATCGCGACGCAGCCAAACCAGCCCTGAAAAAGCTGACGAGCGGCCGGTTGAAAGGACGCTCATTCCGGGTCCGGAGAATCTAGTGCAGATGTCGGCTTACTCACCCGTTGAAGAGAGGATCAATATCCTTTCCCATGCGGCCGGGCTTCTGCTGAGCCTGGCGGCAACGGCGTTGATGATGATTCGGGCTGCCACGTACGGTAATGCCTGGCACATCGTGAGTGCCGGCGTTTTCGGGTTGAGCCTGATTGCGCTTTATACCGCGTCCACGCTCTACCACAGCGCAAAGTCACCGCGTTTGCGCGCCCGATTGAGAATTATTGATCACGCAACGATTTACGTTCTTATCGCGGGCACTTATACGCCGTTCACACTGATAACGCTCAACGGCGCCGTGGGCTGGGTCATTTTTGCGGTTACCTGGGGCATGGCGGTTACCGGCATTGTTCTAAAACTGTTTTTTACCGGCAGATTTAACCTGGTATCCACCTTGATGTACGTATTCATGGGATGGATTATCCTTTTTGCGGTGAAACCGCTGGCCGCAAACCTCTCAGCTGAGGGCATTTACTGGGTGGTGGCAGGAGGACTGTCCTACACCACCGGCGCAACGATATACAGCTTCAACAAAATTCCGCTCAACCACGCCATTTTTCATCTGTTTGTCCTGCTCGGCAGTTTTTGCCATGTCGTTGCGGTCTATTTCCACGTTTTACCCGGACCATAAGCAGGCTGCCGATGAACCCACAGAGACTTTTGGTGAAACCTGATGAATCGACCGTCCTACATTCTTAAATCCAGTTGCGCCGATACTGTCGGAATCGTTGCCGCGGCGACCAGCTTCCTCGCTGACCGCGGTGCGTTAATTACCGAAATGTCACACTTTGTTGATGACGAAGCCCAAAAATCATTTCTCCGGGTGAAATTCGAGGACGATGCGGACAGCGACTCCGGACTGCGAAAGCTGATTGATTCCTATCGGCGAAAAGTGGGCGAGCGTTTTGGCATGCGCTTCAACTGTATCCCTGAAAACAGAAAAACACGGACCCTGATTGCCGTGTCCCGGCAGGATCACTGTCTGCACTCCCTGTTGCACCGCTGGCACGACGGCCACCTGCCAATCATGATCACCGGCATCGTGTCGAATCACGAGGATCAGCGAGAATTGGCCGAATGGTACAACTTGCCGTATTACCATTACCCGATTGAAAAAGGTAAAAAACAAGAGCAGGAGGCGCGCCTCCTGGCCCTGTTCGAAGAAACGAATTCAAAACTGCTGGTGCTGGCGCGTTACATGCAAATTCTTTCCGCCCATGCCTGTGAAACCCTCGCCGGCCGGGCCATCAATATCCACCATTCGTTTCTTCCGGGCTTCAAAGGCGCGCGCCCCTATTTCCAGGCTTATGATCGCGGCGTTAAACTGATCGGCGCGACGGCTCACTATGTGACGACAGACCTCGACGAAGGCCCGATCATCGAACAGGACGTTGTCCGCGTTGATCACACGATGAAGGCCACGGAACTGGAGCAACTGGGACAAGATGTAGAATGCACTGTTCTCAACCGGGCCGTTCGCTGGCACGCCGAGCACCGGGTTTTCGAAAACGGAAGCAGGACAATCGTGCTGAGACATTGATCTGGGAGATCGAATACGCGTGGCCACAATCCATAAAAAACACGAAAACTGGAGTTCCCGGTTTACCTTTCTGCTGGCGGCAGTGGGAGCGGCCGTGGGACTCGGAAATATCTGGAAGTTCCCCTATGTTACAGGCCAGAACGGCGGCAGTGCTTTTGTCCTGGTCTACTTCCTGGCGGTAGCTTTTGTCGCCCTGCCCATCCTGATCGCAGAGATTGCCGTTGGCCGTTGGGGCCGGCAGAGTCCACCCAACGCGATGATGAACGTCGCCCGAGGACAGGGCCGCTCAGGGGCCTGGTCACTGGTCGGCTGGTTCGGAATGCTGGCTGCCTACATGATCGCAACCTATTACAGCGTGATTGCCGGCTGGTCGGTGGTTTACATTTTCAAAAACGGCGGCGGAAATTTCGAAGGACAAAGCGCTGCGGTTGTCAGCGCGGAATTCGATGCCCTGCTGGCCGACCCGCTCCAGCTTGGGTTGTGGCACGGCATATTCATGCTCATCTGTACATTCATCCTGGCGCGAGGGCTGCAAAAGGGCATTGAAAGCACGGTCAAAATTTTGATGCCCGCGCTGTTTGCGTTGCTGCTTGCGATGGTCGTTTATGGAATCGCGGAAGGCAACATGCCCAAAGCGCTGCATTTTATGTTCGATTTTGATCTTTCAGCCATCAGCGGCAAGATGATTTTAATGGCTGTTGGCCAGGCCTTTTTCTCTATCGGCGTCGCGATGGGCCTCATGATGGGTTTTGGCGCGTACCTGCCAAGGGAAGTTTCGATCGCCCGCTCAGCGGTCATTATCGCCGGCATGGACACCATGGTCGCGATCATCGCCGGGCTGGCAATATTTCCGATCGTATTCGCGAACGGGCTGGACCCGGCCGAGGGGCCAGGACTGATATTTGTGTCTCTGCCATTGGCTTTCGGCTCGGTAACCGGGGGACTCATCTTCGGCACCCTGTTTTTTATCCTGCTGTTTTTCGCCGCCTTGACCTCCGTTATCGCCACGGTTGAACCGATGATTGCCTGGGTGGAGGAACGGTTCCGGATGGGCCGCCGCAAATCGGCCATAACCGTTTGCCTATCCATCCTGATTCTTGGAATGGGGACGGTGTTTTCATTCAACCTGTGGTCCGAATGGCGGCCGCTTGCCGCTTTTGAACGGTATGCCGACTTCGGCTATTTCGAGATCATCGATTACCTGACCGCCAATATCATGATGCCGCTGGGCGGCCTTTTACTCGCGATTTTCGTGGGCTGGAGAGTCAAGCCCGAGGCGATTGAAAAAGAGCTGCAAATAAAGAACCGCGCCCTGTTCAGGGCTTGGTTCTGGTTGCTGCGCTGGGTCGCGCCGGTTTCGATCGCGCTGATCCTGGCAAGCGGCCTCTAGGCCGCCTGGATCAGAACTGCTCGACGGGCATGTCCATCATGCTTTCGGGACCTGCCTTGACCGCCTCCATGCAGGCCCCTGCCCTGGGCAGAAAGTGTTCGGCATAGAACTGTGCAGTAATCAGTTTGGCCTTCAGAAACGCGGCATCGCCAGCGCCCTTGCCGAGTTTTTCCGATGCCTTGAGTGCAGACTGTCCCATGACCCATCCGCCGCAGACATACCCGAGCAGCATCAGGAAATTAACCCCGGCGCCGCCGGCCACGTCACGGCTGTTCCGGGCATTATCGAGTATCCATTGACTGGTATCGAGAGCAGCAGCGACGGAACGCTGCAATGCGTTACCGATGTCCGCCAATTTGGCGCCGGCAGCGACCAGCGATTCAGCCACGTCCTGGATTTCCCGCAGCAGATCCGCTAGCACTTCGCCGTTATCGGCCAACGTTTTGCGGCCCATCAGGTCGTTGGCCTGGATGCCGGTTGTACCCTCGTAGATCGTCGTAATGCGGGCGTCCCGGTAGTACTGGGCGCTGCCGGTTTCCTCAACGTAGCCCATGCCCCCGTGAATCTGAATGCCATAGGAAGTCAATTCCTGGGACATCTCGGTCAACCAGCCCTTGACGATGGGTGTGAAAAGCTCAACGCGGGCGTGATGAGCAGCCGCCTGTTCCGGCTCAGACACCAGTTTGCCGCGATCAATTTCCGCGGCGGCGACATAGGCAAAGGCGCGCATGGCCTCCGTTCCGGATTTCATCAACATCAGCATCCTGCGCACATCCGGAAAATCAATGATGGGAAACCGGCTGCCGTCGCCGCGCGTCCCCTGCAGCCGGTCCTTGGCATAAGCCAGCGCCTGTTGATAAGATCGGGATGAAGCCGACAATCCCTGCAGCCCCACCGACTGCCGTGCCGCGTTCATCATCGTAAACATCGCCATCAGGCCGCGGTGCGGTTCGCCCACCAGGTAGCCCTCGGCGCCACCCTTGTCCCCGAACATCATGACGCAGGTCGGACTGCCGTGGATCCCCAATTTATGCTCCAGGGAGACACACTGGACATCATTGCGCCCGCCGGCTTTGCCATTCTCATCCAGCAGAAACTTGGGAACCAGGAACAGCGAAATACCGCGAACGCCCTGAGGTGCGTCGGGCAACCGGGCCAAAACGAGATGGATGACATTGTCGGTCATCTGGTGATCGCCCCAGGTGATGTAAATTTTCTGCCCGATGATGCGGTAGTGGTCGCCCTCAGGAACGGCCTTGGTCGTAATCGCCGCCAGGTCGGAACCGGCCTGCGGCTCGGTTAGATTCATCGTGCCGGTCCATTCGCCGGAGATCAGTTTCGGCAAATAAGCTTGCTTCAGATCTTCGGTTGCATGCTTTTCAATCGCATCGATTGCCCCGTGAGTCAGCAGCGGGCAGAGCGAGAAAGCGAGGTTGGCGGACTGCCAGATCTCTTCCGCGGCGGTTCCCAGAATCTTGGGCATGCCCTGGCCGCCATATTCTTCGTCGAACGGAAGTGCGGACCAGCCGTTTTCTATGTACTGCCGGTAGGCGTCGGCAAACCCGGGAGTTTCCCTGACTCCCGTCTCATCCAGAGTTGCCCCCTCGCGGTCGCCGACCACATTCAGCGGCGAAATGACTTCTGTGCCGAGACGGGCTGCTTCTTCCAGAATGGCGCTGACCAGTTCGCTGTTGACTTCCTCAAGACCTGCCTGGCCTACGATCCGTTCCAGTCCGATCAGGTCGTTGATAATAAATTCGGCATCCTTGATGGGGTAGTTGTAGTCGCTCATTTCACTCGTTCCACGGATTGACCAGTTTAATCTGACATCATACTAAACCGGGAGTTGCGTCGTGTACTTGATCTCCGACAACACAATATTGGAGTGAACCTCCTGGATCTCGGGCAGGTGCGATAACTTCTTGAAAAAAAAGCGTTCGTACTCTTCGATGTCACGCACGACGATGCGCAGCAGAAAATCGATGTTGCCGAGCACCAGGTGGCATTCCTGCACCTCGGGAAAATGGCTGATGATCTCCGCGAATTCCGGGACTTTGCTGCGGCCGTGCGCGGTCAGCTTGACCTGCGCAAAGACCATCACGTCAAAGCCCAGTTTTTTGCGGTCGAATTTCATCTCCTGGCCCTGGATGTACCCATCGTCTTTCAACCGCTGTATGCGGCGCCAACAGGGAGATTGTGAAAGCCCGATCTGTTCACCCACCGCTGCTGCTGAAAGTTCGGCATTTTGCTGTAAAAGGCGAATAATCTCTTTGTCGATCCGATCCAGGTCTATTTTTGACATATTCAATGCACTATTTATCTATTTATTGAATTATATATCCTTATGGTTTCGAACCATGCATTATTTTTGCAATTAATATTCCAAAAATTTGCGCTATTCTGACACCATGACCAAGAATCCGAAATTACACATCCCCCAACCGACTGCGAGACCCGGCGAAGATCCGGATTTCAGCTATCTGAATTTATCCATGGCCGGTGCCGTTGAACGGCCACCGACCGATGCCAGGGCGGCTGATATTGAGCATCTTGCGTCGAACCTGGTTCGCGTGCTGGATGATGATCACGCCGCAATGGGTCCATGGGACCCGAAACTCGATAGCGACACGCTGATTCGCGCATTGCGCCTGATGGTCCTGACCCGCGCCTATGACGACCGAATGCAACGCATGCAGCGGCAGGGAAAAATCACGTTTTACATGCAGGCCCTGGGAGAGGAGGCGGTCTCGATTGGCCAGGGGCTTGCGTTCGAGCCTGGCGATATGCTGTTTCCCGCCTATCGCAACCAGGGTCTCTACATCATGCGTGACACCGGCCTGGTCAACATGATGTGCCAGTGCCTGTCCAACAGCCGTGACATGTGCAAGGGCCGGCAGATGCCGATCTTCTACCAGAACAAGAAAAACAACCTGTTCACAATTTCTGGCAATCTCGCCACTCAGTTTCCACAGGCGGTGGGCTGGGCCATGGGTTCGTCGATCAAGGGTGAAGACCACATTGCGTCATCCTGGGTGGGGGATGGCAGCACTGCCGAAGCGGACTTTCATTACGCCCTGACATTTGCTGCCGTTTACAACGCGCCCGTGGTCCTGAACGTGACCAACAACCAGTGGGCGATATCCACGTTTCAGGGAACTGCCGGCGGCGAACGCCGGTCTTTCGCCGCCAAGGGACTGGGCCTGGGTATCCCGGGGATACGGGTGGACGGAAACGACCTGCTGGCCGTTTATGCGGTCACCCGCTGGGCGGCTGACCGGGCTCGCCAGGGTGACGGCCCGACCCTGATCGAACTCGTCACTTATCGGGGCGGAGCCCACTCCACCAGTGACGACCCCACCCGCTACCGGCCCAAGGACGAGTGGAAAGCGTTTCCGCTGGGGGACCCGGTAGAACGGCTGAAACAGCACCTGATCAACACCGGGCAATGGTCCCTGGAGCAGCAAACCGCGCTCGAGGACGAAATGAAGAAGACCGTTTTCGATGCGTGGAAAGAGGCCATTTCCTACGGCACCCTGACGGAGCCTCCGTTCCTCGACGTCAAACTGATGTTCGAGGACGTATTCCAGGAAATGCCGGAGCACCTGAAAAAACAGCAGGAAAAACTCCTGGGTATGAGGGGGGAGTCCTGATGAGCCAGATGAACATGATTCAGGCTATCCGTTCGGCCCATGACATCATGCTGGAAAAAGATCCCAGCGTAATCGCCTTTGGGCAGGACATCGGCTATTTCGGTGGCGTGTTCCGCTGCACGGACGGTCTGCAGAAAAAATACGGCGAACACCGCGTGATCGATGCGCCGATTGCGGAAGGGGGCATCGTCGCCACCGCCATTGGCCTGGGCATCAACGGGTTGCGGCCAGTAGCCGAAATCCAGTTCGCAGATTACGTCTATCCGGGTTTCGACCAGATCGTCAGCGAACTTTCCCGCCTCCGGTACCGAAGCGGGGGAGACTTTTTTTCGCCGGTAACCATTCGCATGCCCTGCGGCGGCGGAATCCGGGGAGGACAAACACACTCGCAGAGTCCTGAAGGAATTTTCACCCATCTTTCCGGCGTCAAAACCGTTATGGTCTCCAATCCCTATGACGCCAAAGGCTTGTTAATCAGCGCGATCGAATCCGATGACCCCATCATATTTTTTGAGCCCAAGCGAATTTATAACGGTCCGTTCGACGGCGATCCCGAAAAGCCGGCGCTGTCCTGGGCAACCCACCCGAAAGGTGAAGTACCGGACAATTATTACACCGTGCCGCTGGACAAGGCGGAAATTATCGAAGAGGGCGAGGACCTCACGATCATCACTTACGGAACCATTGTGCACGTTGCCCAGGCCGCTGCAAAAAAGGCGGGGGTCAACGCTGAAATCATCGACGTGCGCACCCTGATGCCTCTGGATGTGGATACGCTCAGGACATCAGTCAACAAAACCGGACGCGCCATGGTCGCTCACGAAGCTACTCGCTTCTGCGGCTACGGGGCGGAACTGGTCGCAACGGTGCAGAAGGAATGCTTCTGGCACCTCGAGGCACCCATATCCCGCGTAACCGGATGGGATACACCCTACCCTCATGCGTTCGAATGGGAGTACTTTCCCGTCCAGAAAAGACTGGTGGACGGCATCCGGAAGCTGATGGAGGTCGAATGAGCGAATTTACTTTCAAACTACCCGACCTTGGAGAAGGCACTGTCGAAGCGGAAATCGCAGAATGGATGGTTCATGTCGGCGATACCGTCGAGGAAGAAGACCCGATTTGCGCCATGCTTACCGACAAGGCAGCCGTGGAATTGACCGCACCGGTCAGCGGCACCGTAAAATCAGTGGCCGGCCAGGAGGGTGACATGGTAGCCGTGGGGTCACCATTAATCGTGTTTGAAACTTCCGCGGAGGCAGCCAACGAAGCAGAAAAAAGCAAGTCGCCGGAGCCGTCTGCGGCTGCCGCCGAGGCTCCAGAACCGGCAGTTTCCACTGGCGCCAAGGTCATGACTTCGCCGTCGATCCGCGCAAAAGCAAGAGCTGCGGGTATAGATCTCTCCCAATTGAAAGGCAGCGGTCCGCGCGGACGCATTCTGAAAAAGGATCTTGAATCATTCATCGCGCAAGGCTCTACCGGCACGGTGCCGCCTGCTGTCTCGTCTACGCCATCCCAGCCAAAAACCGGAACGACCGAAATCAAGGTCATCGGTTTACGCCGCAAAATTGCCGAGCGCATGGCGCAGTCGGCACGCGAAATCCCGCACTTTACCTACGTTGAGGAAGTGGACGTTACAGCGCTCGAGTCCCTTCGTGATCACCTGAACTCAAAGCGATCTTCTGACGAGCCAAAATTGACACCGCTCGCATTTCTCGGAATGGCCATGGTGCGGGTTCTGGCTGATTTTCCGCAGTGCAATGCGCATTATGACAAGGACCGCAACGTGATCATCCGGCACGACGCCGTTCACCTGGGAGTCGCGACGCAGACAGATGACGGGCTGAAAGTTCCGGTGGTGCGCCACTGCGAGACGCTCGGCCTGGAGCAACTGGCGGCAGAGATCCGGCGAGTTTCCGGTGCGGCCCGCGATAACACGGCCACGCGGGAAGAATTGAGCGGCTCGACCATCACCGTTACCAGCCTCGGAAAGATGGGCGGCGTTGTCAGCACGCCCGTGATAAATCAACCCGAGGTCGGCATTGTCGGAGTCAACAAGTCCGTTGACCGGCCGGTGGTGATCAATGGCCAGGTGGTCGTTCGCAGGATGATGAACCTATCTTCGTCCTTCGACCACCGTTTTGTAGACGGTTACGACGGTGCGGCCATGATCCTTGCTTTGAAGGATCTGCTGGAACAGCCCGCCACCATTTTTATGCCCTGAAGAAAAAGGCGCGCCAAGAGCGCGCCTTTTTTCTTACCAGGTTTTTGTCAGCAACGGGTACCTGGCCCGCCGCTCATCTTTACGGCTTATAGCCGACAAGAGTAACCGCGCCAAATTCATCACTCACAATAAGCGGTAACGAACATGAACCGTGGAACTTGATTGTCTGCAGCACCGTTTCGCCATTCGTACTTTTGACCACGATTTTGATATTGGGCGGAATCTTTCCGCTGTTGGTCCAGAAACCCTGGACGTACATCTGGTAACCAATCGTGACACCAACATGAGTCTCCTCAAGCTGGTCTTTGTCATACAGTTCAACGATTACCGGTGATACAGGTATCAGGCCCGTGCCGTCAGGAACGCCAACGAAACCCTGCGCATTGTTGCTTTCATAAGTCCCGTTATATTCCAGTGTCAGGCGGGTCGGGCGACCTGAAGTTTCGCAAATATCCACCGCTTCACCACAAAGGAGAGTGGCGCTGTCGCTATCACCCGCTGTGCCGTAAGGCCACTCGACAGAGGTGCCCTCGGCCGTGGCCGTATTCACGTAGGTGCCCGCAGACGTGCAGCGGTTCACTCGGAACAACTCTGAAATCTCCCCATCCGACAACACAACCGTCTGGTTCATCGCAAGGTAACCGACCGGGTAATCAACGATCCCGAGGGTCGTGTCATTGACGACCACTCCGTCGAGATCTGTCGTGCCGGTGTTGGTAACAGTCAGGCGATACAGCGCGTCCCTGGGTGGTAACAGCGAAGGCGTAGAGCCCGAATACCAGGTAATACCGCCATCGACGCTGATGTCCTTCGCAATCTGGATATCGGGCGTACCCGTGCATTCCAGCCAGGCTTCGTCGGAGTCCGTGCTGATGGAGCCGGTATCGGCGGACTCGCCGGAAACGTTGACCGTATTGCCGAAAGTGCCTTTACCGGTGCAACGGCCAGGGTAATAAAGTTCGCTGATTTCACCGCTGGCCAGCACTACTTGCTGACCGGAGGCGATGTCGCCCACCGGATAATCGAAAATACCCAGTGTTCCGTCGCTCATTGAAACGTTGGTCAAATCCACCGGGCCATTATTTTTCACGGTAATGCGATACCAGGCATTGGACGGCGCCTGCGTCGTCAATGCATCGCCCTCACTATCTGCGGGGAAGAAATTCACATTATCGACACTGATGTCTTTAAACACTTGGATCAGCGGTGCGCCCACGCACAGCAGATTAGCCGAATCGCTGTCATCCACCGTGTCACTCGGATCATCAACCGAACTGCCGGAAACGGACGCGACGTTACCCACCGTGCCAGCGCCAACGCATCGGTCCTCCTGATAGAGTTCGGCCACCTGGCCGGACTCCAGCACGACACTCTGGTTAACCGCGAGATTCCCGATGAACTGGCCGGCCAACAGGTCGCCGTCCACCATATCGACGTTTTCAAGCGGCGTCGTGCCGTCGTTGGTTACCGTGATCCGGTACCAGGCATCACTGGGCCACTCCTGCGGTGGCGTAATGTCGTCATACCAGGGGTCACCTCCGGTCAGGCTAATCTCCTTGACGATCGTGATGTGGGGCTCACCGATGCATTTGAGCACGGCGGCGTCATTATCACTTGCCGGTGTACCGTTCTCGGCTGACACGCCGGAAGCCGTTGCGGTGTTGGTAAACGTTCCACGCCCGGCGCAACGCTCGGCAACAAACAACAAGGGCTCCTCAACACTAGTGATCACGACGGTTTGGTTAACCGCCAGATTTCCAATAAAGTACTCGTTGACGCCCGTGATACCCAGCTCGGCATCATCAATGACCACGTCTTCCAGCGAAGCGGTGCCGTTATTGGTCACCGTAAAGCGATAGAGTGCATCGCTCGGGAAAACGGCGACGGCGGCGGAGCCGATATCGTTCGCATCAGACCAGTTGAGACCGCCATCAATGCTGATTTCCTTGACGATCACAATACTGGGTGCTCCCGTGCCAAAGTAATGGCTCGGGTCGGTATCTGTCACCGGCGTTCCGACCGGCGGGGTGCCGGTGGCCGTGCCGATGTTGGCGTATTGGCCGGCCACTGCGATGCCGCTGGCCGTACAGGTCATCGAGGCGCCAGCGGCCAGTGTATCGGACGGACACGTCACCGTGACACCCTGGTCATCGGTCACGCCGACAGCGGTCAATGCCACATTCGAGTTATTGGTCACCACGTAGGTCCAGCTAACGGCGTCGCCAACCGGGATCTGCGGGCCAGCAGGTGCATCGGCGTCCTCTCCGTTGGTGGCTTTCTCGATATCAATCGCCGCCGTCACACCAAAGTAGTGGCTTGGATCCATATCCGTCACCGGCGTTCCGACCGGCGGGGTGCCGGTGGCCGTGCCGATGTTGGCGTATTGGCCGGCCACGGCGGTGCCGCTGGCCGTGCAGGTCATCGAGGCGCCGGCGGCCAGTGTGTCGGACGGACATGTGACCGTGACACCCTGGTCGTCGGTGACCGTGACGTCACTAAGAGTTTCATTAGAGCCATTCGTGACCACATACGTCCAGGTCACTGCATCACCTGATGGAATCTGCGGGCCAGGCGCCGCATCGGCATCGAGGCCATTAGTGGCTTTCTCGATGGTAATGCTGGACGCCACGCCGAAATAATGACTGGGATCGCTGTCACTGACATTTCCGCCCGCGCTGGATGCGTTGACGGTGCCGACGTTGCTGTATTGGCCGGCTAGGGCCGTGCCGCTGCCGGTGCAGGTCATCGAGGCGCCAACGGCCAGTGTGTCAGAAGGGCAACTGACCGCTACACCCTGATCATCAGAGACTGCAACACCGGTTAACGGCAACTCACCGTCATTGGTCACAACGTAAGTCCAGGCCACTGCGTTGCCTACAGGAATTTGCGGACCGGTCGGCTCATCAGCATCAAAACCGTTGGTGGCTTTTTCAATATCAACGGAAGGGGTGCCGTTGCATACCAGGTAGGCGCTGTTCTCAGCACTCGAGGTAATTCCTGGGTCCCCGACTCGGCAAACGGCGCTTGCACTGGCCGTGTTTTCCAGATTGCCAACAACCTTACAGCGGCCTGCCGAGGTCAACTGTTCAATCTGGTCTCCGGTCAAAATGGCTTCCTGGCCTTTTGCCAGCGCCGGTATCGTGGTGTCGATACCCAAAGCCGCATCGACAACAGCTATAGGTTGAACGAAATCCGCCGTGCCGGTATTTTTCACCTTGAGCCGGTAATACGCCGTTCCGCCCAGTATCAGAGAGGGCGCGGTTTCAGGCGAATCAGCCGGGAACCAGTTCGCGTTATCGACGCTGACCTCTTTCTCGATGTCGATTGCACAATCCCTTACCACCAGGCCCAGGGTAGACGAAGCGGCGGAAGTTAACCCGTTGCTGCACTTGGTGGCGGGCCAACCAGACACCGGCCAGCCCATCGCCTGGACAATCAAGTTGTCGCCTTCCGGAGCCAATGAGATGATTTTGGCGTCAAACTGGACGTTGCATTGCTTGTTGGCGCCGGTTCGGATGGGACCGCCCACCGTGTTAATCTCGATGACGTTGTCTTCAGGGAAATTGAGCTCAACTGGCGTGCCGTCCGGTCTTTTGCAGTCGGTGCTAAGGTTTCCGATGAACTCGACCACATTCCCTTCGGATTCACAGGACGCGAAATCCTGGCCGATATAACAATTCAGCGCGTAGCCGAAAGCATAGATGTCCTGATAGGCTGGCTGAATACCGCCCCCCACGATATCCCGAGCGCCGAGATTTGCGGAAATCCTGACCGTATCACCGAGAAAAATCGGGCCGGGATTCGCCAACCTGAAATCCAGATTTGGGTTGCAGGATGCGTCATCCTGACCGAAAACGTGTGCAGGCGCCATTGCTGCAAGCAGCACTGCAAGCAACGCAGACGTCGCCGACGCAGAAAACGCTTTTTTGATTTGAGTAACACGAAGATGATGATGCATTAACGCTCTCCCACTTAGATTGACCCGAAGAGGTTAATGACACAGTTGTATGCCGGTCCAAAGACCGCACACGACAAGATGTAACCCCTTCGAGGGCTAGCGCATCCTTGCTGGTAAATACTCCTTATTTCGTTACGAAACGGTTAGCCACCCTCTTTGCCCTTGAAATAACCGGCCGCAACGATATTCCTCTTACACTTAAACTGATCTGGTAGTCTTTGCTAAAACAATCTCCTTCATTTTTCAAACAAACGGGAACAGGGCTTCGCGACCCGGTTCGGATCCAACGTCCCTGTTCCCTGAAACTTTTTCCCTTTGCAATGCGAGAGGACCGGAAATCGTATCTCCAGACACCGCATTTGGTTGGTGAACTCTATCTTGAGTCACCCCTTCACGTTCATCATAGCGTAAATCTAAATAAAATCCAGCCCCGACACTATTCCAGGCCGACGATTGGCAGTTCTGCGTGGACAAGCGGCGTTGTATATTCCCGTAACTTGGTTACTATATCCGATAAGATCAGGAATTCTTTATGAATTAAGATTTTGGCTGGCAAAAGGCTAATACGGTTAAAGGCCTGAATGACAGCCTCGCAGTGGATCAGAGTCCGCACTGCTGGTAGAAAAGCCGGCTATTGCGTAAAAACGCATTACAGGAAGTGATGCTACAACAAGGATGTTACGACAATGCAAGGATTGCAGTGGAGCGTTTTCCTGTCCGTGGCCATGAGCTGGAGTGCAATTGGCGCGAACCAGTTTATTGAGCCCGAACCGGACGTGTCGGTTGTCAATGAACCAACAGAAGCCCAAAAAGTCCACGAATTTTTCTCGCTGGGGCGCGGGTCTGAAATTTCTCCCCTCTACCACCACATCAAGGCACCAGGCGCCAGTTTCATCAAGGTGCACTTCAGCCAGTTTGTGCTCCCTGATGGCATAACCGTAGTAGTTCAAAATGCCGGCGGAACGGAAACCTATCGCTACTCGTCCACTGAACGCGATCCGATCACCGTTGACTATTCCGTTGACGATGACGGCATAACCAGCTTCAGCGCCATGTCCATCAGCGGAGACGAAGCGATCGTCACCATTCTCGGTGATGTCAACCGTCTAGACCCGTCCATCCATCGTTTCGAAATAGACGCGTACATGCGAGGAGCCACCCCCAATGATGTCGATAGTTCCAGCGACGGCTTGTCTTCCAAATTCAACATAGAAGATTCGGACCTTGAAACCACTTGCGGTGTAAACGAGCGCTATGACGCTATTTGTTATCGTGAATCGGATCCCGCGGTTTATAAACGGTCAAAGCCGGTTGTTCTGATCATCACATCGAGGGGCAAAGTCTGCACCGGCTGGCGTGTGGGTGCACAGAACCGGCTGCTTACAGTAGAGCATTGCGTTTCGAGCCAGGAGGATCTTGAAGGCGCGGAAATCTGGTTTAACTACCGTGCGAGCAGCTGTGGCGGCACGGGCACGGCCAGTGAGGTAAAGGTGACCGGTGATGAACTACTGGCCACCGATCACACGTTCGACTACTCGCTGTTTACCGTCAACGAGTTTTCCAGCGTTTCCCAATTTGGCTACCTTGGCCTCGATGTTCGCAACGGCCCTTTGGGTGAGGGCATATTCATCCCGCAGCATGGCCTCGGGCAGCCCAGGCAAGTGGCATTGGAAAGCGACATGAATCCGGGCGGGCTATGCCAGATTGACGATGACGACCATTACGGCTACGAAGCAGGATCGGACATTGGCTATTTCTGCGATACAACCACCAGCAGTTCCGGATCACCTGTGATCTCGAGCACGACCGGTAAAGTCATCGCCCTGCACCACCTTGGCGGCTGCTTCAATTCAGGAACCAAAATCACGAAAATTTGGCCGCAGATAGCCCCCCATTTCAGTAATGTTGTACCAAAAGCAGACTCAGCCTGGGATTTCGAGCCATCAAACCAGGTTCCAGAGGCCGACTTCGACATCAGCTGCGATGCGCTCAACTGCGAGCTGAATGCTTCCCCCAGTAACGACCCAGACGGAGAAATCGTTGAATTCAGCTGGTCGCTCAGTGACGGGACCCAGGCCAGTGGCTCCGCGTTAACGCACGAATTTGCCGATTCGGGTGACTATGACATCACTCTCGAAGTAGAAGACAACGAGGGTGCAACCGACTATTACCAGCAAACCATTACGGTGATGGCCCGCAATCAGGTCCCCGAGGCCAGGTTCTCTATCAGCTGTGTGCAGACCAGCTGCAGCTTTGATGGTGGGTCCAGCGCAGATCCGGACGGTTCAATCACTTCCTGGGAATGGTTATTGGGTGACGGCAGCAACGCCAGCGGGGACCGTATCGAACATACCTATGGCGATGAGGGCAGTTATTCCGTCAAACTCACAGTGAAAGACAACGACGACGCCAGCGGCACGAAAACCCATACCGTTTCAGTAAACATACCGAACCAAGCACCCGTCGCGTCGTTCAGCGTTTCTTGTGAGGAACTGGACTGCAGCTTCGACGCCAGCGACAGCTCAGACAGCGACGGCAAAGTGGAAAGCTATGAATGGAGCCTCGGGGACGGCAAACGTGCGAGCGGCAGAGAGATCAGCCACAGCTACGCAGCAGAAGGGGATTTCTCGGTTTCGCTGACAGTGCGGGACGACGAAAACGCGACAGACAATAAATCAGAAATCATTAACGTTGCATCGTTAAGCGATGGCCCGGTTGCCAACTTTACATATTCCTGCAAAGGAAAAGTTTGCACGCTTGAAGCTGAATACAGCATTGAAAGCGAGATCGCTCAATATTCATGGGATTTCGACGACGGAAGCACCGGCGAGGGATCAACTGTCGTTCACGAATTCCGCAGGGGCGGCTACTATGCGGTCTCGCTGAAGGTCGTTGAACGTTCGCAGGCCACCGCCACTAAAACCCGAGGAATCAGTATCAGGTCCCCAAAAATAAAGCTCAACGCAAGCAAGAGCAGCCAGACATTCAAGCCTATGGTCACGCTCACCTGGACTGGTGCCGAATCGGAAACGGTCATAATCTACCGCGATGGCGAGGCGATTTCATCCACCAACAATGACGGCAAATTTACTGATCTGGATGCAGGCACCGACGCCAAGCCAGCAAACTATGTTTTGTGTGAATCAGATACCGCCCGTTGTTCGGATCAAGTCCTGCTTGCATACTTTTGAATTAGCCATAAAAAAACCCCCGCGGAAACCGCGGGGGTTTTTTATCTCAATTGCTTAGCCGAAAGCCGGTCCGTATCAGGCGAACCGCCTGAAACTGACCATGCCCACACCCAGCATCAGCAATGCCAACAGGGCCAGGCCGTACTGGTTTAGTGTTGGAATGCCTTCGAAGAACACCGTGTTGGTGAATGTGCACTCGGACGATTCGCCGTTGGCGATACTGCGAGCAACGCAGTCGTCAGTCGGCTCCACGCCGCTGTCCACCAGGGTCTCGGAAGCTGAACAGGAAACCGTTCCTAATTCACCCGTATCAGCTGTAACAAGGATTTCACCGTTTCCATCCAGCGTCCTGGTGATTGAATTACCGTAATCTCCTGCTACGCCGTCCACGGTCAGGATAGCGCCGGGAGTGCAGGTGATCGTGATGTTTGCTGTCTGGTCAACCTCGTCCCCGACTGCACCGCTCAGATCCCACACTTTCCGGACCGTGAAAGAAGCGGGGTTTGCGTCGTTGACCACGTTACAGGTGAAGTCGCCTTGCACGATGCTGTCATAGCGGCAGGCGCCGTCACTGGAAAGATCGGCAATGCCGCCATCGAGACCGGGCTCATAGGTCGGTGTATAGCCATCCACGTCGGACTCCCAAACCACGCAGTTCATGAAGCCGGGCAGATAGTCTTTAACCACAAAGGTCACCGAAGTTTCCTGGGTAATCGAGAAGCTCGGCTGTGATACAAATCCGTCATTGCACGAGATATTCATCTGAACGGGGTCCGGATTATCGTCACTGAATTCCTTGGTCACGAGGAAACGGGTTGCCAGCGTAGACAGGTCGAAACGCACGCTTGCGCCCCCACCTGCTGTAAGCGTGTTGCTGCAGACGGCGTCGTTCGTACCTTCGCCGAGAATACTGCCAAATCCCGTCAACTCGATAATTTCCCGCTCGGTGTTTTCATCGGCTACGTCAGTCACCATGATGTCAAAAGTCACTTCACAGACGTTTTCGGAAAGGTTGCGTATGGATTCCGGATCGGTCACCGTGAAGATCACTTCCTGGTCTACTACTTCCGTGCTCAAGGTCACCGGCACATCGCCCTCGCCCGTGCAGCTGGTCGTGACGCTGCCTGGCATGAACTCAACGGTGTTTCCCGCGGCGTTGCACTCTGGCCAGGTGTCGCCATCGCTACAATCCATTTGGTACGAAAACCGGAATATATCGAGCCAGCCGACATTGTCATTCCCATCAAGCACTTCACCGGCACCCAGGCTCAAGCCGATCGTAATCGGCTCATTGATATAGAAGAGAGGGCCGCCAACGGCGCCGGCGTTCAACTCGGCGTTGCAGACACCGCCCGGTTCGGTTTGCCCAAAAGCCATCATCGGCAGTAAGGCCAGAGAAGCCGCGGCCATGAGCCTCGAAACACCTTTGCGTCGGCGTCCGCCCCAAAATTGATCCGTCTTCAACAACTGTTTCATAATTCTTTCCCTCTGATTCCCCATGTTATCTCGGCTGTAGCCGTGCATCAGTTTACTACGAACAGCACCGGGAATTCTTTTTTTCAATAACCCCGCTCGATATCAACCACGGATAACAGCGGCTCGCCCGCCACGAAACGCCGCAAATTTTCCTGCACCAGCAGGTACAGCCGGTCGCGGCTTTTGTCGCTGCGCGCGGCGACGTGCGGGCTGATGACAATTCTCGGCGCGGACCAGAGCGGATGCCCTTCCGGCAGGGGCTCAGGGTCGGTGACATCCAGCCCCGCGCCTGCAATCGAGCCAGATTCCAGAGCGCTGATGAGGTCAGCAGTCACCGTGCTGGCGCCACGTCCCACCGAAATGAAATAGGCGGTAGATTTCATCGTGGCGAAAAACGCCGCATCGAACATGCCCCGGGTCTTGTCAGTCAAAGGTGCGGTATTGATCACGACGTCAGCCTGTGCAGCCAGGCTGAGCAATTCGTCGGACAAACCCACGTAATCAATGTAAGCAGGGCCCTGCCTGCTGCTGTTGCGTGTCGCGACCACGCGCATACCGAGGCCGTGGGCCCGTTTCGCTGTCTGCGTGCCGATACCGCCAAGACCGACAACCAGTACAGTACGCCCTTCCAGCTCCATGAATTCGCCGGCGCCGAGGTCAGCGTCTCGCCGCCACGTGCCATTCAATTGACTCGCGTGATAAACATCGAGACCCCGAACGAGCGACATCATCATCGCAATGGCATGCTCAGCAAGGGCCGGAGATGCGATCCGCTGGCCGTTGGTCAGCACTTTGTTGCCCGTCTTCATGCCGGGGATACTGACACAGCGCTCGACCCCGGCGGAGAACACCTGGACCCAGACCAGTTGTGGCGCTGAAGACACCAATTCCTCGTTACAAAATCCGATCAGAACCTGGGCGTCCACGACAGCGGCGGCAGCTTCATCCTGCCCGGAGACCGCAACCAGTTCCACCCCGGGCGCCACGGCCTGCAGGGCGGGCAGTCGTTCCGGTTTGTCGAGGCGCACCACTACTTTCTGCGGCACGGCCCAGCCCGGCAATTCCCGCACCGGGACCTGGGATTCGCGAATCCCAAGTGTTTCGACCATGCCGGCGACGGCATCGGACCGCAACCTCTCTTTTTCATCGTCCAGCGAATCCGCCGGTAACGTTAGCGGCAGGATCAACCATGCCGCAGCAATCAGCAATTTTTTCATATCAGTTTTTCCATCAGGTTTTCCAAGTCCTTGCGCTGAGATTCATCGGGCAGTCCGCCCAACATGGCTCCCATATTGTCCTCGGCGTGGTGCGGTTTACTGGTTCCGGGAATGGGCAGGGTCTCCGCAGGATGGGAAATTATGTACTTGAGAAACAGCTGTCCCCAACTGGCTGCGCCGAAATCCGCGGCCCAGCCGGGCACGGCAACTCCCTTGACGGCGCGAAACAGTTCGCCCTTGCCAAACGGCCGGTTGACCAGTACGGCCACCCCCCGGTCCTGCGCCAGCGGCAGAATACGCTCAGCCGCAGCGCGGTCCGCCAGCGAGTAATTTACCTGCACAAAATCCAGCGGATACCTCCGCATCACCTGTTCCATTTCCGCATGCTGGCTGTTGCGGTGGGTCGTCACACCGATATAACGGATTCTGCCCTCGGCTTTCCAGGCCATCATGGTTTCAAGCTCGACGTCGGTACCGCGCAGATTATGGACCTGCATCAGGTCGATACTGCCGCCAAGGCGCCGGAACGAACCCTGCATGCGTTCTATGCCCTCCGCCTGGTCTTCCCGGTCCACCTTGGTCGCCATGAACACCTGATCACGAAGGCCCAGCTCTTCAAGCAAGCGGCCGAGCACGGCTTCCGAATTTCCGTAATTGGGCGAGGTGTCAATCAGGCGTCCTCCCAATTGATGAAAAACTTTGAGCGTTTCTCTAAACGGCGACACTTCTGCCGAGGCGGGATTTCCGCGAAAACGCACCGTGCCGATTCCAACCGCCGGCACCTGTTGGCCGGTTGCGGGAATGGTGGTGTGGATCAGCGGCAGGTCACCCGCCAGCAAGCCGTTCCAGCCGCCGGTTGCGGTCAACAGGCCCGCGCCTGCGCCCATCCTGAGTAAATGCCTGCGTGTCAATTTCAATTGCTGTCCTCCTGTGCTCTTGCCAGTACTTCCTCGCGTTGACCCAGGCGCCACCCGAGTACGGCCCAGACGCCGGCGACCGGAGCGGCGACCAGCGCGATGGCGCCAATCGACAAACCTGCTGCCGCCAGCCCGGTGTAGATCCAGCCGCTGGCCAGATCACCGCCCCGATAAACTGCCGCGTCCAGAAACGGCTTGGCTTTGTACTTGTCCTCGCGGCTCAATACGGTCCACAACATTTCACGGGCCGGTTTGGTCAAACCGTAACGTCCGGCCCGGTAAATAATCTGCACGACAACCAGGATCGCCAGCGTCGGGTAAAGTCCCAGGGTCACAAAACCTGCTGTGGTGACGATCGGTATCATCGCCAATGTCAGCCCAACTCCCAACCACTTGACGATTCGCGCGGTCAGGTATAGCTGAAAAGTCACCGTCAGGATGTTGACGGCGAGATCCACCTTGGCAAAAAAAGCGGTCCTGATCCCGCGATCTGAAAAAGCGTCCGCCACCAGGTTGGCCTGCTGAAAATAAAGCATGGTGGAGGCAAACGTCATTAAGGCGATGAAGGCGGCTATGCCCATCAGGTAAGGGGAAGAAAAAACCGCTTTCATCCCGCTGAAGGCATTTCCGGCAATTACGCGATCAGATTCACCCGCCACGCGAACATTACCCGTGGCGAATCGGCGGTGTAACACCCTGGCACACCACGAGGCAATTTCCAGCGGCACACAGGCAATCAGCAAAAGCGCAAATGAAGGCAGAATTTCGGCCAGGACCGCAGTGACCGTGGAGCCGAGCATGCCGCCGATGGAACTGCCAACCGCAATAAAGGCAAACAGCCGCTTGCCCTGGCTGTTATCGAAACAGTCCGCCATGAAACCCCAGAAAACCGTGACCACGAACAACGCAAAGACGCTGGTCCAGACGTAGAAAACGCGGTCGATCCACGGCCGCGCCGCTTCCGGCATCAGCGCAAGACACAGCCAGAAACCCACCAGGCAAAGAATGAAAAACCGGTTGGCCAGCGGTACGAAAACCCCGCGTGACCAGCGCGAAGCCGCCCACGAGTAGAGCGGCACTGCCAGCAGCATTACCAAGAACACAGCGGTCCACAGGATTTGCAAATTGCCGCGGTCAGCGGAGGAAATTTCATCCCGCACAGCCCGGAGAATATAGTAGGAAAACATGATGAAGAAGCCGTATGCGGTGCCCCACATAAGCCCTTTGAATTCGTCATCGCTGCGGATATCGACCAGTCCTGAAATCAGTTTTCTCACGTGCTCTGGCTCCCCATCAAAAGCCGGTCCGGCGCCAAATCATCGCGGTAAGCCATTACCCGGCGAAAATCACCTTCCGGCTCTGTTCCCGTGATCAGGTACCGTGTCAGCCTGGCGAGGGCCGGCGAGCTTTGAACACCGTACCCACCCTGCCCCGCCAGCCAGAAAAAGCCTTCCAGCCGCGGATCGAACCCGGTGACAAACACCCGGTCAGGGGCGAACGTCCGCAGACCCGCCCAACGGTGCTTGACGTGCCTGATTTCCAGCCCCGTAGCCTGTTCGAAGCGGTAAATCCCGGTCGCCACGTCCAATTCTTCAGCTTGGGCATCGCAGGGTTCCGAGGGGGTCTCGTCAGCCGGAGAAATCATGATCTGTCCCGCATCGGGTTTGAAGTAGAAGTCCTCGTCGGCATCGACCATTTCCGGCCAGTCCCGCGTGTCCACGCCTTCCGGCGGATCGATCATCAGGGCGGTGCGCCGCAAAGGTTGAATGCCCAGTGATCCGAGACCCGCCAATTCTGATACCCGTTCAACCCACGCCCCCGCCGCATTGACGACGACCGGCGCGGTGAATGCGTGACCGCCTGCTGTTACGGACCACCTGCCACCCGTCCAATCGAGGCTGCTGACACAATGACGGGGAAAAAAATACCCTCCGCGGCGGCGGAACTGGCGCAGGAAACCCTGCAGCAGGGCGTCTACCTCGAGATCGCCGCCCTTCCTGTCCCAAAGGGCGCCATAAACATAATCCGGCGACATCACCGGCACGCGCTCGCACACTGTCCCGGCGTCCACAAACTGGAGATCGGGATTGTCCGCCTGAATTTCCCCGAGCTTGCCGGCCTGGTCCTCGCGCCCGAAAAACAGGCAGTCACGCGGATGGAACAAATCGACCTCCGTGAAGCCTTCCGGGGGGTTACGCAGAAACGACTCGCAACAGCCGGTGATATCCCTGATGATTTTTTTTCCGTACGCAGCGGCGAAATAAGCGGCGGACCGCCCGCTGGCGTGATAGCCGGGATGGGGCTCCATTTCCAGCAATATCACTCGGGCATCCGCCGACAGTTCGGCCGCAGCGGAGACGCCGGCGATTCCTGCGCCGATAACGATGATGTCCGAATTCCGGTTTGCCGTGCTCATTTATGGCATTTCGCCCGTACTTTCGCGCCGCCCGATGATAGCGCACAGACGCTATCATATCGGATATGAAAATTGCGACCTTTGAAACGGAGCATTTCTTCGCCCGCTACGAATTCAACACACCTTACCAGTTGTGCAATTCAGACTGCGAGTCAGTTTCCATCAAGGAACTGCTCGATCTGGCCGGCGGTTCGACAGACCAGCTGGGCGAGGAGCGCCTGGTTTACACCGAACCCCGGGGAAGCGCTGGCCTGCGCAACGCCATTGCAGCGATGCACTCTACCGTCAGTGCCGATGATGTGGTCGTCCTTGGCACTCCGGTGGAAGGCATCTTCCTGGCGGCCAATGCGCTGCTGGAGCCCGGCGACGAAGTGATCGTAATGACACCGGCATACGACGCCCTGACAAAAATGTTCGAGCACGTGGCGGGCGAAAACCGGGTCAAGCGCTGGGAAATAACGGCCGCACCGGGATCCTGGCAACTGGATCTCGAAGCGCTACGTACACTTATGACGACGGACACCCGACTGGTGGTGGTAAATTTCCCGCATAACCCTACCGGCTACCTGCCTTCGCCAGACTTCATGACGGCCCTTTGTGCTTTGATTGAGGAGAACGAAGCATGGCTGTTCTGCGACGAAATGTATTTTGGCCTGGTGCAGCCGGCAACAAACCCCGTTCCCTCAGCTGCAGACATCAGCAGCCGGGCCATTGTCCTTTCCGGGTTGTCGAAAACCTACGGCCTGCCCGGACTGCGTTGCGGCTGGCTGGTGGTGAAAGACCCGACCGTGCAGCAGAACATTATGAACTGGAAGTATTACACCAGTATCTGCCCTCCGGTGCCCACCGAATACCTTGCCGTCGCCGCTCTCAGGGTGTGGGAGATTCTGCGGGACCGGAATATCGCCCGCATTGGAAACAATCTGGACCTGGCCGAAGCATTCTTCGACCGCTGGCCGGAATGGTTCAACTGGCGCCGACCGGTGGCCGGTTCTACGGCGCTGGTTGGCTACAACGTGCCCTCCGTTGAGGCTGTCTCAGCAAAACTTGCGACGGAAGAAGGGATCCTGATTCAGTCCGCCCGCATGTTCGGTAGTAATGACCGGCACATGAGGATGGGCTTCGGCAGGGACAGCTTTCCGGAAGCGCTGGAAAAATTTGAACATTGGCTTGAGCGACAGGCTGGTTCCGGTGGTTGCGGTTAATCCACGAACCCGGCCAGGTCCTGCCTGAACTGTTTCAGCGAAGGCGGATGCACGTACATCATGTGCCCGGCCTCGTAATATTTGATGCTGACATTGGCGCGCAACGCCTCCGGCAAAGGCATCTGGTCGATGAAGTATTCCGTTGCCCGAAAGGGCGTTGCGAGATCGAAATAACCCTGCTGCACCAGCACCTTCATATCCGGATTGCGGATCATCGCGTGCGCCAGGTCGATGCCCGTGTCGGCGGCGGGTGAAGGATATTCCTGGCCCGGCTGCACATGCGAGCGGTCCCAGTCCCGGTAAAGGCGGCCTGAAACGACATAGTTCCGATCCATCTCGACACCCAGGTCACGCCGGTAGTAATCGTTGAATGTCGCCGCGAATGCGGGGCCGACCGCGCTCATGTAGGGATCGAACGGCATATCCTCGGCCAGAGTGTTGGTCGTGAAGCTGGCAAAACGCGAGTCAATTCTGCCTGCCAGTTGGCCCCGCTGGCGCAACACTTCCGCCACGAACTGTCCTTCGGTCACTCGCAGATTCGCGGCCAGCCAGTAGTCTGCCGAAGTGCCCGTATAGACACCGAGCTTCGCAGCGACTGCCTGGCGCTCAGAGGCCGGCGCCCGGGCGCCTTTGACCAGCACAGGCAGGTATTCATCCACGGCAAAAGCATCCACCTCTGCAAGAAACGCCAGGAAATCAGCGGGTTTGTCATTCAAAGCGTCGTGATACCAGGCAGTCGCCGCGTAACCCGACAACGTCATTGCGTATCCAACGGCCATATTGGCCACACCGACGCCGCCACCCCCGGCCACGTCCATGTAGGGCGAAACCAACACAACGCCGTTGAGGCTCATGTTGTGCCGCGTCAACAGATCCAGGGAGACGCCGCCTGCGCGTAAGCCGCCGTAACTTTCCCCCAGGATGTATTTCGGTGAAGCCCAGCGGCCATTGCTGGTTATGTACTGCACAATGAAATCGGAAACCGACTTAATGTCGTTATCCACACCCCAGAAATCTTTGCCCTCGGCTTCACCAACCGCCCGCGAATAACCGGTCCCCACCGGGTCGACCATGACCAGGTCGGCCTTGTCGATAATGCTGTACGGATTCTCGGTTCTGCTGAACGGTCCCTTGCCGTTCACTTCGATGTCTTTCACCATGGTCAACTGGGGGCCAAGAACACCCATGTGCAGCCATAGCGAGGCCGAACCCGGGCCGCCGTTCCAGGCGAACATCACGGGGCGCGAGGCCGGCCTGGCGTCCTTTTTGACATAGGAGGTATAGCCAAACTCAGCAATGGCCTTTTCCTCCTCGTCACGCATGATCATAGTTCCGGCAGTCGCTGTGTAGGCCACACGCTTTCCGTCAATCTGAATTTCATGAGAGGAAACAAAAGATTGAGCCTCCGGTTCCGGCTGAGCGTCTGCAACGGGCGTTGGCGATTCTTTCGAATCAGCCATGCTTGCCGTGTGCGGCAGCGCCATGACGACGAAAACGCATGCAATCAACCTTAATTTTCCTGTATTCATGTTCATCTCCAGCCAAAGTTCAGGCGAAGTATAGTGCAGACGAAGCGAGGGAGGATGGCTGTGTGAATCGGCATGCTATTATATTGCTCCAATAACAACACCGAACAAACGGGAATCACGCGTTATGAAAATTCGTTGGCTTGCGCTCAGTCTGGTATTCGTTGCATCGGCAGCGTGGTCTCAGCAAATAACCGACATCCTGATGCAGGAACCTGGTTCTCTGGGCGAGGGCTGGCATGGATTTACTGACCTGGGATTCCTGCTCAATGCATTCCTGACACTGGCACTGGCCGCCATCCTTGGCGCGATCATCGCCTACCATCCCAAGCACTTACAGACGGCGGACACCCTGGAGGAAATCGAGGCGCCCAAAGTCTTCATCACCTATGCCGTGATCGGCGCCCTGATCGGGATCATGGTGGTCAAGTACGGCATGGTCGTTGGCTTCGTGCTGTTCGGCATCGGCGGGCTGATTCGCTTCCGCACCGTGCTGCGGTCCGCCAGCCTCACCGGCCATGTTATTTTCGTCACCCTCATCGGGCTTTCCTGTGGCCTGGACCTCCCGCACGTGGCGGTCCTGGCGACCGTGTTCGGGTTCATACTGATTTTTATCCTGAATGCCCGAATCACTTACCGCATCAACATCAGGGCACTAACGGCCGAGAGTATCGTCGCTTCAGCGGCTGCTTACCGCTCTGTACTCGAACAACAGCGTTGCATCATCATGAGCGAGAAAAAGAATCCCGAAAAATCAAGGATCACGTTCATTTTCCGCAGCAACGGAAATGCAACGCTTCAGGCACTGGAAAAACAGTTTGACACTGACATCGACAGTTCCCTGCAGGGAGCGTTGGATTGGGAGATTGACTAGGTCCCTGACCGGTCGCTGCCGGTTGAATCGTGTTCCGGCAAAAGGGCGCTCAGGACCGGCCAGACCTGGTCCAGAATAGCCGGCTGCGCTTCCGCTGTCGGGTGAATTCCATCGGCTTGCATCAACCCGTCTTCCAGCGCAATGTCCTGCAACACGAACGGCAGCAGCGTGATGTCGTACTGTGTAGCCAATATCATGTAATTGGCGTTGAACTTTTCGGTGTAGGTCAGGCCATAATTGGGTGGAATGCGCATCTCGGCCAGTATGACCGAGGCGCCGGCCGCCTGGCTCTGTTCGATCATGCTTGCAAGGTTCTCCCGGGTCACCTCCACCGGCAGGCCGCGCAGACCATCATTGCCGCCCAGTTCCAGGATGACGATGTCGGGGCGGTACTTTTCGAGCAGACGCGGCAGTCGCGCCAGGCCTCCCTGCGTGGTGTCACCGGTGATGCTGGAGTTGAAAACCCGGTAAGCGTAACCATTTTCATGTAAACGCGCCTGCAGCAGACTCGGCCAGGACTGGCTTATTTCCATTCCGTAGGCGGCGCTCAGGCTGTCGCCGAGGACCACGATGACCGGTTCTCGCTCCGAACCCGTTGCCGCCTGCAAGCCGGCGTGATTAGCCGCGGCAACGACTGTAACTGCAAAAAACAGCAAAATTGAAAAGAGACGCATGGATACCTCTGAAACTGAAAATTCGGGATCTGCACTGAAAGCCCGGCAACTGAGCAAGCAGGTTAGCAGCCCCGAGGGGGTCCTGACCATACTGGACAATGTCAGCCTCGAAGTCCGACAAGGCGAATCCATCGCCATTGTCGGGGCTTCGGGTGCAGGCAAGTCTACCCTGCTCGGACTGCTGGCAGGGCTGGATGTTCCCAGCCGAGGCAAAATCTGGCTCGGCGACGACGAAATTACCGCTCTGGATGAAGACGGCCGGGCCGCCCTGCGCGCCAACAACGTAGGTTTCGTTTTCCAGTCGTTTCACTTAATCTCGTCTCTGACGGCTCTGGAGAACGTGATGTTGCCGTTGGAACTGGCGGGCGTTGAACATGCCGCTGAGGCCGCCCGCCAGGCCCTTCGTACGGTTGGCCTGGAGCCGCGCAGACGTCATTACCCTCACCAGCTGTCTGGCGGCGAGAAGCAACGGGTTGCCATCGCGAGGGCGTTCGTCGTGGAACCGGAGGTTTTGTTTGCCGATGAACCGACCGGCAACCTCGATAAGCGAACCGGCGAGACCGTCATTGACCTGCTGTTTCGCATGAACCGGGAGACCCGAACGACCCTGGTGTTGGTGACGCACGACCTGGACCTGGCGGCACGCTGCGACCGTGTGCTTTACATGGACGCCGGCCAGATCGAACGGGAAACAAATGGCCACAATGGCGGAACGGAATCATCTCCGCAGGAAGCGGCTCAGTGAAAACAGATGCCAGAACAACAGTCTGGCTGGCTGTCAAGTTGCTTGCACGGGACTGGCGCGCAGGTGAATTGACCGTCCTGGTCACGGCCCTGCTGGTCGCGGTCACGGCGCTCACCGGCGTCGCGTTTCTGACCGACCGCGTCGGGCAGGCGGTCGAAATGAGGGCGGCTGAGTCACTGGCGGCCGACCTGAGGCTTTCCTCCAACCAGCCCATCGACCCGGATTACGCCGGCCTTGCGGCACGAAGCGGCCTGGAGACCGCGCGTGTCACCAGTATGCCCAGCGTGGTTTTTTCCGGCGAAGCCAACACACTCGCGGCTGTTCGTGCAGTGACCGCCGGCTACCCGCTACGCGGATACTTGAAAACATCGAACCGGCTGCTTTCCGATGTAACCCAAACAGACGAAGTGCCCGGCCCCGGTGAGGCATGGGCGTCAACCCGCCTGATGGCGCGGCTGGGTGTAGATACCGGCGCTGCACTTGAAGTGGGGGGTGCGCAACTGACCCTGACACGCGTGCTTGATTTCCGCCCCGACGAAGGCTGGAGCTTTGTCGACCTGGCGCCCACCCTGCTGATTAACGATGCAGATCTTGAATCCACGCAGTTGATCCAGCCGGGAAGCCGCGTCAGCCACCAGCTTCTGTTCGCAGGAAGCCGGTCCGCTGTTGACCGGCTCAAACCCTTGCTGCAGGAACAACTCAAAGACAGCGAAAACCTGCGTGACATCGGCGACACGAGCCCCCAGATCCGCTCATCGATGGACCGGTCCGGAAGGTTTCTGAACCTGGCCTCGCTGGTCTCCGTGTTGCTCGCGGCCGTTGCCGTCGCTATGGCGGCCAGGCGCTATTCGCACCGGCACCGGGACCGGATTGCCCTGATGAAATGCATGGGCGCGAGCCAACGCCTGATTTTTCGCAGCAGCCTGCTGCAATTGCTCATGCTCGCGCTGGCCGGCGGCGTTATCGGCGCGTTTTTCGGCTATCTCTCCCAATGGGGGCTGGCCTGGCTGATGCGGGACTTTATCGGCCAGGCGCTGCCTGCTCCGGGGCTGCAACCGGTCGTGCTCGGACTGGTGACTGCCCTCAGCATCATGGGGGGATTTGCCCTGCCCGACCTGGCGCAGATGGGGAAGACACCGCCCCTGCGGGTTTTGCGCCAGGACCTTGACCCGCCCCCGCTACGCTACGGAATCAGCTGGCTGGCCGGGGTGGCGGCGGTGCTGGGTCTGCTGCTTTGGATCATGCGAGACACGCGGCTGGTCCTTTCCATTTTTGCCGGCGCCAGCGCGACTTTTGTGGCTTTGGGCGCAGCGGGCTGGCTGCTGGTCAAGTCGCTGCGTGGCTTTCGGGGCGCGGCCGGCATTGCCTGGCGCTACGGCCTCGCTAACCTCTCGCGCCGGGGTAAGGAGAGCGTCGCGCAAATCGTTGCCTTTGGACTTGGCCTGATGGTTTTGCTGCTGCTGTCCACCGTGCGCACCCAGTTGATGGACACCTGGCGCCAAAGCCTTCCTGAAAACGCGCCGAACCAATTTCTGATCAATATACAGCCGCACGAAGTTGACGCGATGGCGGCCTTTCTTGCTGAACGGCAAATCGAAGCGCCGGCGTTCGTTCCTCTGGTACGCGCACGGATGACCGCGATCAACGGTGAAGACGTGACCCAGATGACATTTGAGGACCCACAGGGGGAGCGCTGGGCCCGTAGGGACTCCAACCTGAGCTGGACCAGCACGCTGCAGGCGGACAATCGTGTTGTCGGAGGTGAGTTCTGGCAGCCGGAGTTCATTGGCAGTGAGGTCTCGGTTGAGCAGGATTTCGGACAAGAATTGGGTTTATCGCTGGGGGACAGCGTGGCTTTTGATATTGCGGGCGAAAACGTGACGGCAACCGTCACCAGTTTCCGTACGGTGGAGTGGGATTCATTCAGTCCCAATTTTTTCATGGTGTTTTCGCCCGGCGTGCTGGAGCCCTTTCCGGCAACCTACATCACCAGCCTCTATGTCGAGGAGTCGGGGCGCGACGCAGTGCTCGACCTGATGCGGAATTTCCCCAGCGTGACGGCCATCGACCTCGACGCCGTGCTCAGCCAGGTACGCGACGTAATGGATAAAGCGGCGCTGGCGGTCCAGGCGGTGTTCATCTTCACCCTCCTCGCCGGCGTAACCGTGCTCTGGGCGGCGGTGCAGGCAACCCGGGATGAGCGCCGCTATGAAAGCGCGATGCTGCGTACTTTCGGGGCATCGAAGAAAAGGGTTCTTGGCGGGGCGGCCACCGAGTTCGTCGCCATCGGCCTGCTGGCCGGACTGTTGGCCTCGGCAGGAGCCACGCTGGCCGGATATCTGCTGGCAACGCGTCTGTTCGAGCTGGATTACACGGTCAGCGTAACCTTGTGGCTGGCGGGCCCGCTGGCGGGCATGCTGTTTGTCGGGGTCAGCGGGATGGCCGCTACCTGGCGGGTCATTACCCATGCGCCCGTCAGCGTTCTGCGCACCGCGTAGGCAGTGCGAAACAAATTTGAATAACGGCCCTCTTTCAGCTACATTCTCTGCCGGCAGGGCACCCCTTCCCGGGGTGGCCCTGATTCTTTTATCAACGGATATCTCATGACATTAAAACGCCCCCTGCTCCTGCTTGCGCTGCTCATATTCAGTAGCTCCGTCCATGCCCAGCGTTTCAACCAGAAAACGATCAACGACAGTGAGCGTTACCGTAACTGGGAGGCTTCGCTGCTGATGCAGTATCAAACCTCAACCAATCAGGATTTCGAACGTGGGTCTTCGATCGATATTGACAGTTCGCTGGGCTGGGGATTCGGGTTCGGCTGGAACTGGACCGAAAAGTGGCACCTGTCTTACCGGTTTTCCCTGAACAAGCCCGATTACAGCGCAACCATCGTGCCTGAAGATCCTGAGCTGGCGCCTCAAACCCTCGATTACACGATGTCGAAATATTCCCACCAGTTCAATGTGACCTACCATTTTTTCAAGGGACCGCTGACGCCTTACATCCAGGGCGGCGTAGGCTGGACCAAGCTGGATTCCAACGTGCCGGACCAGCCGCCGCAAACCGGATGCTGGTGGGACCCGTGGTGGGGTTACATCTGTTCGACGACCTGGTCCACCTATAAGACCAGTGAATTTACCTATAACCTCGGCCTGGGATTGCGCTGGGACATCAACCCGTTGGTGTTCATGCGTGGGTCCTGGAACCGGCAGTTCATCAACATCGATAACGGTAACCTGGATTTCGACGCGATCACGCTGGAAGCCGGTTTCATGTGGTAGGTACGGGGGCGATTCAGGCTATGTACGGTCAGGGCGAATCGCTTTTTTCTCCAGCAAGGCCCGCTTTTCATGCTCCGGCAGGAATGCCATTTCAAGGGCATTGATCTGAGACTGGCGGGTCATCTGAGGGGTCAGGCCGGCTCTCGGCGCGGCGACTTCGTACTCATGTTTTAAGTCGATTCCGCTGATCGCGGGATCGTCGGTATTCAGGTTGGCCAGCAACCCCAGTTCAAAAATACGTTTAGCCGGGTGGTTTGCGTATGCATCCACGGTCCCCGTATGAAGATTCGATGTGATGTTCACCTCGAGACCAACGCGGTGCTCCGCCAGGTAATCCACCAGTTGTGGATCACGCAGAGAATGAATGCCATGGCCGATGCGGGTTGCGCCCAACTCCCGGATCGAGGCCCAGACACTCTCCGGCCCGTCGACCTCACCGGCGTGTACCGTAACCTGCAAACCCGCGTTCCGAGCCCTTCGGAAATGAGGCTCGAACAAGCCGGCTGGAAATTTCAATTCGTCGCCCGCCAGGTCAATCGCCACCAGGTGGTCACGATGGGCCAGCAGGGCATCCAGTTCACGGTGGCAGGTTTCGGTATCGTAGGTTCGGCTCATGATGCCGATCATCTGCGCCCGCACGCCGGTATCGCGTTCTGCCGACTTGATACCGTCGGCTACCGCTTCGACCACAGCGGCTGGATCCAGCTCATGTGTCTCGCTCATGAACCACGGGCTGAAGCGCAGTTCGATGTAGTCGATACCCTCCCGCATCGCATCCTCGACATTCTCATACGCCACCCTTCTGCATGCCTCCGGGCTATGCAGGATCGCGGTGAGATAACGGAAGCGTCCGATGAAATCCATCAGGTCCCCCTCGCGGTCCTCGACCACGACATACGGCCGCAAGGACTCGACATCCCACGCCGGCAGGTCGATGCCTTGCTGATCGGCCAGGTCAATCACGGTCTCGAGGCGCACGCTGCCGTCGAGATGCCGATGGAGATCGATCAGTGGAAGATGGGGGTCAATGAAGGATGGCTGGTTCATGCTGCGGTTCATCTGGAGTCAGGCACGTATTCTGGCATGAATTAACGTCCGGTATATACTGCGTCTCGATGGCCACTTACTTCAACAGCATCCTGGAGACGATTGGCAATACACCGATCGTCAAGATTAACCGGCTGGCGCCACCCGGCATCGATCTGTTCGTCAAAATTGAGTCGTTTAACCCCATGGGTTCGGTCAAGGACCGAATGGCGCTAAGCGTGATTCAGCAGGCCGAACGCGATGGCGTCCTCAAGCCCGGACAGACCGTCGTCGAGGCCACCAGCGGAAACACCGGAATCGGTTTGGCCATGGTATGCGCCGCGAAAGGCTATCCATTGGTGCTGACGATGGCGGAAAACTTCAGCGTCGAACGCCGCAAGATTCTGCGTTTTCTCGGGGCAAAAGTTGTTTTGACACCGGCCGAACTCAAGGGCAGCGGGATGCTGGCCAAAGCGGAAGAACTGGCTGAGACACATGGCTGGTTCCTGGTCAGGCAGTTTGAAAACGAAGCAAATGCCGAGGCCCACACGCTGTCAACAGCACTTGAAATTCTCGACGTGTTCCGGGCACGAAGTCTCAATTTTTTTGTAACCGGTTATGGAACCGGCGGTACGCTTAAAGGCACCGCGCGGGTCCTCAAACAAAGAAGCCCGGAAACCAGGATTGTTGTTTGCGAACCAGACAACTCCCCGTTGTTAGGCAGCGGTGTACCGCAGGCGCGTGACCAGGACGGCAACCCATCGGAAAGTCACCCTCATTTTCGCCCGCACCTGATGCAGGGCTGGACTCCGGATTTTATCCCAAAACTGGCTGAAGACGCCGTCGCGATGAAATTGATCGACCAGATCATGCCGGTCGACGGCGCCCATTCACTGGAAATGTCCAGGCAGTTGGCCTGCATGGAGGGGATTTTCACCGGCACCTCCGGGGGCGCGACCTTTTCAGGGGCAATGCAACTGGCGAAAAATGCGCCGCCCAATACAACCATTTTGTGCATGCTGCCGGACACCGGTGAACGCTATTTGTCGACCCCGCTGTTCGAGGGTATCCGGGAAGAGATGACCGAAGAAGAAATGGACATTGCCCGCTCCACGCCGGGATATCGGTTTGACAATAAAGCGGCGGCGCCTGCTCCGGAGAAAGCCGGGGATGCGCCCCCTCTTGACGAATCCGCAGATAAATTTGTCACCGGCATTATCGGTGACAAGGATACACCCGTCGTGCTGTTTGCTCTGGAGTGGTGCGAGTTTTGCTGGGCCATCCGCAAACTCTTTGCTGAGCTCGATATTCCGTACAACGCGGTTGACCTGGACTCCGTGAAATATCAGAAGGGAGATTTCGGCGGCCAGATCCGCGCCGTGCTCGCTGCCCGCATCGGCAGCAATACGATCCCGCAGATCTTTATTGGCGGCGAACATCTCGGCGGCGCCACCGACACATTCGAGGCCTGCAAATCAGGCGAACTGCAGCAGCGCTTGGCAAACGCAGGTATCGATTCCGGGGACCTGGGCGACAAGGACCCCTACGAACTGCTGCCTAAATGGCTGCATAAACGTTGACGAAGCATTTTTCAGGGCCAGCGGCCCTGGCGTCACTTCTGTTTGTGTTCAGCACGCTGTGCCTGGCCCATCCGGATGATGAATTCTGCACCGCCGATTCCGGGCTGGACCCCGCCCTGTGCGCCGCATTGGCGGAAGCCGACAAAGCGGTCGACGTGCAAAACACCGGTGACAGCGACACCATGCTGAACAAGGCGCAACGCGCCCAGGTTCGAAGCACCATCACATTCGATCGCTCCTGGCAGGAAACGGCCACGTTGTATGTCGAGCTGGGCTTCGAACACATCCTGCCCAAAGGACTGGACCACATCCTGTTCGTGCTGGCGCTGTTTTTCGCCTCCACCCGGCTCAAGCCACTACTGATCCAGATTTCGGTGTTTACACTCGCCCACACGATCACCCTGGGCATTGCGGCAGCCGGCTGGGTCAAGGCTCCGGGCAGCGTCGTTGAACCGCTGATCGCGGTCAGTATCGCCTTTGTCGCCATCGAAAACCTGGTGGCAAAAGAAATGACGCCGTGGCGGCCGTTGATCGTGTTCGGATTCGGGCTTTTTCACGGCCTTGGATTTGCCCGCGTTCTAATTGACCTGGGATTGCCGGATGAGCAATTTCTTACGGCGCTGATCGGATTCAACGTCGGTGTGGAACTGGGGCAGCTGTCGATCGTGCTGGCCGCCTGGTTGCTGTTCCATCGACTGTTCTCGCGGCCCTGGTACAGGGCGCGAGTCGTACTGCCGGCCTCGTTTCTGATTGCTGTGACCGGCAGTTGGTGGGCTTTTCAAAGAATTTTCCTGGCGTAGGAGCGAATCCATTCGCGATGATGATCGGCGAATGGACCCGCGCCTGCCGGCCGCTCAGTTCAATCCGCGAATTTCCAGCAGCGGATCAATCGATGGGTCTTTACCCCGGAACTGCCGGTAGAGTTCGTCTGCATCGCGAATCCCGCCTGCCTGATAGACGTTTTCTTTCAATCGCGCTGCCAGCTCAGGGTCATAAATATCGCCGGCTTCCATAAACGCTGTGAAACCGTCTGCATCGAGGATCTCGGACCACAGGTACGCATAGTAGCCAGCCGAGTAACCGCCGGCGAAGATATGCGCAAAATATGGGCTGCGGTAACGTGACTCGATCTCGCCCGGCTTGCCGTAAGCCGACATGGCGTCCGCTTCGAATTGGGAGGCGTCTTCCACAGCCGCCGCCTCGTTGGGCGAGAGATTATGCCAGTTGAGGTCCAGCAGCGAAGCCGCAATGTATTCAGTGGTTTTGAATCCCTGGTTATGGGTGGAGGCAGCGCGAATCTTCTCGACCAGTTCCAACGGAATCATTTCTCCGGTCTCGTTGTGTTTCGCATACACGGCCAAAACCTGCGGCTGCGAAGCGTAATGCTCCATGAACTGCGCCGGAAATTCAGTGTAGTCCCTGGGGCTGCCGCTGGTGCCGGCAAATCGCGGGTATCGAACCTGAGTGAGCAGGCCATGGAGTGCATGGCCAAATTCGTGGAACAGGGTTTCCACCTGGTCATAACTGAGCAGCGTGTCTTCGCCCTCGGCTGGAACGGCGAGATTGAGGTTGTTGGTCACGATGGGTCGGACGTTGTTGTCTCCGACATGGGACGTTTGCCGGTAGGAACTCATCCATGCCCCGCCGCGCTTGGAGTCCCTGGCGTAAAAGTCGGCCATGAATACGCCGAGAAATGAACCGTCCGAATCATGCACGGCAAAAGGCTGAACTACCGGGTTCCAGACCGGCACGTCGGATAGCGGTTCGAACGTCACACCAAACAACTTGTTCGCCACGTGGAAAGCGCCTTCGCGGACATTGCCGAGTTCAAAATACGGCTTGACCTCGGATTCGTCGATCGCATATTTCTTGGTCCGGAGTTTCTCCGCGTAATACCACCAGTCATGGCCCTCGATGATGAAATCATGGCCTTCTTCCTGCACGATCGTCTGCATTTCAGCGAGTTCCTGGTCCGCTCTGGCCAGCCCCGGCTTCCATACTTCGAGCAGAAATTCCTCGGCTTTTTGCGGAGTTTTCGCCATCCGGGTTTCAAGCTGGTAGGCCGAGTGATTTTCGTAGCCCAGCAAATGTGCACGCTCCGCACGCAACCGGGAAACCTCGGCCAGTTCGTCCCGGTTATCGTTATCATTGCCCTGTGCTGCCCGTGCGCGATAGGCATCGTACATTTGCCGGCGCAGTTCACGGTTGTCCGCGTAGGTCATGAATCCCTCGTAGGTTCCGCGGTCAAGACCGAAGATCCACGCACCCGGCTTGCCTTTCCCTTCAGCCTTGACCCTCGCTGATCCAATCATGTTCGCCGGCAGCCCTGCAAGGTCAGCCTCGTCAGTAATGACAAGTTCAAAGGCCTTGGTTTCTTTCAACAGGTTCTGGGCAAAAATCGTGTTTAACTCAGAGATACGGGCGTTGATGTCTTTCATCCGGGCTTTTGCCGTTTCATCCAGCGCTGCGCCCCGGCGCACGAAGTCACGATGGGTCAGTTCAACCAGGCGCTGGGCCTGCTCATCGAGACCCAGCGTTTCCCTGGCCTCGTAAACCGCCGCGACACGATCAAATATTTTTTGATCGAGGTAAATTGCATCCTGCTCGCGGGTCAGGATTGGGCTGATTTCCACTTCCAGGGCCTGCAGGAAATCGTTGGTATCGGTGTTGGTGATGTTTCCGAAAACGAGGCTGACGGTGGTAAGGGAAGATCCCGCAAACTCCAGCGCTTCTATCGTATTTTCGAATGTCGGCGGCTCCGTATTGTCCCGGATGGCTGCCACGTCCGCTCTCAGCTGTTCAATACCCGCATCGAACGCAGGCTGGTAATGTTCATCACGAAGTGCATCAAATGGCGGGATACCGTATGGCGTGTCCCAACTCTCAAAGAAGGGATTGACTTCTCCAACGGCCAAAACCACCTCCATCGCTGGCTCATCGGGCGCGTCATTCATTACGGTTTCTGGAGCCTCTTCGGCTTTATCAGTGCAACCCATAACAGCCAGGGCCAGGCCGGCGGCCGCCAAAGTCTTGAGGGAAAAGTTCTGATTCGTGGTCATGGTAGTTCCTGCTGGTTTGATAACCTGCATAAACTATCATTTTTGCGGTCTGAATGGAGGTGACTCCGATCACTATTGTCTCAAAATCCGGCAAATCAGCGGCTGATAACGTGCATTTGCCAGAGGTCTTTACGCTCGATCTGCAAAAACGGTTTCATCGCCAGGCAACCGGTTTTTCCAATACTCTTTTCGAGGAAATGCAGTTCTTCAAATTTTTCCCGGGTGCGTTCACCTACAGGCAGTTCGATTCCGTTCTCCCGCGCTATCAATGCCGCCTTCGCGCGGATGGCAAGCTCGGTATACACACGCAGGTAGCACAGCATGTCCACCAGGACAGGACCTTCGAACTTACCGCGTAAATCGTCGAGGAACTGACCAATTTTCGATTCGGTAAACTGTCCCGATTCGATCATTTCAATCAGGTTTGCATCGGCATCGAAGTCCAGTTCTAGCCAGTCATGCAGGGCTTTTGAACTCCGCTGGAAAACCAGCTGAAGCAAGGGCGGCAGGATAAACAGAGTCCCGATGGTTTGCAGCACCGGCGCCACCAGGAAGTGGTTGAATACGGAATGCAGTAAGACAGCAACCGCCAGGCCCGGCAGGTAGAACAGCGGATTAATCCTCATTTGGCGCTCGGTGAGCGTCTGCGACATAATCGCAAAAATCGCCACGACACCGCCGTGCATGATTGCAGTGCCGAATCCCCGCACGATCCAGACGCCGAAGCTGGCCGTTGAATAGATTTGCAGGTATTGAAAATTTTCGACCAGCGCAAAGCCTGCGCCGACTGCGAAACCCATAATGGCTGAATCAACCAGGAAGCCTATCCGGTTAGTACGAAAAAGGTACACAATGATCAGCGCTTTGAGGCCTTCTTCGACAAATGGCGCCACGTATCGGGAATACGGTTTGAGCGGCATATCCAGCACACCCAGCAACCAGCCGTTGATATACATGGCTGCAACGGCTGTAAGCCCGCCCATGAATATCACTGCCAGCACATTTTTTAGACTGACCAGCTTGTAGCTGTCCATGTAGACCAGCACAACCAGGAAAATAAGGACTGGCAGCAGTCCCACCGGAGCCCTAGCCAGAAAATCTATTGAAAACATTACAGAATTTTAAGCGAAATCATCCACTCTGTGTCGTACTTGTCACCATCGATATAGCCCTGGGCATAACCGAACGACAGCCTCATCGGATAACGATGCACTACCGTGAAATGAAAGTCGGCCTGCGCCCCCACGCTGTAATACGTCTCCTTGTAGCGACTGTTCCCCAAATCGGTAACCAGGGCGCCTGCAAACAGCGCTGCGCGAACCCACGTCAGGTAGAAACTCGGCGTGCCCACTTCCCTGAACGTAAGCGGCGGCAGGTTCCACTCCATCACCGATTTGGCGAAGTCCTGGCCGTCGATTGAGTCAATATCAAAACCCGGGAAACTGTAGAAGCTCCGATAGCGTTTTACTTCTCCGTCATCCACATAGTTGTTACCAAAACTGCCGAAATACCAGTTAGCCAGTGAATTGTCCCGGTCTCCACCGGAGAGGCCGGCAGAGTTGTAAAACCAGATTGAAGAATGCTTGATTGGCAATGCAAAACCAAAGTCAAATCCTGCCCGGATTTTTGGAACAAAGGCGCTGTCTGCATAATCTGCATAGCCCACCAGGTCCCAGCCGATCCCTTTCTCATAGTCAACTGCGCCCAGAGACACCCTTTTATTCGAGTAGTTCAGCTTGGCGCGGGCGGATGCAAGTCGCGCAAACGATGTCGGAACGTTCTGGTTGTTCGGCAGCGTATCGAGGCCGGTATAGTAAGCCGCGTCAAGATCCAGACTCATGTTGCGCGGTCCGTCGAAAATCAAAGATTTGGTGTGTCCTACGATAAAGGCATCACCCTTGCGGGCACGCTCGGTGGGGCCGAAAAGATCGTAGAAGTCCGCGTAGTTGTGCCAATAGCGAAACCGCCAGTTCAGCGCCTTGTATTCGATGTCCGCGTGCAGACGCTCACTGGAATCAAGAGAACTGTCGGGACTGAAAGAAGCATTGATCGTCAGGCTGTTCAATCCGACCGGATCCCGAATATTGAGGCTGTAACCCAACGCAAACGTGTCACGATAACCCTGGATAATCGGGTATCCAGAAGACACCTTAAGTTCCTTTCGTGGAATATATTTGCCGCGGTTGGTGACTAGGTCATCAAGCGGAACTTTCATCGGTGAACCCACTGCCCAATCGCGCACAATCGGATGTTTTTTCGCTATCTCCGACCCCAGGAAGGTAATGGCGCTGAGATCCTCCAGCGGGACCGGATCAATAATCGAAGGAACGAAGCCTTCGCCGGTAAAATCGTAAACCAGCAACGATCCATCATCCAGCGGAAGCGGCCTGAAAAATCCGGTTTCAGCGTTGCTCACGGCTTCCAGATCACCCGTTTCGATTTCGTAACGGAAGATGTTCGAAACACCTGTGTAGTAGGAACTTCCATACAGGTAACGGTCATCCTGAGAGAAAACGAAGCCTTCGGGAACTGCTGCACCGACGTTGAACTCGGCCATGGGTTTAGCTTGCTGATTTCGCAAATCCTCGGCCCGGAATACCCTGAGATACTGATTGCCGGTGACTTCGCCCATTGAAGCGGAAATCAACTTGCCATCATGGGAAACATCCATTTCATAGAGGACTTGTCCATATTCCCAGGTGAAGACCTGGTTCCATTCTTCATAGGGATACGGAATGTTCACCAGTGTCACGTAACCGTTCAGATGCCTCAGACCCCAAAGCGAGCGATCCGATGGGTCGAATACAAGTTCACCGATTCGCGCGTCTTTCAGCAGCATGCGCCGCTTGCCCGTCTCCAGATCGATGGCCACAACGTCACGGAAATCAGAATTATCCTCTGTATAAAAAAGTGTTCTGCTTTCCGGATCAAAGGCGGTGGAAGTGACGCGGTACAACATCGGTCCTTTGACATCCCTCAACCGGTCGATACTGCCGTCCTCCAACGACATCATACCGACATGTCCGACGACGCCAGGATAGCGGAAAGCGCCCACCAGGTTCTTCGTCTCCGGATCGATGAAGGAACGAGATGCAGAACCCACGCCACGATCGACGAGCCTGCGCGCGGGAGTCAATGGCTGTGCTCTGACTGCCTCCAGATTAGCCTGCTGAAATTGATGCTCCCATTCAATCCATTCGTCCCAGGCATCTTCAAGCGACAAACCAAAAACGGCACGAAACTGACTCGCATAGTAGCGCTCGCTGTCTTCGTTTCTGCTCAACCATTCAATGACCTTTTCAGGTGAATACAGGTAGGCCATGTATCCGAAAAAACGGGTTCCGTAGAGATAAGCATTCACGCCAACCAGAAAATCCACTTTTGTCCCTTCAGACACCAGGCCCAGGTTGCTGTAAAAATGTGCATCATCCCGCACCATTGCGCGGAACACCATTTCATCGAATGCGCCCTGCGACCGGCCAAGACCGCCAGCCATCCAGGTTTCCATGAATACCGCGCTGCCTTCGGCATACCAGCGCGGGTTTGCATCCCTGGGGCTTGCCAGATAGGCATAGAGTATTGACTCCGGATGTTCCTGCACAGGCGCTGGTTTGCCGAGAAACACCCGCCGCCACCAGGCATCCTGTTCATTCCACACGTCATTGGTCGCGATGTGAACCATCTCGTGGTTCAGTAACATGTATACGCGTTCGCTGGCGGGGAACGTTTCGTGGGTGCGGCTTAATGGCGCGACTTCGATCTGAACGAAATTATTGGGGACGACCCCTGCTGCGGCGTTTCCGTAGTCGGTGAAGTCCGTCAGGAGAACCGTGGTTTTCTCCCATGGTTGCCAATTGAATATATATTTTTGGAATTCGAGTGAATTATGGAAACTGCGAGCCACGTGTGGCGTCAGGTAAGTCTGCATTGGGTCAAAGTAAAGTAACCGCAGATCATCGGTCTCCAACACATCGAGCGCGAATGGTGCCGCGAATGTATTGGTAACCGCAATCAGTGCGCATACCAGCATCGAGAATTTTGATGTTCCGCTTCTCATTCTGACCATTCCGGGATTCCCTCACTCAGGCACGCCAACAAGCATATAGCTTTTGGATTAAATAACCTAAAAAAAAGCCGCCTGTCTGAGCAGGCGGCCAATAACAAGTAAAGACTAATTGTGCATTGCAGCGCTATTGCTTCATCGCTCTCGCATTAACTGCATTGTTCAGAGATTGACGGAAGCTGGCGCTGTTGAGCGCACTGCGAAAGTTCGCGTTATTCAGCGCACTGCGAAAGTTCGCATCGTTCATTGCACTGCGGAAGCCCGCATTATTAAGCGCACTGCGGAAGTTCGCGTCGCTCAGCGCACTGCGGAAGTTCGCGTCGTTCAGCGCACTGCGGAAGTTCGCGTCATTCAATGCGCTCCGGAAGTTCGCGTCATTCATTGCATTGCGGAAGTTCGCGTCATTCAGCGCGCTGCGGAAGTTCGCACTGCTCAGCGCCTGGCGGAAGCCCGCATCGTTCAGCGCACTGCGGAAGTTCGCATCGTTCAGCGCCTGGCGGAAGCCCGCATCGTTCAATGCACTGCGGAAGTTCGCGTCATTCAATGCGCTACGGAAGTTCGCGTCGTTCAACGCATTGTGGAAGTTGACGTTGTCCAGCGCACTGCGGAAGTTCGCATCATTCAGCGCCTGGCGGAAGTTCGCGTCGTTCAGTGCCTGGCGGAAGTTCGCGTCGTTCAGCGCCTGGCGGAAGCTCGCGTTGTTGTTCAGCGCATTGTTCAAGCTGCTGTCGTTCAGCGCACTGCGCAAGTTCGCGTCGTTCATTGCACTGCGGAAGCCCGCGTCATTCAGCGCCTGGCGGAAGTTAGCGTTATTCAACGCACTGCGGAAGTTTGCATCACTCAGCGCATTACGGAAATTCGCATCGTTCAACGCCTGGCGAAAACCCGCATCGTTCAATGCACTGCGGAAGCCTGCGTCGTTCAGTGCGTTGCGGAAATTTGCGTCATTCAGCGCGTTACGGAAGCCCGCGTCGCTCAGTGCATTGTGGAAATTCACATTGTCCATTGCACTGCGAAAGCCCGCATCATTCAGCGCATTGCGGAAGTTCGCGTCGCTCATTGCGCTGCGGAAACTCGCGTCATTCATTGCGCTGCGGAAGTTCGCGTCATTCATCGCACTACGAAAGTTCACGTTGTTCAAGGCATTGAGAAAATTCGCGTCGCTCATCGCGCTGCGGAAATTCGCGTCGTTCAACGCATTGCGGAAGTTCGCATTATTCAATGAATCCTGGACCGCCGAACTGGTGAGCACATCGATCAGATCGGGATTGTTCACCAGGTACTCGAAAGTGTCGGTCTGCACGAACTGAGCAATCGATTCGTCGCCAAGCACTACGTCTTCGTTGCTGATCTGGTCAGAACGATAACGCTCTGCCGGAACGATGGTGCCAGCCGCATTTTCATCGCCTGGCGGATAGTCATTCGCAAAAAACATGATCCCACCGGCGACCACTACCAGTGCGCCGATTAGCATGTATACCTTGGTACTGCCTTGCTGTGTAAATTTCATCTCTCCACTCCCGTCAGTCAGAAATTAAATAATCAACCTCGAAGCGCGCCTGTCACTACAGGAGCCCCTCCGCTGGAAACAACCACATTGATCTCCCTGCCGGCATTGCCATTTTCGGCCACCCTGCGCAGAAACACCGTAAACGCCTGCCGTCCCTGGTTTACAACACGCAGAGCCCCCCCCGCGACTTCATAGGATTGATCGGTTTCTTCAGTGCCGATCACCGCATGCGCAATTCCGCCGAAACCCAGGCCGGCTTCGGCGAAATCAACCTCGATTTCAATCGGATCATCGGAATCGAGGTCAAATTCGAGTGTAAAATAGTCGTTGCCGGTCTGAAGAGACACGGTGCCTGTCACTCCCTTCTCGGCAATTGAAAAAATGTCTGTCTGTTCACCGCTAAGTCCCTCTGGATTGGCCACCATGGTTCCAACCATCCCGGCAGTATCCAGACCGGTGTTGCCGGGCTGCGACAGTTCGTAGAATGAAATAGTGGCCAGCAAACCGGCAGCAAACGCTACTCCGGCCGTGGCGGGTTGGAACGAGGAAAACCAACCGGCCAGGGAAAACCTGGTTTTCGACGCCTGCGGCAACAGTTGCTGCATGATTTTTGTAGAAAGGTCGGAAGGCGGTTGCATAGCGGGCTGATTGTCGAGCAGATTACTTAATCTGAGCAATTCCGACCGCATCGCTCGTGCCTCCTCAGAAACTTCCAGGGTGGCATCTAGCTCCTGCGACTCTTCCGGCGTTAGTTCGCCATCGATGTCGGCGTTGATCAGGTCAAGCGTGTGTTCGTCAAGCATCGGCATTTTCCTCAATACACGCCCCGGGACTGCAGCATTTCTTTCATGATCTGCCGTGCCGAGTACAGCCGTGATTTGACCGTTTTTTCCGGAATCTCGAGAATTTCACTGATTTGCCGGTAACTGCATTCCGAAAAATGCCTTAGAACAACCACGGTGCGATAGTCCTCTGTCAATTTCATCAATCCGCCCTGTATTTCCCGCGACAGGTCACCTGCCTCGACGCTTGCGTCCGGACCGCGGGTGCCGGCAACTTCAGAGTCGTCCAGAGGCTGCTGGTTTTTGCCGCGCTTGAATAGATTGATGGCCTCATTTATTGCAATCCTGTAAATCCAACTGAAAAACCTGTACCTGGGATCGTATTTATCCAGGTGCTCGAAAGCTTTCATGAACACCACCTGCGTTGTATCAGCGGCGTCATCCGGATTTCCCAGAATCCGGTAAGCGGCGTTATAAACGGGCTTTTGATACAACCCAACCAGCTTCTCGAGCGCTTCCCGGTCACCTTGCTTACATCGTTTGATGAGGGCCTGGTCCCGGTCATTACTGTTCATAAGTACGGCCCGCTGGGAAAAAAGTTGGTGAATAAATCAAAAAAAATTTCATAGAGTGGTAATTGAAAACAGTTTATCGAACCCAGAATAGCGGAATATATCAGCTATATGCTTGTTAACATTAATTAATTCCAGACCAGCCTCACTGCTCATCAAACGCTTGTGGGTTCGCAGCAGCACACCAAGCCCCGCACTCGAAATGTATTCCAGTTCCGCCATATCAATAACGCAGCCGTGTTCAACGCGGTCGAGAAATTCCTGCGCCGCGGCCGACTGGGCCGCATCCAGCCGGCCGCTTACTGCTACCTGGCCCTCACTGTTAAAGCTAATTTCAAACATCCTTTTACCTACTCCCCCGCAACCCTGTTGGTGAACGTAATTTTGCTCTTCCGGTCGTGGTATTGATAGTTTATTGAATCCGCCATTTTTAAGACCAGGTAAAGCCCAAGTCCACCGGGGTCCCGCTCCGACAAGGGCGCATCGATGTCCACATCCGCAGCCCGGGTAGGATCGAATCTCTCCACATCGAAGTCTGTCAGGCTGACCTCGATACCCCGCTCGATCGGATGCATTTCAACCAGGATATCCTTATCAGTCTCGGTGTTGTAACTCACCATGTTGACGAATAGCTCCTCCAACGACAGATCCACCTTCATGCGCAGAGAACCATCGATCTGTTCCCGTTCAAAAAAGTCTTCAGTATCCCGAACGATCTTCTGGATCTGATCAAAATTTCGGCTGTATTTTTTATGCATCAACTCTCCTCCGGAAGCCGTTTTAGCAGGACCAGCGTTATGTCGTCCTGCTGAGCGACACCATCTCCGTGTTCGTAAGTTGCAGTCAATATCTGTTTGCTCAACTCCACCATCGGTAAACGGTGATGATACTTCATCAGGCTGGCAACACGATCCTCGCCAAACTGCACACCCTGCCTGCTCTCATATTCATAAATTCCATCGGATAACAGGACCAGGACGTCACCAGGCTCCATTTTCAAAATCTGTGAATCACCCGTATCCTCCAACTCCATGATGCCAACCGGAAATGTTGTCGGCCGATGCCACTCACAGCTTTCGTCTGCGGCCCGGAAATGCAGGATCGGGCCCTGACCCCCGGAATGAAACCGGACTTCACTGGTGACCGGATCGAGAAAACCCATGAAAGCCGTGATGAAGCGATCGTCCGGCAAGTCTTCCACGAGCTGGTTGTTCACGTGTCTGAAAGCCTCATTGAGCGACGCCCCGCAACGGAATGCGACGCGCAACATAGCCTGCATCTGAGTGGCCGACAGGGCCGGCCCGAAACCATGGCCTGTGGCGTCGCCCATCAGGACAAACAATTCCCGGTTAAGCACAACCAGGTCGAACAGGTCACCGCCTGCGTGCCCGGTAGGCACGAAGTGGCCATGAACATCGTAACCTTTCACCAGCGGCATGACAGTGGGCAGCGTGCTCATCTGGATTTCGCGGGCCAGCGCAACCTCCTCGTCCAGCCTCTCTTTCAGCAGCAGCGCCTCGGTGAGCTGTGTACGCTGCACCGCCACGGCACATTGCGCCGCGAGCGTTGACGCCAGCAATTCATCGCTGGCATCGAAGACGCCCCCAATTTTATTCAGCAACTGCAGCACACCAACAGGCTGCTTCTCCTCTCCCAGCAGGGGAATGTTCAGGACGGACTGTGTTTTGTAACCGATGGCCTTGTCGACGGTCCGGCTGAATCGCGGATCGGAATAGGCGTCGGAAACGTTGATAATTTCACGCGTCGACAGGCACTCGCCTACGAGGCCCTCACCTGCCGCCAGCCGGGGAGCGGGCCTGAACACCGGCACCCGCATGGTCAGATCGTCATTGGCGGCGTCGTACAGCCACAAAGAGGCCTTATCTGCGGAAAGGACAGATTCGCCGGCTTCGACCACTTCGGTCAGCATTTGCAGAAGTTCAAAAGGCCGTGCCAGTTTCTGCGTGACGTCCAGAATGCGGGCCAGCGCATCCTGGCTCAGCCGAGGCGGTGAAATCGCCTGAGAATTAGTCAACCAATACTCCCCGGAAAGTCAGTCCCAGCCATAATGTAACAGAGATCAATAAATGAAAAGAGGACTATTTGCATTTCCTATTGATATCATAATTTCAATCGATTTTACTTATTAGCGGGCTGCTCTTACTCTACGTGCGTTACCAACAGGAGAATTGAAATGTCCCAGATTATTCCATTGCAAGTTCCCCACGTTACATTCAAAACCCGCGTGCATGATGAATCCGTGGAAGGGCCAAACCCCTACCGCTGGCAGGACCTGACCTCCGACGACATTTTCGCCGGAAAAAAAGTGGTCGTGTTTGCGCTTCCAGGTGCCTTCACCCCGACCTGTTCAAGCACGCATCTGCCCGGTTTCGAAGCCAGCTACGAGGAGTTCAAGGCTCTCGGCGTCGACGAAGTTTATTGTCTCAGCGTTAACGACGCGTTCACAATGTTTCAGTGGGGCAAACACCAGGGCGTCGAGAAAGTCAAAATGCTACCGGATGGCGGTGGCGAATTCACCCGGATGATGGGCATGCTGGTGCGCAAGGACAATCTCGGTTTCGGCGAACGGTCGTGGCGCTACTCCATGCTGGTCGACGACGGCGCGATTACCGCCATGTTCGCAGAGGCTGGGAAGTGTGATAACTGTCCGAGTGACCCGTTCGAGACCAGTGATGCACAGACGCTTCTGAATTACATGAAATCAAATTAGAACTTAAACGGTCTTTTATTATCATACTCTAGGGAGGGATAAAGCCTTCAGGAGATTTGATTTATGAACTCAAAAGTCATTGGCGTACTGTTTAGCCTCGGCCTGATTCTGGGCCCCTCGATTGTTTTCGCGGAAACCGACCCTCCGGAAATTTCCCTGGATGGCCTGGAATTGATGGAAAAGGACCGCCGAGGTGAAATATATGCGAGTCCGGATGTGGAATGGAGCATATACGACCAGATCTTGCTGGACCCTGCCACTGTGGCCTTCCGTAAAAACTGGCAACGTGACCAAAATCGCTACCATTCGCTGAAGGTCAAGGCCTCAGACATGGAGCGGATCAAGTCCGATATGGCTGATCTGTTTAACGAGGTTTTCGTAGCGGAACTTACTGCCGCAGGCGATTACACATTGGCCAGCGAGAGTGCCGAAAACGTGATGCGAATCAAACCCCGCATCGTCGACCTCGACGTCTACGCCCCGGACACCCGCTCCGTTGGCATAACACAGACCTACACCGAGTCTGCCGGACGTATGACGCTCAAGCTTGAACTCTACGACGCAGTGACCGGTGATCTGCTCGCTACCGCGTCCGACCGGCAGGAGGCGCCGCGCCGCGGCTATTACCAGTGGACCAACAGCGTAAGTAACCGCGCGGATGCGCGTCGGATGCTGCAGCGGTGGGCCAAAGACCTGCACCAGCGGCTGGACGAGGCTCGATCTGATTCCGACTGAAACCACACTGATCGGCTCCCCGCTCCGGCGGGGAGTCTACGTTACTGAGAGCTCCACTCGGGCAGACGCGCCGGGGTCCATGGGGCGCCCTCCGCTTCCAGTTCGTTTTCGAGCTGCACCAGGTCAGCAGAAATGGAACTCAACTCCGCCAGCACCGGCGGGAACTGCTCCGTCGCAACACGATATGATTCTCTAAAATTCCCGCTCACGGCGGACTGGCTTCCCCAACTGCCCCCTACAATAACGGCGACGCGTTCGAAGATGGACTGAGGCGCAGCTTCGGCGCGGCTCGTCACCGTCCTGTCACCGTTCAGAATCACTCGCAGGTCCTGCATCCTGGCATTCAATCTTCGCACGGCGGTCGCTTGCGCCTCTGTCGCGGCAGGCGTTTCTTCCACGGCTTTCACGAGGTGGTCAATGCGCGTCTGGATCTCATCTGCAGCACGATCGGCACCCATCACGGCACGATAGAGCTCCGCTGTCTGCGACTGGAATTGCAGCACGGCTTCGCGGTCATCTGCAACCAGGCCGCCGGTGAACAGGGGTTTCAGGGTAAACGTCTGCGCCCCGGCGATTTCCTCAAATTTGCCCTCTACCCTTTTCGAGAGGGTCACGCTGTATTGACCCGGCAGCACCATGGGCCCCTGGGGCGTGCCCTCCCAGGGCGCACGATCGGTCGCCGGCTGCAAATTCACGGGATCAGGAGCAGGGTAACGCATATCCCATGCCACCCGGTGAAAACCCTTACCGGCGGGACCGTCAATGCGCCTGATGACCTGACCCGACCTATCCGTCACTGTCAGTGTTACTGAAGGCGCCTCTTCGCGATCTTCACGTCTCAGCTGCTCCCAGCTGGGATACGGATTGTCCTCTCCCGCCTTGGCCCTCTCCTTCTCGGAGTCCCGGCGCTTATCCTTGATTGACTGAAGGTCTTCGGCCAGATAGTAGGAGAACACGGCCCCATAAGGCGGGTTGTCGGCGGTATAACGGTCGGAACCGAAATCGCCCTTTCCGCCCCAGCCGCGACGTCGGTCGGGGTTGTAGATCCAGCTGTCACGGACCGGAAACAGGGAAGCGCCCGACTCGAGTTGCTTGACCGGGGTACGCAAAGGCGCAATGTCGTCGAGAATATAAAAGCCCCGCCCAAAGGTAGTTACGACCAGGTCGCTCTCGCGGCGCTGAATTTCCAGATCGCGGACGGCGATGGTCGGCAAGCCCGTCAACTCCTGCCAGTTCCCGCCTCCGTCCTGGGTGAAAAACAGGCCGAATTCGGTGCCGACAAACAGCAGTCCGCTGTTTACATGGTCCTCGATAATGGTATGCGCCGTGCCTCTGGGCGGTAGACCGTCAACCATCATTTTCCAATTTTTTCCCCGGTCCGATGTTTTCACCACATAGGGTTTGTGGTCACCGCGTTTGTGGTTGTCAAACACCGCGTATGCCACGTCAGCATCATGGCTCGAGGCAATGATGTCCTCGACCAACGACATATCGGGAACGCCCTTGAAAGATGCCGTCTTGCGCCAGCTATTTCCGCCGTCCGTTGTCACCTGGATCAGACCGTCGTCGGTCCCGGCGTAGATAAGCCCCTCGGTCAGCGGGCTTTCAGCCAATGCAATCAGGCTCCCGTACATCGAAGTGGACATATTCTTGGCGATGGCGTCGACGCTCCATACCCTGCCCATCACGTCGAGTTTGTTACGGTCAATCTGCCGGGACAGATCGCCGCTGACAGCGACCCAGCTTTCACCACGGTCATCCGAGCGGAACAGGCGTTCTGCCCCGTAATACAGACGGTTACTGTTGTGCGGTGAAATGATCAGGGGCGCATTCCAGTTCCACTTGTACTTGTTTTCCTCCGCGCCCGGCTGCGGCGTGATGGCCAACCTCTCACCGGTCACCCGGTCAAACCGGGCCAGGCCGCCGTATTGATATTGCGCGTAAACGACATTTGCATCGGTCGGATCGATCTGAGCCTTAAACCCGTCTCCGAACTGGGCTATCCACCAGTCGACATTGGTGATTCCGTCGGTAAAACGGGTCTGGACAGGACCGCAAAGCGTGAAATTGTCCTGCGTTCCACCACATACGTTGTAAAACGGCGCGTCGTTATCCGGCGTACCCCGGTAAAACTGCGTCATCGGCAGGTTGCTGACATGGCGCCAGTTTTCTCCGCGATCCCAGGATTCATAGACACCACCGTCTCCGCCAATATACAGATGGTTGCTGTTGGCTGGATCAATCCAAAGGGCATGATCATCGACGTGCCGGTTCTTGATGGAAATCCTGCTCCAGGTTTTACCGCCATCCTCCGACCGGCTGGTGAAAGTGTCCACCGAGTAAACCACATCCGGGTCATTCGGATCGACGTACAGCTCGTTGTAATACTGGGGACTGCTGGTCATCCGGTCAGAACGCTTCTCCCAGCTTTCACCAAAATCGGTGCTGCGATAGACACCTTTGCCTTTGTCGTCGGCTTCAATGATGGCGTAAAGAATGTTTGGCGCCGATGGGGCCGCCGCAAGGCCGATACGTCCCAGGTCTCCTCCCGGTATTCCCTGGCTGATTTTACGCCAGGTTTTACCGCCGTCCACAGTCTTGTGCACTCCGCCCCCGGGGCCGCCATTGATCAGCGTCCAGACATGACGCCTGCGCTGGTAGCTGGAAGCGACGATGACGTCCGGATTGGCGGAGTGCATGACAAATTCGTTGACGCCGGTATCTTCATCGATCTCCAGAATCCGGGTCCAGCTCTCGCCGCCATCGATGGTTTTATAGAGACCGCGGTCTCCGCCAGAGTTCCACAGCGGGCCCTGGGCCGCCACCCAAACTATATTACTGTTCTCGGGGTGAATCCGGATCATCGAGATATGGCCGGAATCTTTCAGGCCCATGTTCTTCCATGTCTTACCAGCGTCCATGGATTTGTATACACCGTCACCAAAGGCCACGCTGCGCTGGGCGTTGTTCTCGCCCGTTCCCACCCAGACCGTGCTGGAATTGGAAGGATCGAGCTCGACCACGCCGATTGCATAAGAACCTTCGTTTTCAAACACGGCCTCCCAGCTTGCGCCGTTGTTGCCGGTTTTCCAGAGGTTTCCACTGGCGAAACCAACGTAATGGACTTCCCACTGGTCGGGATGGAAAGCGAAGTCCGAGACACGGCCCGAGGTCAATGCCGGACCGATGGATCTCATCGGCAGGCCGGCCAGCGGATGACTCTCATCCGCCGCGGCGATAATGGATGGAAAAGCCGCCAGCAGCAGGAGGGAAAGAACGATGGTTCCGGGCAATCGATTTCGAGACATGATGGCTCCTTGAATAAGCAATATTCAGCACAGCCCCTGCCCGCCTGTCGCTATGCGGACAAAGACCGTTACGCGCTTTTGAACGGGTTCGCTAGCCTTCGGCTGCGGCTTTGCGTTCTTTGTAACCGCGGACGGCTTCGTTGAAACGCTCTGCAACCCGCTCTTCCATTTCAACGGAGTAGTTGAAGGATGAAACGATGGCTGCCTTGTTGCCTGCCGTGTTATCCGGGTTGCCTTCAGCCGCACTCAGGCATTCGCGAAACAATTCGAGTTCCCCCTGGAATTCGGCCACCTGTTTCTTGGCGCTGACCAGATCTTCGTATGAAGCATCTTCGGGGATCGCATCGGGCGATGCGGGAAGGACGCACTTCTGAGCGTCGGGGGGAAGAACCTGCACGAGATCCGCATCATCCTGGGCCTGGACGCTTCCAAGCAGCAGAACCGCTGCAAGCAAAATAAAAACCTGTTTCACGGCAAAACTCCTTATGAATCCGAATGCAGATTATACAATGCAGCCCGCTATGGTTGACAATGCCTTGCCCAGGATTGAACCTAATCCGCTGAATTCAATTCCAAGGAGCCCCGGATGTTTTTTTCCCCATTCACCCGATTTTATTCAGCCGGGATAATCCTGTTGAGCCTGGTGCTCACCGGACCGGCCGACGCCCAGCTTGACGGGGAACTTCTGCACGGATTGTCCGCCCGCAGCCTGGGGCCGGCGGCGGTGAGCGGCCGGATTACCGCGATCGATGCGGTGGCCAGCAATCCCAACCACATAGTCCTCGGCGCAGCCACCGGCGGCGTCTGGATTTCAGATAATGGAGGACTGACGTGGACCCCGGTGTTCGATCAGCAGCCCGTGGCTTCGATTGGCGCCGTTGCCATCAACCAGGACAATCCGGACATCATCTGGGTGGGCACCGGTGAGGGTAATGTGCGCAACTCGACGTCGATTGGCGACGGTATGTTCAAATCGATCGATGGCGGCAGGACCTGGCAGCGGGCGGGACTCGAGGGCACGGAACGCATCAATCGGATTGCTTTGCATCCGGGCAACCCGAATGTGGCCTATGCGGCTGCACTCGGCACTCTGTGGGGTGAAAATGAAGAGCGTGGTGTTTTCAAGACAGAAGACGGCGGAAAAACCTGGCGAAAGATTTTGTATGCAGACCGGAAGACCGGCGGCACTGATATAAAGCTCGACCCATTCAACCCGGACAAGCTTTACGCCAGCCTTTGGCAGCACCGCCGCTGGCCTTACTTCTTCAAGTCCGGCGGACCCGGTTCCGGCATGTATATATCCTGGGACGGCGGCGCATCATGGAAGCGTAAAACGGCTCAGGACGGATTACCCACAGGCGAACTCGGACGGATCACCTTTGCGCCATCGCCGGCAGAGCGCGGCCGGGTTTACGCCCTGGTCGAGGCGGAAAAGAGCGCCATGCTGCGCTCCGAAGACGGCGGTGAAAGCTGGATCAGGACCAATGAAGACTACGACATTGCGATCCGGCCGTTTTATTACACGGAAGTCGCCGCTGATCCGCAGAACGCCGAACGCGTCTACAATATTTTCACCCGCCTCAGCGTTTCGATCGATGGCGGCAAAACGTTCGAATTGAACCCGGTGGTCGACTGCTGCGATGCAGGCAACACGATTCACATCGACAATCACGCTTTCTGGATCAATCCGTCCGATCCTAAACACCTGATACTGGGTAATGACGGCGGCATCGCCATCAGCCGTGACCGCGGCGAAACATGGCGCTTTGTGCGCAACCTGCCGCTTTCGCAGTTCTACCACATCAGTGTGGACAACGACCATCCCTACCATATTTACGGCGGCTTGCAGGACAACGGCTCCTGGCGCGGCCCGTCGGAGGTGTGGGAAAACGCCGGAATCCGCAACCTGCACTGGCAGGAAGTGGGTTTCGGCGACGGCTTCGACACGCTGCCCGATCCCGAGAACTCCCGTCGCGGTTACGTCATGTCCCAGGGCGGGTACCTTTCGAGCTGGAACCTGGATACCGGCGAACAGCGGATGATCCGGCCCGCACCACAAGCCCCCGGAGTAGATCTGAGGTTCAACTGGAATGCTGCAATTGCGCAGGACCCCTTTGATCCCGCCACCATCTACTACGGCAGCCAGTTCGTGCACAAATCAACCGACCGCGGGATCTCGTGGAACGTGATCAGCGGTGACCTGACGTCCAACAACCCGGAATGGCAGACGTTTCGCGAGAGCGGCGGATTAACCGCCGACGTGACCGCGGCAGAAAACTACACGTCCATTGTCTCCATCGCACCAAGCCCTTTGCAGCCGGGCACGATATGGGCCGGTACCGACGACGGACGGGTGCACGTCACCCGGGACGGCGGAGCCTCTTGGGTCCGGGTGGATGAGCGCGTTCGCGGCGTCCCGCAGAATAGCTGGGTGCCGATGATTACGCCTTCACCGCATGATGCGGGCACTGCTTTCATTGTGTTCGACAATCACCGCCGCTCGGATATGAATCCCTATGTGTACCGCGCCGAAGATTACGGTCGTCGCTGGAGCAGCCTCACGACGCCGGAATTGTCCGGATACGCCCTCTCCGTGCTGCAGGATCACGTGGATCCCGAGTTATTGTTCCTCGGAACCGAGTTCGGCTTGTACGTCTCTACCAATGGCGGCGCCGGCTGGGCAAGGTTCACAGCCGGCGTGCCAACCGTGTCGGTGATGGACATGGCGATTCAGCAGCGCGAAACCGACCTGGTGTTGGGGACTCACGGCCGCTCGATTTATGTGATTGATGACTATGCCGCCCTGCGCGGCCTCAAGGCTTCCTCTTTTGGGCAGCGCCTGGCTATACTCGACGTGACCGAAGGCCAGCAATTCGACGCAAACCAGACTCCGTCCACGCGCTTTACCGGCTCGGGTGAATTCAGGGCGGAAAACGAGCCCTACGGGGTGATGATTACCTTCATGTCCAGCGGGAAGGACTTGCCGCATCCGGACGAAATGGCTAGGCAGCCCGAGCGCACCGGCGAGCAAACCGATGATGCCGACATTCCAAAAATCGAAATGACGGTTAGAACGATGGAAGGCGAGTTGATCCGCACGCGGAAATTTACTGTCCACCAGGGCGTAAACCGAATTGTCTGGGGCATGCAGCGGGACGGTGTACGGCCGATGCCGGGACCTGATGCACCTAAACTCGACGACGGGTTACCCGCCGGCGCCGAGGTTCCGGCCGGTGATTACCAGGTGACACTGAGTCTGGCCGCGACCGTTACCGAACCCGCAAGCACAAGCCGCACTGTGAGAGTTCTGCCGGATCCGCGCTCGCTCTGGTCCACGCAGGAAAAACTGGAGAACTACCGGGTCATGCTGCAACTGGAAGATATGCAGGAGGCGGCTGTCGAGGCTGTGGAACGGCTGGTCCGCGCGCAGGCTGACGTGACCACCGTGCAGACCCTGATCGGGCAGAAGCAGGTGCCGGGGGAGACGCCGGATGAACCTTTGCAGGCGCTGACCGAAAAAGCCGCCGAGATACAACAGGAACTGGCAGAGCTTGAAAGCCGTTTCCGTGTAAGGCCCGGAACCAAAGGCTACGTGTATGACGAAGACCGGGTGACCAGTCAAATTGGGCTGGCGATCAATTACGTGGGCAGCACCGGCGCTGCCCCCACCCCTGCGGCTGATGTCTATATTGACCTTGCCCGCCAGTCACTGGATGATGCAGTGGCAGACATGGAGCGCTATTTGAACGCCGAATTGTCTGCTTTTCGCACGCAGCTGGATAGTGCCGGAATTGGTCTCTTCAGCGCCGCTATGGAACCCTGAGCAGAGGTACCTTGTTTTGAATATGGACACCTGGGCCGGCGTCGCGCAGGCCATCATTGAAGGCTTTGACCAACATTACAGCCATTTCAGGCAGTACAGCCGTGAAGGCAAAGAGTGCTTTGCTCGGGCAGACTGGTCGCGGGCGGCGGAAGTCAGCCGGGAGCGCATCCAGGGTTATGAACGAAGGGTCCGGGAGACCGTGGACAGGATCAAGCGCGACTTTCCTGCCGCCGCGGAGAATAATGAAGTATGGCCCCGGATTAAAATTGTGGTCATCGGAAAACTGATGGATCATCTGCAATCGGAGTGCGCTGAAACATTCTATAATTCAGTGGCTTGCAGGGTTCTGCACAGAGATTACTATAAAAGTGAATATATTTTCTGGCGACCGGCTATCAGCACTCAGTACCTGCGCGGCTCTCAACCCACCTACCGCAGTTACTACCCCGGCAGCGATGGACTCCGCCGCAGCTTGCTCGACATCCTGACCAGCTTCCAACTTCCGGTCCCGTTTGAAAACCTGCGGCGCGATATCCGTTACCTGGAACGCGCGCTTCTTGAGCGCCGGTCCACAGGCTGGAAGGAACAGCCGAATCATCAGATCCAGGTCCTGAGAACACCCTTCTTCAGAAACAAGGCCGCTTATCTTGTCGGCAGACTGATCAATGGCGACATCCGGCAGCCGTTTGTCATCCCTGTTTTGCGCAACGAGGATGAGACCATTACCGTAGACGCGCTGCTGATGCAGCAGACGGATGTTGCGGTGCTGTTCAGTTTTTCCCGCGCCTACTTTTTGGTCGACATGGAGGTGCCGTCGGCCTACGTCGCCTTTCTGCTGTCGATCATGCCTCAGAAATCGGTTGTTGATCTTTACGCGATGCTGGGGCTGCAAAAACAGGCCAAGACCATTTTTTACCGTGAACTGCAGCACCACCTGCGTCATTCCCGGGATAATTTCCAGGTCGCTCCGGGCGTTCGCGGCATGGTGATGCTGGTTTTCACCTTGCCCTCGATGCCTTTCGTTTTCAAGCTGATCAAGGATAAATTCGATCCGCCGAAAACGGTGTCCCGCCAGGTGGTTGAAGAGAAGTATCTGCTGGTCAAGAACCATGACCGCGTCGGGCGGCTTGCCGATACGCTGGAATATTCCAACGTCGCGATACCCATTGACCGCATTGACCCGGTCCTGTTGAATCAATTGCAGACCCTGGCGGCGAGCTCTATCGAAATTGACGGCGACATGCTGGTGATCAAGCACATTTACATCGAACGCCGGATGGAACCGCTGGACAATTACCTCGCCCAGGCCACCCGGCAGGAAAAAAAGCGCGCCATTCGTGATTACGGTAACGCGATCCGGGACCTGGCCGGAGCCAATATTTTCCCCGGAGACATGCTGAAGAAAAATTTCGGTGTCACCCGGCACGACCGCGTCGTGTTCTATGACTACGACGAAATCTGTTACATCACTGAATGTAACTTTCGACGTATCCCTCCGGCACGTGATTACGATGACATGATGTCGGACACGCCCTGGTACTCCGTGAAGGAAAATGATGTGTTCCCGGAAACTTTTGGCCCGTTCTTTTTCGCCAACGAGAAAGACATGGCGCTGTTCCGGAAAAACCATACCGAGCTGATGACCCCCGAGTGGTGGAAACAGGTCAAGGAAGATATCGAGTCAGGCAGGCAGGCGGACATTTTCCCGTACCGGAAAAACCGCCGTTTCCAGCACCGCTACGGTTAGCCGGACAGCATCCAGGAAACCACAGCGTGCGCCCAGTTCTCACCGTCGTCTTCCTGGATGAAATGGCGCCCTTTCAGTGTCACATGGGGCTGACCCCGGGTTCCCGGAACGAGCTTCATGAAAGGGCCGTCACCACCCCGCATGATGGGGTCTGCGTCCGAAAAACACATAAGCGCAGGCTTTTCCCACTGCATTAGTACTTTCCAGGCGCGGCGGTTGGCTTCCGAAGCCGGATTGTCAGGTTCGGTGGGAACAAGCACCGGGAACTGACGGGCGCCTGCCTTGTATGCATCGGAGGGAAAAGGCGCCCGGTACGCTTCCATCTCTTCCTCGGTCAGGTCGCCGCGGCCGAACAGGTTCACGATAAAGCCGATGTCGAAATCAGGGTCTTCCTGGCTGAACTTGCGCCAGCGGTGAAAGGCCTCATTGATATCGTGATCGCCGGTCGGCAGTCCGGTATTGGATAAAGAAAAACGGGCGAACCGATCCGGATCTTCGGCCAGCAGTCGCAGTCCAATCAATCCTCCCCAATCCTGTCCCAGCAAGGTAATGTCTGTTGCGCTTACAGCACGAATCCAGTCGGACATCCAGCGAACATGCCGGGCATAACTGTAGTCGGTTCGGCTGGCGGGTTTGTCCGACCGGCCGAATCCCACCAGGTCGGGCGCCAGCACCCGACAGCCGGCGGCCGTCAGAACCGGAATCATCTTTCGGTACAGGTAGCACCAGGTGGGTTCACCATGAAGACAAATAACTATCGGGCCGTCTGCGGGTCCTTCATCCAGGTAGTGAATCCGCAGCGGACCAAGTTCATCGTCAGAAATCTCGACGTAATGTGGCCGGAAAGAAAAACCGGGCAAATTCTCAAAACGATCATCGGGGGTGCGCAGAACGGACATATTTTCTCCAGAATCGATAACCCAGCAAAAAAGACAGGATGGCGATATAGACGATGGGCTCCAGTGTATCGAGTTTGACCTGCCAGTAGAAATGCCACACTGCGAGAACAGCAATGGGGTAAACCAGGCGGTGCAGCTTCTGCCAGCGGCGACCCAGCCTTTTCATCATCCGGTTGGTCGAAGTGACCGCCAGCGGAATGAGCAGCAGCAAAGCCGTGAAACCAACGGTGATGTAAGGCCGCTCGACAACGTCCTCCAGGATGACGGACAGGTCAAAGCCCTGATCCAGGCCTGCGTAAACAAGGAAATGCATCAGGACATAAAAGAAGGCGAACAGCCCCAACATCCGGCGAAAGCGGATCAGCCAGTTTTTGCCGGTCATAAAGCGCAACGGCGTAACCGCCAGCGTGATCATCAGGAAATTCAGCCCCCAGATGCCAAAACGGTGAATCAATTCCTCCACCGGGTTTGCGCCCAGGCTCAAGCCGGCGACACCAAGCAGCTCGAGCGCCAGTTTGCCCAGCGGCACCAGACATACAAGAAACACGCAAACCTTCAGGGTCCGGAGAGCGCCCGCTGTCATCAATAATTTTTTCTCAGATCGAGACCGGCATACAGTTCCGCCACCTCATCCGCGTAACCGTTGAACATCAGCGTGGGCTGCTTTGACGCAAACAACCCGGCGCCAATGCGGCGCTCGCGCGCCTGGCTCCAGCGCGGGTGATCGACTTCAGGGTTCACGTTGGCGTAAAAGCCGTATTCGTGCGGAGCCGACAATTCCCAGGAAGTCCTCGGCTGGCGCCGCGTGAACTCGATCTCCACGATGGACTTGATGCCCTTGAAGCCATACTTCCATGGCACGACCAGGCGCAACGGAGCCCCGTTCTGGTTGGGCAGTTCTTTGCCGAAAACACCCACCACCATCAAGGTCAAGGGGTGCATGGCCTCGGCGATCGTCAGCCCCTCGACATAGGGCCAGTCCAGAATCGCCCGTCTCTGCCCCGGCATCTGTTTTGGATCGTACAAGGTCTTGAAACGTACGAATTTCGCGTTTGAGTTAGGCGCAAAGCGCTTTAACAGGTCTCCCAACGGGAAACCAACCCACGGCACCACCATCGACCAGGCCTCCACGCAGCGGTGCCGGTAGACCCTGTCTTCCAGCGTGTGCGGGGCCATGATGTCCTCGAGAGCATGCGTTCCCGGCTTATCGCATTCGCCGGAAATCTTTACACTCCAGGGTGCAGTCACGAAATCGCCGGCATTTCGGTAAGGATCTTCCTTTCCGGTGCCAAATTCGTAGAAATTGTTGTAGGTCGTAACATCCGTCCAGCTGTTGGGCGTCTCGTCCGTGCTGTGCGGGCCGGGGACAGTCGCCAGGTCGCGGCCCTCTGCAGCCGCGACCAGGGGAAGGGCCGATGCCAGCGCGCCCCCGCCAATTGCGAGTCCTGCATCCCGGATGAATTGACGGCGATTGCGATAATTCGATTCACTGGTGATTTCCGAGGAAAGAATACGTTTCATTGATTTTATTGCTCCACAGCTCCTGCGATTTCAGATAAGACCCGGTTGATTACGATATCATTTCACCGATGTGGCAGATTGAAGCGGCGCCCAAGCCCCGAGAGTCCAGACCGTTGATTACTGCCGCTTTTGACCGGATGCTCCGAAAATCGTTCAGGGAACCCACGCAGGGAGCCCCAGCCGGGTTGCTTGCCATCACCCTGATCGCCCTGCTGTCCGTTTGCGGGATTTCACAGGCCGAAATATATAAAGGGACTGATGAAAATGGACAGGTCCACGACCGTGACCAAAAACCGGCCGGTTTTTGGCACAGTGGCCGAACAAAAACGGGTCAGAGTATCAGAGCGGTCCGGGCCGGTCGGGATTGCGGGACATGGTTTGGCAAAATGGCACCGCGTCGTTGACGATTCTCTCGATCGGAATCTCTCCTGAACGGCCGCTCGCTCCCAGGTTGTAACTGACGTTTCCGGTCTTGCAGTCTGAAAACTCTACGGTCATGGTGCCGTCCGTTTCGTTGGAAACCGGGGGCGTTTCTGAATCGAGGATCATGCCCGAGCTCCAGGTGATGTTCAGATTCGCTGTGTTTCCCTGGAACGGGCCCACCGCGGTCATCCAGCGATGTCCGGGGTCGCCGATCTGCGCGCTCACATCCTCTGCAGGGCGTTCCAGATCGTAGGTGAACCAGGCTAGAAACAGCAGGTTGGCAGAATCGAAAACGTCCATCAGGAACCCCTGCCCCGTGGTCGGTGGAAAATACCAGCTGCCCGACATTGCATAGCCGATTCTGAACGGCGCTTCCGGCACGAAAACAAAGAAATACTCACCGGTGGTGGCTTCCAGATAAGGCTGGACAACGAAGTAATAGTCCTTGCCGGCTTCCAGTTCCACGGTGTTGACATCGTCGAGCAGGCCAACGCGGTTTGCATTGGGATTCGCGGGATCAAACGGCGCCGTGTAGATCTGTAAGCAGGCATCCACATCGTAGAACAGCGTCAGGTCGGTGTAGTAGTAGGTGCCGGCCCTGGACACCCGGACGGGTCCGGACTCCCGGTACTGGGAGTTGCCGCAGTCAGTGTCCGCCACCGGGTCGCCATTGGTGAAACTGCCCTGGGTCAATTGCGGCAGAATTGAGCTGTCATCGGATGAAACTTCTCCCGGCCCGGAAAAGGCGACGGCCCAGTTCCCCTCGGGATTGATCCATTGACGTCCCTGGTTAGTGCAGAACTGCTGCACGACCAGCACGTAGTTCACACCGGCGGCCAAATTGACGGTGCCTACAATTCCAATACCCTCGGGAGTGACGAGATTGGCCAACGGCGACTGGGGATCAAAGCTGTTTTCGTATATCAGCGCGCTCACAGAGACTCCGATTTCATAATAGGCATCCAGAATGGTGTAAACGCCCGTGGCTGAGACCTGGAATGGCCCGGTTTCCTGATAACCCAGCGCTTCATCCCCTCCGCACGTTCCGGGTAGCGGGGCCAGCTTCGCTTCCGACCCATCGAAGATTCCGGAAAGCACTGCGTTGGCGGCAAAGGCGCCCGGGGACAGCGTGGCCGCCAGGCCAGACATCAGAATCATCAGCAGGACACGCTTCTTCATTTTTCACTCCCAACATTATTGGAACGTTAAATCACACGGGGCAAAAACCACCGACTCCGTGACCGGTAGTCGCCCCAGCCAGTATAGCGGGACATGCTACATTCTTTCATGACCATGTTCACCGTGAAAAGACCCAGCCAGACCCATGCCAGAATCTGGAATGGCGGCAACCGCCCGCCCGCCCCTACTGTTCGGCCTGTTCGGCAGCGGACCGGATACGTTCCAGCCTGGCGCGATGGTATCGGGCCTCCGACTCCTGCCCGAGGGCTTCCTGAGCCGCAATCAGACCTTGCAGTGCCCGTGCTTTCTGGCGGCTGCGCTGCAGCTGCTGTTCGTAGGCGCCGGCGGCATCCCGGTATTTGCGTCCAGCCAGCGACAGGTCGCCGAGGTACTCAGCGGACGGCAGGTCCACAAAGGGGGGGCCGAACGAAAATGGCATCTCACCCTCCAGCTTGTTCGCCTCGCCCGCAATCCGTGCTGCCTGCCCCAGTTCGCCCCTGGCGTATTCCTTTGCGGCCTGCAATTCCAATTCCATCACCTCGAGACGCCTGAGATACAGCAAATCCGTCGGCGCCTGCTCCGGCTGGAGCGCAATCATCTCTCTCAACTCGTTTCGCAGCCGTCTGAACTGGTTGATGTATTGGTCTGTTTGCGCGGCCAGGCCGGAATAAGCGGACTGCATGGCACGTATGAAAGTGATATTGAGGTTCGGATCGAAAGCGTCGCCGCTGTTAAATGTCCAGCCGGCCACATCGCTGCCCCATTGCCTGGTTTCAATCACATAACGCATCCACATCTTCACCACCGACCCGGTCAGAGACCTATCGGGTGAGAGGTTCATGCGGTCGGTGGGCGCTTTACCGTCAGCCAGGAGTTCTGCATAGGCGGCTTTAAGCAATTCCAGCGATTCAGCCTGTCGCCCCTGCTGCATCAGGCCGTAGAGCAGCCATTGATTGTAATGCCCCCAGTGGCGTTCCTCCATTCCCTTTTCCACGCGCATGGCATTTTGCACCCGCACGGCGCTTTGGTTGGCCGTCACAACGTCATCCCACATTCCCAGCGCCATGAAGATATGAGACGTCATGTGCTGGGCATGCCCCGCGTCGGGCGCCATCACGGCAAGAGCGCGGGCCGCGCTCAAACCGAGAACCGCGTGCAGCGGATCGTCAACACCGTGAATCAGGTAATGTGCAGCGCCGGGGTGCTCGGGATTCTCGCTGAACACGTCCTGAGCCAGCGCGGTGCACATCATATACGTTGCCGTGTCCCTGACGCCAGCCTGCACGCCAAACAGCGATAAGGCGTAAAACAACTGCACCTCGTGATCATCCGGATACCGGACAGCCAGTTGCTCCATGGCCCGCATGTAAGCAATATCGCGCTGTGCCTTGCTGCCGGGACCGTAAAGCAATTCAACGGCGGCCAGGAACCCCTGCTCACGCGCTGCCGGCGTTTGGGTAATCCTCTCTTCTGCTGATGAGCCGAGTTTGAGCAGGGCCGCACGGCCGGATTCAAGATCCTGCCGGTCCCAGATGGGGTGATTGAAGGTCATCGCTTCGCCCCAATAGGCCATCGCGAAATCCGGGTCCAGTTCCTGGGCTTTCAGGAACTCATCGCGAGCAAACGGGTATTCAAACAGGTGCAGCAGCAGCATCCCGTCGATAAAAGCCTGCTGCGCCTCCTCTGACTGGGTCGTGGTCGGAAAACTTATCCTGCCCAGGACCCGCTCGACGCGTTGAACCTCCTCGTCTGAGTGCTCTTCACCTTCGTCCCCAGGCAGGGCTGCGGGGGTTAAGGAAAGCAAGACAGCGAACAGGGCCGCCGGAAAAATTTTTTGCCATTCAATGATCATCGCGAAAGTATAATGAGTTCCATGACGGAGCGGAAATTTATAGCCATTGCAGGCAACATTGGTGCCGGTAAATCCACCCTGCTCGAATTTTTGACCAGCACCTACGATATTTCGCCGTTCTATGAACCCAATGAGGAAAATCCTTATCTGCCTGACTTTTACCGTGACATGAGGCGGTGGGCATTTCAGTCGCAACTGTTCTTTTTAAGTAATAAGTTTCGTATTCACCAGGAAGCGGACCGCACCGACGGCGTGGTGATCCAGGACCGTACGATTTTCGAAGACGCGGAAATTTTCGCAACGGCATTGCACCAGATGCGCAAGATCGATAAGCGTGACTGGCAAACATACTGGGCTTTCTATCAGAATATCCTGCGAGCCATCAAACCACCGGATCTGATGATTTACCTGCATTGCCCCATGAGGACACTGAGGCAGCGCATCCGGTTGCGGGGGCGTGCGATGGAGCGGGATATTCCGCTGTCCTATCTGAAACGGCTGGAATCGCTTTACGAACAGTGGATCAGCAATTATTCGCTCGGAGATGTGCTGGTTCTGGACACCGGAAAACTCGACTTTGTCGCCGATCTCATTGACCGGCAGGACGTCAGGGAGCGCATTGAAGCGCTGCTGCCGTCTGCACTGAAAAGGAATCACAGATGAATTTGATACAACGGGCCGCAATCGCTTTTTTCGTAACGCTCCTTTTTTATCCTGCAGTAGCCGCAGCGGAGCTGCCGGGGATCAATGTCCGGGTCAAAAACGTTTCCGTGTCGACCGGGACCATTGAAGTCAGCCTGTTCAACAGCGCCGAAACTTTCATGCGTGAGCCGTTTCTGCAGGAATCCGGGCCCGTGAATGAGAACGGAGCATTTGAAACTCGATTTGTCGCCATACCTGATGGGGAATACGCCGTAGTCGTTGTCCATGATGCGAACGATAACGGCAGGCTTGATACCGGCTTTCTGGGCTTCGGCTCCGAGGACTACGGCTTCTCCAATAACGTCCGCCCCTGGTTTGGCCGGCCTGGATTTGACCAGGTAAAATTTACGGTTGACCGGCCGGGGATAACCGTTGAAGTCGATCTCGACTGACCCGGCCGAGATCAATCATTATTTTCTTCTTGTTAGAACATAGGTTTACCCGTCACGAAGTAGATGACGGCGTCAGCTAAGAGAATCAAGCCGATAGTGCCCAGAAGCAACGGCATCAGGAAGCTGCTGGCCTTGTCCAGCCAATCGTTCACTCGCATCAACAGTGGCTTCGCTGCGTCGCCCATTACCGCCGACAGCACCGGCACCAGCGCAAAAGGCAGTGCGTAAATGAAGTTGTAGGCCAGCAACATCAGGACAGCCTCGGTTGCTGAAAAGTCCGCCTTAAGGATCTGGTCAATAGCGGCGAAGTAAGGCACGGCAAACGGGATACCGATAAAATTCACCACGGCGCCGAAGGTGAAACAGTTCAGCAGGTTAAGTTTTGGCGCCTTCTCGTCGGGCCGTTGGCCGGTGTCCTTTCGGCTCCCGATGGCCAGCCAGATCAAAACAACCCCGAGCACCAACTCGATCGCGAAGTCAATGGTATGCGGCTCCGAGAGGTAGGCCGCTATCGACTCCATAGAAAGCGCAAGGACGATGCCTGCTGAAAAATAGGCCGCCGTGTGGCCCAGCAGCATGGCGCTGCTCAGCTGCACCGGGCGATCCGAGCCGGCCGCGTACACAAGGAAAGCGAACAACACCGGGTTGACGACGTCCGTCAACAGAATCGGAACGAGAACGGTCCAGATATCCATACTGAGCATTGTATTTCAATTTTGCTAGACTTAGGCAACGTGGATAATTATCTTGCCCTGGACAAACAAGACCGGCTGCTGCAAATCAGTCTCAAAAACGATTGGGTTTTTGCCAACCTGGCCAAGCTGCAGGAATTGCTGGATCAGATCGTGCCGGAACCCGGTACCGAAGTCCGGTTTTCGTGCGGCGGACTCAAGGATTTCGACCTGGCCGGCGCCTGGGTCCTGTTCGAGAAATCCCTGGATTTCGAAGAAATTGGCGTTCACAGCAAGTTCGAAGGTTTCAGGGCTTCACATTTCAAATTTCTTCAACACATTATCGATATCGCCGCGCAGAAAGAGTACGTACCCGGCTTTTTCGATCCCCAGCCCACTCATTACTGGCGCAACGGCATCAGGAAATTAGGCCAGAACACGATCGAGGCCGTGGACTCCGTCGGATTCATCGCCCGTTCTGTGCTGGACGGAGTCAAGCGTCCCTCGCGGCTGGTCATCGGTGAAATCATACGCCAGGTCCACGCAACCGGGGCCGCGGCCATACCCATCGTGATGGTGGTCTGTTTTCTCATGGGCGTCGTACTGGCCTACCAGAGCGCACGGCAGCTGGAGCAATTCGGCGCCAATATATTCATGGTCGACCTGGTGGCCAACTCGATCTTTCGCGAACTTGGCGTGCTGCTAGCCGCCATCATGGTCGCAGGCCGTTCAGGTTCGGCGTTCGCGGCGGCGCTCGGCACAATGAAGCTGACCGAGGAAGTCGATGCGCTGCGCGTACTGGGCCTTAATCCGAATCAGATCCTGATTATTCCCCGGGTGGTTGGATTGATGATTGCGCTGCCGCTGCTGACGGTTTTCGCCAACATTGCCGGGCTGCTGGGCGGCGCCTTTATCGGCGCAACCGTGCTGGACATCAACTGGTTTTCGTTCACCGAGCGCCTGGCCACGTCTATCCAGGTCAATGATGTGCTGGTGGGGATCAGCAAGGCGCCCGTGTTTGCTTTCCTGATTTCCGTGACGGGAACCCTGCGCGGCATGCAGGTCAAGGGTTCCGCAGAGGAACTGGGGCGCCTGACGACCGTCGCCGTGGTCCAGTCTATTTTCCTCATCATCGTGGCGGATGCGATTTTTACCGTTGTCTACTCAAGGATCGGATTCTGATGGCCGAAGCATACGAGCACATCATTAAAATTAGCGGACTGGTCAACCGGTTTGGCAAACAGGTCGTGCACGACAACCTGCAGCTCGATGTCCGGCGCGACGAGATCCTCGGCGTTGTCGGCGGCTCGGGCACCGGGAAGTCCGTGTTGCTGCGCAGCATCCTTGGCCTGCACGGGCCAAACGAAGGTTCCATCGAGGTCCTGGGGCAGACCATCAGGCATCACCGCCCCGGCCCCCACAAACAGTGGGGCGTTCTGTTTCAGGGCGGAGCGCTTCTGTCGGGGCTGACCGTTCAGGAGAATGTCGAACTGCCGATCGCCCTGCATTCAAACCTCCCGATCGAGACCCGAAGGGAACTGGCGGTTTTGAAAATTTTCATGGTGGGTCTTGACCTTAACGCGGCTGCCAAGTTCCCGAATGAATTATCAGGCGGAATGCGCAAACGCGCCTCGCTGGCCCGCGCCCTGGCGCTGGAACCAAAAGTGTTGTTCCTGGACGAACCAACGGCGGGCCTGGACCCGATCTCGGCAACCGAATTTGATCAGTTGCTCAGTTATCTGAAAGCCAATCTGGACCTGACTATCGTGATGATCACACATGACGTTGATACACTATTTGGCGTGTGCGACCGCGTAGCCGTGCTGGTCAACAAGGGCATCATCGTTGATACTCTTGACGAGATCGTCAGGCACCCGGACCCGTGGATTCAGGAATATTTTGGTGATCCCCGCGCCATGAGGGCGCGCAAGGCTGCCAAGGCCAAGGTGGAAATTTGAACCATGTTCAAAGGTGACAGAAATTTTGCAGTCGGATTGTTCGTCAGCATCGCAATCGCTTCGTTCGTCATTTTCGTGGTCTGGCTCACCGGGCGCACCGGCACCGAGGAAATGAAACGCTACTCGCTGTTATTCCACAAAGATATCAGCGGCCTGTCGGTGGGCGGACCGGTGAAATACATGGGCATGAACATCGGCACCGTCGTGGCCATGCAGCTGGAGCAGCGAAACGGTATCCGAATCCGGGTGGACATCGATATACTCGAATCCACGCCGGTGGACCACGGCACCTTCGCCAGTCTCGCATTGCAGGGCATCACCGGCGTGGCCGTGGTGAACCTGGCTTCCGATCCGGGTGACCATGCTCCTCTCGAAAAAATAGCCGGCGAACCCTATCAGATTATTCCAGTCCGCGTTGTCGGCTTTTCCGCGCTGATGGCAAGCGCCCCGGAGATCATGGGTAAGCTCGACCACCTTCTGACCAAGGCAGGGGAGATCCTGGGCGAGGAAAACCAGGCCACTGTTGCCGGCACGTTGGAGAATATCGAGGGCCTGACGGCTTCGCTTGCGGAGGAGCGCGAAACGATCGCGGAGATTCCCGGCAACCTCAACACGACGATCACCGATATCCAGGCCACCGTCCTGCAGTTGCAGGAGATGATCTCGCAGCTGCAGCCGGGTATCCATACGACGGTTGAAAACATTAATCAAAGCAGCCGTCACCTGGCCAGCCTGACCTCGCGGGTTGACGGACTCCTGCGCGACCACCAGAGTGACATGAGCCACTTCATGCAAGAGGGGCTGGCGGAGGCTCCCGCGCTGATGATGGAAACCCGGGCGGCATTGAGGAGCCTGGAAAAGCTGGTGATGGAATTACAGCACGACCCTTCGCAGCTGATCTACCGCCCAGCCGTTAATTCAGTCGAGATTGAGCCCTGATATGAACATGAGAATCCTTTTTAAATTCGCGGCACTGCTTCTGTTGATACTGACTGGCTGCAGCGGCGTCATGGACAGCGCCCAGCCGGCCAGGCAATATTTCATGCTGATGCCCCTTTCTGAGTCTTCGACCCCGGATATCAGCGATCAGAAACCTTCACTCACCATGGTGCTTGGCGCCGTACCCGGTCTCGATACCGACTGGGTCCAGGCGCTCGACGGCGATGCGCAGCTGGTTCGCTACGCCAATGCGCGCTGGCCGGACCACCTGCCTGAAGTGTTGACTTCTGTCATCCAACGCTCGCTGCAAGCCAGCGGCCGGTACGCGGAAGTGAGGGCTGCATCCCGCGCGGCAGGAGACGCCTGGTTCCTGCAGTTGGAGGTACAGCAGTTTTATGGCCTGCAGGACACGAACAGGGAGACCACGCGTGTTGCTGTCAGGATTTCCGGTGCCGTCACCTGTGACGACCAACACAGTGCATTCACTGTCGAAGATACCGTCCCTGTGAACAGTCAGCGCCTGTCGGCCGTGATCACAGCCCATCAACAGGGCCTCGACAAAATAACGCAACAAATTTTCAGCGAAATCAAAAAGGTCTGCCAATGAACATCCGCCTGGTTACCACCCTGATACTTACACTCACGCTCGCCGCCTGCGCAACTCTCAGCCCTGACTATGAAGAGCCGACGGTCACGTTGAGTTCGTTCAAGGCATTGCCTTCTGAAGGCATGGTGCCGGCATTCGAGATCGGTTTGAGAATCATCAACCCCAATTCTCAGGCGCTTAACCTCGACGGTATCGTGTACACGGTTTCACTCGAGGGTTATGAACTGGTCAAGGGCGTCGGTAAGGATTTCCCGGTGATCGAGGGGTACAGCGAAGGGTCGGTCAAACTGACCGCCGCAGCAAACCTGCTTACCGGTATCCGGTTTGTGACGAGCATGATGCAGGAACAGCGGGATTCCTTTGAGTACGAATTCAAAGCCAAACTCGACCTGGGCGGACTCTACCCGTCAATCCGGGTCAAGGAAAAGGGCGATATCAATCTCAGCGGCAGCAGCCGCGCGCCGCAATAATCCCGCATCGGGGAACTCAGCTCTCCTTTGCAGGCGAGAAGCCCAATAACTCTTCGCCGCCGCTGACCTGGTCACCCGCCTGAAAAAAGAACTCCGTAACCGTTCCGGCGGCGGGAGCACGAATCGTGTGCTCCATTTTCATCGCTTCCATGATCAGCAACGGCTGATGTTTCTCGACGGCGGCGCCGGCATCCGCCAGCAACTTGATGACCACACCGTGCATGGGTGCTGAGAACACGTCACGGGCTGATTGACCCTCCTCTTCGCCCAGGTCCGGTTGTGCCAATGCAAACTGCATGGCCCCGTTCCGGCCAAACAACGTGAACTGTCCGTCATGGGGCACAACTGTCACGCGCTGCCGGTAACCGTCGATGTCTGCGTGCAATTCGTTGCCGCTCAGTTCACCCGCCGCCAGGACCGTTTTAGGGCCGGCGGTGATGCGAAATCGCCGCTGATCCCCGCTGCCGATCTCAACTACCGGCACGTCGTGAGGCTTGCCGTTGAGCACGATGGCTCCGGTATGCATTGACGGCTGGTTCAGCCGCCAGGCACTCGATGAATTCCACGGTGAGTGCGGATCGGCGCCGCCCGCCCTTTCTCGTGCCCTGCGCTCCATCCGCAACAGCAAGTACAAAGAGGCCAGCGGCAAGTCCTGTACACGATCCGAATCAGTCGAATGAAACAGCAGGTCGTGATGAGTCTCGATGAAATGCGTGTCCAGCTCCGCGTTTTTGAAAGGCAAGCTGGTCGCCAGGTTATAGAGAAACGAAATATTCGTGCTCAGTCCGCTGACGCGGTATTCGGATAACGCTTTCGCCAACCGGCCCAGCGCACGCTCGCGGTTTTCATCCCAGACCACCAGCTTGGCGATCATCGGGTCGTAGTATACGCTGACTTCGTCGCCCTGCAGCACGCCCGTATCCACCCGGACATGGGGGTTTTCGGCCGGCGGCTGCAGGTAGGCCAGTACCCCGGTGGCCGGCAGGAAATCATTGTCAGGATCCTCGGCGTAGATGCGCGCCTCGAAGGCATGGCCATGGATACGAAGCTCTTCCTGCTTCAACGGCAGGTTTTCACCGGCAGCTACACGCAGCTGCCAGGCCACCAGGTCCTGGCCGGTAATCATTTCCGTTACCGGATGCTCGACCTGCAGCCGCGTATTCATTTCCATGAAGTAAAACGCCCCCTGCCCGTCGAGCAGGAACTCCACGGTGCCTGCACCTTCGTAGTCGATCGCCCGGGCCGCCAGAACAGCAGCCTCGCCCATTTGCCGCCGCAGTTCGGGAGTCATGCCCGGCGCGGGCGCTTCTTCGATGATTTTCTGGTGTCGCCGCTGCACGGAACAATCGCGTTCGAACAAATACACCGCATGCCCGTGGCGATCGCAAAAAACCTGCACTTCCACATGCCTTGGCCGCGACAGGTATTTCTCTACCAGCATGTCGTCGTCGCCAAAACTGGATGAAGCTTCCCGCCGTGCCGCCGCCAGCGCGCCGGCAAATTCGTCCGCCGTGCTCACCAGCCGCATGCCTTTTCCGCCGCCTCCCGCAACCGCTTTCAACAGTACCGGAAAGCCGATATCTACCGCTGCCGCTGCCAGTCGTTCTTCCGACTGGTCCGCTTCGTGGTATCCCGGAACCAGCGGAACACCGGCTTTTTCCATGATCGACTTGGCGGCGGACTTGGAGCCCATCGCCTCGATGGCGGCAACGCCCGGGCCGATAAACTCAACACCCGCTTGCCCGCACTGGCGGGCAAAATCGGCATTTTCAGACAGGAAACCGTAGCCGGGATGCACCGCCTCCGCGCCCGTCTCACGGCAAGCCTCAATGATTCGATCGCCGCGAAGGTAGGATTCCCGCGGCGGCGCCGGGCCAATGTGCACAGCCTCGTCCGCCATTGCAACGTGCAGCGCCTCCCGGTCGGCGTCCGAGTAGACAGCGACCGTCGCCACGCCCATTCGGCGCGCGGTGCGTATGATCCGGCATGCGATTTCGCCCCGGTTTGCCACCAGTATCTTGGAGAACATTTGCGGTTCCTCTACATGCGAAACACGCCGAAACGCGTTTCCGGGATGGGTTGGTTCAACGATGCGGAGATAGCCAGCCCGAGCACCTGCCGGGTTTGTGCGGGATCGATCACGCCGTCATCCCATAACCTTGCGGAGGCGTAATAGGGATGCCCCTGCTCTTCATAGCGATCCAGAATGGGTTGCTTGAATTCAGATTCTTCCTGTTCTGACCAGGCTTCATCCGCGCGAGCTTTCTGATCGCGCTTGACCTGGGCCAGCACGCCCGCTGCCTGTTCACCGCCCATCACGGAGATCCGCGAGTTGGGCCAGGTAAACAGGAATCGGGGCTCATAGGCCCGGCCGCACATGCCATAGTTGCCGGCGCCGTAAGAGTTTCCGATGATGACGGTGAACTTCGGCACCCGGACGCTGGAAACTGCGGTCACCATTTTCGCCCCGTGCTTGGCGATTCCCTCCGACTCGTACTGCTTACCCACCATAAAACCGGTAATGTTCTGCAGGAACACCAGAGGAATTTTTCGCTGACCGCACAGTTCAACGAAATGTGCGCCCTTCTGGGCAGATTCGCCAAACAGGATCCCGTTGTTGGCCACGATCCCTACGGGATAGCCGAAGATCCTCGAGAATCCGCAAACCAGGGTCGTGCCGTAACGGGACTTGAACTCGTCGATCACCGATCCGTCGACGATGCGCGCGATGATTTCCCGCACATCGAAAGGCTGCCGGGCGTCTTTGGGAACAATGCCGTAAATCTCTGACGGATCGTATAGCGGTTCCCGTACCTCACTCACGTCTACAGCCACCGGTTTGACCCGGTTCAAACGACTGATCGCACGGCGCGCCAGTTTCAGGGCGTGGTGGTCGTTGCGTGCAAAATGATCGGCCACTCCGGACTCGCGCGTGTGCACGTCGGCGCCGCCCAGTTCCTCGGCCGTAACCACTTCACCAGTTGCCGCCCGCACCAATGGCGGTCCGCCGAGAAAAATGGTCCCCTGCTCTTTAACAATGATCGATTCATCAGCCATCGCCGGCACGTAGGCACCGCCCGCCGTGCAGGAGCCCATGACGATGGCAATTTGGGGAATGTTGCGGGCCGACATGTTGGCCTGGTTATAGAAAATGCGCCCGAAATGCTCGCGGTCCGGAAAAACCTCGTCCTGCAGCGGCAGATATGCGCCGCCCGAATCGACCAGGTAGATGCACGGAAGATTGTTCTGCTCGGCGATCACCTGCGCGCGCAGGTGCTTTTTGACCGTCAGCGGGTAATAGGTGCCGCCTTTGACCGTGGCGTCGTTCGCAACAATCATGCATTCCTGCCCGGCAACCCGGCCGACGCCGGTAATGATTCCAGCGGCTGCAACGCTTTCACCATATACCCCGTGGGCCGCCAACTGGGAAAGCTCGAGGAACGCAGAGCCGGGATCCAGTAACGCATCGATTCGGTCACGAACCAGCAACTTTCCGCGCGACTCATGCCGTTGCTGGTACTTCAGCCCGCCGCCCAGCCGGATATAGGACACTTTTTCCTCCAAATCACCGACCAGCGAGCGCATGTACCCGGCATTGGCCAGAAACTCTTCCGAGCGGTTGTTGACGCGGCTTTCAATCCTGTTCATGACGGGCCTCCCGGTTCACCGGCCTCACTGTGGCGCGGTTTCAGCAAACAATTCACGGCCAATCAGCATCCGCCGTATCTCGTTTGTTCCGGCGCCGATCTCGTACAATTTGGCGTCACGCAACAACCGCCCCGCCGGGTACTCGTTAATATAGCCGTTGCCGCCCAGGCACTGGATGGCCTCGAGCGCCATTTGGGTTGCCCGTTCCGACGTATATAAAATAACGCCCGCGGCATCCTTGCGTTTTTCCATGCCGCGGTCGCAATTCGCCGCGACCGCATACAGGTACGCACGCGAGGCACTGAGCGTGGTGTACATGTCGGCAATTTTTCCCTGCATCAGCTGAAATTCGCCAATACGGCGGCCGAATTGCTTGCGCTCATGCAGGTAGGGCTCGACGATATCCAGGCAATTCTGCATGATGCCTACCGGGCCGGCCGCCAGGACCGTGCGCTCAAAATCCAGTCCGGACATTAATATGCGAACGCCGTCGTTTTCCATGCCAAGTATATTTTCTGCCGGTACCCGGCAGTTTTCGAACAGGAGTTCGCAGGTATTCGAGCCTCGCATCCCCAGCTTGTCGAGCTTTGCGCCGCAAGAGAAACCCGGCGCATCCCGCTCAACGATGAATGCGGTAATGCCCCGCGGCCCCGCGCCGGTGTCAGTCTTGGCATAAACAACGTAGGTACTGGCCTCCGGTCCGTTGGTGATCCACATCTTGCTGCCGTTGAGCACGAAGTGATCGCCATCGCGTTCCGCCCGCAGGCCCATGCTGACAACGTCCGATCCGGATGAGTGTTCCGACATGGCAAGGGCACCCACATGCTCGCCGGAGCACAGCTTCGGAAGGTATTTCTGTTTTTGCGATTCATTGCCGTTTTTGTGAATCTGGTTGACGCAGAGGTTCGAATGGGCTCCGTAGGAAAGGCCGACAGCACCGGAAGCGCGGCTGATCTCTTCCATTGCAACGCAGTGGGCCAGGTAACCCAGCCCGGTGCCGCCATATTCTTCTTCCACCGTGATCCCGAGCAGGCCCAGGTCACCCAGTTTTTGCCACAGGTCCACAGGAAACAGGTTGTCCCGGTCGATCTCCGCCGCGCGGGGCGCAATTTCTGAGCGGGCAAACTGATACACCGCCTCCCGCAACATGTCGATTTCTTCGCCCAGGTCAAAGTCCAGGGATGGAAAATGAGTATTCATAGTGTGCCTTCTCCATTCAGGCGCCCTTTCAGCGCCTTTCTGCATTTTTCCTCTGCATCCGCCAGCTCTTTCAGCATCAGTCTCAGGTCACTTTGCTGGCGCTTCAGTTCCACGCGCTTCTCGTGGATCTTTGAAATCAGGGTTTCCAACTGCCGGCGGTTGTTTCCTGGTGTCCCGTACATCAGTATGATTTCAGCGCTTTCATCCAGGCTAAGCCCAAGGCGTTTACCCCTTAGAATCAGCCGCAGCTTGGTGCGGTCAGCGGGGCTGTAGATTCGCCGGGTGCCGTCACGCTGCGGATTCAACAACCCTTTCTCCTCGTAAAACCGAATCGTGCGCGTGGTCACGTCAAATTCACCGGCGAGGTCACTGATGCTGAAGCTGCTTTTCATTGGGCCATTCCCGCAAAGATTGCGTGAAAGTATACCTTACGTTTACGTTAACGTAAACCTAAAGCACGCTCCAGAGGACAGCGTCAACAAAGGGATATCACGTACCGTCAAACTGGCCCTGGCGAGCCATGAAGTGCCTTCTAAAACTCGGTGGCTGCGCGGTGTGTTGAACCCTATTCCGGCGCCCGGGAAGGCAGGGTTCGGCCGATGGACCCCTGATCGTTAGGCTTTGACCGCCTCCAGGCATCTTCGGGCCCGGGCTTCGATGGCGTCCCAGTTTCCGGCTTCGATATCGCCCGGAACAAACAGCGGCGCGACGAAACCCACGCCGAAAACTCCGGCGGAGATCCACTCCTGCGCGTTTTGTTCATCAACTCCATTCGTCGGCACAATTTTGAGATATGGCATGGGCCCAAGCACCGACCGGACCCAAACCGGTCCGCCGGCGGGCGCGGGAAACAGCTTGCACAATTGAGCGCCGGCGCGGTGGGCCCGCAGCATTTCAGTCGGTGTGTGGGTGCCGGGCATGCTGGCCACGCCCAATTCGTCGGCAGCGGATATAACGGCTTCATCTACCACCGGCGACACCAGGAAGCGGGCTCCGGCCTCGACAGATTTCTGCGCTTGCCGCTCATCCATCACCGTGCCGGTTCCCACAACCAGGCCTTCCCGCTTTGAGAAATCGTGAACCAGGTCATAAACGCCGGGAATAGTCAGGGTAAACTCGATAATGCTGAAGCCGCCTCGAATGGCCGCCTCCATTGCAAGTGCGGCTTTTTCAGTGTCACTGCAACGCAGGATGGCGCTGCCTTTTTCGTGGCCAAACCGTTCGACAAAGACTTCGGGGGTCACTGCGGGTCTCCTTCTGCCATCATCAGGATCTTCCGGGCCTGCAACAGGTGCGGCAAGTCCAGCATTGCCCCGTCCAGCGCCAGTGTCCCCGCGTCCGGATTGGCTTCGAACAAAGCGACGATGCGCCGTGCGCGTTCCACTTCGTCCGCGCTGGGCGTAAATGCCCGGTTGATGATTTCAACCTGGTCCGGATGAATCGCCAGTTTACCGTTGAAGCCGTCGCGCCGGGCATTAGAGCAGGATTTTTCCAGGCCGTCGCGGTCACGAAAGTCCGCATGAATCGTGTCGATGGCCGCGACTGCCGCGGCATGGGCGGCAAACAGGCAGAGGCTTCGAACCCATTGAAACGGAGAAGTCCAGTCGCTGTTCTCATCACGGTTTGTCGTTGCGCCCACGGCGGCCCCCAGGTCTTCGGCTCCCCAGGTCAATCCGGCCAGCCGGGCGCCGCATTGCCGGTAGTCGCCGATCGAGAATAGCGCCTCCGGCACTTCCGTAGCTACCGGCAGGATGCGTATGGAGCCTACTTTAATTTCATATTCAGCTTCATAGGTGCCGATCCGCCGCCCCAACAGGTCCACGTCCTTCGGAGACCGGGCTTTTGGCAGCACGATGCCGTCCGGGCCTTTCGGAATGACCGCGGAAAGATCGGCGCCCGCCTCGGCGTGATCCAGCGGGTTGATCCTCACCCAGACCTGCCGCCGCGCCTGCTCAGGGCGTGCTGATAGATACTCGGCCGCCAGGGCCCGCGCCGCCACCTTGTTGTGCTGTGCAACCGAATCCTCGAGATCAAGGATCAGGACATCGGCCGGAATGTCTTCACTTTTGGCCAGTTTTCTCTCGCTGTCCGCAGGCACGAACAGCCATGAACGCATCCTGCTCATTTCGGCGGCTGCCTGAGCATCAGGGCGGAGCGCTTGCAGACACCCACGAGCTTGCCGTGCTGATTGAATGCCCGGTGTTCAAAAATCACGATGCCGTTGTCGGGCCGGGAGCGGCTGTCGCGAAGCTCAAGGACTTCTGTCTCAATGCGAATGGTGTCACCGTGAAAAAGCGGGTGGGGAAAGCGCACTTCGTCCCACCCCAGGTTTGCCACCGTGGTGCCCAGAGTCGTGTCGTTGACCGAAATACCGACCATCAGGCTCAGCGTCAGGCAACTGTTGACCACGCGCTGGCCAAACTCGGTCTCGGTCCGGCAGTACTCTTCGTCGAGATGAAGTCGTGCCGGATTGTGCGTCATCGTGCTGAAAATGACGTTGTCCGTCTCCGTAATGGTGCGCTGGATGGCATGATCAAACACCTGCCCTACCCGGAACTCTTCAAAATACAATCCCGCCATTGGCCTCTCCGGTAGTCACTTAAATTCCTCAGCGACTCAGCTTACACGAACCGCCCTAACGCCGGAACCGTTCCACCCGGTGCCCGACCGGCGAATAGACCGACGGCACCACCACGAGCGTAAGCAAGGTGAAACTGACTCGCGTCAACAAAAACTCAACCGGTGTTCTGGATACCCAGGGCGACGCCCTTGACGGTCGCCTTCAACGCTTCCAGCAATTCGTCGTCCTCGCGGCCGCCCTGGCGCCAGCGTCCGAGCATATCGATCTGCAGCAGGTGCAACGGGTCGACGTAAGGGTTTCGGAGCCGGATATTGCGTTGCAGCACGGCCTGGTCATCCAGCAGGGTGTCCAGCTGTTTGAGTTCGAGAATACGGTTTTCCGCCAGCTGGAATTCATCCTTGATCGCGGCGAAAAACCGGACACCGGATGGCCCCGCCAAACCTGCATAGCGTGCACCAATGCCTAGTTCAGATTTACCGAGCACCATTTCGACGTCGTTGATCATCCCCTGGAAAAAAACCTGCCGGTTTAGCAAGTCACGTATTTTCTCCATGCCGAAGCGTACGATAGCCTGATCCAGCGCAGTCCCAAAGCCGAATACCCCGGGAAACCCCACCCGCACTTGCGCCCATGAAAAGACCCACGGTATGGCCCTGAGGTTTTCGATGCCTTCTCCAGACCTGCGCGACGCGGGACGGGAGCCAATATTGAGTTTTTCGATCACATCAAGCGGTGTACTGGAGCGGAAGAAAGATGGAAATTCCGGATCCTCGTATACCATCGAGCGAAAGCGGGAACGCGAAACCTGCGCCATGAACGCAACGATCTCGCTTTCATCAGCACTCAGGCCCTGAGAAGCCCTGCCCATACGATGGGCCAGGGTGGCGCCGGCGACCAACTCAAGGTTTCTCAGTGCAAGAAACCGCACCCCGTATTTCTGGTTGATGACCTCACCCTGCTCGGTCACCCTGAGAAAGCCGTTTACGGTTCCGGGCGGCGCTCCGAGAATACCGTTGACCAGGTTGCCTCCTCCCCGGCTCACGGTGCCTCCGCGGCCATGGAAGAACACGATCCGGACGTCATGAGTCTGTCCTTCCTCAACCAGACGCCTTTGAGCCTCGTGCAGGGCCCAGCGGGACGCCACAATTCCGCTGTCTTTGCTGCTGTCCGAATACCCCACCATTACGGCCTGTCGTTTCGCCAGCCCCTCCAGGTGCTGCCGATAACCGTCCAGCGACAACAGGCTCCGGATAATTTTGGGCCCCGCTTCCAGATCGTCAACGGTTTCAAGCAACGGCGCGATATCCAGCCGGGCGGAAGCGCCGGTGCGCGGATTCGCGATTTCGGACAACGCCTGGGCCGTCAGCACGTCATCCGCACCCTGAGTCATGCTGATGATGAACAGCCCGATTGCCGCTTCGCCATACCTGCTCCGGGCGGAGGATATCGCACGAAAAACCGCCAGCGTATCGGCCGCTTCGTCACTGATCCCGGACTCGTCCGACAACGCGGGCAGACTGCCTGTGTCGAGCAGGTGGGCCAGCGTGGCCGCGCGGCTTGAAGGATCACGCGCTTCCCAGTCTTCGCAGCCCAGCAGTTCGCCCATCACCCGGCGATGCAGCAGCGCATCCTGGCGGACGTCCAGCGTGACCAGGTGGAAGCCGAATGTGCGTATCCGGCGGAGCAGACGCTCGATGCCAAACAGGCCTGCGTGCTTCCCCTTGTGTTCAAGCAGGCTGTTGCGGATCAATTTGATGTCGGCCGCGAATTCACTGTTGGTCGAATAGGCCTGCTCGCCTTCCGCCAGCGTCGACTCCAGTCGAGTGGCAATCATTTTCAACAGGCAGCGGTAAGGCATGTCGAGGTGCCGCTCGGGAATCTCCCGGTAGATATCCGGCATCATTTGACGGTAGCTGTGCAGCTGACGCGCGACCTTTTCCGACACGCCAATTTCGGAGGTCGACTGGCTCAGATACCTGGCCAGGCGACGCACCTCCGGCAGGTAGCGTCTGATCACCACCGCCCTCTGAGTCGCCAGCGTCTCCAGGATCGTTGTCGAGGTCACGTTCGGATTACCATCCATGTCGCCGCCGACCCAGGACCCAAAGCGCAGGATGATATCCCGCAGCATTTCCGGCGGACTCTCACCAAAATGGGTTTGGTAAGCGTCCTCGGCAGCCTCATAAAAAACCGGCACCACGCGGTACAGAATATCGGTGATGTAGAACAGGATATTATCCAGTTCATCGGCGACAGTAGGCCTTGCGTGCGGCACCAGGCGAGTCTGCCAGGATGAAGTGATGGCCGCCCTGATCCTCTGCAGCGCCAGCTCTTCTTCACCTGGCGTCAGTTCAGGATTCAGCCGCTCGACCAGCCTGAGCACGATATCGTACTCTTTTTCCTGGATCGTCCTGCGGGTGGCCTCGGTGGGATGCGCCGTGAAGACCGGTTGAATCCGAAGTTCCGCAATAGCCTCGGCGAGCGCCGCGCCATCTGCTCCCGTTGCTTTCAGTTCCCCCAGGACCGCTTCCAGGCTGCCGCGCTGGGCTGCGGCGCCCGCGCGCTGGTATGCCCGGCGACGCCTGATGCGGTGCACTTTTTCCGCCAGGTTTACCGCCCGCAGATAGGAGGTGAACGCCTGGATAATCAACGTCGCCTGTGCAGGCTCAATGTCGGAAAGAACGGCTTCCAGCCGTTCGCCGCCTTCGGTACTCTCCCGTTGCCGGATGGAGGCTTTGCGCACTGCCTCGACCTGCTCGAGCAGCTCCGTTCCGTGCTGATCGACCAGCACGTCGCCCACCAGCGAACCCAACAGGCTTACATCGGCCCTTAACGGCAAGTCCTTCTCGGGAATCTGGATTTTTCGTATACCCGCCATCTAGATGACACGCACATGCATAACGCCATCGACACTGACGATGGCATCGATGATCTCCGGCTTCGGCCGGGTTTCTACATCGATGATGTTGTACGCCATGTCGCGAAGGCTCTTGTTCACCATGTCGATCACGTTGATATCGTGATCTGCCAGAACAGATAAAACATGCCCCAGCACCCGCGGCACATTTTCATTGGCAAACGTAATCCGGTAGCCCCCATTACGTCCCATGCGGGTCCGGGGGTAGTTGACCGAATTGAAAATGTTCCCGTTTTGCAGAAAGTCCATCAACTGCTCCGCCGCCATTACCGAGCAGTTCTCTTCCGCTTCCGCGGTGCTGGCGCCCAGGTGCGGAAACAACAGGCAGTCGGGTCGTCCCAGCAGTTCCGGCAGGGGAAAATCCGTGATGTATCCGCCCAGCCGACCCTCATCCAGCGCGGCAATGACGGCGGCAGCGTCCACGATTTCCTCGCGTGCGAAATTAAGCAGCCTGGCTCCGGGCTTGAAGCGTAAAAGCGCAGTGGTGCTGATCAGGTGCCGCGTCTGTTCAATCGACGGAACGTGCAGGGTCACGAAATCGGAAATCTTCAGCAGCGTCTCCAGGCTTTCCATCTTCTCAACCTGGCTGGAAAGACGCCAGGCCGCCTCGACCGACAGCGCGGGGTCGTAACCGGCCACATGCATTCCCATTTCCAGCGCCATGTTGGCGACCATGGACCCGATGGCACCCAGCCCGACAACGCCCAGTGTCTTGCCGGCAATTTCGCTGCCGCCAAACCGCTTCTTCTCTTTCTCCAACTGTTTGGCCATGGCTTCTGGGTCACTGATGTCCGTGAGTTCCTGGACCCGGTTCACCCCGTCCAGAATGCGCCTGGAGCCAAGCAGCAAAGCCACGGCCACCATTTCCTTCACGGCGTTGGCATTGGCGCCCGGTGTGTTGAACACAACGATTCCCCGGCGGGTGTAATCTTCGACCGGAATATTGTTCACGCCGGCGCCCGCGCGTGCTACCGCCAACAGTGAATCCGGTACGGGCTCATCATGCAGTTTCTGGCTGCGCAGGATAAACGCGTCCGGATCGGCGACGTCCGGGCCAATCTCGTAACTGTCCATCGGAAACCGATTCAGGCCGATATCGGAAATCTGGTTATAGGTGCGAATCTTGTACATCAGGTCTTCAGTCTCCCTTCACTTGCTGGTAAGCCCATTTCAGCCAGGGCATCAATTTCTCGACATCACTCTCTTCTATGGTTGCGCCGCACCATATTCTCAATCCGGCAGGCGCATCCCGGTAGGCGCCCACGTCGTGCGCCACGCCCTCAGCGTCGAGCAGGGAAACCATGGCCTTCACCTGGTCCGCCTCCAGGTCCAGCGTCAGGCAAACGCTGGTATTGGACCGTTGCGATGGGTCGCGCGCCAGAAATTGAATCCAGTCATGGGCTGCCACGAATTCTTCGATCACTGCGAGGTTGCGCTCAGAACGCTGAATCGCTGCCCGCACGCCACCAAGGCCGCGCACCCAGGCCAGTGCATCCAGGTAATCCGCAACGCAGAGCATCGAGGGTGTGTTGATCGTTGCGCCCTTGAAAACGCCTTCGATCAGCTTGCCGTTCTTGGTCAACCGGAAAATCTTGGGCAGGGGGCGTGGCGGCGCCCAGGTTTCCAGCCTCTCGACCGCGCGCGGACTCAGGATGAGCATGCCGTGAGCACCCTCGCCACCAAGCACTTTTTGCCAACTGTAAGTGACTACATCGAGTTTTTCCCACGGCAGTTCCATCGCAAACACCGCTGAAGTGGCGTCGCAGATCGTCAGGCCCTCCCGGTCCGGCGCGATCCAGTCCCCATCGGGCACTTTCACACCTGACGTCGTGCCGTTCCAGGTGAAAACGATGTCGTGAGAGGAGTCAGCAGCGCTGAGATCGGGCAGTTCGCCATAGTCAGCCGTGAACGTGCGAACGTCATCCAGCTGCAACTGCTGGGTAATATCGGTCAGCCAACCCGCGCCGAAGGACTCCCACGCAAAAACGTCGACCGGCCGGGCACCAAGCAGGGACCAAAGCGCCATCTCGACCGCGCCGGTATCTGAGGCGGGAACGACGCCGACGCGGTAACCCTCAGGCAGGCCCAGCAGTTCAGCAGTATCCGTGCAGACCCGCGCCAGCACGCTTTTGCCCAACGCCGAGCGGTGGGAGCGGCCCAGGGTTTCAACAGACAGCTTGTTTACGTCGTAACCGGGCCTTTTACTGCAGGGCCCGGAAGAAAAATTGGGGTTGGCCGGTCTTTCGACAGGTTTCATGACGTCCTCTCTGGCTCTTTTTACGGGTTGATTACCCGAACTTCAGGAAGCCGATAGTGTCGCCGAATTGAGACAGGATAGCCACCCCCTCGACCCGTGCGCCCGAAGGCGCCCAGCCGGCGCATCGATGGCTGATGGAACCGAAGGCTTCGTCGACCGTCAAACAGAATAATGGCCGACAGCATATCGAAAACAACGGGATTTCGGGCGTTCCTCGCATTCGCCTTCTCCGCATTGGTTGCGTCCTGCGCCGGCCTGCCGATTCAGAGTTTGCCCGATATACCTGAGCTCAAGAATCAACCGACGCACGACATTCCGGACGTAGACCTGTTAGCTGTGTCGCCTGATATGAAAGATTTCATCGACCGGCACGCATACGAAGGCGGCAGTTCCACGCCCAATGCCTGGACACTGGCGTATGCGGTCATGAGCCCGCACAGCCTCCGTTTTGAGTATGACCCGCAGACGACCCTGCCCGCGGACCGGGCGTTCCGGAAGGGCAAAGGCAACTGCCTGACCTTCTCGGCCATGATGATTGCCATGGCGCGCGAAGCGGGGCTGGAAGCGAATTTCCAGGAAGTTGAAATCCAGCCCGAATGGACCAACGTCAACGACACGATGCTGGTCAGCAAGCACGTCAATGCAACCGTGCATCAAAAATTTCTGGAATACACGATTGACGTCAGCCGAAGAAAGAACCGGACAGACGATCGGACCAGGAAGATGAGTGATACCGAGGCCCTGGCCCAGTTTTACAACAACCTGGGTGCGGAGGCGCTGATCGAGGCAAACAATGCTTTGGCCTACGCATATTTCCGCAAAGCCCTGGAGCTCGATCGCAGGCTGGACTACATCTGGTCGAATATCGGCGTTATCCTGCGGCGTAACGGCCAGACCGATGAAGCCGTGCTTGCCTACCGGACCGCTTTGCAACTGGAACCTGACCAGGCGGTTGCGCTGAATAACCTGTACGTGATCTTCAGCGAGGATGGCGATCTCGAGGCTGCCGCCGCGATGCAGCCCCGGGTTGAAAGAAACCAACGCAAGAATCCCTGGTACGTCCAGTTCCTTGCCGAGAGCGCCATCGAAGATCAACGATATCGGGAAGCCGTCTCCCTGGCCAAACGGGCCGTTCGGATGGACCGGGACGAGTACCGCTTTCACTACACGCTGGCAAGATCCCAGCACTTTGCTGGAAATGACCGCCTGGCGCTGGAGAGTCTCGAGCGCGCGAGAAAACTGGCCCCCACATCAGGCGAGAGGGATTCGCTTACTCTTCCAGGCGGCTGATTACGGCGCCAGCAAATCCAGCACTTCTTCCATCCGCTCGAACACGACCTCCATCTCGCGTGCGTCCGGAAGCGTCGTGATCCGGAAATGGTCGGAGTAAGGCACGTTGAAACTGCTGCCGGGGGCAATCAACACATGCCGCTTCTCCAGCAACTCCAGAGCAAATTGCTGATCCTGGAACCCGGGGATCAGATCGGTATCGACGCGCGGGAACGCGTACATCGCCCCGTCAGGGGCATGTAACTGCAGGTATTTGCTCTGCCGGACGCCCTCGATCACTGCGTTTCTGGATTCGTAGAGGCGTCCGCCCGGGTTGGTCAGTTCACGAATGCTTTGGAAACCGCCCAGTGCCGTCTGCACCGCCCATTGGCCGGGAACATTGGCACATAGCCGCAGGGAAGCCAGCAGTTCCACCGCATGCAGGTAATCCGTCGCATTTTCCCTGTCGCCGCTGAACGACACCCAGCCCACGCGGTAGCCGCAAGCCCGATAAATTTTTGACAGGCCGTTAAAGGTCGCGCACAGCGTGTCCTGTACCAGCGTCGCCAACGGCACGTGCTCAATGTCCCCGTACAGCATTTGATCATAAATCTCGTCAGCAAAAACTATGATCTGGTGTTGCTCGGCGATGCGGACAATTTCCTCCAGCAGATCGCGCGGATAGACGGCCCCCGTGGGGTTGTTCGGATTGATCAGCACAATACCGCGGGTTCGCGGCGAGATCAGGTGGCGAATCTCGTCCGGATCGGGCTGAAACGCGTTTTCAGGCCGGCAGTTGTAATACACCGGCGTACCGTAATTAAGCGCCACCGCGGCGCTCCACAGCGGATAATCCGGGCTGGGCACGAGCATTTCGTCTCCGCTGTTGAACAGGGCCCGCAATACGAAATCAATGCACTCACTGACGCCGTTGCCCATGAATACGTCGTCCGCAGTGACGTCCATCACCCCGCGGTCCTGCTGTTGCATCACCACCGCCTCTCGCGCGGGAAATATTCCTTTCTGGTGGCAATAGGCTTCGCTTTGGCCCAGGTTTTCGATCATCGCCAGTCGCATCGTTTCCGGTGTTCGGTATCCAAACAATCCCGGGTTACCGATGTTCAGCGAGATGATCTCGTAGCCCTGGCGCTCCATCTGAACTGCCCGTTGTGCGAGTTCTCCACGGATTTCGTAACGGACATCTTCGAGAATATGGTTAGTCTGGATGGCTGGTTTTTGCACTTCATTAACCCCTGATGCTATCCGTCGAGAATACATGAATCGTTGACAGCTTCAATTGACTCAGGCTAGTCTGCAGCCATGAAACATCTTTTTAACCGCATCTGTATGTGTTGCTGTTGCGCCTGTATGCGCAAAAGCCAGCTGTGCGGTATCTGTTCCAAGCTTTAATTTTTCCCAGTAGTACAAGGACAAACCGCAACGGCAAACCGGGGCGGAATCATTTTCTATGTGTCCCGGTCTATACATAAAACCGGAGAGACACACAATGAACCTCAATTCCAACAGCCAGCTTGAGCAAGAAGTGACGCCCGGCCAGGAAAGCCAGGCAGAGAGAAATCTGCCGCGGGTTGTTTCGGCAGCCAGCGCAAGATCGAGACGGGTGTATGACAGCGTTGCCGACCTGATCGCGGATCCGGAAAACCCGACACCGATGATTCGGCTCAGCGAGCGCTCCCGACCGTCTCCCGACTTTGATATCTACGTCAAGCTCGAACGAAACAACCCGTTCGGTTCAATCAAGGATCGGACCGCGCTTTACCTGCTTAACGGCACACGCCTGGATGAAGGTCAGATTCTTACCGAGCCCACCGCAGGCAATACCGGCATTGCGCTGGCAGCACTGGCCAATTCGAGAGGCATACCCGTCGAACTGGCGCTGCCCGACGGCACGCCGGAAGAGAAAAAGGCGCTGTTACGCTTCCTGGGCGCCGAACTGCATGAAGTGGAAGACGAACTCTGCCCGCTTTTCCCAACCGAGGGCGCCCGGGGCGTGGTGAAAAGCCTGGTTGAAAGCCAGGCCTTCAATGGCCGCTATGTGAGCCCCAACCAGTATGAAAATGAACTCAACGTAGAGGCACACTACCGCACGACAGGGCCCGAAATCTGGAACCAGACGGAAGGGAAAATCGACTACTTTTTCGCGGCTTTCGGTACCTGCGGCACAATCACCGGCGTGGCGCGCTGTCTGAAGGAAAGAAACCCGGCGATCAAAATCATCGGAGTGGAACCGGAATCGAGGAACCATAAGCTCTCGGGAATCAAAAAGATCTCGGATTTGCCCGACGAGCACAAACCAAAAATTCTGGATTATGCGCTGATCGACGAGATCGTGGCCGTGAAAGACCGGGACGCCTATGAGGCCGGTATACGTCTGGCGAGGGACGAGGGAATCATGGTCGGGCCAACGACGGGTGCGCTACTCCATGCCGCGAAAGTGATTGGGGCAGAATCCAGCGGTACGGCCGTGGTGATTGCCCCCGACGATGCGACAAAATACATCAGCGCCTATGCCGAGTACCTGTAACCCGGCTAACGGGCCGCCGGTTTCCCCATGAGGCTCATCAGCCTGAGCAGCAACTGGTGACTGCTTTGGCGGGGCATATTACCCCCGGCACAGGCTGCTTCGCCAAAGTTCACCGGCTGCGAATCATCCGGCGCCGGCGATTCAGGATCGAACAGCAGGACCGGCACCGGATCCGCCGTATGCGCACCCGTGTTGCTGTCGGTGCTGTGATCGGCCGCCAGCATGATCATGGCCCCACTTCGCACCACTGCCTCCAGCGCTTGATCTGTGCGCTCCAGGAACACCTTTTTCCGTTCCGGCTGGTGATCGTGGGCGAACAGATCCGGCGCTTTGATATGCACGTAAGCCAGATCGTGCCGTTCCAAAGCGTGCAGGGCCGCACTTAATTTCGCGTCGATATCGGTTTTCGCATCAGCCGTGAATCGCGGATCGGTACAGCATTCAAATCCCAGCGTTCGGGTCAGGCCGATAACCGTGTTGCAGCCGGCCACGACCGCAGCGCTCAGACCGTTTTCGTCGAGGACATTTTCCAGGCTGAAACCCCGGCCGGCGCCCCGGGTGATAACACCGTTGGCCGGCATCAGGCCGTTAGCCTGGCGTTCCAGGTTGACGGCATGAGCGGCCAGCTCGTCGCGTGCGATCTCCAGGAACAGATCCAGCTTTCTCGCGGTCAGCTCAGCTCCGGCCGCCTCCGGCCTGCAGGACTTGAAGAAAGCCGGCATACCCCGATCGCCCGGATCCGTATCGGTGACAGCTGGATCCAAACCTGGCCCGGACAACACCACCACGCACCGGTGCTGGTCGGTGGGCAGAAGCTCCCCGTGGACGCCGTCACCCAGGTCAACCTGGCGCAACCGGGCTGCCAGTTCATCCGTTCCGCTGCTGATGCGCCCGGCACGTCGATCCAGAATTCTCAGACCGCCTGCCTGCCGGTCAAGCGTGGCAAAGTTGGCCCGCAAGGCAATCTCTTCGGTCGTGAGGTTGCGGCCCGCACCGGATGCTTCGACCGGCCCGCGTTTCAAACGGTGTACATCCGCCGGAAGAATGCCCATCAGGATTCCGCAGCCCGAATGGGTGTTGGGAATGGTGCCGGGTCCAACCGGGTCCACCAGACCGTAAGACCCGATTCCGGCTAGCCGATTGAGCACCGGTGTGTCCGCAGCCTCCAGCGGCGTCCGGCCGCCCAGAGCCGGCACCGGCAGATCGCCAAGGCCATCGAGAATTAGAACCACACTTTTTCGGGAGAGGCTGCTCAAACCAATTTTGGTCCGCAGATGATTGGCACCAGTTGATTCCATTCCAAGTGTTCCGCCCGTTCCTGGAATTCGTCAACCACCGGGCCGAACACGTTTTCAGGCCCACCATCAAAATGCCGGGTAAGTTCATGCACCACCTGCAGGATGACCTGCACGACGGCCTTTTCCTTGTCGTTGTTGGTGATGATTGGCACATCGCAACGATCTGCTTCCGACAGCAGGAACGATTGCAGGCTCCATACCGAGTCAAACTTGTTCAGGTAACGCTTTGCGCGCCGCTGCGGCACCTGGCTGCCGCGCCCGCGCAAGCGGGACTTGAGTTCCTTGGGCTTGAGCACCGCCAACGTTACGTGCGCCAGTATGGCGTCCGTTTCCGCCGGTATCCGCGACATCAGGTCCGGATGCGCATGTACACCCTCCAGGATCAGCGGCACGCTCTCTTCAATCGCCCTTTGCAGCACCGCTTCGCAGGGTACGGCAATCAGGTCAGTCTGGGTGCGATAGCCGTCGGCCACGAGCTGGTCCTTGTCACGCTCCCGGGTATCCAGAATGGGCAAGGCCTGCCACGCATTGAAAGACGAGGTGTGCAGCACCGGAAGCAACCGGCTCGGCATCATCAACCGCATCACTTCGCGCAACATGTCGGTTGACTGAATTCGCACGATATCGAGCAAATGCGCGATTTCCGTCGCCATCGTACTTTTACCGGTCCCGACCGTACCGCAAATCAGTAACAAGAGCGGCCGGCCGCTGCGCTGAAATTCTGACCAGACCAGGTATCTCTTGGCCGCTTTCTTTGAAACTTCCTGCCGCAGACACAGGTAAGTCAGGTAGCCCAGTTGGCAGGTAGTTATCGACGTTACGCCGGAAGCCAGCAATTGATCGTAGATCAGAGCAGTGGTCTGTTCGGCCTTCTCGGTCTTCATGCCGCTGGCCTGCAGGTAACGCTCATGTTTGCCGCGGGAGAAAGCGCTCAACGTTCCACTCAGGCTGTGAACCTGTATTTTGGCCGGCGCCGACGGAGAAAGGCGATAGGGCTCAAGGGCTTCCGTGTGCCCTCCTTCCTCCAGGTAACCGATGGTTTTGTCTCTTATCTCGGCGGCCGAAATCTCGGGTATTTCCGACAGGTCCTCACGGACCCGGGTAGCCAGACCAAAGGCATCTTCGAATGAAAGCCCGACATCGAGAAGATTGCGGATCAGGATGCCACGAAGAAACGGAACGCGCGTTTCCTCAGTTTCATTAATGACGATTGTTTTCAATTGTCTCGCGGGGTGCGAACATCCGAACATTCGGAATTCGCAACCGCCTCCTTGACCTGTGTCACGGGATTATCTGTGCATTTCACCAAACGGCGCAAGTTTGATCTCCAAAGGACGGTTTTATCCAAGGACTGTGCTATCTTTCTGGGTTGTTGATCCTATCCGGTCATTTTAGTGGAGAGTTGACTTTATGTTCCAGACAGCGGAATTGGGACAAAAATTATCAAAAAAGCAGTTCAAACAGCAAGAACTGCAGCTATGGGAAAACCTTTTGTCGCTGCAGCAACGCCTGCGGCACGAAGGTGATTTTCCCGTATTGGTGGACTTTGCCGGCGTGCGTGGCGGGGGCAAGGGAACGTCCGTCAACCTGCTGAACCGGTGGATGGACGCGCGCTGGATTGTAACTCACGCCTATACCAAACCATCCGACGAAGAGGCCGAGCGTCCCACTTTCTGGCGATTCTGGCGACACCTGCCGCCCAAGGGACAGATCGGCATCCACATGAGTGGCCGCTACTCCCGCCCGCTGCTGGATTACGTCTACGGCAGGATTTCGCCAACGGACCTTACACACGAACTGGACCGCATCAATAACTTTGAAAAGGCGCTGGCCGACGACGGCGCCATGGTGCTCAAGTTCTGGATGCACCTGAGCCGCGACGTGCAGAAGAAACGTCTCGAACTACTGGAAAACGATCCTCTGCGAAGTTGGCGCATGTCACCCGAGGACTGGAAACACTGGGAAATGTACGACAAGTTCATCGAGGCTGCTGAACGCATTATTTCCTATACCAATACAGGCCACGCCCCCTGGGAAATCATCGAGGGCGAGGACCTGAATTACCGCAGCCTGCGTGTTGGCGAGGTCTTTCAGCAAACGCTGGAACGCCACCTGATGACGCAGCAAATCAGGCAGAAATACCTGGCCGAATTGCGCGAAGGGGTCAGTGAGAAGCTGAATGAAATAACTCCATCCAACGGCAACGGCAGCAGCACGATCACGATAATGGACGGGCTTGACCTGTCGCTTGCGCTGGAAAAAAAATCCTACAAGAAAAAACTGGCCTACTACAAAGCCAGGCTGGCGGGCCTTCACCAGAAGGCTGTTCAGCAGAAAATATCGACGACACTGGTATTTGAGGGCCCCGATGCCAGCGGCAAAGGCGGCTCAATCCGGCAAATAACCAACGCACTGGATGCACGTTTCTACAAGGTCTATCCATTTGCGGCGCCGACAGATATCGAAAATGCCCATCACTATCTCTGGCGATTCTGGAATTGCGTACCGCGCGCCGGGCGCATGACCATTTTCGACCGCAGCTGGTACGGGCGCGTGCTGGTGGAACGCATCGAAGGGTTCGCCGGAGACGACGAGTGGCGGCGGGCGTATTCGGAGATTAATGATTTTGAAGACCAGCTGATCGAACACGGCGTCGTGCTGCTTAAATTCTGGATGCATGTTGACAAGGACGAGCAACTGCGGCGGTTCAAGGCGCGCGAAGAGACACCTCACAAACGCTGGAAGCTCTGTGACGAAGACTGGCGCAACCGGGAAAAATGGGATGAATACGCGCTGGCAGCGCACGAGATGATCCAACAGACTTCGGTCAGGAACTCCCCATGGATCCTGGTGGAAAACCAGAGCAAGCACTACGGCCGGATCAAGGTTTTGAAGTCGCTGTGCAACGCGCTGGAAAAAGCCGTTGGTGACTGAAATCGGCGAACCCCCGCCGTGCACAACATATAACGAGCATGCGACCGCCCCGGTACTGCTGGTCGCGGATCACGCCAGTCGCCACATTCCGGCGGAATTGAAACAGCTGGGTCTGGCTGACTGGGTAATGGAGAAGCATGTCGCATGGGACATCGGTTCCGACCAGCTCGCCCAGTTTCTGTCGGATGAGCTGAATGCCCCGCTGATTCTCGCCGGTTTCTCGCGCCTGATCATCGACCCGAACCGAAACCCGGACAGCCGTTCCGCCATCGTCGAGATCAGCGACGGGATCGCCATTCCAGGCAACATGGATCTGAACCGGGATCAGAAAACACAACGCCTTGAGTCTTTTTTCGAGCCTTACCACGACCGCATCGCCCAGCGCCTCGCCTCCTTTTCAGCGCAAGGCGTCGTACCGGCCATGATCTCGGTGCACACCTGCTCGCCGGTATTTGACCGGGTGGTGCGCCCATGGCACATAGGCGTTATGTGGGACAAGGACCCACGGATTCCGGTGCCATTCATGCAACGCCTGCTGGAAATGGATGGCATTTGCATCGGTGACAATGAACCCTACTCCGGTCGGCATCCGCATGACTTCACAATCGACCACCACGCGGAAGCCGCCGGTTTGCCGCACGTCGGTATCGAGGTCCGGCAAGACCTGGTGACCGATACCGCGGGCGCACGGAAGTGGGCGGGAATACTTGCTGAGGGCCTGCGCGGAATTCTCAAAAACACGGGACTTTACTGCCTGCTGCAGGATTCCCGAGTCTGACGCCCGTTGATATTAAAGCCGTTCCAACCTGCGGGCTGCCTCCGCCAGCGTCTGGTCACTCTTGGCAAAACAAAAGCGAACGATCCGCTGTTCCGGCGGGTTCCGGTAAAAAACGGACACAGGAATAGCAGCTACTTTGTGTTCCCGCGTCAGGCGAGCGGCAAACATCGTGTCGGATTCATCACTGATTCGGCTGTAATCGGCAAGCTGAAAAAACGAACCCGCCGCAGGTTTCAGTATAAAACTTGATTTGTCCAGTATCTGATTGAAATAATTACGCTTTGTTTGATAAAAACTCCCAAGCTCAAGGTGGTACCGGGGAGAATCACGCAAAAAGTCAGCCAGCGCAAACTGCATCGGAGCATTGGTGCTGAAACTGATATTCTGATGGACTTTCAAAAATTCGCGCATCAGTTCAGACGGCGCCACGCAGTAGCCTACCCTCCAACCGGTCACGTGGTAGGTTTTACCGAAGGAAAAAATGCAAAACGCTCTTGCAGCCAGGTCCGGGTAACGAAGAAGGCTCAGGTGCGCTTTGCCGTCGAACGTTATGTGCTCATAAACCTCGTCCGCCAGCAGCAGAATATTCCTGCCCGCCACCAGGCGTCGTAACGATTCGATATCATCCTCATTCCAGACCGAACCCGTCGGATTGTGGGGATTGTTCAGAATGATCAGCCGGGTGCGGTCGTTGACCTCACTTTCCACCCGTTGCCAGTCAATACCAAAATCCGGATAGCTCAGCGGGATATGTCGTGTCACGCCGCCATTCAACGCCACGCAGGGAGCATATGTATCGTAGGCGGGATCGAAAACAATGACTTCATCACCTGGGTGGATACAGGCGGTGATCGCGCAGTGAATGGCTTCAGTGGCGCCGGGGGTCACGCATATATGACTTTTCGGCTCGGCGGCGCAGCCATAGAGTTGCCGGACTTTAAGCGCGATTTGCTCCAGCAGTTCCGGCACGCCCGCGAGCGGCGCATACTGGTTGTGTCCGTTCGCCATATGCCAGGCAACACGCTCTCTCAGCGCAGGCGGGCCCTCAAAATCCGGATAGCCCTGCGAAAGGTTGATCGCACCGGATGCGCGGGCCATTTCGGACATGACCGTGAAGATGGTCGTTCCCATATCTGGAAACTTGCTTTTTAGAGACGGAGAACCGGTGTTCATCTTGTTGCCATTAACCCTTTCCACAGCAGATGCGCTATCTTATCCTGCAGTTCTCGAATGATTCCAATTCCTTCCGGGGGAAAGTATCGTCCAGTGAAAACCCTGTTACTGCAATTCCTGCGCTCCATACGCCAGAGCTTCCAGGACCTGCTGCCCATCATCCTGGTGATCGGTTTCTTCCAGCTGGTCGTCCTCAAGCAGGGCGTGCCGAATTTTGGCGGAATCCTTGCCGGCGGCCTGATGGTGGTGCTCGGGCTCAGCCTTTTCGTTCAGGGGCTCCAGATGGCGTTGTTTCCACTGGGCGAAGACATGGCCTACAGCTTCGTCAAGAAAGGAAACCTTTACTTATTGCTGATTTTTGCCTTCACGCTCGGCTTTGGCACGACCGTCGCCGAGCCTGCGCTGATCGCCATTGCTGACGAGGCCGCCACCATAGCGGCGGGCGGCGGCGTCATCGAAAATGAGGCTCAGGCCCGGGAAAGCTATGCCACCGGCCTGAGGCTGGTGGTAGCATTTGCGGTCGGCTTTGCCCTTCTGGTTGGTGTCATACGCATTCTGAAGGGCTGGCCGGTGCAGTACCTGATCATCGGCGGTTATCTTGGCGTGGTTGTCATGACCGCGTTCGCCCCGCAGGAAATCATCGGCATCGCCTACGATTCGGGCGGCGTGACCACATCCACTGTTACGGTTCCCCTGGTTGCTGCGCTGGGCATCGGGCTGGCCAAAAGCATCAGGGGCCGTGAACCCCTGATCGACGGTTTCGGCCTGATTGCCTTTGCTTCCTTAACACCCATGATCTTTGTCATGGCCTACGGCATGTTGTTCTGAGGGGCCTTGATGGAAGCACTCATTCATTTCGTGGCGACGACAACCGGGTTACTGGGTGATGTTTTGCCCATTGCGGTCATTCTGATCGGCTTTCAGGTCATCGTGCTGCGGCGGCCATTGGTCAATCCGGCGCGGGTCTTTACCGGACTGGTGTTCGTTTTGCTGGGCCTTGCGCTGTTTCTCGAAGGGCTGGAGCTGGCGCTTTTTCCGCTTGGACGAATGATGGCCTCTCAGCTGACGTCTCCTTCCTTTGTTCTGGGCGGGGATGCCGCGGTACTCCTCGAGTTTACCTGGACCGACTATTTCTGGGTATATATCTTCGCCGGGGCTATTGGCTTCGCCACCACGGTGGCCGAACCGGCGCTGATCGCGGTGTCGATGAAGGCCAACCAAGTTTCCGGCGGCACGATCACGGTCAACGGCCTGCGGTTTGCGGTGGCCGTCGGGGTGGCGTTCGGCGTGGCGCTCGGAACGTTCAGAATAGTCACCGGAACCCCGCTGCACTGGTTCATCATCTCGGGTTACGTCATCGTGATCATACAGACCCTGTTCGCACCTCGATCCATTATCCCGCTCGCCTATGACTCCGGCGGTGTGACCACATCGACCGTGACGGTGCCGCTGGTCGCGGCCCTGGGCCTCGGCCTGGCGGAAACCATACCGGGCCGCAGCCCTCTGCTCGACGGTTTCGGCCTTATCGCGTTTGCCAGTCTTTTTCCGATGATCTCGGTGATGGCTTATGCACAAATCAGTGAATGGCGTACCCGCCGGGGACGCAATGCGGACACGAATCCGCAGAATCCAACTTAGAAAAAGAGGAATACCGATGCATTTCAAATTGATAGTCGTAATGGTGGAAGACCAACACACATCCGAGATCCTGACCGCCGCCCGCGAGGAAGGCGCGACCGGAGCCACCGTGCTGAACCAGGCCCGGGGTGAGGGCCTCAGCCCCGCCAAGACTTTTCTCGGGCTGAGTGTCGGCAACCAGGTGGATGTCATCCTGATGCTGGTGGAGGAGCATCTGAGCCGGCATGTGCTGGAAAAGATTGCAGCCGTAGGTGAATTCGACGAGACTTCCGGCACCGGAATTGCGTTTCAGGTGGATGTTGAAGACGCCATCGGCGTCAGGCACCAGATGCAGGCGCTGGTTGAAACTGTGGAGGAAAGGATATGAAACCGCTGAAGCCCATTGTCCGAGTTTCTGAAGTAATGAAGAGCGGAGTGGACATCGTAGACGGCATGACCACCATCCGGGATGCATTGCAGAGAATGAAGTATCCCGAGACCCGCACTATCATTGTCGACAAGCGGCACGAGGATGACGAATTCGGGGTCGTGATGTTTCGCGACATCGCCAAACGTGTGCTCGCGCCCGACCTTTCGCCCAAGCGCGTCAACATTTATGAAATCATGTCCAAACCCGTCATCGGCGTGGACCCTCAAATGGATGTCCGATACTGCATTAAACTGTTTGACCGGTTTGGTTTGTCCCGCGCACCGGTGATAAAGGACGACAAGATCATCGGCCTCGTCAGTTATACAGATATCGTGCTCAAAGGCGTAATGTCCCAGGATTGATCGATGGTAGGAATATTAGAAAAAGAAGACCTCAAGAGAACCATTCTCAAGAGGCTGGTTTACTCGGTCGGCAAGGACACCGATTACGCCGTTCCGCATGACTGGCTGGTGGCGTTGACCCTGGCGGTACGCCAGCGACTGATGGACCGCTGGATGACTACGACCAAGCGGGTTTACGAAACCGACGTCAAACGAGTGTACTACCTTTCCATGGAGTTCCTGATCGGGCGCTTGCTGGGAGATACCATGCTTAACCTCGGCATGGTCGACCTGTGCCGGGCCGCGCTGGCTGATCTGAATATCGACCTGGATGAAATTCTGGAACAGGAGCCGGATGCGGCACTCGGCAACGGCGGGCTCGGCCGGCTGGCGGCCTGCTTCATGGACTCCATGTCAACGCTTGGAATCGCCGCCTACGGTTATGGGATCCGGTACGAACACGGCCTGTTCCGCCAGCACATCAGGGAGGGCTGGCAGGTTGAAGAGGCCGAAGAGTGGCTGATCCAGGGCGGCAACCCCTGGGAACTCAACCGTTCAGAGTCGCGCTACATGATCCAGTTCGGAGGCGAGGTGTACGCCGGTGTCGCGGATGGCCAGGTCTGGCAGCCGGGCGAGCGCGTCATTGCCGTCGGTAATGACATGGCCATCGCGGGCTGGAAGGCAGAACATGTCAATACCTTGCGGCTGTGGTCGGCCAAGCCAGCCCAGACGTTCGACCTTTCCAGGTTCAACGAAGGCAATTATCTGGAAGCTGCGCAACACGAAGTCCTGGCCGAAACTCTGTCCCGGGTGCTGTACCCGGATGATTCAACCCCGCAAGGCAGGGAATTACGCCTGAAACAGGAGTACTTTTTTACCTCCGCGTCGCTGCAGGATTTGTTGCGTCGCTACCTGAGCACGCACGACAATCTGCTCGGCCTGCCGGATCATGCCGCAATCCAGCTGAACGACACACACCCCGCCATCGCGGTTCCCGAATTGATGCGCCTTTTGGTGGACGATCACGGGATGAAACTCAAACAGGCGTTTGAACTCACGCGCCAGTGTATTTCCTACACCAACCATACGTTGCTGCCCGAAGCGCTCGAGCGCTGGCCGCTGGATATGTTTGGAGCGGCACTGCCCCGCCACCTGCAAATCATCGAGCAGGTCGACAAGTTCTTTATCCAGGAACTGAATACGAAAAACCTGGAAGTCAAACCTGAAGACGTCTGCGCCATTGATTTCCACGACGGCAACGGCGGCTCGGTGCGGATGGGCAATCTGGCATTCATCGGAAGCCACAGGGTGAACGGCGTATCCGAACTGCATACAGACCTGATGACGCAAACGGTGTTTCACGATCTTCACCAGGTCTTTCCGGACCGGATCGTTAACATGACGAACGGCGTTACCCCGCGCCGCTGGCTCTACAACTGCAACATCGAGCTGTCCAACCTCGTCACCGAGGCCATCGGCGACGGCTGGATCGGCGACCTGGAGCAGATCAGCAAGCTCAATACTTTTGCTGAAGACAGTTCCTTCCTCGATTCCTTCGCCCGAGCCAAGCGAAAAAACAAGGAAAATCTGGGTCAGGAAATCCAGAAATTAACGGGCATTTCGGTAGATCCGGACGCCTTGTTCGATGTGCAGATCAAGCGCATTCACGAATACAAGCGACAGCTGCTCAATGCGCTGCAAATCGTCGCCCGCTACCAGGCCATCCTGGCGAACCCGGACGCCGACTGGCTGCCGCTGGTAAAGATTTTCAGCGGTAAAGCCGCACCGAGTTACACCACGGCAAAACTGATCATCAAGCTGATCAACGATATTGCGAACACCATCAACAACGACCCGGTGGTCGGGGACCGTCTGAAGGTCATTTACGTGCCAAATTACAATGTGACCCGCGCCGAGATCATCATTCCCGGGGCCGATCTTTCAGAGCAGATCTCGACGGCCGGGATGGAGGCTTCGGGTACCGGCAACATGAAGCTCGCGCTGAACGGCGCGCTGACCATCGGTACACTCGACGGCGCCAATGTCGAGATCATGCAACACGTGGGTGAAGAGAACATTTTCATCTTCGGCCTTACTGCTGAGCAGGTGGCGGCCCGCAGACGCGAAGGGTATGCGCCAATGCATATCATCGAGGAAAATCCGCGGCTGGAAGCGGCCCTGCTCGATATTGCCAACGGTGTCTTTTCAGGCGGCGACAAGGAACTATTCAAGCCGCTGCTCGACAACCTCTACCATAGTGACTATTTCATGCTCGCGGCGGATTTTGGCGACTACCTGGCGAGCCAGCGGGACGTGGGCGCTGCCTATCGCGACAGGAAACGCTGGTTCCGATCAGCCGTACTGAACACGGCCAACGTCGGATTTTTCTCGTCTGACCGTACGATCTGCTCTTACGACCGGGAGATCTGGCACTCGAAACCGTCGCTGCACGATCAGGACTGACAGCGCAGAACCACGCCGGCCAGAGGTGGCAGGGTGATGCACAGGCTGTGATCACGGCCATGGTATGGCGTTGCTTCGGTGTGCAATTGGCCCGGGTTCTCGATCCCTGAGCCACCGAACGAGTCGGCGTCCGAGTTGAAAACCTCGCCGTAAACTCCTTCGTGCGCGATCGGGATGCGATAACCGTTGCGCACCACCGGCGTGAAATTCAGCACGATTGCCAGCGTTTCGGTGCCGGAGCGGCGCAGGAAAGCAATCACCGATTGTTCCTTGTCTTCACCGCTGAGCCATTCAAAACCGCGGGCGTCGCAGTCCCATTCACAGAGCGCCGTGTGCTCCTGCTGCAAGCGGTTGAGGTCCGTCAGCATCCTGGCGACGCCGGAGGGAAGCGGCTGGTTGCTGCGCTCCCAGGACAGGGCGGTTCCCGAATTCCATTCCTCCATCTGGGCGATCTCACCGCCCATGAACAGCAGTTGTTTACCCGGGTAAGTCCATTGGTAGGTATAAAGCAACCGCAAATTGGCAAATTTCTGCCAGTCGTCACCGGGCATTTTTCCAAACAGGGAGTTCTTGAGGTGCACCACTTCGTCATGCGACAACGGCAGCATGAAGTTCTCATGGAACGCATAAAGCGGACCGAACGTCAGCATCTCCTGGTGAAATTTCCGGTGCACCGGTTCTTTGGAAAAATAATTTAGCGTGTCGTGCATCCAGCCCATGCTCCACTTCAGGCCAAAACCAAGCCCACCGGATGAAGTGGGACGGGTTACGCCGGGCCAGGAGCTGGACTCTTCAGCGATCATTACGCAACCCGGACATTCCTGGCCGACGGCCTCGTTCAGTTCGCGCAGGAAATCCACCGCCTCCAGGTTCGTGTTTCCGCCGTACTGGTTAGGCAACCACTGGCCTTCCTCACGCGAAAAATTCAGGTACAGCATGGACGCAACGGCATCGACCCTGATGCCGTCTAGATGAAACTCTTTCAGCCAGTAAATCGCATTGGAAATCAGAAAACTGCGGACCTCGCGGCGCTCGTAATTAAAAACCAGTGTTCCCCAGTCCGGGTGTCCGGCCTTGATCGGCTCGTGGTATTCGTAAAGGGCCTGGCCATCGAATGACGCCAGGCCGTGGGCGTCGCGGGGAAAGTGGGCCGGCACCCAATCGAGCAGGACGCCAATTCCGTTCTGGTGGAAATGGTCCACGAAGGCCCTGAAATCGTCAGGTGAGCCAAACCGGCTGGTAGGCGCAAAATAGCCGGTCGTCTGATAACCCCAGGACTCGTCCAGGGGGTGCTCCATGATGGGCATGAGTTCAATGTGGGTAAAACCCAGGTGCTTCACGTACGAGCAAAGTTCTTCAGCGGCCCGACGGTAACCCATGAAACTGCCGTCCTCGTTGCGGCGCCAGGAACCCAGGTGAACCTCGTAGACCGACATCGGCCGCGCGTGCCAGCCGCCCGCGTCACGGGCGTGCGACCAATCCGAGTCGAGCCAGGCATGTTGCGCCGGGCCGGTTACCAGGGCCGCTGTCCCCGGCCGGTATTCACATGCGCGGGCGAATGGATCGGTCTTTACATGAAGATCTCCGGTCGCGGCATTACGAATCTCGAATTTATAGCGCCCATCAAGTATTCCGGGAACAAACAGTTCCCAGATGCCGAAGCTTGCATGTTGGCGCATCGGGTGGCAGCGCCCGTCCCATTCATTGAAATCACCGATGACACTGACGCGGCCCGCATTCGGCGCCCAGACGGTAAAAAGGGTTCCATCGATCTTGTCAACCACGTGCCGGCGCGCGCCCAGCATTTGCTGGGCATAGCGATGGTGGCCGTGGTGGAAGGCCTCCATCTCCTCAGGCAGAAGCTGGGGCCAGAAACTATAGGGGTCAAGAAATTCCAGCCGCTCTCCGGATTCCGTTTCGCGGATGACTCGATAATGCGGCGGCACTTCCCCGGGTTGCGTCATGCATTCGAAAAGATCGGTATCGGGCACTCGGCTCATGGGCCGGGCAGCGTCATCGAGCCAGGCATTACGGGTGCGCGGCAGAAAACAGCGAAAGACTTCTTTCCCCTCCCATGCGTGACGTCCCAATATGGAAAACGGGTCTCCGTGCGACCCCATCGCCAACCGGGCCGGCTCAACCGAATCGGCGGCCAGCGTGAATTCGTGTTTGTTTGACCTGATCAACTTTTTTTGCCTTTTTTAACTGATTTGTCACATCGAAATACGTATGATGAATGTAGCACAACCATGGGGAAGAAGATCGATGAATCCAAGGAAATCAGGGCGTTTTGTAAGCCGTCTGACACGCAGCACCATGGCCATGATCATGGCGGGCGGACGCGGTTCACGGCTGGAAGACCTGACGGCTATACGGGCCAAACCGGCAACCCCATTCGGCGGTAAATTCCGAATTATTGACTTTCCGCTTTCCAACTGTGTGAATTCCGGTATCCGCCAGGTTTACATCCTTACTCAGTACAAAGCTCAATCCCTCATTCAGCACGTCAACCGGGGCTGGGGCTATTTGCGCGGCGAGTTTGGTGAGTTCATCCAGATCGTCCCGGCGCAGCAACAAATAGATGAAAGCTGGTACAAAGGCACAGCCGATTGCATTTATCAGAACCTGAACCTGATCCGGGAGCACAGCCCAGAGCACGTTCTGATTCTTGCGGGCGATCACATCTACAAGATGGACTACGGCCCCATGATCGCCTCGCACACGGAAAACGAGGCGGATATTACGGTCGGCGTCATCCGCGTGCCGCTGCATGAAGCCACCGGCTTCGGCGTCATGTCGGTTGATGAAGAGGACCGGGTGACCGGTTTCCAGGAGAAGCCGGCCAGCCCGCAACCGGAGCCGGGTAATCCCGATGTCGCCATGGCATCGATGGGTATCTATGTCTTTAATCGTGAATTCCTGCTGGAGGCGCTTGAAGCCGACAGTGTCGATCCTGAGTCCGACCATGATTTCGGAAAAAACATCATCCCGAAAAGTATCGAAAATTGCCGCGTGTTCGCCTACCCGTTCAGCGATGTAAAAACGCGCGCACAGAATTACTGGCGGGACGTTGGAACGATTGACGCTTATTTCCGGGCCAATCTCGAGTTGATCTACGTGAACCCGGAGCTGAACTTGTACGACGAAGACTGGCCGATCTGGACTTACCAGGAACAATTGCCGCCGGCAAAATTCGTTCTGGATGACACCGGCAGGGTGGGAATGGCAACCAACTCGATGGTTTCGGGCGGCTGCATCGTGTCGGGCGCTTACGTGCGGCAGTCGCTGCTGTTTTCAAGTGTCACCGTGGACGAAGGCAGTGAAATTATTCAGGCCGTTGTCCTGCCGCTGGTAAAAATCGGCAAGAACTGTCGCATCACGCGCGCTATCATCGACAAGCGCTGTGAGATTCCCGACGGCACCGTCATCGGCGAAGACCATGCCGAGGATGCTAAGCGCTTCAGAGTAACGGCGGAGGGCGTAGTTCTGGTTTGCCCCCACATGCTGTAATCCGGCCCGGGTAAAACTCAGGCGTCAAACAGGCGGCGAAACCGTTCTAAGTAGATCCGGCCCTGCTCATCCCAGGAGTAGTTCTTCGCCATGCCGTTGAAGACCATCCGTTTCCAGGCGTTTTTATTTCCGTAAAGGTCGAGCGCTGCGTTCATCGCCCATCGCAAGCCGTTGGCGTCGTAATCGTGAAACACGACACCGGTGCCTTGGCCGTTCGATGGATCGAAATGCTGAACCGAATCTGCCAACCCACCCGTGGCTCGCACCACCGGCACCGTGCCGTATTTCAGGCTGTACATCTGATTCAATCCGCAGGGCTCGTATCTCGACGGCATCAGGAAAATGTCCGAGCCGGCTTCAATACGGTGCGCCAGCGGATTATTGAATCCGTCGTAAAAACTGACACGCCCGGTGTACTTTCCATGCATCCAGTGGAAGAACTGCGTGTATTGGCTTTCGCCATCACCGAGTACGGCCACCGAAAAGTCGCGTGACGACAGCAAGTCCGGAAGGACCTCCTGCACCAGGTCGATGCC